>NZ_CAEUHO010000001.1:1459944-2189916 GCF_903181435.1 Bacteroides acidifaciens
ATAAGATTGTGGTAATTGTTTCAGTATTGTCTCATAAAAAGCATCTAATAATGCATAATCTCCTTGATGGGTATAAACTGCATATGTGCTTTGGGGTAACTCCATATACTTTATTTGACTGGTAAGAGAAGGACTGAATCCTGTTCCTCTTTGAATAGTCATACAAGTATAAAAACGGCATTTTTCTGATGAGGTAATATCCGTATCGTCGTAAGCTATCCCCCAATAATCTTCCTTATTTGGCAATAAAGAGTTTTCTTTTGCATATTCATACAGGTAATCCCAAGTATATGCCTCAAAAGCAACTGAACTACAGGTATTATAATCGCCGGTATAAGATAAAAATAAAATAGGTATTGTTTCGGATTCCACTATACGGCAAAGAGGAATAGGTGAAGGATAAACATGTGTTGTTTCCAATAATTTCTTTTGTAATTCTCGAGGAGTGAGATTATACTTTTTCTGAAGTGCATTATTTAAAGCTGATTGGTTAGCAAATCCAATATATTCACATATTTCAGTAATACTCATATTCTTGTCTTTGAGCAACTGCTGAGCATATTCCATACGTGTGCGAATGATATATTGATGTAATGTTTCGCTTGTATAAGCTTTAAACATCAACTGAAGGTTACGAACAGACATACATGCAATTTTAGCTAATTCAGGTATGGATAACAAATGATTGAATTCATCTGCCGTTTTACCTGTCCAATTCTTTTGTATCATGGAATCTAGATAGTGAAGAATTGTTTCAATTTGACCTTGGTAGGAGAATTTGTGAATCTGCATGAAAATTGTGTGGTGCTAAAGTGCAATAGCTGTTTCGGAATACATATTGTTATGGCAAATTGCAATTATATAGAGCTCTTATTTGTATTCATGTTCTCTTATAAATTCATCAGCTATATAGAGATTGCCATACAAATAGAGACCAGTATTTTTATTATGTAAGTCTGCGCAGGTTTTACTTTCATAAAATAATTCCAATGCTCTTTCGGGAGCAATATTCAGCCGTTTTGCCAGTTCGGCTGATATGCAGCCAATCCGGTTACTTAATATCATTTCTTGGATAACAGGGGATTTTACGGGGTCATTCTGCAGATTCTGTTCCATCATAACTAAGGTATTTATCAATTAATTCTTGGTTTAACAGGCAAATTTGATTGTTCGGCTGGTGCATAGCGAGACGTTGTAAAGCTACATCTGCATTCATTAATCCTGCCATATATAAATTTATGGTATCAATAACACGGTCGTTAGCTACACCACCTTCGATATAATCGTAATTAGCTGCCGGATTCAATCCTTTTCGGCTGTTTACTATAAATTCCAGCCATTCGGCATCGTAGGCTTTAAATATTTTGCAGCGTCCTTCTTTCAGAATTGTATCACGGTCTAATTGATAGATGTTAATTAATGCTTTAGCCTGTCTCTTGGTCGATATAGCTATAGCCCATTTGGAAGCTTGCTCTTTAATGTTTGTAACATAGAATCCCTGTCCGAAATCAAGGTTTTTGCGTCCGAAGCCACAGATTGGATTAACGACTACTTCTGTTCCGCCGTGATATACAGTTATTTTCATTTTTTACTCTCCCATGTAGTTAAACACTCTATCATATTATCTGTCACATGTTCACGACTTTCGGTATGAAGTACCTCATAATTAGGTAGAATATAATTTGCTATCATCCCTACGGACTTCATTCGAGCGTATATTTCTTGATAGGATTTGCCGAGCCGACGTGCAGTCCCTTCAATGCAAGAAGCAACGAAAGCTAATTTAATTTCAGTAGGTGATAATTCTATAAGTTGTTCCATATTGTTACCATTTATACAAATTCTACTTTATTTTGTTTACGTATTCCTATGCTTGGTATAAGTTCTATGCATACACAAATATAGAAGTATTACTTCATAAAACAAAAAAAATGGCAGATTATCCAATATAGGTAGGTCTGTTTTTTCTATGTGATTCTATATTTAAGTATAATGCTTTTTTATTTTGAAGACTGCTGGAACGATGTCTACGAGGTCAGATTGAAGAAATAAAAATAGTGACGCTATCCTGTCACGATGGCGTCACTATATGCTTAGGATAGCGTCACTATCCGGGGCACATAGTGACGCTATATTTTTACCTCGAAGAAGTTCCGCTTTCCAATATGCTAACGATAGAAAACAGGGTGAAACAGATTGCTCCTAATCCTGTTAAAACACGTGCCGGAATAAAATAATCAGCATGTACCGTTGCAAGTTCAAACACGAAAGCAGCTAGAAACAAGCAGGCTAATGCCGTCAATATCGGAATCATGGGGATACGGTTGGCCAGTTTAAATTCCTGTCTCCATATTTTGGCTAACAGGATTACTTTGCTGGAAATGCTGTAACAAACCAGACCGAGACCAAGCATAATATATCCCGTGGTACCATTTGCGCTACCTGAATCTGCGAGAATTACAAATATTCCCCATATAAAAGAGATTGAGCCCATTAGTAGCACCAGTTTCGGCCATTTGCTTCGTTCTTTTTCCTGATATTCATTACGTATTTGACGTGCGATAGTAGCTACCAACGCAATCAGACTGGTGCAAATACATGCAAGACCTACCATTACATGACCTGCTACAAAATAAGTGGGATGGGAATGGCTGTTGCCTAATAAGATAAAAGCCCATATCCATGCGATAAGGGAAATAATGGTTGCAATAATTACTAATATCCGTCTTTGCCCTACAGAGAACGCTCCCTGTGGAACTTCATATCCTGTCGCTTTTGAATTGCCCGGAATCAGAGAAAAACGGGTGGAAGAAGTGGCGGCAGTAGCTACACAAGTAGTGATAAACCCTACCCCTGTAATCACATGACCTGCGACGAAGGCAGAAGTGGAAGTGGCATTACTGAAAATACAGATACCACTGATAATGGTAATTGTAGCTGCCAAGTATCCTATGATGGGCAAAACATATTTTGCCGTCTGGTTATAAGTATGTATGATTTGCCGGATAATAGTGGCTGCCGTACAAAACAGCGCAATACATATCATACCTAGTGAGAATACGACAGGGCCTGCTATAACACGATTTGCAGCATCTCCGTAACCGTAAATAAATGCTCCGTATCCGAAGCAAAAAAGCGCCATCGCCAAAGGGATTGCTCTGAATAAAATACTAATACCGTAATTCATAAGTTAAGTGTTTTTAGGTTTTCCACTACAACAAGGATATATCCGTTTTGTTTAGGGCACAAGCCGTTTATAATCATTAACTTCACATGATTCTGATTAAAAGTCATTGCTTTTTGCTCAACTAAACAAATGTTTTTGTAAATTTGCACCCTTAAAAACGGGGATACCCCTCAAAGTGTAAATTGTAATATAGTAAAATCGTAGATACAGCTATGAGTAAGAGATTTACTGAGTATTCGCAGTTTGACCTTTCACAGGTGAACAAAGATGTGCTGAAGAAATGGGACGAGAACCTGGTTTTCGCCAAGAGTATGACAGAACGTGATGGCTGCCCTTCATTTGTATTTTTCGAAGGACCGCCCTCGGCTAACGGTATGCCGGGGATTCACCATGTAATGGCTCGTACGATTAAGGATATTTTCTGCCGTTACAAAACGATGAAAGGTTATCAGGTAAAGCGTAAAGCCGGATGGGATACGCACGGACTGCCTGTGGAACTGAGTGTGGAAAAAGCATTAGGTATCACAAAGGAAGATATTGGTAAGAAAATCTCTGTTGCCGATTATAATGCTGCTTGTCGCAAAGATGTGATGAAATATACCAAAGAGTGGGAAGACCTGACTCATCGGATGGGATATTGGGTGGATATGAAGCACCCTTATATCACATATGACAACCGCTATATTGAAACATTATGGTGGTTGCTGAAACAATTGCACAAAAAAGGACTATTATATAAAGGATATACTATTCAACCGTACTCTCCGGCTGCCGGAACAGGGTTGAGCTCGCACGAACTGAACCAGCCGGGTTGTTATCGTGATGTAAAAGATACAACTGCTGTTGCCCAATTTAAGATGAAGAACCCCAAGCCGGAAATGGCAGAGTGGGGAACTCCTTATTTTATAGCATGGACAACTACTCCGTGGACATTACCTTCAAATACGGCTCTTTGTGTAGGACCAAAAATTGACTATGTTGCCGTACAATCTTACAATGCTTATACCGGAGAACCTATTACGGTTGTTCTGGCAAAGGCTTTATTGAACGTACATTTCAATGCAAAAGCGGCAGACTTGAATTTGGAAGATTACAAGGCTGGAGATAAGCTTGTGCCATTCAAGGTTATTGCCGAATATAAGGGTGCCGACCTGATTGGCATGGAATACGAGCAACTGATTCCCTGGGTGAAACCGGTTGAAGTGTCCGAAGACGGTACTTGGAAAGCCAGTGATAAAGCCTTCCGTGTAATACCGGGTGATTATGTGACTACGGAAGATGGTACGGGTATCGTTCATATCGCACCGACATTTGGTGCGGACGACGCGAATGTGGCACGTGCTGCCGGCATCCCGTCATTATTCATGATTAATAAGAAAGGTGAAACTCGCCCGATGGTAGACCTGACAGGTAAATTCTATCTGTTGGACGAACTGGATGAGACTTTCGTAAAAGAATGTGTGGATGTAGACAAATATAAAGACTACCAGGGCGCATGGGTGAAGAACGCCTATGACCCTCAGTTTATGGTAGATGGCAAATACGATGAAAAAGCTGCGCAGGCTGCCGAATCTCTGGATATTGTGATTGCCATGATGATGAAAGCGGACAATAAGGCTTTCAAAATAGAGAAACATGTCCACAACTATCCGCATTGTTGGCGTACAGACAAACCGGTGCTTTATTATCCGCTGGATAGCTGGTTTATCCGTTCTACGGCTTGCAAGGAACGTATGATGGAACTGAATAAGACCATCAACTGGAAACCGGAGTCTACCGGAACAGGCCGTTTCGGCAAGTGGCTGGAAAATCTGAATGACTGGAACCTGAGCCGTTCCCGTTATTGGGGTACTCCGTTGCCAATCTGGCGCACGGAAGATAATACAGATGAAAAGTGTATCGAGTCTGTAGAAGAACTTTATAATGAAATAGAAAAATCGGTAGCTGCCGGATTTATGAAATCCAACCCGTACAAGGATAAAGGTTTCGTTCCGGGCGAATATACTGAAGAGAACTATGATAAGATTGACCTTCACCGTCCGTATGTAGACGATATTATATTGGTATCGAAAGACGGTCAGCCGATGAAGCGTGAATCTGATTTGATTGATGTTTGGTTCGATTCGGGTGCTATGCCTTATGCGCAG
Source organism: Bacteroides acidifaciens (assembly GCF_903181435.1). Taxonomy (NCBI): domain Bacteria; kingdom Pseudomonadati; phylum Bacteroidota; class Bacteroidia; order Bacteroidales; family Bacteroidaceae; genus Bacteroides; species Bacteroides acidifaciens. The sequence goes on from NZ_CAEUHO010000001.1 coordinate 1,465,279, forward strand.
ATTCATTATCCGTTCGAAAATAAGGAATTGCTGGACAACCGTAAGGTATATCCGGCTGACTTTATCGCAGAAGGAGTAGACCAGACACGTGGATGGTTCTTTACGCTGCATGCTATCGCTACGATGGTATTCGACAGCGTGTCATACAAGGCTGTTATTTCTAACGGACTGGTACTTGACAAGAATGGTAACAAGATGTCCAAACGCTTGAACAATGCTGTCGATCCGTTCACTACGATTGAAAAGTACGGTTCCGACCCGTTGCGCTGGTATATGATCACCAACTCTTCTCCGTGGGATAACTTGAAGTTCGACGTGGAAGGAGTGGAAGAAGTTCGCCGTAAGTTCTTCGGTACTTTATACAATACCTATTCGTTCTTCGCGCTTTATGCCAACGTAGACGGATTTGAATATAAGGAAGCCGACGTGCCGATGGCGGAACGTCCGGAAATCGACCGTTGGATATTGTCCGTATTGAACACATTGATTAAAGAGGTAGATACTTGCTATAATGAATATGAGCCGACCAAGGCAGGTCGTTTGATTTCCGACTTTGTGAATGATAATTTGTCTAACTGGTATGTTCGCTTGAACCGTAAACGTTTCTGGGGCGGTGAATTTACACAGGATAAATTGTCTGCATACCAAACGCTGTACACTTGTCTTGAAACAGTTGCCAAATTAATGTCTCCTATATCACCGTTCTACGCAGACCGCTTATATACAGACTTGATTACTGCAACAGGACGTGACAATGTGGTTTCCGTCCATCTGGCTAAATTCCCGGAATGTCAGGAAGAGATTATAGACAAGGAATTGGAAGCCCGTATGCAAATGGCACAGGATGTAACGTCTATGGTACTGGCATTGCGGCGTAAAGTGAATATCAAGGTTCGCCAACCGTTACAGTGTATCATGGTTCCGGTGGTAGATGAAGAGCAGAAAGCTCATATCGAAGCCGTGAAGAATCTGATTATGAACGAAGTAAATATCAAGGAAGTCAAGTTTGTTGACGGTGCTGCCGGTGTATTGGTGAAGAAAGTGAAATGTGACTTTAAGAAACTCGGCCCGAAATTTGGAAAACAGATGAAGGCAGTAGCTGCTGCTGTTGCTGAAATGTCACAGGAAGCCATCGCTGAATTGGAAAAGAACGGGAAATATGCATTGAACCTGGATGGGGCGGAAGCTATCATCGAAGCGACAGATGTAGAAATCATCAGCGAAGATATTCCTGGATGGCTGGTGGCCAACGAAGGTAAGCTGACTGTGGCGCTTGAAGTGACTGTTACCGAAGAGTTGCGTCGTGAGGGTATTGCCCGCGAATTGGTGAACCGTATTCAAAATATACGTAAATCGAGCGGTTTCGAGATTACAGACAAAATAAAAATAACAATCTCGAAAAATACGCAAACAGATGATGCGGTAAAAGAATATAATACTTATATTTGTAACCAGGTTTTAGGCACATCTTTAGAACTTGTTGATGAAGTGGAAAACGGTACAGAGCTTAACTTTGATGATTTCTCACTGTTCGTGAATGTGATAAAAGACTAATACTATATTGATTAACATTTTTAAATTGTAAGATTATGGCAGAAAAGACTAGATACTCGGATGCGGAACTCGAAGAATTCCGTGCCATCATTATGGAGAAACTGGAATTGGCCCAACGTGACTATGAACAGTTGAAGAAGAGTCTGATGGGATTGGACGGTAATGATACTGATGACACATCGCCTACATATAAAGTGTTGGAAGAAGGAGCTAATACGCTTTCCAAGGAAGAAACAACCCGTCTGGCACAACGCCAGTTGAAGTTTATCCAGGGATTGCAAGCTGCTTTGATACGTATTGAGAATAAGACGTACGGCATTTGCCGTGAAACCGGAAAATTGATTCCGGCAGAGCGTCTGCGTGCTGTTCCTCATGCAACTTTGAGTATTGAGGCCAAAAACAGTGGTAAAAAATAATAGATAGCTACACAAGCTACGAGTGACGAGCTACAAGTAGCTGCGCAAAGTTTACGCACGGCACTTGTAGCTCGTTATGTTTAATTTATAATGAACACATGAAGAAACTATTCACGAAGGGGAGAATTGCTCTTCTCGTTATCTTTTCCGTATTAATTATCGACCAGGTCATTAAAATCTGGATTAAGACTCACATGTACTGGCATCAAAGCAATCGTGTGACGGATTGGTTTTATATTTATTTCACCGAAAACAACGGTATGGCTTTCGGTATGGAAATCTTTGGAAAGTTATTCCTGACAACATTCCGTATCGTTGCTGTGGCATTGATAGGCTGGTATCTTTATAAAATAGTGAAGAGAGGCTTTAAAACCGGATATATTGTTTGTGTTGCCTTGATTCTGACCGGTGCATTGGGTAATATTATTGATAGTGTATTCTATGGAGTGATTTTCAACGAAAGCACACATTCCCAGATTGCAACGTTTATGCCTGAGGGCGGGGGATACTCTACCTGGTTCTACGGTAAAGTAGTGGATATGTTTTACTTCCCAATCATAGATACGAACTGGCCTACGTGGATGCCGTTTGTAGGTGGGGAACATTTTATATTCTTCAGCCCGATCTTTAATTTTGCGGATGCCGCCATCAGTTGTGGTATCATTGCTTTGTTGCTCTTTTATAGTAAATATCTGAATGAATCTTATCATTCGCTGGATAAAGATAAAAAGGAAAGTGCGAATCATGAATAATAAATTTCGGTTTCATCTGTGTCTTATCTGCATGCTTGCGTTTGCGGTAACCGGGTGTAAAGTGAAAAGACCCAATGATGTAATTTCGGAGTCGAAGATGGAGAATCTGCTGTATGATTATCATTTGGCAAGATCCATGGGAGACAATCTGCCTTATAGTGAAAATTATAAGAAAGCATTGTACATAGATGCTGTTTTTAAGAAGTACGGGACTACACAGGCTGCGTTTGATTCATCTATGGTATGGTACACACGTAACACAGAAGTGCTATCGAAAATTTATGATAAGGTGCGGAAGCGTTTGAAAGACGAACAGGAACTTGTCAGTGACCTGATTGCCAAACGTGACAAGAAGCCGAAAATGACAAAAACCGGTGACAGTATCGACGTTTGGCCATGGCAGCGCATGGTGCGCCTGACCGGTGAAAGGATGAATAATCAGTATGTATTTGCTTTGCCGACCGATTCTAATTATAAAGACCGCGATACTTTGGTGTGGGAAGTGAACTATCGTTTTCTTGAACCGATGCTTGCCGATTCTTTGAGAGCCGTTACTATGGCAATGCAGGTAATATACGAGAAAGATACAATCAATCATTGGGAGACTGTGACCGAACCGGGTATTCAGCAGATACGTTTGTTTGCAGATACATTGGGGCAGATGAAGGAGGTAAGAGGCTTCATTTATTATCCGGTAGAAAATCCAAAGAAGGCAGGAGCGTTATTGGCAGACCGCTTTACGATGACCCGTTATCATTGTACGGATACACTTGCTTTTGCAGTTCGTGATTCATTGAATAAGATAGAAGCTTTGCGGGTGGATTCATTGAAGAAACTTTCTGATAAAGAGAAAACCGATTCTTTGCATAAGGTAGTAGAAGAAAATAAAGATGAATTGCAACGTCTGACACCGGAAGAGATGAACCGTCGCCGTACGGGAACACATCGTGAAAAGAAGCCGGAACAGATTGAAGTAGAACAACATATCCAGCAAGAAAGGCTGGAGCAAAGAAGAGAACGGCAGATGAACCAACGTAAAAGACAACAGCAAAGAAACCAACCCCGTTAATTATTATGAAACGATTTGCATCTCATTATTTACTGATACCTGACATTGGATTTATAAAACAGCAGGTGGTGGAGATAAATGATGAAGGAGTTGTCCAAAATATATTCCCATTGACTGAAGAAATAGAGTCTGTCGAATGGATGCCGGGAGTTATAGTTTTGTTTCCTGTGAGTCGGATGGAAGAAATTGCTGCCAATCAACCTTCCCATTGTTTGGGGAAGGTTGATGAGTACCAAAGGCAAGGAGAAGCCTTGCTCCCTTATTTATTCTATCCCTTTGATTTTATTTCCATGCAGCCTGTCGACGGAACTCGGCACAGATTACTGCGGTAGCAATGGCTACATTAAGTGATTCGGAAGTTTCCTGACCTTGCGGATAATTGGGTATGTATAGTTTCCGGTTGATTAATGTTTCCACTTCTTGCCCTATACCGTTTCCTTCATTTCCCATAACAATCAGTCCGGTAGTGGATAGTGGCTGCTCGTACATGTTTTTCCCGTCTAGAAAAGTACCGAACACAGGAGTATCATCTCCGAGTGAACGGATAAAATCCGGAAGAGAAGTATAATGTACCTTTACCCGTGCGATTCCGCCCATGGTTGCCTGCACTGTTTTGGGATTATACACGTCTACCGTATTTTGTGAGCAAATGATATGCTCGATACCGAACCAATCAGCCAACCGGATAATGGTACCCAAATTTCCGGGATCCTGAACATCATCCAATGCCAGGCAAAGGGAGTGGCGGGCTACTTCCGGATTGAGAGTATAATGGGGTTGCTCAAAAATAGCAAGTACCTGTTGGGGAGTTTTCAGTAGGCTGGCTCGTGAAAGTTCTTCCTGAGAAACTTCCACAAGTTCGTTTGCATGAATGTCCGTGTGCTTTTGAAGCCATAATGAAGTGGCAGCCAAAAAACGACAAGGAAAATGCTCAAGCAAATCACCTACCAGTTTGGGACCTTCGGCAAGAAAAACTCGTTCTTCCTTACGTATTTTCTTCTGTTCCAGCGAGTGGATATACTTTATTTTGTTTTTACTCAGTGATGCCATAAATTTGATATTCTTTTGCAAAGCTATAAAGATATTTCCAATCTATCCTTACTTTCTCCTCTTTTTCTTAATTTATTTTCCCCATCGGAAAATATAATTTATCTTTGTAGTCGTATTTTTTATACTATCGACGTAAAAACCGTATGAGGAGAAATTTCCTTTTTTTGATTGCTTCCGCTGCTGTCCTGTCACTTGCTTCGTGCACTGCCACTAAGTTTGTGCCGGATGGTTCTTATTTGTTGGACGAAGTCAAGATTCGTACGGACCAGAAAAACATCCGCCCTTCTTCTTTGCGCATGTATGTGCGTCAGAATCCTAACGCCAAGTGGTTCAGTTTGATAAAGACGCAGCTTTATGTCTATAACCTTTCGGGACGCGACTCTACCAAATGGGGGAATAAATTCTTGAGAAGAATAGGGGATGCCCCTGTGATATACAGTGAGGAAGAAGCGCTACGTTCTGAGGAAGAGATTACCAAAGCTGTGCATAATATGGGATATATGGCGGCAACGGTGAAACGTTCGACGAAGATAAAAAAGAAAAAGATAAAATTGTATTATGACGTGACAGCGGGAAAACCATACGTTGTCCGATCTATTAAATATGACATAGCCGACCCTAAGATAGCCGGTATCCTGAAAAGGGATTCTGCCAGAAGCCTGCTGAAAGAGGGAATGGATTTTGATGTCAATATATTGGATGCGGACAGGCAGCGTATCACGGACAGACTGCTGCGGAATGGTTACTATAAATTCAATAAAGACTATATTGGTTATACTGCTGATACAGTACGCAATACTTACAATGTGGATTTAACCCAATCTTTGCGACCATATAAGCCCCATGCCAGTGATTCTGCAAGAGCGCACCAGCAATATTGGATAAACAAAATTAATTTCATTACAGATTATGATGTGTTGCAGTCTTCGGCAATGAGTAGTGTGGAAATCAATGATTCTGTTCATTATAAAGGATATCCGATTTATTATAAAGATAAGCTGTATCTGCGCCCTAAAGTGCTTACGGATAATTTACGTTTTAGCTCCGGAGATTTGTATAATGAACGGAGCGTACAACAGACGTATTCCAGTTTCGGACGTTTACCTGCATTGAAATATACTAATATCCGTTTTGTTGAAACTCAGATAGGCGATTCGGCGAAACTTGATTGTTATGTGCTGTTGACTAAAAGCAAGCATAAATCCGTAGCTTTCGAGGTTGAGGGAACTAACTCTGCCGGTGATTTGGGGGCGGCGGCTTCCGTCTCTTTCCAGAACCGGAACCTTTTCCGTGGTTCGGAGACTTTTATGATAAAGTTCCGTGGAGCGTATGAAGTGATTTCCGGTCTGCAGGCAGGTTATTCGAATAATAACTATACTGAATATGGGGTAGAGACAAGCATTAATTTCCCTAACTTCCTGTTTCCTTTCCTTTCTTCGGACTTTAAGCGGAAAATCCGCGCTACTACGGAGTTTGGATTACAGTATAATTATCAGTTGCGACCTGAATTTCTGCGCACGATGGCTTCTGCCAACTGGAGCTATAAATGGAGTCAACGTCAGAGAATACAACATCGTATCGATTTGATTAACATTGGTTTCCTCTACTTGCCGCGTATTTCCGAAAAGTTTAGGGAGGATTATATAAATAAGGGGCAGAATCAGGTTTTCCAATATAATTATCAAGACCGATTGATTATAAATATGGGATATAGCTATAATTATAATAGTGTAGGTGGTTCTATCGTAAATAATACAATTGCTGCTAACTCATATTCTATTCGTTTTAATTTCGAATCAGCCGGAAATATAATGTATGCCTTGTCAAAAGCAACGAGTATTCGTAAGAATGATAATGGCGAGTATGCAATACTGGGGATTCCTTATGCACAATATCTCAAAGGCGAATTCGATTTTGCTAAAAACATAAGAATAGACCGTCGTAATTCATTTGCATTTCATGCAGGTGTAGGAATTGCGGTTCCTTACGGAAATGCAAAAACAATCCCGTTTGAGAAGCAATATTTCTCGGGTGGAGCTAACAGTGTCCGTGGTTGGTCTGTACGGGATTTGGGACCGGGTTCTTTTGCGGGAAATGGGAATTTGTTGGATCAATCCGGTGATATTAAGCTGGACGCCAGTATCGAGTATCGGAGTAAATTGTTCTGGAAGTTCCAAGGAGCGGTATTTGTAGATGTCGGTAATATCTGGACTATAAGAAGCTATGCGAATCAGCCGGGTGGTGTTTTCGAGTTTGATAAGTTCTATAAGCAGATAGCGGTGGCTTACGGATTAGGGCTGCGGCTCGATTTGGATTTCTTCATCCTTCGTTTCGACGGTGGTATGAAGGCGGTTAATCCGGCTTTTGAGACAAAGAAAGAACATTTCCCTATTGTCCATCCTAAATTTAGTCGTGATTTTGCTTTCCATTTCGCAGTGGGATATCCTTTCTAATCAGCCATTTATCATATTCCCTTGTTAGTTTGAGCGTATCTTGCAGGGTATTTATCTGCTTCGTTTCTCCATTAACCGGATTTATGATAAGCACGTTCTTTATCTGGCAGACAACTGTGGCTCTTTCGGAGTTGGCATCTATTTCGCTTGAAATAACTGTGGCTTTAGCAGCTCCTTGTGTTTTTAATTGATTCAAGTGGGCTTGCCGGACATTAGATGCCAAAAAACTAAGGTAGGATAGGGAAGAAGGAGTACTCAACTCTTGGGCTACCGGATAATTGAAGTTATAGAAGGCTTCACAGAAATCTATAGCCGTTTGTTCTATTTGAGTTTTGGGTGTTTGTTGCTGGCATGATAAACATGTGAATAATAAGGATGAAAGGATAATTATGTATAACTTATTCATAACATGAAAGAAATTTGTAGGATAGAATGATAATGAAAAAGGAGATGAAACTCACCTGGACAGGTTTCATCTCCTTGATATTTGTCTTTTGTTTATTAACGGGCTGCAAACATCAAGTTGCTTGTTGTAGCCTGGCGAGCTGCCATCATACCTTGGGCATCCAAGGTTACATTCATTTTTTCACCGTTTGGTAAGAACAAGTCGGCAGTGCCGTCATTGTTCATCTTTATCAGTTCCGTGCTTTCACCGTTTGCTACAACATTCCAAGTATTGGCTTCTTTGTTGTAAATCAGATCCATGGAAGCAGTTTCACCTTCTTTTGTGATAGAATAACCATTCTCTAGCGTTTTTACCATGTAGTTGCCGTTTTCTCCTTTTACTTTCTTCACGTCACCTACATTAGCCATCGGATTAGAGCCACTCCAGAATTCAATAGAGTTGATTACTAGAGCATCTGCCACATAAGCTACTCCGTAAACCGGAATGATGTTGAAAGCCAAAAATACAAGTTCGTTTACAAATTTGTTTCCAACAGACTGGTTCCAGGAAGACAAGCGGTTGAATAAACCAAATGAACCTACGCAAGAACTGAATAATAGGCTGCCGCTAAGTACTACTGCGACTAAAGACAGTTTCCCTCTTTTCATGTCAAAATGTTTTTGATTAGTAAAAAAATGTTTATATATTCTCTTTTAGATGTATGCAAATATAGTATTTTTTTATTAATCAACGTTATTATTCCTATTTTTTGTATGATCTGGATTTTCGCCGTTGTAATTCATTCCCGATAATATGGTCGATTGAGAATTTACCGGGACCGGCAATATACATGATTATAAATACGACCAAATAAATGAAGGTCATTTCTTTAACTGCAAATGCATCATTCGCATGAACGATAAAGAAAGCCACGATCATTGTGAAAATCATCGGAATCATAGCCAACCGGTACAGGAAGCCGACGATAAATGCCATTGAACACACAAGCTCGCCAAAAATAGCCAGTCCGAGAGATATCGGACTTCCTATTCCCAAAGGATCAGGAAAGACCGCCGATAATTCCTGAAAATTGCTCCATTTCTGAATGCCATGGTTCATTAATAATATTCCGAAGATTATCCGGACTGCCAGCAGCAACAAAGAAACTTTTGTTGTATTGGGCTTTGTGGGAAATAAAAAATTGTAAATCATAAGTTGTCTTATTTTTAAATTCATCTCTATTTACAATAAACGTAAAATATCTTTGGTTTGTTCTATACTGATAGTAAAAAACAGAAAGGGCTGATGTTGAAAAGAAAGTAATAACTTTATTCATGAATAAATAAACTTTGTATCTTTGTCGAAAAAAAGAATAGATATGGCGCAACATACTTATGACAATGAATCAGTTCAGGAACTGCTGAACTGGGCGAAAAAAATGCTTGAGACTAAAAATTATCCGACTGAAAAATATCAGCTTAACAAGTGTACTACTATTATTGATGGTAAACAGTATTTGGAATCTTTAATCGCGATGATTGACAGAAACTGGGAAAATTCAACTTTTCATCCCATTATTGAACAGTTATGGGAATTTAGGGAGAAATGGGAGAATAAAGAAGCATAATAGAACATACGAATGGTATTGCCTATAAATATATGCGCACTCTAATCACGCTTGACGAGAGTGCACATTTTTCAAAATAAACATATAATGCTCGTGACTTTAATAAGGGCACGAGAAATAAGGGTGTGCAAATATACACCAAATAGTCGCAAAAATCGACTGTTTAGTCACATTTTTAATCAAAATAGGCAAAATTTACATTTGTTTGAGCGTCTAAAAAGGTAGCCATCTTCTTTTCTTTTTCAAAGATGTTTTTTTCTCTTCTCCATTTTGACTGTATATATCTGCGAATGTCTTTTTTTCTTTTATCATTTCATAGATAACTCCCCAGTCCGGCAGTCCGCCCAAATTGCGGTCGTCTATAAACATGTCGGCTTTCAGCTTTCGGGAGAAGCCTTGGTGGTCTTTTTGTTCTTCAGGATAATCCTTGTTGACTGCATAAAATTCCAAGCCTCTGGCTTTGCACCATTCGACAGCTTCGTCCAAAAGTGAACCTTCGCGCACACTCCACAATATCAAACGGTGCTTTTCTTGTTGCAACAACTTCAGTGTATCTACTGCGAATGGAATTTCTTCACCAATACGCGGGTAACGATGCTCTACAATCGTTCCGTCAAAATCAACAGCTATAATCATAGTTCTTTTTTAATACCTAATTTTAGACAAAGATACGGACAGTAAGCCAAAAAAACGTATCTTTGTTCCGAATTAACATTTTAATAAAAATTATCACTACATGAACAATTCCCCTCAGCGTGCTTCCAAAGGCTTTACGAGAGCATTTTGGGTCAGCAACACAGTCGAACTGTTTGAACGTATGGCGTATTATGCCGTTTTTATCGTTCTCACTATTTATTTATCTTCTATTTTAGGTTTTAATGATTTTGAAGCAAGTATGATTTCCGGTCTTTTCTCCGGCGGGTTATATCTGCTTCCTATTTTCTCCGGTGCTTATGCCGATAAGATCGGTTTCCGAAAATCAATGATTATAGCGTTCTCCTTATTATCTATCGGATATTTGGGGTTAGGAGTTTTGCCTACTTTATTAGAGACGGCCGGATTAGTAAGTTATGGCGCGACGACCCAGTTTAACGGTTTGCCTGATAGCTATTCCCGTTGGATGATTGTGCCTGTCTTGTTTATTCTTATGGTGGGTGGCTCTTTCATTAAATCCATTATTTCAGCTTCCGTGGCTAAGGAGACAACGGAGGCTACCCGTGCCCGCGGTTATTCCATTTTTTATATGATGGTGAATATAGGTGCTTTCACCGGAAAGACGATTGTTGATCCTTTGCGGAATGTGATTGGCGAGCAGGCATATATCTATATCAATTATTTTTCCGGAACGATGACTATTATTGCTTTGCTTGCTGTTGTTCTTCTTTATAAATCCACTCATACGGCAGGAGAAGGAAAGAGCCTTCATGAGATTGGGCAGGGATTCATGAGAATTATAACGAACTGGCGCTTGTTGATTCTTATACTGATTGTCACAGGATTCTGGATGGTGCAACAGCAACTTTATGCCACGATGCCGAAGTATGTGATTCGTATGGCTGGCGAAACGGCAAAGCCGGGTTGGATTGCCAATGTGAATCCTTTTGTGGTGGTATGTTGTGTTAGTTTTATCACACGTCTGATGGCAAAGCGTAGCGCTATCACTTCAATGAATGTGGGAATGTTTTTGATTCCTGTTTCAGCTTTGTTGATGGCATGTGGGAACCTGCTCGGCAATGACTTGCTTTCCGGGATAAGCAATATTACGTTGATGATGGTGGCAGGTATCGTTGTGCAGGCACTTGCCGAATGTTTCATATCGCCACGCTATTTGGAATATTTCTCTTTGCAGGCTCCTAAAGGGGAAGAAGGGATGTATTTAGGATTCAGCCATCTGCATTCTTTCCTTTCGTCTATTTTCGGTTTCGGATTGGCGGGAATCTTGTTGACCAAATATTGTCCGGATCCAGCATTGTTCGAGACACGTGCAGCGTGGGAAGCTGCTAGCGTAAATGCACATTATATATGGTATTACTTCGCTGCAATTGGTCTGATTGCTGCTATAGCGTTACTATTATTTGCAAAAATCACCGAATTCATCGACAAAAAGAAGAAAGCTAATCAGTAAATCTCTCCTTTTTTACGTATATTTGCCGTCACTTTGCTGTAAAAGTTGACGGCATTTTTATTTTTTAATAAAGAAGATAAAACATGAAAGTAAAATTTATAAGCTTAGCGAGTGGCAGTAGTGGGAACTGTTATTATCTGGGCACTGAAACCTATGGGATACTGATAGATGCTGGAATTGGTATTCGTACTATAAAAAAGACACTGAAGGATTTCAATATCTTGATGGATAGTATCCGTGCCGTATTTATTACGCATGATCATGCGGATCATATCAAGGCTGTAGGCCATTTGGGTGAGAAGTTAAATATTCCGGTTTACACAACGGCACGTATTCATGCAGGAATCAATCGCAGTTATTGTATGACGGAGAAGCTTAGTTCGTCAGTTCGTTATTTGGAAAAACAGGAACCTATGGTTTTAGAGGATTTCCGCATTGAATCTTTTGAGGTTCCGCATGATGGTACGGATAATGTGGGGTACTGCATCGAAATAGATGGCAAAGTATTTTCTTTTTTAACTGACCTTGGGGAGATTACTTCTACAGCAGCTCATTATATTGGCAAGGCACATTATCTGATTCTGGAAGCTAACTATGATGAAGAAATGCTCAAAATGGGTCCTTATCCTCAATATCTGAAAGAACGGATCACAAGTAAGACCGGACACATGAGTAACTCGGATACTGCTGAGTTTTTAGCGGAAAATATCACGGAACACTTGCGATATATCTGGTTATGCCACTTGAGTAAAGACAATAATCATCCGGAGTTAGCTTTTAAAACTGTAGAATGGAAATTAAAGAACAAAGGTGTTATTGTTGGCAAAGACGTGCAACTGCTTGCTTTAAAGCGAAATACGCCTTCCGAGCTTTATGTGTTCGAATAAAAGCGAAAAAAATATAGTAAAAAAGCTGCATTATTGTTTGGTCAAATAAAATAAAAGACCTACTTTTGCAACCGCAAACGAGGAAATAAGCACTCTTAGCTCAGTTGGTAGAGCAACTGACTCTTAATCAGTGGGTCCAGGGTTCGAGTCCCTGAGGGTGTACAAATTCCGAAGTTGCAACGTAAATTTAATGTTGCACTCTTAGCTCAGTTGGTAGAGCAACTGACTCTTAATCAGTGGGTCCAGGGTTCGAGTCCCTGAGGGTGTACAAAAAGGAGGTAACTAAAGTCATCTCCTTTTTTGTTATATAGATGTATAGGGGGGCAGTCCGGCTCAGTTGTAAAAACATCTATCATACTTGTATTGCAAAAAACATCTATCTATCATGTCTATACTTTGTCTATTTTAGTGTAGTATTAGGTGAGATTAGCCATTTAAAAGCATAAGAATGCACGTTTTATAGGACGACAACCTGTATTTGTCAGCTTAATAATCTATTGGGAGCGGTGATGTTTCTATAGCCCACGTATGCAGGCTATATAGCCCGCATCTGTAGGCTGTACGGTTTACGTATGTAGGCTGTATAGCCTACATACGTGGGCTATAAACTTATCGCCGCTAAAGGTAAGCATTCGGCCTCGCCCGTATTTCTCTCCAAGCTATAATAAAGTCAAAAGCCAGACATGCTTTGTCTGGCTTTTGACTTTATCTATCTTTCTTGTTTATCCTTTCCAATTAAATGGCAGTAAATCAGCGTAGTCGTTTTTCTTTTCTCTTTCATTCTCCTGTACCCTAATCAACACGTCCTGCATCCATAGTTTTGGGTTCACCTTATTTTCTCTGCAACATCCCATCAGTGAAAAGAATATTGCCGCTGCATGTGCCGCTTCATGTGAACCGGAGAAAAGAGTGTTTTTTCTGTTCAAAGTCAATGGCCTTATAGAGCGCTCCACCGGATTATTGTCAATGCAGAACTGTGCATCGTTGACATATCCAGACAGTTGTTCAAAACGTGTGTACATATAGAATATGGCCTTTGCAATAGGCGATTTCTCAACCGTATGTTCATACTCCTGCCTGCACCATTTTTCCAGTCCTTTGATAATAGGGTACGATTCTTCCCGGCGAAGCCTTACTACAGCCCCGCCTTCCAGATGTCCTATCCTGATTTTCTCCTCCACAGCATACAGTCTGCCTATTTGTTCAAGTGCATGCCTTGCTCTGGGAGGGTCATTTCCTTCCGCTTCCACAAACTTGCGCCTGACGTGTGCCCAGCAGCACAGGTGCAACTTTCCGGGTAGTGTGTCGAACTCGTCATATACTGCAAAGCCGTCACTCTGTACCACCCGAACCTGTCCTGCCAGCAGCGTGTCTATTCCGCTGCTGCCACGTCCCTTGTGATATTCAAAGAATGGGGTATGGAACCGGGGCAGATAGAAGTTCCACATATACCCGCGGTGAAGAGCACCGGGCCGGTCGCTTTCAAGTACGGGATGGGGCGTCTCATCGGCCATGACGTAATAGCTGTCCTTGACCAGTTCACGAAGTTCATTATAGATTGGCTCCAGACGCTGTGCGGCAGCCATCATCCAGTTACTTACAGTGGAAGGACTCAGATGGATGCCTTCACGCTCAAAGATGTCCAGTTGTCTGTACAGAGGCAGGTGGTCGTAATATTTGGCGGTAGCAATGTGTGACAGTACACTTTCCGACGCATTGCTGTGGGGATGTGCCATTACGGGCATGGGAGCAGTTATGATACGACCGTCGGCGAGCCGGTATTTAGGGCGGATGATGCGTCTCACATAGAATCGGGCGGGACTGACGGCATATTGTTCGCTCACTTCCTCTCCCAGCTTCGCCGCTCCCTCCAACGAAAGGCCCTCCGGCATGGGAATGATAATCTCTTCACGGGGAAGGGACGGGGCGATGGGCTTACGGGCGTGGGGGGTAATCTTTTTGGTGAAGCTCTTACGGAAACGGTTGTAGCCATTCTCCGATTTGGCAGATTTCTCAGCTGTTTTCTGTTCTTCCGCTACCGGGTCATTGACATCGGACGGAGACTCAAAACAGATGCTCAACTGGCCAGCATCTTCGGGAAGATGGCGTTTTTCACTGGATTTACCCCATAAACGGCGTGTCAAGTCAGCCAATTTCCATCTCAGGTCGGCAATGACGGCTGTACAGGCTGAGATTTCTTCGACCTGGCGGGAATACTCCCGCAAAGAGGATTCGTATTTTCTCTGAAGTTCTGCATGTTCCTTTTCAAGGCGTTCACGTTCCTTGCGCAGCTCTTCGTACTCTTCCAAAGTAAGGGTAATGACCGGTTCTTTCACTGTATATCCACTTTTTTATTATGTGACAAAGTTATGAAAATAAAGCAGAACGGCTTGTAGGACGGGAGATTACTTTTCAACTGTTTTCCGATACTTTTTAACAGTAAGCAGCTCATTCAGGCGATTCCAGGAAATTTGAAGAAAATCCCTCTTCCGTTCGTCCTTTTTCAAGAAAAAAGAGCCGCGATTCAGACGACGGTATTCCAAACGGTATTCGTCGTCGCACCGATAAAGGATATGCAACCTGCTACGGGAGCGGTCAAGAAAAACATGGCAACTCTGCTCTGACACGCAAGAGCCCGTGTGCCGGATGACCTCGCCACAAAGACCGTCAATGCCTTTATGGAAATTACAACCTTGGGGATAAAGGTAATAGGCCCAGAAAGGACTGCTACGGAAAAGACCAAGGCCTAAAGGGAGAAGTAGGTCCTGAGGGGAATGGATACCAAGGCTGGAAGCCGAAACTTTATAACGACGACCACCATCAAATATGAAAAGAACCGAATCAAAATGGTTAGACTCGGACAAAAGACTACGTAGTTTATCACTTTCGCTAGAAAATACTAATACAGAACACATATATGGATTAAGATTGTAATGAAGACACAAAGGTAGGAAGGAAAAGAAGGGAAACAAACACGCACGAGGCCGAATGCTTACCGCTAAAGTTGGATTATTAAGCCATGATCATCGGATTTATACGGGTTCATTGTAACAAAAACAAGCTATCTTATCTATATAGGGTCTTTATTCGGCTATTTTGTTAATGATAGATAACCTATTTTTGCTGATATAAGTATGATAGATACCTTTTTAAAAAGCTATCTATCATACTTATTCTTTTGATAATAAGACAATTATCAAAAGATATGATACTTATGATAGATGTTTTTTCACTATGTAGTATTTAATTCAAATCTGTACCAGAATGAATCTTTTTTAAGGATGTGATTGCCCAGAATCAAATCCCCCAAGTTTTCAGACTGAGCCGTCAGTCCGAAACCCCTGTGGCATAATATTTTGAGAAAATTCCAATATTGCAATGTAAGAATACAGGCTCTTTTAAGGCCTTATAAATTAAGTATGTCAGACAACCGCTTGATTGGGTACCAGTATTATAACTCATCGTTTATGCTTAATCACCCACAGGATTTTCGGATTGATTCGGTATATCTTCGACTCCCCTGGAATGTGCTCTGAATGTTTTAATTTTTGCCTTGAATGATTCTGCAAATGCATTCGTTTCCCTGGAAAATTTAAAGTCGATTGACCCACTATTATAAAAGTCTTCTGACCCACCTTTATAACCGAAACTGATCCGCTGTGATTATAATAAAAATTGCCCCTGTATAATTACCATATTTCAGTCTTGTTTTCGTACTTTACAAAGCATTTTAACCCGGTATTATTAACTGAATAAAATTTTAAAGAATGAAAATAAGAATCAAGCACATACTGCGGTGTTATCAGTCAGGAATGAGTATCCGCGGTATCAGTTCTTCTCTCCTTGTTTCACGTAATACAGTCAAACGTTATATCCGTATATACGAAGATATGGGTATAGAACTTGAGCGTCTGTTGAAAATGGACGAGCAGCATCTGCATGAGCTTTTCGGTACGGAGACTGACAAAGAATCGTCTGGCTCTGCAGAGTATAAGTATCTTCAAGAACGTATACCTGATTACATGAAACGACTTAAGGTCCGTGGGACAACAAGAAGGTCTTTGTATGAGGAATATCTTAAAAATCGTCCACAAGGTTACAGCTACTGTTCTTTTTGTTTATATATCAGACGAGAAAGGGAAGTAAAGATTCCTGTTGGACGCATAGATCATATAGCCGGTGATCAGATGTATGTGGATTTTGCCGGCGACAAACTTTATCTCTCATACGAAAAAACAGGCAATAAGGTTCCCGTAGAAGTATTTGCCGCTATACTTCCATGCAGCCAGATTACTTATTACGAGGCTGTACCATCACAAAAGAAAGAACACCTTATCCAGGCATGTGAAAATGCTTTCCATTATTTTGGAGGTGTCCCCAATGCCATAGTTCCAGACAACCTGAAATCAGCCGTAACAAAGCCTGGAGGTGTTGAACCTGTAATCAATGACGACTTTGCTGCATTTGCAGACCATTATGGATGTGTTGTCTTCCCGGCAAGAGTACGAAAGCCTAAAGACAAAGCTCTGGTTGAGAATGCTGTAAGACTGCTCTACAGGGAGGTGTATTCAAAGATGACGGGATTGAAATTCAATGATCTTGAAGCCTTGAACATAGAAATAATGAAGCATACGGATGCGTTGAACAGCCGAAAGATGTACAATCGCAACTACAGCCGTCGGGAACGTTTCCTCGAAGTCGAGAAAGACAGGCTGCATACATTGCCGGCAACAAAATTTATATCAAAAAGCCGGAAAACGGCAACTGTCATGAGAAACAGTTATGTATCGCTTAACAATCACTATTACAGTGTTCCTAAAGAGTATATCGGCGATACTGTAGAATTACTGTATGATGGGGACACAGTGGAGATATATCATAAGTTCAGACACATAACGACACATCGCAGGGATGATACACCTTTCACTTATTCAGAAAAACCGTCCCACAAACTTTCGGGAGTGCTACATGAATACAGAATCAGAATGGATGATATATACCGCAAGGCATGTGAAATTGATCCGGTATTGGAAGAGTACATAAAGCGTGTGGCCGTTGCCAAGAAATATCCGGTCCAGGCCGTACGTTCAGCCGATGGTATATTAAGTCTTGTGGAGCGTTTCGGACATGACAGGGTGGTTCTTTCATGCCAGGTGGCAATGGAATTCGGTATGTTCGGGTACAACGAACTTGAAAGTATTCTGGTAAACAGGGAAGATGAGAAGTATCATGTACAGATGGAGGGACAGGCTCCCGAACTTACCCCCAAACACAGAAATCTCAGAGGCAAGGATTATTTTAACTCTAAAAACATGGATAAAAATGACAAGTAATAATAAAACAAGCAGAACTGTCGGAAAAAATATGGACAGAATAATGGAACTACTCTCCAAGTTACGTTTTTACGGCATGCTTGAAACATATAGAAATGACTGCAGGACCACATCCTCTGATGGTATGACAAACGATGAGTTTCTTAAATGGCTTCTTGAAAGCGAATATGATTACAGACGCAATGTAAGCATTGAGAGACTGATAAAGTCTGCAAACTTCAGATATAAGGCATATATGGAAAAAATAGACTATACCATAAAACGTAACCTTGACCGTAACCAGCTTGAGAGACTTGCATCTCTTGATTTTATAAGAGACGGACAGAATGTTTTCATCACGGGAAGCTCCGGTACAGGTAAAAGCTATATAGCTTCAGCCATAGGATATGAGGCATGTAAGAATGGAATAAAGACTTTGTATTCAAATGCGTCAAAGCTTATGGGACAGCTTAAAATTGCCAAAAACAAGGGCACTATAGAATCTGAGATGAAAAAAATAGAAAAGTGTCAACTGCTGATTCTTGACGATCTGTTTCTTATAGGACTGGATGCCAGGGAAAGGTCAATCCTTATGGAAATAATAGAAGACAGACACGGATTAAAATCAATCATAATAACATCACAACTTCCTGTCGAAAGCTGGTATGATGCAATTGGTGATCCTACAGTAGCTGACGCAATCCTGGACAGAATTGTACATACAGCACACAAGATTGAACTTACCGGGGATTCTGTAAGAAAGATTAATGCTAAAAAGAAATAGTATATATTGTAGATTATTATAATTGAAAATGACCCGGGTTAAAATGCATTTTTCTTTATTTAAATCTAATATTTTTTTGATGGGTCAATTTAGAGTATAATAGTGGGTCAATCGACTTTAAATTTTCCATTTCCCTATTAACGAAATAAAACCCGACTACTGAAAAAGCAGTAGCCGGGTTGTTGTGTTATTGTGTTTGATTTTTATCAAACAATAAGAATTGGTTTTGTGACTATTTTTTTGTTATAGCAAGATGGGATATCTTATTCGTCACCAAATGGGTCTTCTGTATCGTTTTCATCGGGATTTTCTACATCTGGTATATCTCCGTTTTCCATATCACCTGGGAACTCACGTGATTCCCATCCTGTCACTTCTACATCAAACTTAACTTCTCCATCTAAAATCGGTTCTCCTTGATTGCTGCCTTCTTCAGGATCTACATAACCAGCTCCATTGGCAAAGTTTAATCTATAAACATATTTTTTCCCCGCTTCCCACTTTGTACCAACCGGAATAGCAGCCCAAGCATATGTTTTGTTTTCTTCACTTTCACCTTTAGCTTCAGCGTCTTCTTTAAACGGGTATACCAAAGCACCATCTTTTGTAGTGATTCTCAAAAGGAGTGAAATATACGCTCCCTTGCTTGTGTTTTCTTTATCATTGACTACATCCCATGCGGTTAGTTGTTGTGGAATCAGCATTGCACCACCACATTCATCCATAAGTATAGTTTGTTCAGTCATGGGTATTGCTTGGTCAAATTCATATTTATAATTTGTCTTGTCCGTTATGTCTGTTGGCAATGTCCATTCTTCATTTTTAAAATCAAAGTTACCTTTTGAAATAGCTTGAGCAATGCGTACTCCTTTTATTTCAAAATTATAGACTTTGTTATCCTGCTGTATAGCCTGAATTTCAATCTGTGAAAGACGGTGTTCGAAAATTAAATGTACACTTTCTTTTTCGTTATTCTTGTTGCCTGTGGCATTTGCAGTAATAAAGTCTACTTGATCAGGAATCGAATCAGCAGGTGAAAAATCTTTAAGAGTAAGATTTTTGTTTGTATTGTCAATCTCTATGGAGTCAGTTCCTAAACCTGTTGCAGAAGGAGCATAAGCGTAGAAAGTCAAATCTGTGCCATCACCAGGATAGTAATATTTATCCTCTGATACAAAAAAACTTCCTTCTTTTTTGAATTTCAAGTCTTTGAAATACGGTAAATCAATTATGTTCTCGTTAAACGCTGTAACGTAGAAACTGTCGAGGGTGGCAATTGTTGTTTCTGCGGCACGTGTCGCCATTGCAGTACGGAAGTCAATAGCTTGGCGAGTACCGGTGTTGATTTCCAAAGTTTCGTCGTTTGAACACGATGTCATGGCAATTGCTGCCATAGCTGCTAAAAATAATTTCTGTTTCATAAATAAAAAATAAAAATTTAATTAGAAATAAAAATTTAGTTGTGTGAATTAATTATGATTTGTTTACATCTCGATGTCTACTTCTATATCCTCCCATTCGTCAACTGAGGGGTCGAAACCACCGCCATTAACGATCGGCTTCGGAATTGGTAATTTTTCCAACAGGATATGCACATGCTGCGGGTCCGGAGCTGTATGGAACTGTTCGGTCACATCATATGTGTAGTACCATTTGCTACCATCCGCCAACACAGCGTAAATAACCAACTTATGGCTGTTCTGAGTGGACGGGCAATGGCCGAAGCTCTGTATTCCACCTGTTATGGTTGTCTTGTCGGCCGACATGGAGACTCCGAAGGGGATTGTGACCCGCTCTTCGGACAACGCGTTCGGTCCTATGCCCGGCAACATGCCGCCTGCCATGGTTGAGATAGAGGCGCTGACGCCCGATACATATTTCAAGTTTTCAGCATTTCGGATTTCGATGGTACATGTGTGTATCGATATTTCCGGATAAAACGTAAGCGATTGACCGTCGGTAGCTTTTTTCAGTTGTATGTTTTCCGTATGGTCGCTCCACACACGGTCCGGTGCCAATGCCACACGTTCGTTTTTCGTCCCTTCGGCACGGGGCGCATTTTGAGAGGGCACACCCAATGAAGAAAGACGTGACAGGAGTGTTGTCGTGCGCGTCGTCACTTCGAAAGTTGTTCTTTTATCTGTGTTGCGGTAGTAGATGCCTTCTGTGTCGCTGTTCAGGCACAATGCGTCGTACTGTCCCGCCGGTACTCGGATTTTACCGCCTTTATGCCCTGCGAACTCGTAACGTAGCGCCTTGCCGCCGTCCTGTGGAAACAGGTAGAGCGACATGGATTTGGGAGACGCATCGGGGGCTTTTGCCCAGTCGAAGACAACCTGTAGTTGCGTCGTGTGCGGATGGTCGTAGCATAATTCTTTGTGCTCACATCCGGTCGACAACATGGCCATTGTGATATAAAGCATTGGAGTGGAGAAACAATGTGTCTTTTTCATCGTTTATCTCCTTTCCCGTTGCAACTATTGCGTCCGACGAACCACACCAACGATATTTCCGCTTTCGTTGGGCCAAACCAGCGACGCTGTTTGGTACTTTGCCACACATTACACCCATCAAGAGGCAGGTATTCATGATATTGCCCCGTCATGTAACCTGCACCAAGCGTAAAGTCGATGTTAAGTTTTCGGTTGATAGGTAGTGAATAACCGTACTCCAATCCTACAGCATAATTAGCTTTATCTAACAGTGTGCCGCCTGGTGTTCCTGCCATATAGCCACGACCGCCGGTTTCGAAATCATAAGTCAATATTTGGCTGTAGATGCCAAGGTGATGCCCGGTGAGTGGATTTTTGCTTGCACGACGACCAATATATTTACGGATGCCCAATTCACCTCCGTATATACGCCAATAATTATGGCGCGTGTCGTTTTTCCACCATGAGTACATCCAGTTGCAGCCGACAGACCATCCTCGCCCGATGTGCAATTCCGCACCTAGGTTGGGAATAAGAAGTGCATCATAGAGCATATTGGTTTTCAGAACCATACAGAAAGGCTTGCGTGGTGCCGGCACCGGAGCTGTGTGTGTGCTCTCTAAACTCATAGGTAGAGTCTCAACTTTTAGAGCAGAGTGATTGACTATAGCAATAGGTAGCTCCAATTTTGGCAAGCGCTCGAATTCGCAGTATATATTAACATCCGCACTTCGTAACTCAGGAAAGAAGTGTCTATACATATATCTATATGGCTGTCCACCGTGTAACGTTTTCAACTGCTGCTTGCATTCGTCCTCGATTCCGCTGTTACATAACACCAGTTTTGGCATGGTGTGTAAAATCTCAAGAACCTCGTCTTTATAAGACATATCCGATGCTGAGACCAGCTTTTTCAACCCTTCCCAGTTTATACCATGCGAATTAAATTTCATTAGTGAATCGGGGAGTGATGTGTGATTGTGCAAGTAATCCATAATTTGGATTGCCCGCTTATCCGAAAGACGCCTGTTAAGACTACTGCTTCCTTCCGGTGAAGTACCGACATCTATATGAATGTATCGCAGACGAATAGTCTGGTCTGCCTGTAACGCACGTAACTGTGCGGCAAACATCTCCAAACGTGTACCATTATTTCGATATGCAGATTCCAAAATTGAATAACCTTGCCGGAAATAAACGCGTACACTGATCGTATCTTTGTTTAACGTACCTTCTGCCATGATCGTGCTGGTGAAAAGCATCGACACTATCAACAGTAGAATTCTGTATTCCATTTATAAATTAATCCCAATTATAGAATTTCCCTTTGGTTTGCTCGCTTGTCAAACCTATACATTTTTTATTTCGCAACTTCTTCCCCTAAAAAGAATTGCGGTGCAAAATTAAAAATAATTTAGCGGATTTTCTAAACTTATATTAGTTAAAAAAAAATAATGAATATTTTATGGATGTATGAAATTATTCTATTTGATAAAAGAAATATTGCAGCTGTCGTTGTAATCCAATACTGTTTAAACAATTGAATTAAAAGTTTTTATTCACTAGATAGATATAATAAAGTTGCTAAGACAAAGTAATAATTGTAGGACTAAAAAATGGAGTAAAATATTCCTCCTTATTTATATAAATATTTACGCTATTACTTGTTTTTTTGGGGGGAGCTAAAAATACCGCTGCTTGAATTTGAATTCAAACAGCGGTTTTGTTTATATTTCTATTCTGATGGTTAGAACTTGAAGAAGTTCTTAGCGTTATTGTAGCTAATATCTTCAATCATCTGGTTGACACGTTCCATTTCAGATGCCGGGATTTCTCCGTTCTCTACATCACGCCCTACAAGATTACATAATGTGCGGCGGAAGTATTCATGACGAGGATAGGAGAGGAATGAGCGCGAGTCTGTCAACATACCTACAAAGCGGCTTAAAAGACCGAGAACGGATAAGGCGTTCATCTGTTTTTCCATACCGTCTTTCTGATCCAGGAACCACCATCCTGAACCGAATTGGATTTTTCCTGCTACAGAACCATCCTGGAAGTTACCTAACATAGTAGCGATAACTTCGTTTGCGCACGGATTCAGATTGTAAAGGATTGTTTTGGTCAGTTTGCCATTCGTATTCAGCCGGTCGAGGAATTTAGCCATTGCTTTAGCGGTTGTAAATTCACCGATAGAATCAAAACCGGTGTCAGGGCCTAACAGTTTAAACATTTTGGTGTTGTTGTTGCGGATAGCGCCATAGTGGAACTGCTGAGTCCATCCTTTTTCCCAATCCATTTCTCCGAAAATGACAAGCATTGCAGATTTAAATTTCAGAATTTCTTCTTTAGTCAATTCTGTACCGCCATATACCTTATTAAATATAGCCTTAATTTCTGCATCTGTATAATCTTCTGCATAGAACTCTTCGATGCCATGGTCAGACAGGCGGCATCCCTGTTCTGCGAAGAAATCATGGCGTTTGCGTAAAGCGGCAATCATATCATCGAAGTTGGTGATAGTAACACCGCTTACTTCTGCTAATTTTTCTACATAAGCACGGAAATCAGCAGGCACTTCTACAGCCATCGCCTTGTCAGGACGCCAAGTAGGCAACATCTTTACTTCAAATCCGCTTTCGCGTGTTTTGATATGGTATTCTAGTGAATCGATAGGATCATCCGTAGTACATACGGTTTCTACGTGATAACGACGCATCATTCCACGAGCTGAATATTCAGGTTGAGCCAACTTCTCGTTACATTCGTCATAAATTTCACGTGCAGTTTGCGGGTTCAAGATCTTGTTGATGCCGAATGCTGTCTTTAGTTCAAGGTGAGTCCAGTGATACAACGGGTTGCGGAATGTATAAGGAACGGTTTCCGCCCATTTCTCGAACTTTTCCCAGTCTGTGGTATCTTTTCCTGTGCAGAAACGTTCGTCTACGCCATTGGTACGCATTGCACGCCATTTATAGTGGTCTCCGCCTAACCAGATTTCAGTCAGTGATTTAAACTTGTAGTCGTCAGCTACCATTTGAGGGATTAAGTGGCAGTGATAGTCGATGATCGGCATTTTAGCCGCATGCTCGTGATACAACTTTTGTGCAGTTTCTGTTTGCAACAAGAAGTTTTCGTCCATGAAGTTCTTCATTATTACTGTGTTTTAAGTATATAAAATTATTACTTTCTGTATTTATACCTATATAGTATTGATATTAAAGCTAATAGGTGTAAATTTCGTTTTAGTTTTATTAACCGTTATCGAACACAAAAATAGAAAATTTACTTGGAGTAACAAAATAATTCGTATATTTGCAGCGATTATTTATAATATTTAAGTTTTAGCACTATGGAGAACCAGAACTATACCATTAAAGACATAGCCCGCATGGCGGGTGTTTCCGCCGGAACAGTTGACAGGGTGTTGCACAATCGCGGCGACGTGTCTCCCAAAAGCAAAGCTAAAGTACAAAAGGTATTGGATGAAATTCATTATCAACCGAATGTATTTGCTATCGGATTGGCTGCTAAAAAGAAATATTCTTTCATTTGTCTGATTCCTTATTATATAGAACATGATTACTGGCATTCGGTAGTGGGCGGCATTGAACGTGCACGGCAGGAATTGCGTCCTTTCAATGTGAGTGTGGATTATCTATGCTATCATCATGGTGATGAGGAAAGTTATCGAGAGGCTTGCCGTGCTATTAAGGATAGCAATGTGGATGCCGTTTTGATTGCTCCGAATTTCCGGGAAGAAACATTGTCATTGACAGCCTATCTGCAAGAGAATAAGATAGCTTATGCCTTTGTCGATTTTAATATGGAAGAGGTGGATGCGTTGGCATATATCGGGCAAGATTCATACAAAAGTGGATATATTGCGGCTAAAATATTGATGCGTAATTATTCGGTAGGAGAAGGGCAGGAGCTGGTTCTGTTTTTGAGCAATAATAAGGATAATCCAGCTGAAATACAGATGCAGCGCCGTTTGAAAGGTTTCATGAGCTATATAACTGAAGAGTACAATAATCTGACGATTCATGAAGTGGTGCTCAATAAATCCAACCAGGAAAACAATCGGCAGACATTGGATGAATTCTTTCAGGCGCATCCGAAAGCTGTGCTCGGTGTTGTCTTTAATTCCAGAGTCTATCAGTTAGGGGAGTATCTTCGCCATGCAGGACGTAGTATGAAGGGATTGATAGGATATGACCTTCTGAAAGCAAATGTAGATCTTTTGAAATCGGGTGATGTGCATTATCTGATAGGGCAGCGTCCGGGATTGCAAGGATATTGCGGAGTGAAAGCCTTGTGTGACCACGTAGTATTTAAAAAGACAGTCGATTCTGTAAAATATATGCCTATCGACATATTGATTAAAGAGAATATTGATTTCTATTTTGAATTTGTATAATATCAACTTTATAAATTACAACTAACATGAAAGCATTAAACAAAGAAACTGCTCCTAAAACACAACGTCCGGAGCGTATTATCCAATTTGGTGAAGGTAATTTCTTACGCGCATTCGTAGATTGGATTATTTATAACATGAACCAGAAAACAGACTTTAACAGTAGTGTGGTAGTGGTTCAGCCGATTGATAAAGGTATGGTCGACATGCTGAATGCGCAGGATGACCTTTACCATGTCAATCTTCAGGGATTGGATAAAGGAGAAGCGGTTAACAGCTTGACAATGATTGATGTAATCAGCCGTGCATTGAACCCTTATTCTCAGAATGACGAGTTTATGAAATTGGCTGAGCAACCGGAAATGCGTTTCGTTATTTCGAATACTACAGAAGCCGGAATCGCTTTTGACCCGGCTTGCAAACTTGAAGACGCACCAGCTTCTTCTTATCCGGGCAAATTGACTCAATTGCTGTATCATCGTTTTAAGACATTCAACGGTGATAAAACGAAAGGTTTGATTATCTTCCCTTGTGAACTTATTTTCTTGAACGGTCACAAACTGAAAGAGACTATTTATCAGTATATTGATTTGTGGAATCTGGGCAGTGAATTCAAAACTTGGTTTGAAGAAGCTTGTGGCGTGTATGCCACACTGGTAGACCGTATCGTTCCGGGATTCCCGCGCAAGGATATTGCTGCTATCAAAGAAAAATTGCAATATGATGATAACTTGGTTGTTCAGGCTGAAATTTTCCATCTGTGGGTAATCGAAGCTCCGCAGGAAGTGGCTAAAGAATTCCCAGCTGACAAGGCAGGTTTGAATGTATTGTTCGTTCCTTCGGAAGCTCCTTACCATGAACGTAAAGTTACTCTGTTGAATGGCCCTCATACGGTTCTTTCTCCGGTAGCTTACCTTTCCGGTGTGAATATCGTTCGTGATGCTTGTCAGCATGAAGTGATTGGCAAATATATCCATAAAGTGATGTTTGATGAACTGATGGAAACATTGAACTTGCCGAAAGATGAATTGGAGAAATTTGCTAATGATGTATTGGAACGTTTCAACAACCCGTTTGTAGACCATGCAGTAACAAGCATTATGCTGAACTCGTTCCCGAAATTCGAAACTCGTGACCTGCCGGGATTGAAAACTTACTTGGAGCGCAAAGGTGAGCTTCCGAAAGGATTGGTACTTGGTTTGGCTGCTATCATTACTTATTATAAAGGTGGTGTACGCGCCGACGGTGCTGAAATTGTACCGAACGACGCTCCTGAAATTATGAATTTGCTGAAAGACCTTTGGGCTACTGGCTGCACAAAGAAAGTAACTGAAGGTGTTCTGGGTGCAGAATTCATCTGGGGTGAAGACCTGAATAAGATTCCGGGATTGGCAGAAGCCGTGAAAGCGGATTTGGATTCAATTCAGGAAAAAGGTATGATGGAAACTGTGAAAGGTATCCTGTAATAGATAAGAGACGACGAAAGTCGAACATGAATATAAGGGGCGTTTTGATAGGGAATATAACTATCAAAACGCTCTTTTTGTTTGCTTATTTGAAATGGTTGGTTAATGATTCTTAAAAGTGAAAATTCTCTGTTTCTGCATTTTTTATTTTTCTCATTCTTAATTTTCTTACTTTCCGCGTTTTTGAAAGCTTCAAATCCTTAGTAGGTCGTCTAATTTTTAGTTGTCGCCTATTTTCTTTTAAATTTTTAATTTAATATATTAGTTATCAATTGTATATATTGTTTTGTTGACTTGAATTTACTTTTTACGTACTGCACTTTATAGTTGTAAATAAACTAAGAATAAAACAGCCTTTTTCCATAATTTCCCCGTTAGGAAATCTCAAATGATACTGATACCTTTGTTGTGAAGTCAATAGAGTGACTTCTTATTATTGTAAAATTTAATTTTAGAAAATTATGGCTATACGCTATAAAAAGAAGCAGATCACTTTATGCTTCGACAAAGAAAATAAAGTGGAAAAGTACGTTGCAGCAAACGTATTAGTGGGAAGTATCAGCTATAGCAAGCTGTGTGACGAGGTAAACCAACGAACGGGGATTCATCGTGCTATGGTGGATGTAGTGCTGAAAGGAGTGCAGGATACGATGGTATCCTTTGTAGAAGAGGGATTTTCTGTGAAGCTAGGAGAGTTCGGTTCATTTCGTCCGGCTATTAATGCGGAAAGCCAAGACAATTTAGAAGATGTGAATGCCAATACTATTGTTAGGAGAAAGATAGTCTTTACTCCGGGAAGTGCGTTCAAGGAAATGCTTGGCTCTGCGAGCATAGAGTTGTTTGGCGGTAATGTGGCAGATGCGAATGGTGGCAACAGTGGGAATCCCGGTGCAGGTGGTGGTTCCGGTGGAGATTCCGGATCCGGCAGCCTAGTTTTTACTAAAAATTGCTTTTGATAGGGAAAGTTCTTTCGGGAACTTTCCCTATTTTTTTGACATTTCGGGTGGATGTGGCTTAAATCGCCGTTGGGCAACGGTGAATTCATGGTTGCCCAACGACGATTTCACCGTTGCCCAACGGTGATTTGGCGGAAAAGCGAGAATTATAATAATATTTTCGAACATTATTTTTATGAGAATAATAAATATACTGATATATTTCTATTATTACATTTATTTTGCATATATTTGCTGCGTTTTCCACGCCGATACCTCAAATTGTGAGGTAAGGGTGGTGTGGGAAATATATTTATATAAAGAAAGACGTTTACTTGACGTTTTGTCTTTGGCTATTCGAAACTTCGCAACTTTTGAACCACGGTCAAAAACAAAGCAACGGTAGGTGTCTGCGGGATATGTTTATACCCCTGAGTGTACTTTGAGATAAAAAGTATACTTAGATTGTTATACATATCGGCGTGGGCTTCTGCGTTGCTCGTTCAGACTGTGGTGGGCAATGCGAAGGCCTCGAATAGCGGGACGAGTGACAGGTACAGATTCCCGCGCTTTTTTTTATATAGAAGTTAACTTTTCTAATCAATGAACCGTCCGGTTCTGGGGAATCTACTGGGGGAAAATAAAAAGCGATGAGACAAATTTGTCCGAGATGTAATAATTGGGTAGCAGGTACCCCCCATATTTCCATGCAAGATAAATTGGGAAAAGCGGCTATAAGGAAAGGTAGCGCGCAAATGGTAGGTGGAGCAGTGGGGCTTGTGTTTGGGCCGTTGGGTTCATTTGCAGGTAGCGTTGTTGGTAGTGTGATAGCTGATAGTTATTCAGGGAAAATCATTCAAACGAAAGAATATGATTTTATCTGTCCCAAATGTGGGCATCAATGGGTGGCGGAAGACGACAAAGCAGCCGAACAATTGTTGGATGGAAACCTAGAAATCACAAGATGTAAATGTTGTCATTCGATAAATGCAAAAGATGCAAAAATATGTGTGTCATGTGGAATGCCTATCATAAAAGATGGTATATATACGTTGTCAGATATAATTGGGATACTGAATGAGAAATCGAATACAGTATCAGAGCAAACTCAAAGTCTTGTTATATGCCAATTGTTGGTGATTGGATTTATGCAAGAAAATACTTCGGACAGCCTTGAATCCGGTTACGTAAAGCAATTCTTTTCTTCTGTTACAAAAGCACTATCTGTGTGCGATAGAATGGATTTTGAATCATGTAAACATATACTAAATCGAATGTTGCAGACTATGGTAACAGCTAAGTATGCTAAAATGTTGTACCAGAAAAAGAAAGAAAGAATTCCATCCGATATAAATGAAAGTTTGCAACTGCTGAAAGAGACTGTTGCATTTGTTTTTCAAGTCATAGAAAAAGAGACAGGTGAGAAAATCAATTGGGTCGATAAGGAGTTGAAATCGGTATATAGTACAATGCAGATGGGGCATGAATTGTTGTTTGGTCCTAATCCGTTCCATCGTTCGGACGAGTATAATCCATCTTCTCAAAAAGCCATTACTTTAATGGAGAAATTTCTGTTATCGTTAAGACAACCAATGAAAGAATGTGGATTATCTTTGGAACAATATAGGGAACGATATTTTACAATATTATATCAGGTACAGGAGCGAAGCTTGCCGATAGCTCCTAAACAGAAAATACCTAATAAGCAGCGTGATGTTGGTCTGCTTTGTTTTTCTATATTAGCTTCACCTCTTTGGCTTTATTGTGCTTTATGGGCGTTGCATATACTAGCTTATGTGATTCATTATATGACTTTTACACTTTTTGGTCCTCAGTATGTGACAGGAGTCTGGATTGATACCTTTTCGGATTATTGGTTCGTTTTATCTTTTTTATTAGCTGGAATAGGCGGTACTATCTTGTATGCAAGATGGAATAAAATGAAAAAGAAGAATGTGGAGATTCAACAGAAATATAATCAAGAAGTTATAGCAATAAATAGTTATAATGATGAGTTAAAGAAAAGAATTCAAGAACAAATGGATAGTTTTTAATTGTAATAGAGCAATACATAAAATAGTAACATATAAAAACGAATAATTATGAAAAGTAGAATTTTAGCGGCTGTGTTGGCAATCTTTTTAGGTGGATTGGGTATTCACAAGTTTTACATGGGGAAAATAGGGTGGGGTGTTGTCTATCTGCTCTTTTGTTGGACGGGAGTTCCTGCTATTGTAGCTTTAGTGGAAGGAATTATCTATTTATTCTCTGATGACACTACATTTAACAGTAAGTATTGCGAATAGAATATTTTTTATTGGTAATATTATAACAACCATGATAAAAAAGAAGATTATTGCCACATTGCTGATATTTTGTAGTATAGTGGCTGGATGTGGTAAAAAGGCTAATCCGGAATTGCAAATAGAAAACTACCAACCAGTAGAGGAATTTCAGTCAGCTTATGAAGCTTTAAAAGAACAGAAAGCGGATATAAATAAAGAATATGATATTGAAGAAACAGTTCGTATTTTGAATGGGTTGGAAATGGCACAAGTAAAATCGGATGATTTCTATAGTTTTTTAGAATATATGGCGAAGCAGGATTATAGCATGGTTGCTTCCGATGTCATTGATGCCAAAATGAAGTTTCTTCCTCTTTTACAACAAATGTTTAAGTTGCAAAAGCAGCATAAGGAGTTTTCGACTATATGGATGCTGGCTCGTAGTGCAGCAGCAGGAGCAAAGACATTAGCGAAAGAGTCAAGTTCCACAGGAGCAGGTATGGCTGCAATGAAAGCAATGGCGGGGGAGGGACCTTTAGCCATTGTCGATATGTCTGAAAATTTAGGCATTGATGCAGCTAAGAATGCGGCATTTGATCATTATGAGGAAGAGATGGATTTAAAATCAAAATTAGAAGATGAAATCGAAGAACTCAAAATGGCTTATATTGACTATTTGTCAGGTTTTGTATCTGTCTATACAAAATACATGAAAGAATGGGACAGGCTTTGCATTAATAAGGATAAGGCTTATTTTGATGTTTATTTAGGTAGAATGGTAGATGCTTATAACTCAACTTCTAAAATCTTGCGACAATATCCTCGAAACCGGGAAGCCTTGCTATTGAAATCTTTGTCGCTGATTAATATTGGCTCGGGAGAAATGAATACTATGCCTGATAGCCCGGAAGTGCTTTCTATCGTTAAGGAAATGCAATTACCGGATTCTGTGAAGCATGAGTGGAACAATTTTTTTGTAGAAGCTGACCTAACTTTAGATAATTATATTGAGTTGTATCCTGAACGTTCGGCTCCTGCTTTAGTGCTGAAAGGATTGTTGCATTATCGGGTTGGAAAGGAACAGCAGGCTTTG
Source organism: Bacteroides acidifaciens (assembly GCF_903181435.1). NCBI lineage: Bacteria > Pseudomonadati > Bacteroidota > Bacteroidia > Bacteroidales > Bacteroidaceae > Bacteroides > Bacteroides acidifaciens. Next base: position 1,496,324 of record NZ_CAEUHO010000001.1, read on the forward strand.
TCCTATTTGGATCAGGCTGCTATGGAGTATCCTCGCCAGGCAGAGGCATTGACGGATCTTTTGGATTCATATAGAAGTCGTACTTATTTGAACAAAACACCGGAAGGACAGTATCTACTTCGACTTTATCGTTCTACAATGGAAGGATATGGTATGTTTAGCCCCAATTTTCTAAAATCTAAGTATTATGCGCAGAAAGGAATGATGGAGGAAAGTAAAAATGAAATCTTTAATCATTTTTTCCGTAGGGGAAATCAGGGTATTTATGACTGTTTACTGTCGGATATGCAATTTTGTGAAGATTATTTATACAGCAGTTTTAAGCAGCTGCTAATGGAACATTCTTTTATTGATGTGGCGATTACTCCTGCTACTGATTGGAAATTCTCAGATAAAGATGACGAGATTCAAGTCTCGATTAACAATCGTTCGGATATTGATTTGGAAAATGTCCGTATCTTCCTTTGTATTCACTATACGGATATGTATAAGGATGAATATGATGTAGTGAAAGTACCTACAACGAAAAACATTATCAAACATCATGAAATGGCTGATTTGGGGACGATGAAAATAGCATATGCTGATAAGAAATATCAGGATATCACCCGTGTGCGTGCCATTGCAATGACTGATGATAAAATTTGTTGGATTGATAAGGCAGATTATAAGGAAAGTCATGCTTCTGCTTTGCTGAATACCAATCAGTATGGGAAAGAGGCTTTGTTGGATAAGATAAAGAAACATTTCTTGGCAGATTACTCTTTGGATGCTAATGTATTGCAGAAACTTCTTCAGACGGAGATAAGTGTTAATGGTGGGGCTACTATACAAAAACGGGAAAACAGTACTTGGCTTTCATGGGGAAAAGTTAAAGAAATATCTTCTACGGTTACTGAATTGTGGAATAAGCCGGATAAGAAGTTGAAAATCCCAAGAGTTTTGACTTTAATTGATCCTGTATTTTCTATTTATCAGTTGCAAGACAAAGATAAAGTAATGTTACCTCAAGAAAACTTCTTAGCGGGTTCCAGCATTAGGTTAAAATTCGACTACGAACTTAAAGATGGTGATTTGTTACCATTATATATTTATAGTGACTTTGTCAATTTTAGAGTCGATATAGAATATAAAGAAGGAAAAAGTGAAGTTAAAAATGTAGCTTTGATATGATGACGAAATTAGTATTTGCAATTTTTATTATCTTCTTGACTAGCTGTTGGGGGGATACTTCAACGGTTGACTCAAGTAACGATAACTACTCAAGTCGTGAAATAAAAGGAAGCGATGTAGAGAATGAAACATACTTTTGCGAGTATTGTGGAAAGAAATTTCATTCAGTTAAAGATTTGGCTGCCAATTTGTGTAAACGACATCCTGACGGAGCTCATGGCGGAAAGCATAAACTTTATGAAGGTCGTGTCAGAAAGACTTATGAGTGTGTTTATTGTGGGAAAGAGGCAAAGAGTATTGCTGATTTGACCGCTAATAAGTGTAAACATTCTCCTATGGGAGGAAATCATAGACCAAGGTTATGAAAAAAGTATTGATTTGGCTTTTCTATCTATTATTTGCTATTGTAGCGATTTGGGTTTTCTATTATTTGATAGTAAATAGTTCTTTTGTGGCTTCGATAAAGAATTTAATTCATCAAATCACGATGTTATGGGAGTAGAAGATATTACACAAAAAGAGTATGCTAATCGTTTCCGTAATGTAGGTTTACTTTCGTTAGGTGGAGTTGTTCTATTTTATTTAATATTTAATAGTTCAGAAAGTTCCTTTGCGTCTTTGATAGGTGGTATTCTGTTGTTGCCTTTGATTGTGATATTGATGATAGTTGCTATTGTCATGTTTATAAAATGGCGTCATTTTTTATTAATGGGAATTCTTGATTGGAATGAATATGCTCGGACTCGTAGAGCTTTCTTAAGTAAGGCGGTTTATATTCATCCGGTGACAGGAAATATACAAACAGTGCGACGTGGATTTTCAATTCCGGTGTTTTTGTTGGGTTGGATATATCCATTAATAAAAGGACAATGGGAAATGGCGATTAAATTTTTTGTCATTATTGAAGTTTGTTTCTGGTTGGGCTCAATAATTCCTGTAATTGGAAATTTTATTTTAAGACAAGTTGGGACTTTTCCTTTAGCCCGTAGGTATAATTCATATTATGAAGATTGGTTGATAAAACAAGGATATGTATTGCAGAGCACCGAACGCTTCAAAGAGACTGTAAACAAAACCAATAATTCTGTACAAAGACTTTTAAAATAGAACAAAGATGGATGTTTTTTTTATTTTGTTGGGCGGTATTCATCTCTTGATAGAGAGGATAACATCGTAAATAGGATATTGCTGAACACGATGACAAGAGTGTCCAAGAATTCTAAATTGAAAATCAACTGGGATTAAGCGATCATCAATGTATTAATTTAAACAGTTATGAATATGAAAAAGAAAAGTATGTATAGCTTTTTGCTATTATTTTTAGTTCTGGCTTTGGCTTCTTGCAATAAAGAAGCTATAGAAGGGGGATGGATTGGTAAAATAGTTCGTAGTAACGACAATGTATGTTTAGGGAAGGTGGGACTTCGTTTAAAAAAAGATTCTTTATTTGTGTATTCAAATGTAATATTCGGTTCTAGATATATTTGCTTTTTACCTGATAAAAAGGAGAAAAATGTATATAATTATGTATCTTTAAATGAACCTGTAATTTCTATATGTTTGAGAGCTTATGAAGATAGTTTGAATATTCAAGGAAGTGATTTTTTTATTACTGCCACAAAGAATGAAGAAGAAACGGCTTTGTATATAGAAAAAGAATATAAAGGTCAGATCGTACCGCAGCCTTCTGCTTCGTATATTTGGGGTACGTGGGAGGGAGATTTATTTCGTGTTTCAGATAATAAGAAACTATCTCGTATTGTGCTAGAATCTTTTTTAGATTCTGTAAAAGTATATTCCAATGCTATATATGGCAGAAACAATGTACTCTCTTATTTAGTGAAGTATGATGAAATAGCAGAGGCTTTTAGTTATAATTCTTCTCTGTTTAATTGGTTGTTATCTGAAAAAGAGGGTAAAATATTTATTCAGGGTAAGGGATATTATGCATTATTGAATTCAGTGGATAGTATTAATAAAGATTTTTATCGTAATAAAGAAGTGTCTCAAGATCCCAATTTGTATTTAGCAGGTAATATCTATAGAGGGGAATTATCTCCTAAAGGTCAATATGCATTATACTCAACAATGGTGAAATCTCTTTTTCAGATAGAAATTCTTGATGATGAGAGACTGCGATGTTCTGCTTGGACGAAAATATCAAACTCACAGATGGGGTTATTCGCATTGTTTGGAGGAGTGAAAGATGGAGAAAAAATAATAGATGAAGTTCATACTTATTCAATTGAAAATGGATTCTTACGGTTTGGAAAAGAAAAATGGCAAATAAAAGAGAATGGTAATACACTGTATATTGATCAAGAGAAATATGAAACTACTCTTCGTAAAGGAACATCATATACAAAAAATGTACGAAAAAAAAGTGGTTTTAAATATAAAGAATGTTGGAATTGTGGTGGGGCAGGAAGTAAATATCATTTTAGTGCAGCGCAACAGAAGAGAATATATGGTAAGTGTTCTGTTTGCAATGGTTCAGGTAAAGTTGTTGTGTATGAATAGAGTCTGTTAATGATAGTAGTGAAATAGAAAAAGAAACTGTACGATTATAAAAGTATCTCTATTAATGTGAAATCTTAGGAAAGGCACTGCTCACAATATTGGGTAGTGCTTTAATAATCTCTATATTGCTGCTGAATTTATATGAGAATAACAAGGATAGGAATATCATCATCGTGGCGCAAATTCATATTCTTTCCTATCTACTCGAGTTGTTAATACCTCTTTTTTCAATAATTCAAATATATTTACCTGTAGTTAGTTCTTTTTTGAGAAACAAATAAACATACTTGGGGCTTTGAGTATATAGCTCTATTTCAGGATCATCTAACTTAAGAAAAAGTTCTGAATGATAAATGGCTTTTAAAGCTGTTTGCATATCCCAATGAAAATCATTCATCAGATAGATTGTCATCTGACTGACGATGCTTTACACTAAATATTCTTTCGTATTCATAATCTTCTCAGTAATTTGATAGCCTTAGGTGTTCCAAAATAATATTGATTATTCAGTTTCCTATATTTTAATGTCTCTGCCAATGTAGCCAAGTTAATATATCCATCTTTAAAAAGTCCGATTTGTAGGGCAACACCATCATCCGCTATAGGCCCTATAACTGCATCGTAATTATGAATAATATTTTTGCTAAAAAAGGAGAATTTATTCAGCAGCGTGCAAAATAAACGTAGTAGCCCCAATAGTCACAATAGCACCATCCTCGATACGTACCCGATCCTTATCCCTCAGAATTTCATTCATCAGAAATGTACCTGTCAGGCTGGGAGCGTCGCGTAGTGTATAAACAATTTTTCCTTGTTTGTTGCGTTTTATATTGATGATGCAGTGGCGGCGATCCATGCTCATATCACCACTTTCGATAGGAGTATTAATATTGGTTCCTACGCAACGTCGTCCTATGACATTATCTCCTTCTTGTAATGGGAGTATTTGTTTGAATCCAAAAACATTCTCGATTACTGTGATATATCCGAATTCTTCCTTATGCGCTTCGGCTTCCTCTTCTAGATTCTCTTCTTTTCTAAGGGCTTTTACCTTGCTTTTACCAAGTCGGATGCTGAATTGTTTGCCACAATGTTCGCAAACAAATACTAGCGATTGACCTTCTTCATACTTGGTTTCATCAAAATAAAGGTAATTCTCACATTTGGGACAAAGAACTCGTTTCATGCTTTTAAAAAGGGATTTTATTTAGCCAATAACCAGGCATTCTTGTAGTTTTCATTTTTTCTAAGCTCCAATAGCTGTTTGGTAGCTTCTTCGCGGTTTTCGAATGAATGGATGCTGACACGTACTTTACCATCAGTATTCAGAACTTTTGCTTCTGCAAATCCTTTTGCATTCAATTGATTTGCCATGGCTTCCGCATCTTTAAAACTGATTCCGCCTGCTACTATAATATGGTAAGGATGATTATTCACGTTTGCTTGCGGTTTAACAGATGTACGGGTAGGAGTCGCTTCCTGTTTGGTAACTTTTACCTCTTTTACAGCAATAGGCCTTGATGTTCGTACTTTATTAGCTATTAGCTTTGGAGTAGACGAAGCCTTGCCTGAAGCAGAAGACTTTTTAGTTTGTTGTGCAACAGCAATATCATTTTTTACAAGAACCGGAGTTACTGCAACCGATTGCTTCTCGATCTGCTCAAAAAGCTCACCAGGCAATAACTGTGCATAATTGTTCTTCTGAACATCGGTATTCTCTACCGGAGTTGAAAAGGCAAAAAACAATATGATAGCGGCAATCATGGCTGCGGCATTACGAAGGAATACACGGTTAATGCTAATCTCATATGTTTTCTTCTCTTTCTCCAGATTGGCAGGTACTAATACCTTTTCTCTCTGTTGCAGAGCGGAAAGTTCGTGTATCTCAAAAGAATCCAAACCATACAACGAAGGAGTCGTTATCTTAAAGTCATAAGGAACGAACTCATAATTCCCGTAAATGTTATAATGAATCTCGCCGATATTTTCCAGATGCGCTTTACCCTCTTCGTGGAGAAGTTCGATAAGTTCGCTCACTTCTTTTTCCACAATACGGTTGGCATCAGCGAAACTCGTGTCGTACGCAGACATATAGGATTGTACTAATACTCCGTCGTTCAACTTTAATTGAGGATTAAAGCCGATAGTACGGGTAGGGGGTAAAAAAAGATTCTCTTCTTTTACATGAGTTGCAGGAGCGTAATGTGCTACAAATCCACCAAATCCCGGAACGATAACGCAGTCGTTTTCCAGTAATAAAATCTCTATATGTTGTGCCAATTCAATCATGTGTGCAAAATTAAGAGATAAATTGAATATATCCCAGAAAACTACGAAAAATTCACTACTTTTGCATCGTTTTATTTATTACTATTAACAATGAACTATATACAGACGGAAATAGACGGAGTGTGGCTGATAGAGCCGAAAGTATTCTCCGACGAACGTGGCTATTTTATGGAAGCTTTCAAGAAAGAAGAGTTTGAAGCTAATATCGGACCTATAAATTTTGTACAGGATAATGAATCGAAATCTTCTTTTGGCGTATTACGCGGATTGCATTATCAGAAAGGTGAATATAGCCAGGCTAAATTGGTTCGTGTACTTAAAGGAGAGGTGTTGGACGTTGCTGTGGATTTGCGCAAGTCATCACCTACGTTCGGAAAACATGTGTCCGTATTGCTCAATGAGGAGAATAAAAGACAGTTCTTTATTCCCCGCGGTTTTGCGCATGGTTTTGCTGTATTGAGTGAAGAAGCCGTTTTTATGTATAAGGTAGACAATAAGTATGCCCCACAAGCGGAAGTTTCGATATTATATAATGATGAAACATTGAAAATAGACTGGCCGTTGGCTGAGTCGCAAATGATATTGTCGGCCAAAGATAAAAAGGGGACTGCCTTTAAAGATGCTGTATATTTTGAATAATATCTAAGTAAACAATAGATTAAATATGAAAATTGCGATTGTAGGAACCGGATATGTAGGTTTGGTGACCGGTACATGTTTCGCTGAAATTGGTGTGAATGTAACTTGTGTAGATACTAACAGTGAGAAAATAGAGTTTCTACAGAAGGGTATCATTCCAATTTATGAAAATGGATTGGAAGAGATGGTACTCCGTAATATGAAAGCAAAACGATTGAAGTTTACTACATCATTAGAGAGCTGCCTGGATGATGTGGAGGTTATATTCAGCGCTGTTGGCACACCACCGGATGAAGATGGTAGCGCCGACTTGAAATATGTTTTGGAAGTAGCCCGTACTATTGGTCGCAATATGAAACAATATAAACTGGTCGTAACCAAGAGTACAGTTCCGGTAGGTACTGCCAGCAAAGTTCGTGCAGTCATTCAGGAAGAACTGGATAAAAGAGGGGTGAAGGTAGATTTTGATGTTGCTTCCAACCCGGAATTCCTGAAAGAAGGAAACGCAATCAGCGATTTTATGAGCCCGGACCGTGTAGTAGTAGGAGTAGAGTCGGCACGTGCGGAGAAACTTATGTCCAAATTATATAAACCGTTTTTATTGAACAACTTCCGAGTGATTTTCATGGATATTCCATCTGCGGAAATGACTAAATATGCAGCAAATTCAATGTTGGCAACCCGTATCAGCTTTATGAATGATATAGCAAATCTTTGTGAGATAGTCGGGGCTGATGTGAATATGGTACGTAGCGGAATTGGTTCGGATACGCGCATCGGACGTAAATTCTTATATCCGGGCATCGGATATGGCGGTTCTTGTTTTCCTAAAGATGTGAAAGCTCTCATTAAAACCGCAGAACAGAATGGATATGCAATGCGGGTGCTTAGCGCTGTGGAAGAAGTGAACGAACGGCAGAAGAGTGTTTTGTTCGAAAAGCTAATGAAGCATTTTAACGGTGATTTGAAAGGTAAGACAATTGCTCTTTGGGGATTGGCATTTAAACCGGAAACGGATGATATGCGTGAAGCTCCGGCATTGGTCTTGATTGATAAACTATTAAAAGCCGGTTGCCAGGTACGTGCATACGATCCGGCAGCAGTGCAGGAATGTAAACGCCGGATTGGGGATAGCATTTATTATGCTTGTGATATGTACGATGCGGTGCTTGATGCTGATGCTTTAATGCTGGTGACCGAATGGAAAGAATTCCGTTTGCCTTCATGGGCTGTGATAAAAAAGACAATGGCTCAGCAGATTGTATTGGATGGACGTAATATATACGAGAAAAAAGAGATGGAAGAGCTCGGATTCACTTACCTTTGTATTGGTAAATGAAAAAATAAGAGTATCTTTAGGCAAAACTAAGACAGATGATGAAATATGTTGCTATATCGTTAATAGTATTTTTTTCTGCGGCATGTAGTGGCAATAAGAATCTATATTTCTTGGAACAGGGAAAAGAGGATACGAATGCTAAGGAACTATTGCAGGGAATCTGGCTGGACGATGAGACTGAGAGCCCGTTGATGCGCGTGGAAGGGGATACTATATACTATGCCGACGCGCAGAGTGCTCCGATTGCGTTTAAAATTATACGGGATACTCTTTATACTTATGGCAATGATACGACTTATTACAAGATTGATAAGCAGGCGGAACATATATTCTGGTTTCATTCCATAACAGATAACATTATCAAGCTGCACAAATCAGAGGATCTGAATGATTCATTGTCATTTGTTCGCCAGGAACTGGTGACTCCAACTTATACCGAAGTAACTCGACGCGATAGTGTAGTGACCTATAATGGCACTCGCTATCGTGCTTATGTTTATATTAACCCTTCTAAAATGAGAGTTATCAAAACAACCTATTCTGAAGACGGGATTAGTATGGATAATGTGTATTACGATAATGTGATGCACATCTGTGTCTACGAGGGCAAAAAGAGTTTATTTGCCAGCGATATTACTAAACAGATGTTTGACCAGGTAGTTCCTGAAGACTTTTTGACGCAAGCTATTTTGTCGGATACGAAGTTTGTAAAAGTAGACCGGAATGGTTTTCATTATCAAGCTGTTTTAGCCATTCCGGAAAGTTCAATATATAGCATTGCAGATATGGAAGTAAGTTTTGAGGGAAACTTGGCGATAACTTCCACCAAATAACGAATTTAGTTTTAATTCTGTCTGGGCGAGGGACGGTTGTTTCCTTTTCCACCATTATTCTTTCCCCGGAAATTCCTTCTTTTAGAGCTATTACCATACTTGCTCTTGTTAAAAGAACGCGGTTTGTACTCCGGCGCTTCTCCCAATTCTGCAGGAATAGGAATCTTGTAGATCTCTTTCTCAAGGAAATTCTCAATGTTTTTGAAGCTACTCTGCTCTTTTTCGTTGACAAACGTGAGTGCTACTCCGTCATTGTTGGCACGCGCCGTGCGTCCGATACGGTGTACATAGTCTTCGCTGTCATGAGGAACATCAAAGTTGATAACCAAACGAATATCATCAATATCAATGCCGCGGGCAACGATGTCTGTGGCGACTAATATATTGATCCGTCCGGCTTTAAATTCATGCATCACCGCTTCCCGTTGAGCTTGCTCGAGATCCGAATGCATTTCTCCTACATTCAACTTCATTGACTTCAGAGCTTTGGCTACTTCCTTGACTTTTATTTTAGAAGATGCGAAGACGATGACACGTTCGGGGACTTCGTCAATAAAGAGACTGCGTATGATACCCAACTTTTGATTTTCATGGCAAACATAGGCGGCTTGGATAATCTTATCAGCAGGTTTTGAAACGGCTAGCTTTATTTCTGCCGGATTATTCAGGATCGTATTTGCCAGTTGTTGTATCTTGGCAGGCATAGTTGCAGAAAACATGATGGTCTGCCGCTCTTTCGGCAAATACTTTACTATTTGCATAATATCCTCATAGAATCCCATGTCGAGCATCCGGTCTGCCTCGTCCAGTATAAAATAAGAAACCTTGGAAAGGTCTACATATCCAAGGCTTAAATGGGCAAGGAGGCGTCCGGGAGTGGCAATAACAACATCAGCTCCCAAAGTAAGCCCTTTCTTCTGCTGTTCAAACAAAATGCCGTCATTTCCGCCATATACGGCAACACTCGATGCCGGCATAAAATAGGAGAATCCTTCCATTTGCTGGTCTATCTGTTGCGCCAATTCGCGGGTAGGAGACATGATGACACAGTTGATCGCATCTTCAGGATGTTTTTCTTCGGATAGTTTATTCAATATAGGAAGCAGGAATGCTGCCGTTTTACCCGTACCAGTCTGTGCTACTGCTATCAAATCTTTTCCCTCAAGTATGATTGGAATTGCTTGCTCCTGAATAGGCGTGCACTCGTCAAAGCGCATGGCATCAAGCGCCTCAAGTACATTTGCGTTTAATTGTAGTTCGGAAAACTTCATTCTTTTATTAATTTGTCAGCAAAGATAATTTTTTTTTCGGTCTAATTACATATTCAAATAAGAATCTTTGAATCCGAGGAAATAGAGCACTCCGTCGAGCCCGATGGTATTGATAGATTGCTTGGCATTTGCCACTACCTTGGGCTTGGCATGAAAAGCAATTCCCAGGCCGGCAACTCCCAGCATCGGGAGATCGTTGGCACCGTCACCTACAGCAATGGTCTGTGCAATATCGACTTTTTCCACTTGTGCGATCAAGCGTAGTAGTTCGGCTTTTCGTTTGCCGTCTACAACATCTCCCAAGTAACGTCCGGTCAATTTTCCGTCGATGATTTCCAGCTCGTTGGCATATACATAATCTATTCCATATTTCTTTTGCAAATGCTGACCGAAATAAGTAAATCCACCGGAAAGGATAGCGATTTTGTAACCATATTTTTTCAGTACGTACATTAATCTGTCCACTCCCTCTGTAATGGGCAAATTTTCTGCTATTTCTTGCATAACAGACTCGTCCAACCCTTTTAGTAGGGCTACACGACGGGTAAAGCTTTCCGTAAAGTCTATTTCGCCACGCATTGCGCTTTCTGTGATGGCTTTTACCTCGTCACCGACACCGGCACGGATGGCCAGTTCATCAATCACTTCTGTCTCAATCAATGTAGAGTCCATATCGAAACAAATCAAGCGACGCATGCGGCGGTACATGTTATCTTGTTGAAAAGAGAAGTCCATTTCCAATTCGCTGGCTAACCTCATCAAACTTTCCTGCATGGCAATACGGTCTTTGGGAGTACCTCTTACTGAGAACTCAATGCAAGCACGTGTGCGCGCATCTGTTTGGCATTCGTCCAGGGGAATACGACCTGTCAGACGTTTGATTGCGTCGATATTCATGCCTTGTTCGGCTAATACGCTGGTTGCTGCCGATATCTGACGAGCGGAAAGTTTACGCCCAAGTACGGTCAGGATATAACGGTTCTTTCCTTGCATACTCACCCAATTCTCGTATTTTTCTGTAGTAATCGGCTCGAACCGGATGGTAACTCCCAGCGAAGAAGCTTTGAACAACAATTCCTTCATAATAAAACCGGAATGTCTTTCTTCGCTCTTGAAAAGAATACCTAATGACAATGTATTATGAATATCCGCCTGACCGATGTCAAGGATAGTAGCATCGTATTTGGCTAGTATTTCAGTCACGGAAGAGGTCAGCCCCGGGCGATCTTCGCCGGTAACTCGAATCAGAATCAATTCAGTATTTGATGGTTGCATATGAAATAGACTTTTATCTTGCAAAAGTAGAGAAAAAAGTTCGTTTTTATGCTAAATAACATAAAAAGTTATACCCGAAAAGTGAGATTTTTGCTTATTTGCTTGGAAGTTAATTTAATAATTACTTACCTTTGCACCCGGTTTCAAAAATAAAGGCTCTGATAATCAGCGGATTCCTCTTCGCCTGATGCCTGAAAAGACAACGTTTCGGGAAGAAACCACTGTTTAAGGACAGTCCCGGATAGTATTAACTAAAACCGAATTACATGAAGTATGTAAAGTGGATTTTTGTTGTATTACTAATTTGTTCCTTGACCGCTTTCGTTGAGAAAGACAAACCTACCGGAGGTTTGAGTGAGGGTGATGTGGCCCCGGATTTTAAAATCGAATCTACATCAGAAAAGCAACCATCCTTTAAATTGGGAAATCTGAAAGGGAAGTATGTGTTGCTGAGTTTTTGGGCAAGTTATGACGCGCAATCCCGGATGCAAAACGTAAGTTTGAGCAATGCGCTTCGTTCTTCTCATAATGTGGAAATGGTTTCTATCTCATTTGACGAATATCAGTCAATTTTTAAGGAAACCGTTCGTAAGGATCAAATAGTTACGCCCACTTGTTTCGTGGAAACAGAAGGCGAGGATTCCGGGTTATTTAAGAAATACCGTTTGAATCGGGGATTCACTAACTATTTATTGGATGGAAATGGTGTAATTATAGCCAAAAACATCTCTGCTGCAGATCTTTCTGCTTATGTGGAAAAGATTGGTTGACAATCTTAAAGATGTAAGGAGAAAGAAGTATTTTCCGAATCGCAATTTGGTGACTGACGGAGAATAGACAAAAGAGGAAATGGATACAACAAAAAAGTTCCGCCTATACTTGCTTAAAGCAAGAATAGACGGAATTTCTATTTTATATATATCCTTTTTTTTCTTATTTAGGTGCTTTTTGGTATAAGAAGAAAGCAATGCCTGCATAGAGGATGTTCGGAATCCAGACTGCAATAGCAGGAGGTACATTCCCATTAACGGCAAAGGTTGAGGTGATGGTCTGGAACAGGATATAAGAGAAACTTAACCCTAATCCGATTCCTAAGTGAAGTCCCATACCGCCTTTCGTTTTTCGTGACGAAAGGGATACTCCGATGATTGTCAGGATGAAAGAGGCGAATGACATGGCAATCCGCTTATGATATTCAATCTCAAATTCTTTGATATTGGCAAATCCTCTTCGTTTCTGTTTTTCAATATAATCACTTAACTGGGGACTGGTCAACATTTCCTGTTGATTCTTCATAATGAGGAAGTCGGAAGGCTCCATATTGATTATAGAGTCAATTTTATCCCCCTTGGTGATTTTCTCCTTTAGTCCGTCCAGTTCGCGTATCATATAATCATGAATAGTCCATTTATGAACGGTAGTCGTGTCATAAGTAATGCGGCGTGCGGTTAAGTGGGAAACGAGTTTCTTGTCGACAAATTTATCCAGGGAAAAGCGGTTTCCTGTTTTCATAGCATTGTTATAGTTGTCTATATAGGCTATGACTCCATTGTCAACTTCCAACTGCACGTTGCGCGCTGTATTTTGTTTTTTAGGCTTGATATACCTGTCTTCAAAATTCAGACGCGTCACGCTTCCTTTAGGAATTACGTATGAGCTTAACATAAAGGTTGTTAATGCAATGATGGCGGCAGAAATCATGTATGGGCGCATCATTCTCTTGAAGCTCATACCGGTAGAGAACATAGCAATAATTTCAGAGTTCTCTGCAAGTTTGGAAGTAAAGAAAATGACAGCAATGAATACAAACAACGGACTGAACAGGTTGGAGAAATAAGGAATAAAGTTCATGTAGTATTCAAGAATGATTTTACTCCACGGAGCTTCGTGTTCCATCAGTTTATCCATCTTCTCGTTGAAGTCGAATACCACTGCGATAGAAATGATTAATGCAATAGCAAATACGTATGTCCCCAAGAATTTCTTGATGATATACCAATCCAGTCGTTTTATAAATCGATTGCTTTTCATTCTTTATAATCTAGTTGATACTCTTTTGACCATCATCGGTTTCCAGGTCGAGAAATCTCCTGCAATGATATGCTTGCGTGCTTCACCTACCAGCCACAAATAGAAGGCAAGATTGTGTATAGAGGCGATTTGCATAGCCAATAGTTCTTGTGCGTGGAAAAGATGGCGTAAATAGGCTTTAGTGTATAATGTGTCTACACTGGAAGCTCCGTCCGCTTCAATAGGAGAGAAGTCCATTTCCCATTTCTTGTTTCGCATATTGATAATGCCGTCCTTGGTGAACAACATGCCATTTCGTCCGTTTCGTGTCGGCATAACGCAGTCGAACATATCCACTCCGCGCTCGATACCTTCAAGAATATTGACGGGAGTACCGACTCCCATCAGATAACGAGGCTTGTCTTTGGGAAGAATCTCATTGACGACCTCTATCATTTCATACATCTTGTCGACCGGTTCGCCTACCGCCAAACCGCCGATAGCATTTCCGTCGGCTCCTTTAGAGGCGACAAACTCAGCCGATTGCTTTCGCAAATCAGTATAGACGCACCCTTGAACAATAGGGAAGAGGGACTGGTTGTAGCCATATTTAGGTTCAGTCTCATTGAAACGTTTGATACAGCGATCAAGCCATCTGTGCGTCAACCCCAATGACTTTTTGGCATATGCATAATCCGAATCTCCCGGAGGACATTCGTCGAAAGCCATCATGATATCAGCACCAATCGTACGTTCTATATCCATCACTTTTTCCGGAGTAAAAATGTGCTTACTGCCATCAATGTGTGAACGGAACTCGGCACCTTCTTCTCGGAGTTTTCGGATTCCAGCTAATGAGAATACCTGGAAACCACCACTGTCGGTCAGCATGGGGCGGTCGAAGCCGTTAAAGCGATGCAGTCCGCCTGCTTTCTCAATCACTTCCAGTCCCGGGCGCAAATAGAGATGATAGGTATTGCCCAGAATAATCTGTGCCTGAATATCTTCTTTAAGTTCCGTTTGATGTACTCCCTTGACAGTGCCCAATGTGCCTACTGGCATGAAAATCGGTGTCTGTATCTGCCCGTGGTCTGTTGTTATCAGACCAGCACGGGCATTACTTTTAGTGTCTGTATATTGTAAGTTAAATGTCATTCTTGGCTAGCTTTCTTTACAGATAAATCAATGGCGTCCGCAACTTTTTCATTTGTCAGCGCGATGGCGAATACTTCTTTTATGTCGTTTACATAGTGGAAAGTCAATCCCTTCAAATAGAGATCTTGAATTTCGTCTATGTTCTTTTTGTTTTCGGCACTCATGATGATTTCTTTGATTCCGGCACGTTTGGCAGCCAGAATCTTTTCCTTGATGCCACCGACCGGAAGTACTTTGCCGCGAAGGGTGATTTCTCCTGTCATGGCAAGATTTGCTTTCACTTTTCGTTGCGTCAAGGCAGATGCCAAAGAAGTAGCCATAGTGATACCTGCGGATGGACCGTCTTTGGGGATTGCCCCTTCGGGTACGTGGATATGAATATTCCAGTTGTCAAAAATCTCTTCATCCAAATTCAAGATAGAAGCATGGGCTTTGATGTATTCGAGCGCCAGCATAGCAGATTCTTTCATTACATCTCCCAGGTTACCGGTCAAGGTAAGGCGTCCGCCTTTGCCACGGCTTAGGCTGGTTTCGACAAAAAGGATTTCACCGCCTACAGCTGTCCACGCCAATCCGGTAACTACGCCGGCATATTCATTTCCCTGATACTTGTCACGTGTATATTCCGGTGCTCCCAGGAAATCGTACAAATCGGCAGGCTTGATTTCTGTCTTGGCAAAATAACCGTCGGTTGCGTATTGACGGGCTGATTTGCGGAGAATCTTGCCGATTTTCTTTTCCAGTTCACGAACGCCACTTTCGCGGGTGTATGATTCGATAATAGCTTCCAATGTATCTTTGGGAAGTTTAATATCTGTCTTTTTAAGCCCGTTGGCTTCAAGTTCTTTGGGAACTAAATGTTTGCGGGCAATCTCAATCTTCTCTTCTGTAATATATCCGCTTACTTCAATCAATTCCATACGGTCGAGCAATGGACCGGGGATTGTATTCAGATTATTGGCTGTTGCGATAAACAATATCTTTGAAAGGTCATAATCCACATCCAAAAAGTTATCATGGAAAGAGGTATTCTGTTCCGGGTCAAGCACTTCCAATAATGCAGAAGAAGGATCTCCTTGGCGGTCTGCGCTGACCTTGTCTATTTCGTCCAAGATAAACACCGGATTGGAGGCACCTGCTTTTATCAAGCTCTTGATGATTCGTCCCGGCATAGCGCCTATATATGTTTTGCGATGACCACGGATTTCTGCCTCATCATGTACACCGCCTAAAGACATACGTACATATTTGCGTTTGAGTGCAGACGCGATAGATTTTCCAAGAGATGTTTTACCAACTCCCGGAGGACCGTATAGGCAGATAATCGGTGATTTCATGTCATCCTTTAATTTCAATACCGCCAAATGCTCCAAAATGCGTTCTTTTACTTTCTCCAATCCGTAGTGGTCTTTATTCAACGTCTTTTCTGCATTTTTGAGATTCAAGTTATCAGTTGTATAAACGCCCCACGGGAGGTTAAGCATTGTTTGCAGATAATTCAGTTGTACGCTGTAATCCGGTGATTGCGGATGAGTACGTTCCAGTTTCGCCAGCTCCTTCATGAAAGTCTCTCTGACTTCTGCGTTCCAGTGCATTTTTTCTGCTTTCTGGCGCATTTCTTCTATTTCCTGCTCCTGACCACCGCCACCTAATTCGTCCTGGATAGTTTTAATTTGTTGCTGCAGGAAGTATTCACGTTGTTGCTGATCGATGTCTTCACGTGCCCGCATTTGGATGGATGCCTTGATTTCAGCCAACTGTACTTCGCGGTTCAAGATTTCCAATAAACGATAAGTACGTTCACGTAAAGAATTGATGCTCAGTAAATCAATTTTCTCATCTTTCTTGAATGGCAGATTTGAGCAGATAAAGTTAACCAGAAACATCGAGTTGTTGATATTCTTAATTGCAAATGCCGAGTCTTGGTGCATTGTATCCGATGATTTGATATAACGCATCGTCAAATCCTTACACGTTTCTACCAAGGCTTGGAATTCCTTGTCATTGTTGCTCGGTATTTCCTCTTCCAAGAGTTCTATTTCGCCTTTCAAATATGGATGGGTATCGGTAATGCTTTTCAGACTTAACCGTTTCATTCCCTGGATAATGACGGTGGTTGTCTGATCGGGCATTTCCAATACACGCACAATACGTCCTACAGTACCAATGTTGTGTAAATCTTCCAGTTTAGGGTCTTCCGTATGTGCTGACCTCTGACATACTACCGCGATATCCTTATGTTTTTTCTCGGCATCATGTATGAGTTTCAGAGAAGATTTGCGACCTACCGTAATAGGCAGGAATACTCCGGGAAACAACACCATATTACGAAGGGGAAGAACCGGAAGAATTTCACCAGATTTAATATTTACATTGAATGCGTTCTCATCGCTACCATCATAATCAGTAATTAACGAGAAACCGTTGTTATCGCTTACATCTTCCAATAAGTATCTTTCTTTCATCTTTTCGTTTTAATTTAGCTTATGTCATACAAATATGCATAAATCGTTTGCAAAGTTAATTGATTCTCTCTAATAATAAAGCACTGCTTGGAATAAAAACACAAAAACAATGCCAAAATATGAGGCTATTGAATAAGTATTCCATAATAATTATTTATTTTTGGCGGTTTTCAATAAAATAGTAGAATAAAACAGGTTTAAAAATAAGCGGATAAAATGTCAAATCCTTATTTTCAGTTTAAGCAGTTTACGGTGTGGCACGATAAGTGTGCTATGAAAGTGGGTACGGATGGGGTACTTTTGGGAGCATGGGCTTCTGTTCAGAATGCACATAAAATTTTGGATGTCGGGACGGGGACAGGATTGGTTGCTTTAATGTTGGCTCAACGCAGTTTGCCGGATGCGGATATTATAGCATTAGAAATAGATGAAGCCGCTGCCGGACAGGCTAGGGAAAACGTAACTCGTTCTCCTTGGAAGGAGCGGGTAGAGGTAGTGCAGACTGATTTCAGGTACTATCAATCTTCCGACAAATTTGACGTGATTGTTTCTAATCCCCCGTATTTTGTTGATTCATTAGAGTGTCCGGATCAACAGAGAAATGCAGCCCGACATAATGATTCTCTGGCCTACGAGGAATTGTTGGAAGGGGTAGCCGGATTATTGGCGGAAGATGGAGCTTTTACGATTGTGATTCCGGCGGATGTAGCTGATAGGGTGAAAATGATAGCTGCAACGAAGAATTTGTATGCAGTCCGGCAGCTAAATGTGATAACTAAGCCCGGTGGTATTCCCAAACGCACCTTGATTACTTTTACTTTTTCTAATCAGGAGTGTGTAATTGAAGAATTATTGACGGAATTAGCCCGTCATCAATATAGCGAGAAATATATAGCTTTGACGCGAGAGTATTATTTGAATATGTAAATATAAAGTAGTAGAGGATGAATTCATCCTCTACTACCCAAGCTGTTTATATCAGGATTCAATTCCCTTACAGCCTCTTTTACTTCTTTTTTAGTTGGATTATGACAAGCTTCTACCTGTTGTACTGGTACACTCTCATTCACCATTCTTTCATATCCTTTTTGTTCTAACCAATGAACTTCTTTTTCATTGGTTTCTTTTTGCTTTTTTGTTTTCATATGACTTTTATTTTTTAGTTTCTACTTTACTTTGAAAACAGAAAACAGTGAAAGTTGGTTCATTCTACCAAAATATATTTTCAGTTAATTCATCTCAATAAACGTCATAGCATCTATACTTTAATTTGTAGACTGGTATTTTGCAGAAGGGCTTCTGATTTCTGTCAGGAAAAAAGTTGAGATGCAAACGTATGAAATTCAGGTTATTGGAAAATAATAAATAAAAAACATCCGTTTGGCTATTGTTAATTAAAAAATACTCCCTATCTTTGCACCGCTTTTGAAAAGAACAACCCTTCAAAAAGTAGCGGGGTGTAGCGCAGTCCGGTTAGCGCACCTGCTTTGGGAGCAGGGGGTCGTGGGTTCGAATCCCGCTACCCCGACTACAAAGAAAGAGGGAGTTTAGTTAAAAGTTTTTCGGGGTGTAGCGCAGTCCGGTTAGCGCACCTGCTTTGGGAGCAGGGGGTCGTGGGTTCGAATCCCGCTACCCCGACGAAAAAATCAAATGAAGAAAAATGAATAGTGATAAGCTGATACAGTTTGTATCAGCTTTTTTGTTTGTGTAAAATTGCAATGAGTATTTAGGGATTAACGTATTTAGGAAAAGTGAGAATGAATCTACTTCCTTTGCCTAATTCTGATTTTACATTGATACTTCCTTCGTGCAAAGTCATAATTTGCTTACATAAACTGAGTCCGATACCCGAACCTGTAGTTTTAGTGGTAAAGAAAGGCACGAATATCTTATCCAAAACATCTGGTAGAATACCCTCTCCATTGTCGGATACTGTCAGAATCTTATTGCCGGCAGGGGAAATGGCTATTTCTACTTGAATGTATTTATCTGATTGCTTTCCACATGCCTCGCGGGCATTTTTTAGTAAATTAATGAGGACTTGTTCTATTTGTGCCCGATCTATATAGAGGTTCATTTCTGATGAAGGGATCTCAAAATGAATGTATTCTTCCGGGAATAACTTTTGCAAGTCCATACACAGTTCAGCGATAG
This sequence comes from Bacteroides acidifaciens, assembly GCF_903181435.1. Taxonomy (NCBI): domain Bacteria; kingdom Pseudomonadati; phylum Bacteroidota; class Bacteroidia; order Bacteroidales; family Bacteroidaceae; genus Bacteroides; species Bacteroides acidifaciens. The sequence goes on from NZ_CAEUHO010000001.1 coordinate 1,515,447, forward strand.
AAACTTTGGTGCGGACAGGAGCGGGGATTCGTGTCAGGCGACGGTAGTTTTCTACAAATTCTAATAACCCTTTGCTTCTTCTGTGAATAGTTTGCATGGCTTGCAGGATGATGGAGTATTCTTTTTCTCCAAGCTGTTTGGGTATTCCTCTCTCGCTAAGTGTTTCGGATAGAGAAATAATCGGTGTGATGGAATTCATGATTTCATGAGTCAGTACACGTATCAGTTTTTGCCAGGCTTCCATTTCATTTCGTTCCAGTACGGAATGGATGTTTTTCAAGCTGATTATTTGTTGTTCTTTTTCTTGTGCCGCAAACTTGGTGTACGAAATAGCCATTTCCAGAACAGTGCTATTTTGTTCGATACGGATAATGGGAATATCATTAGCCGCAGAAGCATTCAGTAATACTTCCGGTAATTGTGAGATTTGCCCTAAATGGGTGATGGCTGCCTGATTCATCCATTCTATATGTCCGGCTCTGTCGGCAACAAGTACGGCTGTGTCTACCTTGTTCAATAAGTTTTCGTAATATTGATGCTTGATTTCCTCTGCCAGCAGTTTTCCCCGGAAGTCTTTCAGGCTTTCCGAAAGCTCTTCTGCCCACTCATTCATTATTTTATTTTTGAAAGGTGGGTGGAAGGTTTGCATCATGTCATTATATCGTAGTCCGTCTGTCAGCCGTCGTAACAAATTAATTTGTTTAAACTGCATACGATAGAGGTGTACACCGGTAGTTATCAACAGTAGGATGCAGATAGTGGTGCTGAACCATAACTGTTTTTGAAACAGCAGACAGCTTCCGAACGAAAGCAGCATTATAAATAAGATATGTAAAATCACTCTGATTGCAAATCGTTTCATAAGCCTAGTTTTTCAAGTTTACGATATAGGGCAAAACGGGTTATGCCCAGGTATTCGGCGGCACGAGAAATATTTCCCTCACTAAGTTTCATTGCTTTCTCAATGGTTTGGCGTTCCAGTTGTTCCAAATTTAATGTGGTTTCTTCTTCCTTCCTTTGTTTGGGAGCAGCATGGAAAAGAAAGTTTTCAGGTTTTAATAAAGAGCTGTCTCCTAATATCACAGCGCGTTCTATTGTATGCTGCAATTCACGCACATTTCCGGGCCAGGCATACTTTAATAGTTTATTTTTGGCTTCCCGGGTCAGACCGCGCATATCCTTTTTGTATTTACGTGCATACCGTTGCAGGAAATACTCAGCTAGCAGAATAATATCATTTCCACGTTCACGGAGTGGTGGAATATGTATCTCGATAGTATTGATGCGATAGAGCAAATCCTGCCGGAAGTTTCCTTCATCCACTAATTGGCGAATATCCGCATTTGTGGCGCAAATCAGGCGGACGTCAATAGGGACGGCTTGTGTGCTGCCTAAACGGTTGATTTGTCGCTTTTCGATAGCAGTCAATAACTTCGATTGCATGGGAAGTGAAAGATTGCCGATTTCATCCAAAAACAGAGTTCCGTTGGTAGCAACTTCCATTCGTCCGGCTTTTGACTTTTTTGCATCGGTGAAAGCCCCTTTTTCAAATCCGAATAGTTCGCTTTCGAACAATTGTTCGGGGATACTTCCCAAGTCAATGGTGACAAAAGGTTTGCCGTACCGGGGGGAGCAGCGATATAAGAAGTGGGCAATCACATCTTTTCCTGTTCCGTTTTCCCCTAAAATCAGAATATTGGCATCCGTACAACTTAGTTTATTTATTGTAGTGAAAACTTCCTGCATAGCAGGAGATTCTCCGATGATGACTCCTTCCGAAGTGCTTTGACCGCTAAGTACTTCTACTTGCTCTTTTAAGATGTTCACTTCCCGCTGTGACTGGCGCAGTCGCATTCCGGAAGTGAGTGTGGCCAGTAGTTTTTCTTTTTCCCATGGCTTGGGAATAAAATCTGTTGCGCCGGCCTTGATAGCCCGCACTGCTTTGTTTGTGTCTGCATAGGCGGTCATAAAGATAACAATAGCCTGAGGGTCGATTTGCAGTATTTGTTCCAAACTCTCAAATCCTTCCTGGCCACTAATAGCATCACGACTAAAATTCATATCCAATAAGATAAGATCGGGTTGAAAGGTGGTCATGAAATGTTCGATGCGGTCAGGGGTGGTGGCTACCTTTATTTTCTCCGCATAAGGTTCCAATAAAAGGTTTAGAGCGAAAAGGACATCTTCGTTATCGTCTACTATGAGTATTTTCCCCAATTTGCTTGCTTCTTCCATTTCTTTTGCTGATTAGATTTATTACTTTCCTTTATTACATCGGCAAAGATATAGATAATAATCATGTGTTGTATGTGCGATTTCGCACTAGTTTTGTGCGTATTTGCACGCTGATAACAAAAGAGGATTATATATATCTGTTTGGAATATAGGGCTTTACGTAAATGGCACAGGTTTTGAATAATTAATAATAAATAAAACGAAGAATGAACCTGAAAATAATCTGTATAAGCATTGGAATCCTGTCGGCGGAATTATCGTCTGCTCAAAATCAGACGATGGAGCTGTCACTGGAACAAACCGTGAAAATAGCGCGTTTGGAATCTCCCGACGCGCAAACGGCACGTCATAGTTTTCGTTCTGCTTATTGGAATTATAAATATTATCGTGCCAACTATTTACCGACTTTGAGTTTGACATCCGATCCTAATTTGAACCGTGCCATTAATAAGATAACAATGGGTGACGGTTCGGTTAAGTTTGTCGAACAGAACTTATTGAATACTGACCTGACCTTGAATCTTTCACAAAATGTATCTTGGACAGGCGGTTCATTGTTTCTTGAAACATCCGCCCAACGCATGGACTTGTTCAGCGAACATAAATATTCATGGCAGACTTCACCAATCATGATAGGTTATCGCCAGTCACTTTTCGGCTACAATAATCTGAAGTGGGATAAGTGGATAGAGCCCGTACGTTTTCAGGAGGCAAAGAAAAGTTATGTGGAGACATTGGAGCTTGTTTCTGCCAACGCGATTAATAAATTCTTTGCTTTAGCTACCGCCCAAAGCAATTATGACATAGCGTCGTTTAATTATGCGAATGCAGATACGCTTTATCATTATGCCCAAGGACGCTATAATATAGGTACAATAACAGAAAATGAGATGTTGCAATTGGAACTTAATCGTCTGACGGAAGAAACGAACCGTATGAATGCCCGTATTGAGATGGATAATTGTATGCAGGAGCTTCGTTCGTACCTGGGTATTCAGGAAGACAGGGAGATTCGTGTACGTGTCAGCCCCCGAGTGCCGGATTTCAGCATTAATCTGAATGAGGCGTTGGCATTGGCATATGAGAACAGTCCTGACATACAGACGATGAAACGACGAAAGCTGGAAAGTGAAAGTGCTGTTGCGAGAGCCCGTGCCAATGCCGGTTTGAAGGCGGATATTTATCTCCGTTTCGGACTGACACAGACAGCGGATAAATTGCCGGAAGCATATCGAAACCTTTTAGACCAGCAATATGTAAGTTTAAGCATCTCTCTGCCTATTTTAGATTGGGGACGGGGAAAAGGGCAGGTACGTGTAGCCCGTTCTAACCGTGATCTGGTCTATACGCAAGTGGAACAAAGCAGGACGGATTTTGAACTGAATGTCCGCAAACTGGTGAAACAGTTTAATCTGCAAACGCAACGTGTCCGCATCGCTGCCCGTACAGATGAAACCGCACAACGGAGGAATGAAGTTGCCCGTAAACTTTATATATTGGGAAAATCCACCATTCTTGATTTAAACGCTTCTATTTCAGAAAAAGATAGCGCACGCCGTAATTACGTATCGGCTTTATATAACTATTGGAGCTTGTATTACACACTTCGTAGTATGACACTTTATGATTTTGAGAGAAATAAACTACTGACAGAAGACTATAATCTTCTCGTCGAATAGGATAGAATGACTTTCTTATGATTGATATAAATATAAAAACTATATAACCTCATGGATATAAAATTAGAAAAGAAGCCGTGGTACATTCGTTATAGATATTATCTGATAGGAGGACTTTTGTTTCTCTCCTTTCTGATTTATGTAATCATTCTTTCACTAGGTCCCAGCAAACTGCGTGTTGATGCCGAGAATATTCAGATAGCGGAAGTGAAAGATGCTAACTTTATGGAATATGTAGATGTAGAAGGATTGATTCAACCTATATTGACTATTAAGGTCAATACCCGCGAAACGGGAAGTGTAGAAAAGATAGTGGGGGAAGAAGGCAGTCTGCTTCAGCAAGGTGATACGATTCTTGTTCTTTCCAATCCAGACTTGCTTCGTAACATCGAAGACCAGCGTGACGAATGGGAAAAGCAAATGATTACTTATCAGGAGCAGGAGATTGAAATGGAACAAAAGAGTCTGAATCTGAAACAACAGGCTCTGACGAATAATTATGAGCTTGAACGTTTGAAAAAAAGCATTGCCCTTGACCGTGAAGAGTATCAGATGGGAGTAAAAAGCAAAGCTCAACTACAAGTAGCTGAAGATGAGTATAATTACAAACAGAAGAATGCAGCTTTGCAACAGGAGAGTTTACGACATGACTCTGCTGTAACAATGATTCGTAAAGAGTTGATTCGTAACGACCGGGAAAGGGAACGGAAGAAATATGAACGTGCTCATGAACGCTTGAATAATTTGGTGGTAACAGCTCCGATAAAAGGACAGCTTAGCTTTGTAAAGGTTACTTCCGGGCAACAAGTCTCTTCCGGTGAAAGTATTGCTGAAATAAAGGTGCTTGACCAATATAAGATCCATACTTCGCTCAGTGAATATTATATTGACCGGATTACCACCGGATTGCCTGCTACTATCAATTATCAGGGAAAGAAATATCCATTGAAAATAACGAAAGTTGTGCCCGAAGTGAAAGACCGTATGTTTGATGTCGATCTTGTTTTTACAGGTGATATGCCTGATAATGTAAGAGTAGGCAAGAGTTTTCGTGTACAGATAGAATTGGGACAACCGGAACAGGCGCTTATTATCCCCCGCGGTAATTTCTATCAGGCTACGGGAGGACAATGGATTTATAAAGTGAATTCCACAAAGACAAAAGCTGTTCGCGTTCCTTTATCTATCGGTCGCCAAAATCCGCATCAGTATGAAATTACAGAAGGTTTACAGCCCGGAGATTGGGTAATTACGACGGGATATGATACCTTTGGCGATGCGGAAGAATTAATTTTAAAATAAAGAATCATTAATACTATGGTACGACATTACTTTAAAGTTGCATTCAGGAATTTACTGAAATACAAGACACAAAATATAATCTCTATCATCGGTCTTGCGGTAGGATTGCTATGTTTCTGCATATGTATGTATTGCAGTCGTTTTGTTGAAACGACCAACCATTGTTTCAGTAATTACACCCGCATTGCAGAATTAAACCTTTATGATGACCAGACAGGGACCTATTTTTCCGGTACACAAGTGGCTTTATCCGAAGAACTCCGTGCATGGGCAATGGGAGAGGTGGAAGCAATTTCTTGTATGACATATTTGCGTGAACGTTCTTACCTTATTGAAATTTCAGAGGGAAAATCATTGCCATACGAACTCAGAACGATAGAAATAGATACTTTATACAATAAGGTATTCACCCCACAAATAGTAGCCGGAAATTGGAAGACGGCTAGCCGGACGTCGAATGCAGTTATTTTAAGTGAGTCTACTGCCATAAAGATATTCGGTAAAATAGAAACGGCTATCGGTAAGCATCTGACTTTGGCGAAGCGACTCCATACTTCGCCTGAAAGTACTCCGAAGACAGGAGGTATTGTTTATACGGTACAGGCAGTAATGAAAGATATTCCGCTAAACAATGGTTTTAATTTTATGACGCATATCGATGCAATGGCTTTGAATGATAGTGAAGGGCTTTTCCAAAGTACAAAACGTCACGATATGACAGGAGCCAGAACGTATGTCTTGCTTTCTCCCAATACGAGTATAGCGGAATTGGAACAACAATTCTCAAAGCGTAATTATAGTTATGCCATGTATAATCAGCCTTATTCGGTTGTAGCTAGTTATATTGGCAACATGGCACAGAAGAAAGGTGCTTTTGTGTTGGGATGGACGACAGGAATAGTTGGTGCGTTGATATTGCTCGTCGGACTAATCAATTTCTTTCATTTTCTTATCGGTTCTTTTTTTAATCGTACTAAAGAATACAGTATTATGAAAATGGCAGGGTGTAATTGGAAGCAACAATTCTGCCTGTTGTTTGTACAATCATTGATTGTCGTGGTTATATCTTCCTTTTTAGTAATATGGGGAATAGAGTTGATTGGCAACCGGATGGATTTTTCTCTGCTGGGCATTACGATGACTTTTCCGCCCGATATTCTTTTGAAACATGCTTTACAATATATCATTCTTCTTATATTACTTTGTGCTGCAATTTGTTTCTTCGTATCCATTCGTATTCGCAGGATTTCGATACAAACAGGTGTACATGGAGCAAACAAACGTCGAGGTAAGCAGTGGGGACGTAACCTTATGCTGGGAATTCAGTTCTTTATCTGCTGGATATTTGTATCATTCACTGTCGCCCTGTTTTTACAGTCCGAGAAGACAACCAAAACATTGTTTCATACGCTTAGTCAAAAGGAAAAAGAAGCGATTCTCAGTATTCCACTGGATTATTCGTTTATGAAAAATGAAGAGAAGTTGAGTATGGTGGAACGTTTTCGGCAACATGCAGGGGTGAAAGACATCTTATTATCAGATATTGCTTATACGCAGGGAGTGTCCGGAAACCTGTTGATGACCGAGAAGGGGAACGACAACTCCTGGACTGATATTGATATTATGTGTGTTCCGCTAAATTTCTTTGCTTTTATGAATATTCCGATAGAGGAAGGTAGAACTATCCGGACAAAAAATGACCTTGTTATGGATAAAGTTTGGCAAAGCAAACAAAAGAAGAATGTGATTGGAATGAACTTTTATGACCAAAACAATGATTATACCGTATGTGGGGTTTGTACTCCTTTCCAGACTGATGTCCATAATCATAGTGGCGGCTATGCTTTTATGCTCTATGATCCCTCCAGATATGTTGGGCATTGTTATGTGAAATGCTATCCTGAACAACAAAAGGAAGTTGTAAAGTGGATTGAGAGAATCCGTCGTGAACTGCTTCCGGAGAATATATCGTATAAGGTTCGTACGTTTCAGGACGACTTGTATGAAATGCAGGCTATGGAGTATATTCTGAAAGATATTATCCTGCTTTTCGCAATCGTCAGTATCATCATTACCTTGTTGGGTGTATATTCCAGTATTACCCTCGATACGGAACGCAGGCAGAAAGAAATGGCTATCCGCAAAGTAAATGGAGCCGGAATGTTGCACATTGTCTGGTTGTTTGCCCGTTTGTATATAACTTTGTTGGTGATTACGGCTACTTTATCCTTTCCGTTAGTATACGTAGTGTTACAATTATGGAAGCAAATATATACGGTATTCTTTAACTGTGGATTGTGGTTCTGGGCGGGAATCTTTATAGCTGTTGCTATGATAACGGCACTAACGGTTTGGTTCCGTATCTTGAAAATAGCCAAAGCTAATCCGGTGGAATCCATCAAGAATGAATAAATTCAATAATTATTAAATAATACAATTATGATTAAGACAATTAACTTACAGAAGATTTTCAAAACTGAAGAAGTGGAAACTTGGGCCTTAAATAATGTCAGCATTGAAGTGAAACAGGGTGAGTTTGTTGCTATCATGGGACCTTCCGGTTGTGGAAAGTCAACATTGCTTAATATTCTGGGACTGTTGGATAATCCAACGGGAGGGGAGTATTATCTGAATGGCATGGAAGTTTCGAAGTACACGGAGTCGCAGCGTACAAACCTTCGTAAAGGAGTCATTGGTTTTGTATTTCAGAGTTTCAATCTGATAGATGAACTGAACGTATATGAAAACATTGAATTACCTCTGCTCTATATGGGTATTTCGGCTTCCGAACGTAAGAAAAGAGTAGAGACTGCCATGGAACGAATGGCTATTACTCATCGTAGCAAACATTTCCCTCAACAATTGTCAGGTGGTCAGCAACAGCGTGTCGCTATTGCCCGTGCAGTAGTTGCCAACCCTAAATTGATTCTTGCCGATGAGCCTACCGGTAATCTGGACTCGAAGAATGGTAAAGAAGTAATGGGATTATTGAGTGAGTTGAATAAGGAAGGGACAACGATTGTAATGGTAACACACTCCCAACATGACGCCGGTTGCGCTGATCGTGTCATCAATCTGTTCGACGGACAGGTGGTGACTGAAGTTAGTATGTAAGGCAGACATCTATTGAGGTATGGATATATGTAGCCGTATTTGGAGTTACAGGACTTTTTATTCTGCTATGTATAGGTTGTCGGATATGGAAAGCTGCCCGGCAGAATCCGGCGGAAGTGATTAAAAGCGATATTTAGTGTTAATCCGGCATTGGATAATGAAAAATGAATAAATGATGGAAAACCTCATACTATTGAAACTGATATTTAGAAATTGGTGGCGTAATAAACTCTTTGCGGTTATATCTTTGGTGAGTCTTGTTATTGGAATTTCCTGTACCAATCTTCTGATTTCGTTCGTCATCCATGAATATACGATTGAGGGAGGAAATCCCAATAAAGACCGGATTTTGCGTTTGACTCAACAATTGCCGTTTATGCAAGACAGACAGGGGACGTTTGTTTATGGAGGAGCTGTTCAGGATATTGTTGCCCCGTTCCCGGAGATAGAATCATATCTCCGGTTTAATGAGAAATGGGCAACTCATATAGAAGTCGACGGACAGCAATTTCTGGAACAGGTCGTTGTAGAAGTAGACAGCTCATTTTATGATTTTTTTCCATATCAGATAGTCTCCGGTAATATAAAAGAAGCCTTGGTAAAGCTGGGCTGTATTGCGCTGAATGAAAAGAAAGCCTTGCAACTAACAGGGACACGTGATTGTATAGGTCGGGCAATCCCTCAGAAACAATAAAAACTGAATGAGTCTATAAAATAATACAATGATTTCACCGTTTTTACTTTAAAAGACAATTGAAAAAATTACCTTTGCACTATTCCAACTTTATTTCAAATAAGAGAATGTATATGAATAGAATGAAAGTTTTTTTATCGTTGGCTGTCGTGATTGGCTTTAGTGCGTGCCAATCGAGGAATAAGCAGAATACAGAACAGGAAATAGAAGCTGATAGTTCGGTTATTGCTGCTCCGACTGAAGAGGTGAAAACATTGACAGGAGTGGTAGGAGATGCTTCAATGCATAACTTTATGCTGGTCACCTCAAAAGGAGATACTATTTTTATCAGTACGATGGATCAGGAGCCTAGCGAAGTGGGTAACTTTGAATTGGGTGATACAGTGAAAGTCGATTATATAGAAGAGGAAGAAGAGCCCGGAACCAGTAATATCCCTACTGCTCAAAAGGTAACTGTGATAGGAAAAGGAAATCGTCATAAATAAAGAGGCAAACAGATTATAAAAGAAAAAGCTACTCGCCCATTCTGTATTTTGGCGAGTAGCTTTACTTATTTTATTGCAGTGTGTATCTTCTATAAGATATCCAAAGCCTTGAATGCCTTAACCAACTTTTCTACAGCACGGTCAATCTGTTCTTTTGTATGAGTAGCCATCAATGCCACACGTACCAGTGTATCTTGTGGAGCACATGCCGGCGGAATAACCGGATTAATGAATACCCCTTCGTCGAAAGCCAGTTTCGTAACCATGAAAGTCTTTTCCGTATCACGAACATAAAGAGGAATGATAGGCGATTCGGTAGCACCGATTTCAAATCCGGCCTCACGGAAACGCTTCAATGCATAGTTAGTAGCTTCCCATAATGCTTCAAGTCTTTCCGGTTCGTTCTGGATGATATGGAGAGCTTCCAATGCGGATGCAGTAGCAGCCGGAGTATTGGATGCGCTGAATATATAAGTACGCGCATTGTGACGCAGCCAGTTGATGATTGAAGAATCAGCAGCGATAAAACCACCGATAGAAGCCAGTGATTTGCTGAAAGTACCCATAATCAAGTCAACCTCGTGAGTCAAACCGAAATGGTCACAAACACCGCGTCCTTGTTTTCCGAATACACCCAAACCATGAGCTTCGTCTACCATGATAGTAGCATTGTATTTATGTTTCAAGCGTACGATTTCGGGCAAGTTTGCCAAATCACCTTCCATAGAGAACACACCGTCCACTATGATTAGCTTTACTGAATCCGGGTTGCACTTTTGAAGTTGCTTTTCCAGATCAGCCATGTCGTTGTGCTTATATTTTAATTGCTGGGAAAAGGAGAGACGACGACCGTCTACAATGGATGCGTGGTCGCGGTCATCACAGATGATATAATCATTGCGGTCTGTCAGGGCAGGAATGACACCTGAATTTACTGTAAAACCAGTAGAGAAACAAAGAGCTTCATCTTTACCAACGAAAGCAGCTAATTCTTTTTCCAGTTGAACATGCAGGTCAAGCGTACCATTCAAGAAACGCGACCCTGCGCATCCGGAACCATATTTATGCATGGCTTGAACACCAGCTTCAATAACTCTTTCATCTCCCGTAAGGCCAGTGTATGCATTGGAACCGAACATCAACACTTCGTGTCCGCCCATTTCTACCTCTGTACCCTGTTTCCCTTCTATCTCACGGAAATATGGGTAAACGCCCTGTGCCATAAACTTTTGTGGCAGGTCGTACTTAGCTAACTTATCTTGTAATAATCCCATGAATTATAATTTATAATACTCATACTCAGACCATTCGCTGACGGTCTAATATCCTTTTGTCTTAACAAGTGTTTAAAACAGGGGGCAAAGATAACAAAATTTGCTTTCAAGTGTTCTTTTTAAGAGAAAAAAGTTGCTAGCTTGAGATTAGAAACCTCTAATAGATTAAAATTTAAGATATTTATATTACTTTTGTCGTCTACAATCGACAAGAATAGCATGAACGAAAGTATGAGAAAAATAAAATTCGTCGTCAATCCTATTTCAGGGACACAAAGTAAAGAATTGATTCTTAGCTTGCTGGATGAGAAAATAGACAAGACGAAATACTCTTGGGAAGTAGTATATACAGAAAGAGCCGGTCATGCAGTAGAGATAGCTGCCCAAGCTGCGGAAGAAAAAACGGACGTAGTGGTGGCTATTGGTGGAGACGGGACAATCAATGAAATAGCTCGTTCGCTGGTGCATACTGATACTGCTTTAGGGATTATACCTTGCGGGTCGGGTAATGGGCTGGCGCGACATCTGCATATACCTATGGAACCGAAAAAAGCATTGGAGGTGCTTAATGAGGGATGTACGGATATAATAGATTATGGTAAGATTAACGGAACAGATTTCTTCTGCACTTGCGGAGTGGGATTTGACGCTTTTGTCAGTCTGAAGTTTGCGCATGCCGGCAAACGCGGATTGTTGACTTACCTGGAAAAAACATTGCAGGAAAGCCTTAAATATCAGCCGGAGACTTACGAACTGGAGACTGAAAACGGAGTGTCCAAGTACAAGGCTTTTCTTATTGCCTGCGGAAACGCATCACAATATGGAAATAATGCCTATATTGCCCCGCAAGCCACTCTGACAGATGGTTTGTTGGATGTCACCATATTAGAACCGTTCACCGTTTTGGACGTACCTTCACTTGCCTTTCAGCTATTTAATAAGACAATCGACCAGAATAGCCGTATCAAGACTTTCCGTTGCAAGAAGTTGTGTATTCGCCGGAATACTCCGGGAGTGGTGCATTTCGACGGTGACCCCATGGAGACAGACGCAGATGTAAATATTGAATTAATCCAAAGCGGATTACGTGTAGTAGTGCCGCGTGCGGCAGAAAAAGATGCAGCCAATGTGCTTCAAAGAGCGCAAGAATATATGAATGGCATTAAATTGATGAATGAAGCCATCGTTGACAATATAACAGACAAAAACAAGAAAATATTGCAAAAGCTGACAAAGAAAGTCTGAGAAAATTACGGGTAACTAATCACGAATTACAAATTATTACGTACTTTTGCAAAGTTTTGGTTCAGCCAAAAAGAAAACGCGAGTGATAATCGTTTAAATAAGAAAATATATGTTCAGAACACACACATGTGGAGAACTGAGAATCTCTGATGCAAATAAGCAAGTAACGCTGTCCGGCTGGGTACAGCGTAGCCGTAAAATGGGAGGTATGACCTTCATCGACCTTCGCGACCGTTACGGAATTACTCAATTAGTCTTTAACGAAGAAATCAATGCTGAACTTTGTGAGCGTGCCAATAAATTGGGACGTGAGTTCGTCATTCAAATCACAGGAACTGTGAACGAGCGTTTCAGTAAGAATGCCAACATTCCTACCGGAGACATTGAAATCATTGTTTCCGAATTGAACGTGCTGAACACTGCCATGACTCCGCCGTTCACCATTGAAGACAATACGGATGGCGGTGATGATATCCGTATGAAATACCGCTACCTGGATTTGCGCCGTAACGCTGTTCGCTCTAACTTGGAACTGCGTCACAAAATGACAATCGAAGTGCGCAAATATCTCGATAGCCTTGGTTTTATCGAAGTAGAAACACCGGTTCTGATCGGTTCTACTCCGGAAGGTGCACGCGACTTTGTCGTACCGTCACGTATGAATCCGGGACAGTTCTATGCACTTCCACAATCACCGCAGACTTTAAAGCAATTATTGATGGTTTCCGGTTTCGACCGTTACTTCCAGATTGCTAAATGTTTCCGTGACGAGGACTTGCGTGCCGACCGCCAGCCTGAGTTTACACAGATTGACTGTGAAATGAGTTTCGTAGAACAGGAAGATATTATCACTACTTTCGAAGGGATGGCTAAACATCTGTTCAAGACCCTTCGCGGTGTAGAACTGACCGAACCGTTCCAGCGTATGGCTTGGGCTGATGCCATGAAATATTATGGTAGCGACAAACCGGACTTACGTTTCGATATGAAGTTCGTGGAATTGATGGATATCATGAAAGGACACGGATTCTCTGTATTTGATAATGCTGCTTATATCGGTGGTATCTGCGCAGAAGGTGCTGCAACTTATACCCGTAAGCAACTGGATGCGTTGACTGAGTTCGTGAAGAAACCTCAGATTGGTGCCAAAGGTATGGTTTATGCTCGTGTGGAAGCAGATGGTACAGTAAAATCAAGCGTAGATAAGTTCTACACACAAGAAGTTCTTCAGCAGATGAAGGAAGCATTTGGTGCCAAACCGGGTGACTTGATTCTGATTCTGTCTGGCGATGATGTGATGAAAACACGTAAACAGCTTTGTGAACTTCGTTTGGAAATGGGGGCTCAATTAGGCTTGCGTGATAAGAATAAGTTTGTTTGCCTTTGGGTTATCGACTTCCCGATGTTTGAATGGAGCGAAGAAGAAGGTCGTCTGATGGCTATGCACCATCCATTTACGCATCCGAAGGAAGAAGATATTCCATTGTTGGATACTGATCCGGCAGCAGTGCGCGCTGATGCTTACGATATGGTTGTCAACGGTGTTGAAGTAGGTGGTGGTTCTATCCGTATCCACGATGCACAGTTGCAAGCAAAGATGTTCGAGATTTTAGGATTTACTCCTGAAAAGGCAGAAGCACAGTTCGGCTTCCTGATGAATGCATTTAAGTACGGTGCACCGCCTCATGGTGGGTTGGCATACGGGCTTGACCGTTGGGTGTCTTTGTTTGCCGGTTTGGATTCTATCCGCGACTGTATCGCATTCCCGAAGAATAACTCCGGTCGTGACGTGATGTTGGATGCACCGTCTGCAATTGACCAGACTCAACTTGACGAACTTAACCTGATTGTTGATATCAAAGAAGGCGAGTGAAAGAATCTGTACGCATATTCCGTTTTATAGTAATCGGTACGATGAATGCCATCATTATGGCATTGGTCGTATGGTTGATGATGAAAGAAATATCATTCAACGGTGACTATATGGTGGCTAATATAACAGCGTACCTGATAGCTCAGATTCATAACTTTATCTGGTGCAAATATTGGATATTCCCTGTAGAAAATAAAAAGAACAGTCTTTGGAAACAGATACTACTCTTTTGTTCTGCTTTCGGGTTGGCGTATACAGCACAATTCTTATTCCTTATCTTATTAGTGGAAGGATTGGATGTAAATGAATATCTGGCACAGTTCCTGGGTTTATTTGTCTATGGTGGTGCCAATTTTCTGGCTAATAAGAAACTGACGTTTCAATAAGAAAGAATATATAAAGTTTATAGAAAGGGCACAGAGTGTAAATTTATAGTTTACTCTGTGCCCTTTCTGTTATTTATATCTGCACGCTTTTCAGCTTAATCTAAAAAGCGTTTGGTCAGTCCATCATATTCGTCAATGCGACGGTCGCGTAGGAATGGCCACCAACGGCGTACGTTTTCCGAGCGTTCCATATCAATCTCCACCACTATATTTTCCGGACGGTTGTTTCCCGCTTGCGCCAGGAATTCTCCTTGCGGACCTGCTACGAAACTATTTCCCCAGAATAAAATACCGTTGGTTTGCCCTGATGGGTCAGGTTCGTGTCCTACACGGTTGACCGAGATAACAGGAAGCCCATTTGCGACAGCGTGGGCGCGTTGTGAGATAATCCAGGCATTGAGCTGGCGTGCTTTCTCATCGTCCGTATCGCTGCTTTCCCAACCGATGGCGGTAGGGTAGATTAATAGTTCCGCACCTTTTAGTGCCATTAAGCGAGCAGCTTCCGGATACCATTGATCCCAGCATACCAGTACGCCCAGCTTTCCTAAAGAGGTCTGAATAGGTTCGAAGCCTATATCTCCGGGAGTGAAATAGAACTTCTCGTAATATGCGGGATCATCAGGAATATGCATCTTCCGGTATTTACCGGCAATACTTCCATCACGGTCGAAAACAACGGCAGTGTTATGATAAAGTCCCGGTGCACGTTTCTCAAAAAGAGAGGTCACAAGAACTACTTTATTGGTTGCCGCCAGTTCTGAATAAAATCCGGTGGAAGGGCCGGGGATGGGTTCGGCAAGATCGAACAAGTTCGTGTTTTCAGTCTGGCAGAAATAAAGCGAGTTGTGTAATTCTTGAAGCACAATCAGTTGTGCGCCATGCGCGGCACACGCTTCAATGCTTTTTGCCAGGTTCATCAGGTTTACCCGAATATCAGAAGTGTTGGATTGCTGGATAAGTCCGACTTTTATCTTTCTCATGATGACTATTTTATTTTAATATACCAAATTATTTTAGAACTCCCATCGGATATTGCATGGTAACACAATGCAAAGAACCATGTTGCTTGATTAAGGCACGGCAATCTATTCCGATGATTTGATGCTTTGGAAATGCTTGCTGCAAAACTTTTCCGGCTTTCCGGTCATTCTCCGGCTGATTGTATGTCGGGTAAAGGACAGCCTCATTCAGAATCAGGAAATTGGCGTATGTGGCAGGCAGTCGCTCGCCGTCTTCTTCTATCTTGTCCGCCATGGGTAAAGCCAATAGCCGGTAAGGCTCTCCTGCCGATGTTCGGAATGTTTTCAATTGCTCTTCCATGGCAAACAGCGCTTCGTAATGTTCGTCTGCTTCATCCGTACATTTCACATATGCAATGGTATCGGTAGAGCAGAAGCGTGCTAAAGTGTCAATATGGCTGTCTGTATCATCCCCTGCGAGATAACCATGATCCAACCAAAGCACCTTTTGCAGATGGAAGGTCGATTTCAGATATTCTTCTATCTCTACCTGGTTCAGTCTTTCATTTCGCTTGGGAGAAAGCAGACATTCGGAAGTGGTAAGTAAAGTACCCATTCCGTCACTTTCTATGGAGCCGCCTTCAAGAACAAAGTCCAGACAGTCTATGTAGTGCCCTTTCAAGGCTCCGGCTTCTACGGCTTGTTTTGTGATTTTGTTATCAAGTTCTGCGGCAAATTTCAACCCCCAGCCGTTGAATGTAAAATCAAGCAGTGAAGGATTGCCCATATCTATCATGGTGATAGCCCCATGGTCGCGTGCCCACGTGTCATTGGTAGCGCATTTCAGAAAGCGGACGTTATCCATGTTGACAACAGCACTTATCTGTTTCTTTACTTCTTCAGGTTCGGGAGTGACTATTAATAATAACTCGCGTTCCGCTATCTCTTTGGCTATTTTGACAAAGCATTCTTGTACTTCTGCCAGCATGTACGCCCAGTCTGTACCGGCGTGTGGCCATGTCAACTGTATACCACTCTGCGTATGCCATTCGGCGGGTAAATGAGGTGCTCTCATTTCTACCTGCACGGTCATGTTTTTGCCGAAATTCAACTGCAAATCTTTCTCCGAGCCACTTGGGCTGGGAAGTCCAACCATGATTCCCATTAGACTATTTATCTATTTAGTTATTTATAAAATCAGTTTATTGTCTGCGTCAGTCGTCAGTGTGCCTGTTACGCATCATTACGTATTATTATGCATTCGTTTCTTGCTTTGGCTTCCGGTCAAAGAACGGATTCTTGGAGGATGCGCTTACCGGAATTGCCATTACCATCTTGCAGTCTTTCAGCCAGTTCAGGCGTTGTGCTGCCAGTCCGGCGGAGAACATCACACGTGTGTCTACACGCAAATCGGCTGCCGTAGCACAAGCGGAACCTATGGCGATACCTACGTCTATGCTGTTCAATGCGCAGGGAACTCCTTCGGTACGTTCGGCGCAGGTAGTGAAACCGCAATGACCGCAGTTTAAGCCTTGTGTCTGCTCGCGTGTTCCTATCAATACAACACATTCGGCACTTAAGATGTTGTCGGCATCACGAAGGAAAAATTTCATTCCGTGTTCTTCTACCATAGCTATCATAGTGTCCGATAGTTGTTTAATCTCTTCATCCGTGATTAGTGCCACTTCAATAATATCAATTCCTTTTCCTTTCGGAGCAGTACGCGCAGCCGTCATCATCTGGCGGGCTACTTGTAGTACATGCTCATGACGGGCATCTCTTTCGTTCAGTATCATAACTTTTCTTGAATTAATTAGTGAGACAAAGATAAATCAAAATTGGTAAAACGGAGCGAAATGATGAAAGAAATAGGGATATTGGTGGTAAACTTTGTCGACTTAGTGATAGTAAAGTTAGTGCTGTTGGTAATGGGAAAAGCCTAAACGCTTCTCCCATTATTTTTGACTTTATGTTTGAATTGTGAGAAATCACCATTGCCTGATGGTAAATTTGTCGTTGGGAGACGGTGATTTCATCATTGCCTAATGGCGAAATAGTATGCAACAGTTAATAAAGAAGACGAATATTTACAAGTAAAATCTAATAAATCCCATTTTAATTACTTGGAAATTGATAAAAATATGTCTTTAAAAGTAGGTTGAGTTATACTTTTTCATATCTTTGCAATATTTCTCACGCCGATGCCTCAATTCGTGAGGTTAGGGTGGTGTGGGAAATATATTATTTAAAGAAAGACGTTTACTTGACGTTTTGTCTTTGGCTGTTTGAAACTTCGCAAATTTTAAATCGTAGTCAAAACAAAGCAACAGTAGGTGTCTACGGGATGTGTTTATGTCTCTTGTTATATCCTTGTAGGGGTATAATGAGTTGTTATACATATCGGCGTGGGCTTCTGCGTTGCTCGTTCAACTACGATGGGCAATGCGAAGGCCTCAAACAGCGGGACGAGTAACAGGTACAGATTCCCGCGCTTTTTTCTTTTTATGATATATACTTTTCTAATATATGAACCGTTCGGTTCGGGAATCTATCGGACAAAAAAATGAAGTTGTATGCAATATTATTCATTACAAGGACATATTTTGGATTCTAAAAGAATTATGGAACCTGTTAAAATGTTTTGGATATTTGAAAAGGAAAATATATATCCAAAAGAAATTAGAGCTTTAAGATTGCTTCTTATGTATTATTGGGACAAAATAGCACATTATCCCAATGTTGAGGATTTAAGATTATTGGATACTGAACCTATGAGTTATTATTATACAGTACAACATAGTCTAGATTGTAAAGAAAATGCTTTTTTAAATGATATATATCATATGTGGCGTGTAATAAGGATAAGTGTTCTAAATTCAAAGTTTAGTTCTCATGAAGTTGATGTCGAAGATGCATGTAAAGTTTACGATCTCATGATGTCTCAGTTGAGGAGCGTTATATATAATCAAGAAATAGAAATATTTGATTGGTATTATCGTGATGATTTTTATGAAGAAGCAAATAAAGTCATTGATATTGTAATAAATATGCGATATGATAATAATTCCTGTTTAAGGAAATGGCCATATATAGGTGCGATAGCTTATTATTGGGATCTAGTATTTAAAAGACCAATGGAATTAAAAGAATATAAGGAAAAAGATTCTGAATATAAGGCGTTTAAACAACGATATGAGGGCTGGAGTGATACTCAATTTATAGATTTCCAACTTACGAATGTAAATCAGAATTATTCTAATATAGAAATGAATATGATGCCTCGTGAAATAGAGTTCATCAAAGACGTACTTTACGCTTTAAGAGATATAAAACTCTATGGGTTATGATGTATATGACAAATTTATCTGATTTACTATTTTCAAATAAAGAGCTAACTTCTGGTATGATAGTTGGATCGAGATTGGTAAAAGAGCTTGAAATTTATGGGTTCATTCCATATACAGAAAATGCGAATTCTATACCACTGGATATAAGATTAGGAATAATTACATCGGATCGTTTTGTGTATTCAGCAGTACAGTCATCTTCATTATTAGATGAGCCTCCTAAAAAACAACATGTGGTTTTTCCTATTTATAGGAAATTGTTATGTGATAATATGGAACATGATCTATTATTAGAAAATTTGTATGTTTGTTCTTTGAAGGCTAATTATTATTATAAAGAATTTAGAAATAAAAAACAGGTTCATTTTCAGCATTTAAAAAAGGCATCTCCCCAAATATCTGTAGATGATTCCTTGCAAATTCATTATAAAACATTGCCTAAAGAAATATTGATGTATAAAAAAATATCATATTCAATAGATTGTGTATCTGCAGTAGCTCCTTGTTTTTTAGTTGTATGTCGTTTTATAAATTCAGTGACTGGAGGAATTTCGTATACTATATATCCTCCTGAAGATTTATTTCCCTTATCTAAATAAAAAGAATGGCATATTTTCAACATATAGATGATGAGTTTGACTTTGGAAAATACAAAGGTCTGTCATTAAGTGATGTAATGGATATCAATCCTGAATACATAATATGGTGTATGATGAATATTTCTAATAACCAATATTGCAGTTTTATTATTACAGATGAAGCTATGCAAGAATTGAGATCTGTGTATCCAGAATTTCTAATAACTCTAGATTTTGAGGATATGCGAAAAAAACAGTTGTTTAATGATAGTAATGATTCTGAAGGATGTGATGATTATGATTTTCGTGATGACGAACAGGCTACTTTTGAGTGCTATAATGGATCTTATGCCCAAGATGAGATGGGATATAGTGATGATGATATAGATACTATTTTTGATGGAGAACCTAATGCCTATTGGAATATAGACTAATGATTTTTAAGTATTTGGATGATTATTAATTTAATATTATTATGGATAAAATTTCAATTATAGCTAATAATGCCATTCGCTTTTATGAACAGCGTGATATATATAATTGTATGAACTTGTTGGGAGAACTGTATAATGTAACAGCGCGTATAGGTAGTATAGCATTAATTCAGACAGAAGATAAATTTAAAGTTGGTAAATCTTTTTCTTTATTTGCAGTTATGGCTAATGTTTCAGATAAGGACATATTGAGTACTGCTGCTGAAAATTCTTTTTATTGTTTATATACAGTATGTAGAGACAATGCGGATTTAAGAGCAGTTGCTGCATATTATATTTGGGCCATTCTAAAATATGCTCCTGAAACATTGCAGGATAAAATAGAAGAGACGTACATAGCAAATTATTCAAATCATGTAATGCATAATTTTAGACCAGGATTTGGATTTATTAATCCATATGGCAATAAATCTACAATTGATAGTGCTATGCAATATGTGGCGTTTTTGAAATCATATTATATAACTCTATTCTATAATCCTAGTAATCAGCAATTACTATTTAAGGAAAAAGGAATAGTAATGGATGAAGTTTTATATAGCATAAAATCAGAATATAATATGTCACTTATTGAAAAACAAAGTATAGGAAGTCTTTTCTCTCAACAGCTATTTAATGAAATAGAAGACACTTTGTATAAGGATTATTCATCTCAATATTAATATTAAAATAATGAACATCTTTGATTATTTATTTGGGAAAGAAGGAAGTAAGGACAAAAGTGATAAAGTTCAATTTCAAAGTGATCAGTTTGAAAAGTCGCTAGAATATTCAGCTCCTGTAGAACAGTGTGTTGTAGAAAGTGTTTCTGATCTAAAGAAGAAAGGAGGCTTAATAGAGACAAAAACATTAGAAGCGGAAGCTATTTATTTAGCTGCATTTCTGTATATGAAAAATGATCATGATATTGATTTTGATGTTGACTATTTTTCTGTAGGCTTATTGGATGGTATACCTAGCAAAAACTATCAAGTAGCAGATAAAGTTTTTTATATATGAATCGACATTATCCATCCATTTATGGAATAAGTGAGAAAGAGTATGGGATGCAAGGTTATAAAATGAATATCCAATTGGCTTCTAATTACAGCTCCTATATTAAAAATTATTTTGTTCATGCTCATAAAATCAGTTTGGCAAAAGATTATATTTTGTTTTCCTCACCGAAAAACTGTTTGTGGAAAGATGGAGTGAAATCTATTGATAGTTCAACTCAGAGAGACATTTATTATAAAATGGATGATACGAAATTTGAATTAATGATTCCTCCTTTTAATCCTTTGGTACAAGGTATTATCATTTCTAAAACAGATACTTCAATTAAGTGTCAGTCTAATGATGGTAAGCGTATTTTTATTTTTAAATACAAAGAAAAAATTGTTTCTGAAAACCTTCTTGAAATAGATATGTATCGTAATGAAAAAGGAGATATGGTTTCATATCATAAAAAATAATAGAAGAATTTAGAGCTAATAATTAGAATAAAGATTACCGAATTATTGGAATATATTGATGTGTACAAACCATCCGAAATACTTGGTATGTTCCAAAGTAATTTGACTAGCAAAATACACAAGTGCAAAGGTCATATTTTTGAAAGATCGCTATAGTTGTTATTATTGGATTTTTTGTAGAATATGTATTTGATAGAATTCTTTTATTTGCTAACACGGCTTAAATTACATTCTCTAAAAAATAATTGATTTGTCTGTTTACTTTAAGTCCGATACGAAAAAACTTTCATATCGAACTTTGTGTTATTGGGTGGAAAAGTCTATCTTTGTATCTGTCAACTCCTAAATAATATGAGTATATGAGTAACAAAATTTATCCTATTGGCATACAGAACTTTGAAAAAATACGCAAAGGTGGTTATTGCTATATAGATAAAACTGCCTTGATTTATCAGATGGTGAAAACGGGCAGTTACTATTTTCTAAGTCGTCCACGTCGCTTTGGGAAAAGTCTGTTACTATCTACTTTGGAAGCCTATTTTCAAGGGAAAAAAGAACTTTTCGAAGGATTGGCGATGGAGAAGCTGGAAAAGGAGTGGATTAAATATCCCATTTTGCATTTAGATCTGAATGCGGAGAAATATACGACTCCCGAAGCGATCGACCAAGTTTTAGAAAGTGCTTTACGTGGTTGGGAAGCTCTCTATGGCGCACAGGATTACGAGAAAACATTCGCTTCTCGCTTTCAAGGTGTGATTCAGCGTGCTTGTGAGCAGACGGGACAGAGTGTCGTTATTTTGGTGGATGAGTATGATAAGCCTATGTTGCAGGCAATCGGCAATGATGAACTTCAGAAGAGTTTTCGTGATACATTGAAGGCCTTTTATGGAGCTTTAAAAAGCAAGGATGGCTACATTAAATTTGGTATGCTTACGGGAGTGACAAAATTCGGAAAGGTGAGCGTGTTTAGTGACCTGAACAACCTGGAGGATATATCCATGCGTCAGCAATACATTGAAATCTGTGGAATCAGTGATCATGAGTTGCATGAGAACTTTGAAACAGAATTGCATGAATTTGCTGATGCGCAGAATTTGGCGTATGATAAAATTTGTACTGAAATGCGTGAAAGATATGATGGTTATCATTTTACTCATGATTCTGTAGGTATGTATAATCCGTTTAGCTTACTTAATACACTTAAATACAATACGTTTGGTAACTACTGGTTTGAAACGGGGACACCTACTTATTTGGTCGAATTACTAAAAAAACATCATTACGATCTTCACCGGATGGCTCATGAAGAAACCAGTGCTGATGTACTGAATAGTATTGATTCAACTTCCGACAATCCTATCCCTGTGATTTATCAGAGCGGTTATCTTACTATAAAAGGCTACGATCGTGAATTTGAAACTTATCGTTTGGGATTTCCCAATCGTGAAGTAGAGGAAGGGTTTATAAAATATCTGATGCCTTTCTATACGAATGCCGATGCTGTTGAATCCTCCTTTGAAATTCAGAAGTTTGTCCGTGAAGTCCGTTCTGGAGATTATGATTCTTTTTTCCGTCGTCTTCAGAGTTTTTTTGCAGATACTCCTTATGAGATGGTTCGCGATTTGGAATTGCATTATCAGAATGTTCTCTTTATCGTGTTCAAATTAGTCGGTTTTTATGTAAAAGTAGAATATCACACAAGTCGGGGACGTATCGATCTTGTTTTGCAGACTGATAAATTTATCTATGTCATGGAATTCAAACTGGAGGGTATGGCTGAAGAGGCTTTGCGACAGATTAATGAGAAACATTATGCGAAACCTTTTGAGAGTGACGAGCGCCGACTGTTCAAAATAGGGGTGAATTTCAGCGCTGAGACAAGAAACATTGAAAAGTGGGTGGCAGAGTAAGGTTTGAATCATAGGCAATTTCAATAGACATAATTTAGGCGAAAATCTCAAGATAACAAATATATCAATGATAACTATCCTTGACTTTTCTAAGTGGCAGTTGGTCTATTACTACTATCACAAATGGGGTTCCTAATTGGATTTTGACTTGTTGTTAGAGAGATTACAAGGCATATACATGTGAAACGTAGAAAGCATGGAACCCGATGTAGGAATTATGGACAGTCAAAGCCAATGTGCATGGCATTATTGATAAAAGAAATTTAAACAGGCACTAAATGAAAGAGCTGTGCTTTTAATCCATAAGAAAGTTGTCTAAATTATGAATTTGTCATTTAATTTGCTATATTTGCAAAGGAATTACAAATTTGAAGAATAAAATGGTACTTGAAATTCGTTTGAGCAACTTCTTCTCAATTAAAGATGAGGTTGTGCTGGATATGCAGGCAGCAAGCATCCAAACTAAAAAGGCAAAGGAACTTGAAGAAAATACATTTGTATGCGGTGATGAGCGATTGCTTAAGACTGTTGCCATTTATGGTGCAAATGCCTCAGGAAAGAGCAGCCTTATCAAGGCTATTCGCGCTTGTGTGGGAATGATATTCTCATCTCACAATTACAACGAAAATACGATATTTGCCTTTACTCCGTTCAAATTTGGAGGCATTGGCAAGCCAAGTACATTCTTCATTCGCTTCCTTCTTGAGGGTGTCGAATATGAATATTCTTTTGAACTCAATAAAGTTGAGATACTGAAAGAGGCACTGTACTATTATCCGAATGGCCGTCGCTCACTGATATTTTCTCGTGATGAGACAAAGGGACCCGACAAAAAGGATATCTATGAATTCCGTTCGGTGATTCGCCGCCCTATGGATGTTGCTGCTAATACGTCCAAGAAAACGCTTTTTGTGTCGCGTGCCAGTCAGATGGATCGTGATGTTGCAAAAGATGTTTTTCGATATTTCAATGAGCGTTTTATTCTGAATTATTTCGGATATAATTCTTTCTCTGTCGAGCGCTTGTTGAATGAGAACAAAGAGCAGTTCCTTAATGTGCTGCGAATTGCCGACAGCGACATTGTTAAAATCGACAGTCGCCATGAGAATAAAGTCCTGTCTACCGCAGTGATTGACCCTACTGACAATCAAATATTGTCAGTAGAAGATATTCAGAAACCACAGCTGGTTATTACGACCTATCACAGGAATAACCCAGATGTTCCTTTCAATTTTTTTGCAGAAGAATCTGATGGAACACAGCGTTTATTCAGTATGATGCTGACGATTCTGGATATCGTCAAGAATAATAAAATCTTGTTGATAGATGAAATCGAGACGCAGTTGCATATAAAATTGGTAGAGTATATTATCGGTTTGTTCAATAAAAGCGAATCGTCGCAGCTGATATATACTACGCACAATACATATCTGCTTAATACCAATAAGTTGCGCAAGGATCAGATATATTTTGTCAATAAACGGTATGACGGATCCTCGGATTTGTATTCGCTGTATGATTACAAAGATTTCCGTGATGGCCTGGATACAGAGAAGGCATATTTACAAGGTCGTTTCGATGCCATCCCGTATATTGACGAACAGACGGATAGTTTTATAAAATAGAAACTGATATGGGACGACAAATAAGAAAATCCAAAGGCAAAACAATGAAGCCAAATTTCTTTGTTTTCTGTGAAGGGGAGTCTGAGGTTGCCTATGTCAGTCACCTTCGTTCACAATACCGTGTGCCTATTCAGATTATTCCAAGAAAGAGCGATTCGAACATATCCGTTCGATATATAGAGAATTGCAAGCGGGAATATATTGTGACCAAAAATGATAAAACATTTCTAATGTATGACCTTGATGTGGACGGGATGTTAGTACACCTGCAAAGTATTCCAGATGCCGTATTGCTGGTGTCAAATCCATGTATTGAGTTATGGTATTTGCTACACTTTGAGGATTGTCATGCCGAACTAACTCAAAACGCCTGCATCAAGAAACTGAAAAGACATCTTGAACACTATGCAAAGGGAATTTTGGCATTGAATGAGAAACAGCAACTGTCCGGAAAAATATCAGAAGCAACGTCAAGAGCCAAGGTGTTGGAGACATATAATAATCCGTCAACTACCATCTATAAAATGATAGAACTGCTGGAAAGTTTGTAATTTGAAGATCATGGAGAATAGGGAAATAACATTAGCCGATACCTTTTTTGACGTTTTGTCAAAATCACAAGGTAAAGGTGTTAAACTAATGGCAGAGTGAATAAAGGCAGCTATTAAATCGCCAAAGATATTGGAACTGGTAAACATATGTGTTATAAATACATTGGGATATAAATCCAAAATCAGCAGTAAAACTGTAGATGATGCAATTGATGGTATTGTCAGTTTTGTACATTCTGAAATTGACAGTAGTTCTTTATCGGATGATAATAAAGAGAAAGAAAAGAATTCATATAAACATTTTGCAAAAAGTCTCGGTAAAATATTAAAAGAGAATTTACGGGTGGTGCAACAGCTAATATAGAAGAAGTAATCACGTTTTAAAATTTACGTAAAACTATGAAATACTTTTATCGCTATGTTTCTATTGGTCAATGAGATATTTATAAATTTATATGGCACTGTCCACAATTTTGTGTAAATAGAAAACTTCAGGATTCGGGTTTTATACTTGAATCCTGTTTTCAAATATAGTAATAAATTGGTTAAATATCAATGCCCAATTCCAAATAGGTTGGTACCATTTCTTTTCAATTTCGTTAATGGCCAAATAGACAGATTTTTTCAGTGCATCATCATTTGGAAATGATAGCTTATTTTTGGTGTACTTTCTAATTTTCCCATTTAGATTTTCAATAAGATTAGTGGTATAGATAATCTTTCTAATCTCGACGGGGAAATCAAAGAACACGGTCAGTTCTTCCCAATTATTTCTCCATGAGCGTATCGCATATGGATATTTAGCACCCCATTTTTGCTCAAAGTTATCCAACTCCATCTCAGCTGCTTCTTTAGTAGGTGCATTATAGATGTTCTTTAAATCGGCAGTGAATTCCTTTTTTTCTTTCCAGACGACATAGCGACAGGAGTTTCTAATTTGGTGTACCACACATATTTGAGTAGTAGAGGCAGGAAATACACTCTTGATGGTTTCCGTAAATCCATTCAGGTTATCAGTAACTGTAATCAGAATGTCTTCTACACCACGGGCTTTGAGATCCGTTAAAACGCCCATCCAGAAAGCGGCACTCTCATTTTTGCCAATCCACATACCCAATACTTCTTTCAAACCTTCCTTATTCAGACCTACACATAGGTAAACAGTCTTGTTGATCACTTTGCCGTTTTCTCTGACTTTGAATACGATACCATCCATCCAGACAATCATATATAAACTGTCCAAAGGACGATTCTGCCACTCTGTTGCAGCCTGGCTAACTTTATTGGTGATAATGGAGATAGCGGAGGTGGAAAGGTTAATGCCGTATATTTCCTGCATTTCCGACTCAATATCAGCGACGCTCATACCTTTGGCATAAAGAGAGATGACAAGACGCTCGATTGATAAGCCGCGGGATTGATGCTTGGGAACAACAATAGGCTCAAATTCTCCTTTCCGATCACGAGGAACCTGAATAACAGATTTACCCATCTCGGTTTGAATCTGCTTCCTATAACTACCATTGCGGGAGTTGCCACTATGATCGCCTTGATTGGAGTGTTTTTCATAACCTAAATGGTTATCCATCTCTGCTTCCAGCATTTGTTCATAAACACGAGTATGAAGCTCTTTCATGAAAGCAGTCACATCTTCGCCTGTCTTAAACTGGGACAGAAACTCTTTACTTAAAAATTCTTTAGGAATGTCCATAAAATCTGATTTTTACAAAGTTAATACATAAATAAAAAAACTATGAGAAAAATCCCGTAGTTTTCTATTTACACAATTAGATGGATAGTCCCATTTATATCAAACTCACGTTATTTAGGGAACCCTATTTATTGCTACAACTTCTAATCTACATTAACAAATCTTGTAACCAAAGGTGAAAACTATCTACTTCAGCATATTGTCCGATCATATCTATATAATTAATCGCATAATATAGATCGACTTCATAACCATAAAAATCTATCAAATCTTGAATAAGTTCCTCTGGAGTTATCATGATATTATTTCTTATAAAAAAACAAACTAAATGTAACAAAATCAATGATTATAATACAATTGGATACATTCTCTTGTATCCTTCAGTGCACTTACATTACAAGAGTTTATATTCTCTAATTGAAAATTGGTGCTCAGATTTATTATACTTGTTATTTCCTATTGAAAAATAGACTTTTTAGTTCATATTATTGAAGGATATAAACTTCTCACCAGTCGCCAACCAACTAACTTGACTTGGTACTAAATTTCTTATACCTACAGTCGTATTTATAATTTTAAGATTAGCAGATTTAAGATTGATTATATTCTTCATTGGCATTATCCACATCCCTGAACATTCAAAGGCATGATCTAAAGTTACTACAATTAAATAATCTGCGCTTTTACCCATAAGATTATTTATTCTTCTAGTTTCAGATATTCGTCTTCCGCTATCATATACTCGTCTTGTTTTTATTTCAAAAGTCAACCCGTCTTTTTGACTTATCGCATCTAAACCTTTTTCATTCCTATTGTTACATAGTTTTAAATTCAGACGTTTACAAGCATAGTATTCGCCAATGTCTCCTACGACCCTGCGACTTCTAACAATACCAGTTTCTTGTAGTTCCAAATAACTCTGAGCGAATTTTTTAATAGAAAGTTGCTCCTTTTTCGATAATTTTAACTGAGTTAAATCTTGAGAAAAGTTAAACACTACAGAAGCGTTAATGCGATACTTTTCTGCATTTATTTGGCAAGATGGGATTTTTAAAATAGCTAAAGGGGTATAATATTTATCGAAATATACAACAATAAGATAATCAAAATCCTGACATTTCAAACCAGATATGTGATAATGAAAATCATTATTGGATATTACTTTTGATTTGATCTGATATTTGTATCCTTGAGAACATTCTGCATCATATCCTTTTGTTGATCTATTAGCTAAATTAAGATTAAAATATCTAGAAGCAATAAATTCACCTATTTCTCCTGTAAAACTATCTGTACGCATTATTCCTAAAGTGAAAAGTTCATCACTACAACAAGCGAACTCCTTTAACAAAATCTTTTTTACTAGTTCTAATTGTTCCATAAATCGTATTTTATTTCAATATAAATTTCATTTTTTATATTTTAGCGCCACACTTTTTTAATGTTAAAATATCTTTTGCATAATAGATATTGGTGATATTTTTGCCTAAAGGCATTGGCGAACTATAAACTATCCGCTGAGGAATCATTTCTTTATTTTCATTAGGTATTAAATAAAAATCAGTTTCGTCAACAACAGAATCAACGACTTGATTTCCTTTTAAACTTAATGATGTATGCTGGGATATGTTTTCCGTCGAATACAATTTTACATATTTTTCCTTTTGATATAAAGATAAAATAAGAATAAAACATTCTGATTTAATAGTATACACCTCCTTCAATCGGGTATGTTGATGATAACCATTAATGTATTTAAAATTTTTCTTTTTCTTTTCTAGTAATGTTCTGATAGGAATTTTATTTATATTACCTTTATTATAACATAATAACAGGAATCCATTTTTACAACTTTCCAACAGAGTTACAGATTTTAACAGCCCTTCTTGACTACTAGGTGTTTCGGAAATAACATACGAACCGTCTTTATACAAATTCCAATAAGCTAGCACCTTCTCATTTGTCATTTTTGAAGGAAACATTAGTTGTTTATCTAAAGCAATATCTTCAATCTCAACCATATTATTTCCCTGTTCAGGACAACACTCTAGGATCTCTTCAGATATTGTTGATAAATGGATCTTTTTAATATTATTCCATGTGAAGGAATCATTTCCATCCATCATTTCTAATAATGAATAAATATATTGGTTGGTTTCTTTTTTTTGTACAGATAAGAACATACATTTTAAATGATGAAATGCTGCTTTATAATATTGAAAGAGTTTCTCATATTCTATCTTTTCCATTAAAAAGATAATGAGCATTCCTAATACAGTTAATGTTTTTAGTAATATTGAAGAATCTATTTGAAACCTCTCGGTCTGTTCTCCGATTACAGATTGTTGAAATTTCGATATTTCTATATTTAATCGATAAGATAAAATGCCAATAAATACTTCTATATATTTAAGATAAATAACTGATTTGTTTTTATGGAATAGTTCACCAATCTGTATATATTGAGCTGTCCTACTTTGAAATAATAACGAATCTATTTCTATAGAACTTAATATTACATTTACTTTTTTCATGGCTTCCCCCATAATTCCCTCCACATTTACCGTTTGAATGAATTCATTCAGAAAGTCCTGTAGTTGATCATTCTGCAAAAGTAAAATTGCTTTAGAGAGTCCCTCATATTTAGTGGATTTAGGCATTTTCTTCCAAGATCTATAATTTGATTTAGACCAATTTGTAAGACAAACCATTAGCTGTGAAAACTCGTGAATTTTTACCAAGTTTCCCTGTTGTATAACGTTATATTTTAATTTTCGATCTAAAAAACGTATATACAGCCTAATCCATTTATTATTGTGCTGTTTTATTAACAATTCAATATTGTGCCATTGTGTAATTGTTTTTCTATCTTTTATTCCATATAAGACATTATAAAAATATTCCTTAATAAGTTCTTCTTTATTGATATCCCTAAAAAGTAAATCGGCATCTATCCATAAAGGAGATTGTTTGGAAATAGGGCATAGCTTTAAAGACAAGATTTTCTGTGTCTTTTCAATAGATATTATTTGGCATGTAATGGGAGTGTGTGTGTGCTTTTGTTCTAGTGATAACTCTTCATATAAAAAATGAGTCAGTCCATAATTATCACTTAAAACCACACATTTATTTCCAAACATATCAATACCATCCTTTATATAATAAAATGTATAGATATTATTTATTGTATACAGTTCATACAATACCGACAATCTATCCTCTACAAAAATATGGGAACCATAAGAATCTCTTCCTCTATATTCACACCGTATAATATTTTTAGATGGATTTTGATAGATTTCAAATGGCTGCATTTTCACCCAACATTCTCTGTTCTCAACTTTTATTACATAATAATGGTTTTGCTTGGCCTCTGCAATTCTTTCTACCATAAAATTATAGCTTAGTCCCTTTTCTAACATCATAATATTATTATTTTAACTCAAATAAAAAAGAAAGTGTGGAGTCATCTGCTTATCTATCGGGAGGCTCTGGTAAACCTAAGGAACAAATAAACAATACCCCACACTTGTATAGATATGCACATGACAGCGCATAATGGAATACAAGTGACGAGTGTTATTGTTATCCCTGTTCCTTTTGAAATTTACCAGATTTCCCGAATAAGGATAAAAGCAAAACACTTTCATCTATTAATTATATGTAAAGTTGCACAACTACTTGTGACAACGTTGCAAATATAGACAATCTTTTGCAATATAACACTTCAAGGGCATTGTTTTTTGTTTTTAGCGTATAAATTATTCGCTAATAATCAATCTCATTTTCTATCAGTTCATCATCGCATTCATCTATTTGTGTATCGAAAACTTCCGATGGAAAAGTCATCTCATCTTCCGGATCGGCAAGAAAATCATCCAAACGTTCGTTGAAATCATCTTCTGGGCAATAAGTATTGGAGTCATTTTCCTTCTTTTCTGTTTTCAGAAGAAGTTCATCTTCGTTGGTTGGTGAAGAAGAGGTGTATGAACAATTGTCGGAATCAGGATGAATAGACGAAGCATTCCTGTCAAGACTTCTCATTAACTCTTTCTGTGCCAGCTGGTCTTGATAGACAAAATAGCTAAAGACAACAACAAGGGCTGAGATACCTACGGTTCTGAATATCTTTTTTATTTTCATATTTAGGAAATTGAAGTTCTATTTTTATGTATTCCTCTGTAATGCTTCCTCATATACTTTTCGGATACGTTCCCGAAGATGTAACGGCTTGATTACCGTAAGTGAGCTACTACGTGCGAGTAATGCCATGACAAAATCATTGGTAATACGGAGGTGCAATGTAATCCGGAATTCTGTTTCGTTGTCTGCAATGATTTGCTGCGAATGGTGTAGAGGAACAGATTTTAAGAACCTGCCATCTAGTGCACTGTAACTCAATTCAATATCTTCTACGGGAATATCCGGTTGGTTCCAGATACCATAACTGTCCTTAAATAAGTCGTTTGCATCAATATCCATATCTCTCTTGAAGGTTTCTTCATAATAAATCCGGAGGTTACGGATACAGTCTACGTTGAATGTTTTCAGCACGTTATTATCGTAGGCGAGGAGATACCAGCGTTGCTGATCTTCTTTCAGATAATGGGGGAGAACTTTCTTTTCGCGCCTTCTGCCTTCTTCGCGTACATATATATAATCGAATGCTACCGGATGAGAGAATTTGATGGCCTTTATCAATGCCGGAAGGCATTCGGTGTCAGACGGACGGTGATGTTCGGCAAGGACATAAGTATGCAGATTGGATGTTTTATCCAAAGCATTCAGTAAATCGAAGTTCAGCAACAGGCGTTCGTATTGCTCGTTAATCAGACTGTCCTCTTCATTGATATAATAGCCGCTCCATTTTTTGTCAAAGCGGATGCAAATGCCGAACAAATCTTCTATATCTTTAAAATCACGTTGTATGGTCCGGATATCAACAGGCGTCGCGTCACGCTCTTCCATGCGAAGCCGCACATATTCCTCCAGCTCTTCACGCGGAACATAACGTTGCCTTTCTTTCAATTTGTTGATAATAACCAGCATTCGTTGTATACCTTCCAATTTCTTTCCCATAGTCTGCTTTCTTTTGGATTTCTACCGGCAAAGATAATGAGCCATGGCGACAAAACATGTCGTTCTGTCGAATTTATACAAAACCTCCCGCTTTTGTTTCCCATCGATATCCGAAAAGTCTTGTTTTTTGTGTACTTTTGGCGAGAATTTCAAGAGAACAAATAAATGTTACATATCAATAACGCCTGCATAACCTTTGGGACAGAAGTGCTTTTCTCCGGTTTTAACCTGAAACTGGAACGGGGAGAAACAGCCTGTATCGTAGGACAATCCGGTTGCGGAAAAACATCGTTGCTGAATGCAGTGATGGGATTCGTCCCATTGAAAGAAGGGACTATTCGAGTGGGGGAAATATTTCTTGATATATCCACTATTGATAGTGTCCGGCGTCAGATTGCATGGATTCCGCAAGAGTTAGCGTTACCATTTGAATGGGTGAAAGAAATGGTCGCCCTGCCGTTCGAGTTGAAAGTGAACCGCTCGGTTCCTTTTTCAGAAGAAAGGCTTTTCGCTTGCTTTGACGAATTGGGATTGGAGCACGAATTATATACAAAGAGAGTGAATGAAGTTTCGGGCGGACAACGGCAACGTATTATGCTTGCAGTGGCTGCGATGCTTGATAAACCTCTCATTATTATAGATGAACCAACTTCTGCTTTGGATTCTGGATCGACTGATAAAGTGCTTTCTTTTTTCCGGCGACAGGCGGAAAAAGGAGCGGCTGTACTTGCTGTGTCTCACGACAAGGACTTTGCATCGGGGTGTCATTATGTAATAGAACTATAATCCAAATCGAATAAAACAGTAAGAATATATACCGTGGGAACGATTGACATATCATATTATAACTTAGCCATAGGCTTGCTTCTGCTTGCCATTCCGTTCTTTTATCTATGGAAATTCAAGACGGGATTATTGAAACCTGCCGTGATCGGTACAGTACGGATGATTATCCAACTGTTCTTCATAGGCATGTATTTGAAATATCTTTTTATATGGAATAATCCCTGGATTAATTTCCTTTGGGTGATTATTATGATATTCGTAGCCGGACAAACCGCATTGGTACGTACCCAGTTGAAACGCAGTATTTTGCTGATTCCGATTTCAGTCGGGTTTCTTTGCAGTGTCGTGTTGGTAGGGTTGTATTTCATAGGTATTGTTCTTCAATTGGATAATATTTTCAGTGCTCAATACTTTATTCCGATATTCGGTATTCTGATGGGAAATATGCTTTCGAGCAATGTTATCGCCTTGAATACTTATTATAGCGGATTGAAACGTGAACAACAATTATATAGATATTTATTGGGCAACGGGGCTACCAGACAGGAAGCGCAGGCTCCGTTTATTCGGCAGGCGATTATTAAATCATTCAGCCCGTTGATTGCGAATATTGCTGTAATGGGATTGGTAGCTTTCCCGGGGACAATGATTGGACAGATTTTAGGCGGAAGTACTCCAAACGTTGCCATTAAATATCAGATGATGATAATGGTAATCACATTCGCTGCATCCATGCTGTCGTTGATGATAACCATTTCATTGGCTTCGCGAAAGTCATTTGATGCATATGGGAAGCTTCTGGAAGTATCGAAAGAAACTAAGAAATGACAATAACCGACCATATATTTCAGAAAGTCGCCGAAATATCCATACCGCATTTCTTTGTTACAGTGGAATTTGCAGCAATGGGTAGTGGGATGCCCCAAGGTATTGAAACCTTTTTGCAGGAAAAGCATAAGGCAATTCTTCGAGGCGCGAACGGTCGTAAATTCATCTATCGGGAAGGAGAGTGGCGATTGATTTTTACTTTTTTCCCTACGGATAGAGTAGTCGATGAACGCTATGCCCTCAAGAATAAAACCTCTCTCCATATATATAAAAAATAAAACTTGCTGTCATCTGTCACATTTTGGTACTTAAAGGATTGATTAGTGCGAGGTTAGAGTGTGACAGCACGGTGTGACAACAGTGTGATGGCAAATGTTGCTGTCACAAGAAGCAAGTTCCAAGTTGTTTCCTTTATTGACGTTATTTAAAATTTTAGTTTCAAGCAATGGAAACTAGAGTTTCATCGGTAAGAAACATTAGTTTCAACGGTATGAAACTAAAGTTTCACGCAGATGGAACTACAGTTTCAAAGCATGAAACATTTAGTTTCATTCCTTGAAACAAATAGTTCTCCTATATGAAAAAAATCAGCTCCTTATTTCCCCTTGAGTTTTTCATATAAGCAACGAAGTTGAACAAACTGTTCTCCCGGTTGCACATATCCGTTTTCAAACATTTTTTCTGAGACTTGAAATTTAGAGAGATGGTGGCGTATATACTTCTCTGCGTCCGGCGATTGCTTTTTGACGAAAGCTTTTAAGGCAACCTTTCCGTTTTCATAGATGAAAACTTTAGCTTTAATTGTACGGAAACCCCATTCTTTACAGTGTTTCGTCTCCGCCTTATCTATCCAGAAGATGGCAGTAGCTTTTATTGTATCTGCAATACATTCTTCTGTACCACCATTACTCATATCTTTGGTAACAGACTTTTCAGAGTTCTCGTTTGGCTTCAATTGACAGGAAACAGTCAAAATAACTAATAGAAAATAGGATAGAATTGTTTTCATCGTATTCAATTATTATAGTATATGCAACAAAATTACTAAAAAAAGCGGGGCAATGAGCAGTTGTTCCCTTTTATTTTCTTATCTTTGCAACCAAATTTTCTACCAATAATGAAAATTAAGGAAATAGTAAGCGCCCTTGAACGATTCGCGCCTCTGCCATTGCAAGACGGATTTGATAATGCCGGCCTGCAAATCGGATTGACAGAAGCGGAAGCAACAGGGGCTTTGTTGTGTCTTGACGTTACCGAAGCTGTGTTGGATGAAGCTATCGCGCTAGGGTACAACCTCGTTATATCGCATCATCCACTCATTTTTAAAGGCTATAAATCCATCACAGGCAAGGATTACGTGGAACGCTGCATATTGAAAGCAATAAAGAATGATATTGTGATCTATTCGGCGCATACCAACCTCGATAATGCCCAGGGTGGAGTCAACTATAAGATAGCTGAGAAAATAGGATTGAAGAACTTGAAAGTCCTCGAACCGAAAGAGAATAGTTTGGTTAAGTTGGTGACTTTTGTTCCTAATGCACAGGCTGATGCTGTACGCGAAGCATTGTTTGCCGCCGGATGTGGAAATATAGGCGACTATGATTCATGCAGTTACAATCTGAGAGGAGAGGGAACTTTCCGTGCAAAAGAGGGAACGCATCCTTTTTGTGGAACAATCGGAGAACTGCACCACGAAGAGGAGGTGAGGATTGAAACGATTCTTCCTGCCTTTAAGAAGGCGGAAAGCATCAAGGCATTATTGGCTGCCCATCCTTATGAGGAACCGGCATTCGACATTTATCCGTTATTGAACAACTGGTCGCAGGCGGGGTCGGGAATTGTCGGTGAATTGGATGAATCGGAAACAGAAATTGAATTTTTGAAGCGTATCAAGAAGACATTCGAAGTAGGGGGGCTGCGTCATAACAAGCTGATGGGAAGAGAGATACAGAAAGTAGCATTGTGCGGTGGTGCAGGTGCATTTTTGCTTCCACAGGCAATCCGGTCGGGAGCGGATGTTTTTATTACTGGCGAGATTAAATATCATGATTATTTCGGTCATGAAGAAGATATTCTGATGGCAGAGATAGGTCATTACGAAAGCGAACAATATACAAAAGAAATTTTTTATTCCATAATCCGGGATTTATTTCCTAATTTTGCACTCCAATTGAGTAAAATAAATACGAATCCCATAAAATATTTATAAGTAAAATGGCTAGAGAAGCAAAAAAAGATCCGAATGAGTTGACGGTAGAACAGAAACTGAAAACACTGTTCCAACTACAAACAATGTTGTCTAAGATTGATGAAATCAAGACATTGAGAGGTGAACTTCCGTTGGAAGTGCAAGACCTTGAAGACGAAATTGCTGGTTTGAGTACCCGTATCGACAAGATCAAAGCTGAAGTGGATGAACTGAAATCTGCTATTGCCGGCAAGAGAGTAGAAATTGAAACAGCAAAGGCTTCAGTAGAAAAATATAAGTCACAACAAGATAATGTTCGCAACAACCGTGAATATGACTTCTTGACGAAGGAAATTGAATTCCAGACATTGGAAATCGAACTTTGCGAGAAGAGAATCAAAGAATACTCTGCAGATAGAGAGGAGAAAGAGGCTGAAGTAGTGAAGAACGAACAGAGCTTGAACGAAAGACAAAAAGACCTCGAACAGAAGAAGAGCGAACTGGATGAAATTATCTCTGAAACCAAGCAGGAAGAAGAGAAACTGAGAGACAAAGCCAAAGATTTGGAAACTAAAATCGAGCCGCGTCTGTTGCAGTCATTCAAACGTATCCGCAAGAACTCACGTAACGGACTGGGTATCGTGTATGTGCAACGTGATGCTTGTGGCGGTTGTTTTAACAAGATTCCGCCTCAGAGACAACTGGATATCCGTTCTCGTAAGAAAGTTATCGTTTGCGAATATTGCGGACGTATCATGATTGACCCGGAATTGGCTGGTGTACAACTCGAACACAAAGTGGAAGAGGCTCCGGCACCAACTACAAAAAGAGCAATCAGAAGAAAAACAGCAGAATAAGAGTTCGTATTATCGCTATATTTTTCAAAGCTCCGCATTATGGCGGGGCTTTTTTTATACCCCTTTCTTAACATTTCCGAAATAAACAAAGCAAACCTTTAGTTGTTATCATATCATTTTAATAAAATCTGAACTGATATTTGTATAAGGATAAGGTGGAACAAGCGAAAGCGGATTTGCAGACTGCCCAAGCGCAACTGGAGTACGCACGCAGTAATTATAGCCGTATGAAAGAAGCTATAAAAAGGTGATGCGGTAAGTCAGATACAGTTGATCATAATGGGAAGAAGGGCGTCCGGATGCAGGAGTAAAAGTGCTCTGAGGACTATCTGGAGCAACGATTGACATAGTGACGCCATCCGTTCGGGATGGCGTCACTATAATGGGCAAATAGCGTCACCATCTTGAGCGGATAGTGACGCTATTTTTATTTTGTAGATAAGGGTGTGTTTTGAGGCGGATGAAGCTTATAATTTTATAGAGAATTGTAATCTGGAATATCTTTCAGAAAGGCATAACTCTGATTTTCATAGTCCATCCGGCAGCAATAATGTTGCATCCCGTTGCTGACAATCAGATAATCTACTTTCAGCACCATATTATATCGGGTAATCTGATCGAAAACCGCTTGTGTGATTTCAATATGGGGGGCTTTGTATTCCACAATCATCCGGGCGGATAAGTCTCTCCGGTAGAGGACTGTATCGCATCTTTTGGTAGTACCGTTCAACTTAACCATCACTTCATTGGCTAAGAGTGCGGAAGGGTATCCTTTATGTGCAATAAGAAAGTGAACGAAGTGTTGCCGTACCCATTCTTCGGGGGTAAGGGCGACATATCGCTTGCGAATCACGTCGAAAATTACATTTTTTCCGTTTCGTACGTTTATTTTAGTGTCGAATACTGGTAGGTTTAACGATAACATTTATTATTTTTGTAAGTTAAATAACGGGTTCCTTTATTTGGAACCACAAATTTAATGAAATTATGAAAACAAAAGAAGAAATCGTCGCTAATTGGCTGCCGCGTTACACAAAACGTAACCTGGAAGATTTTGGGGAGTATATTCTGTTGACTAACTTCAACAAGTACGTAGAAATTTTCGCCAATCAATTTGATGTTCCGATATTGGGCAGGGACGCTAATATGATCTCTGCTACTGCCGAAGGCATTACAATGATTAATTTTGGTATGGGAAGTCCTAACGCCGCCATTATTATGGATTTGCTGGGGGCCATTCATCCGAAGGCTTGCTTGTTCCTTGGCAAATGCGGGGGAATTGACAAAAAGAACCAGCTCGGTGATTTGATTCTTCCTATTGCCGCTATCCGTGGTGAGGGAACTTCCAACGACTATTTTCCGCCTGAAGTTCCGGCGTTACCCGCGTTTATGTTACAGCGTGCCGTTTCTTCATCTATCCGTGACAAAGGGCGTGACTACTGGACGGGGACCGTATATACTACCAACCGCCGTATTTGGGAGCATGACGAAACATTCAAGGAATATCTGAAAAAGACCCGTGCAATGGCGGTCGATATGGAAACGGCCACTTTGTTCAGTTGTGGTTTTGCCAATCATATTCCTACAGGTGCGTTACTATTGGTTTCTGACCAGCCGATGACTCCTGACGGAGTGAAAACGGATAAAAGTGACAACCTGGTCACTAGGAATTACGTAGAAGAGCATGTGGAGATAGGTATTGCTTCTTTGCGTATGATTATTGATGAAAAGAAAACTGTAAAACACTTGAAATTTGACTGGTAACTCCCAGCTTTGAAAATATATATATGGCAAAACAAGAACTGACATGTGATGACATTCTTAAAGAGTTGAGGGCAAAGCAGTATCGCCCTATCTATTATCTGATGGGGGAAGAATCGTACTATATCGACTTGATCGCAGATTATATTACGGATAATGTGTTGAACGAAACGGAAAAGGAGTTCAACTTGACCGTCGTGTATGGCGCTGATGTAGATGTAGCTACTATTATAAATGCTGCAAAACGTTATCCGATGATGTCTGAACATCAAGTGGTGGTGGTAAAGGAAGCACAGGCAATCCGCAATATGGAGGAATTGTCCTACTATCTCCAGAAGCCGCTACTCTCTACTATTTTGGTGATATGCCATAAACATGGTACGTTAGACCGCAGGAAAAAGTTAGCTGCCGAAATAGATAAAGTGGGTGTATTATTCGAGTCGAAGAAGATAAAGGATGCGCAGCTACCGGCTTTTATTTCTTCTTATATGAAACGTAAGGGAGTGGATATGGAACCTAAAGCAACGGCTATGTTGGCTGATTTTGTAGGCTCTGATTTAAGCCGCCTGACTGGGGAACTGGAGAAGTTGATTATCACTTTGCCCGCTGGTCAGAGGCGTGTAACCCCCGAACAAATAGAAAAGAATATTGGTATAAGCAAGGATTATAATAACTTTGAACTGCGGAGTGCGCTTGTAGAAAAGGACATTCTTAAAGCAAATAAGATAATAAAATATTTTGAGGAAAACCCGAAAACGAATCCGATACAGATGACGTTATCTTTGTTGTTCAGCTTTTATTCCAACTTAATGCTGGCATATTATGCACCTGATAAATCGGAGCAGGGAATAGCCAATATGCTGGGACTAAAGACGCCTTGGCAGGCTAAAGATTACTTGGCTGCTATGAGAAAATACAGTGGTGTAAAGACCATGCAAATCGTAGGTGAAATACGATATGCCGATGCAAAGTCAAAAGGAGTAAAGAACAGCTCGATGTCGGATGGGGATATTCTTCGCGAATTAGTGTTTAATATTTTGCATTAGAAAGAGCAAGTTCCCAATATTATTAAAGGGCATATACTTTTACTATGAATAGAATAAAGTATATGCCTTTTTTATATTCATGTGATTCCCTGTTTTATCTGAAGTATGTGTTTGCCTTTTGGGTAAAAAATCAAACAATAAATTTGCTGTATTTGGTTCCTTGTCTTTCTTTATTCTTCTCTAATAGCTTCTCTCCGGTGAACTTGATTTTTCCTAAATAATATCCATTTAGCTGTTTCCAATATTATTCTTCAATTGGGGGAATTCGCTTTTTTTCATTGAAAAATTCGGATTCTTTATTGAAAGATTGGTAGAGTCAGATAAATAGATATTGTACTTATTTGATAGTGATAATATGGAAAACTCCATTTCTAGTGGTAATCTCAAAATATCATTTTGATAATTTGATAATTAATAGAAGAGTATTAGCGCTATTTTTCTATTTCAACTAAATAGCATAATTGAAAAATGTACGATATTTCGTTGTATTACAGTTTGTTATGCTTAAAATGACCCTTCTAGAATTGAAAAAAAATAGCGAATCGGGTAAATGGTCGGAAATATTGCAAGGATTCCTAGTTTTATAGTGAAATGTAAAAGATGATTTGATAAAATCTTAAAATACATTCGTAAATAATAGAGTTTATCCTTTATTTTATTGCAACTGCAACTTCTTGTATTTACGTTTGTGTATTTGTGTTTATATGTTTGTGATTAGTATTAATGTGAATATATAACATATGTAATCCAATCTATATATTTACATGTGTATAGCAATGAGTTTACAAAAATAAATATCACTGTATAAATGTAGTAGGAGGGTGTTTAACATTCAATTTATCACATGTTATTATAATGAATATCAGATATATATACTATTTATTTGATTCTTAGCTGTAAATCAATGGCTTTGTATATTCAATACTTTTGTAAATCTCCTCATTTTAAAGTGAAATATTAATATTAACCTATTTATTATCAGATATATAAATACATTTTGTTAAACATAGAATATTATCATATAATATGAGGTTTTGTTCATTACACAAACGTGATATTAGAATAGTGAATATTTTGATATTTTTGTAATATGTGTATTTTTATATATGTAATTTGCTTTTGTGAAATGTAATATATATCTTTGTAAAGTGATTATATTCATATATATTTTTGTGAAATCACTATTTAGTGCATACAATTGTAACTCAATAAAGGTGGTATGGAAATAAAAGACAGAATCAGAATGATTATGGAGAGGGAAAAAGTCCCCCCCCGGGTTTTTGCTGAAACAATAGGAGTTCAGCAGTCTACTCTTTCTCATATTTTAAATGATAGGAATAAGCCAAGTCTGGAAGTGGTGATGAAAGTACATCAGACTTATAACTACGTAAATCTTGAATGGTTGCTATATGGAAGAGGTGAAATGTTGGCTTCTGCTGGAGAATCTTCATTGACTTCATCTAATGGTGATTATCAACCTTCTTTGTTTGATGAGAATCCTGTAAATCCGTCCAAAGAGGCGATTGCTTTGGAAAATCGCAAGGAAATCGCATTAAGAAGTACTGAAAATGCTCCTAAAGAGATTGTAAAACAGGAGATTAGGTATATAGAAAAGCCTGCCAGAAAAATTACTGAAATAAGAATTTTCTTCGATGATAATACCTATGAAACGTTTAGACCTGAAAAATAAGTGGTAAAATCGCAGGTTTGAGCAAATTCCTGTATCTTTGCACTTGGAATACGAATTTATACTTTTTATATCCATACATGAAGAAATTTATTTTAGATTTGACGGTTACTGAGAATATCAGACTGCATGCCAATTATGTATTGCTGAAACTGACCTCTCAATCGTTACTGCCCGAAATGTTACCAGGGCAGTTTGCTGAACTCCGGGTGGACGGTTCGCTTACCACATTCCTGCGTCGCCCTATTTCTATTAATTTTGTCGATAAACAACGAAATGAAGTATGGTTCCTGATCCAATTGGTTGGAGACGGAACAAGGCGCTTGGCAGAGATAAACCCAGAATACCATACTTCCATTGGGAAATGGCTACACGATGCCTCAGATGCCTTCTGATAAGCTTTTGTTAGTTGGTGGTGGTGTCGGTACGGCTCCTATGTTATATTTGGGTGAACAATTAGTCAAAAATGGTCATAAACCTACATTCCTTTTAGGGGCACGTAGCGATAAGGACTTGTTGCAACTGGAGGAGTTTGCTAAATATGGTGAAGTGTACACAACTACGGAAGACGGTAGTCATGGAGAAAAAGGATATGTCACCCAACATTCTATACTAAATAAGGTACGATTCGAGCAGATTTACACATGTGGTCCTAAGCCTATGATGATGGCGGTGGCAAAATATGCCAAAAGTAATCAAATAGAATGTGAAGTCTCTTTGGAAAACACAATGGCTTGTGGTATCGGAGCGTGCTTATGTTGTGTGGAAAATACGACAGAAGGTCACTTGTGTGTGTGTAAAGAAGGCCCTGTTTTTAATATAAATAAACTACTATGGCAGATTTAAGTGTAAATATTGGTGAATTACAAATGAAGAATCCGGTGATGACAGCATCCGGTACATTTGGATATGGCGAAGAGTTCTCAGATTTCATTGACATAGCGCGAATAGGCGGTATTATTGTAAAAGGGACTACTCTTCACAAACGTGAAGGAAACCCTTATCCGCGTATGGCCGAAACTCCTTCGGGTATGCTAAACGCTGTAGGACTGCAAAATAAGGGTGTTGACTACTTCGTAGAACATATATATCCCCGCATAAAAGACATACAAACGAATATGATTGTAAACGTTTCGGGCTCTGCTATCGAGGATTATGTGAAAACAGCCGAAATTATTAATGAACTTGACAAAATTCCTGCCATAGAATTAAACATCTCTTGTCCTAATGTGAAGCAAGGTGGTATGGCTTTTGGTGTGTCAGCAAAAGGTGCGTCAGAAGTAGTGAAAGCGGTGCGTGCTGCTTACAAAAAGACACTTATCGTAAAACTCTCTCCGAATGTCACTGATATCACTGAAATAGCGCGCGCAGCGGAAGAAAGTGGTGCAGATAGTGTGTCATTAATCAATACATTGCTGGGAATGGCTATTGATGCGGAGCGTAGACGTCCTATTTTGTCGACTGTAACAGGCGGAATGTCCGGAGCTGCCGTCAAACCTATCGCGTTACGTATGGTATGGCAAGTTGCTAAATCGGTAAATATTCCTGTCATTGGTTTGGGTGGTATCATGAACTGGAAAGATGCGGTTGAGTTCATGCTTGCAGGTGCATCTGCTATCCAGATTGGTACGGCAAATTTCATAGATCCGGCTGTTACTGCCAAAGTTGAAGATGGTATAAATAATTACTTGGATAGACACGGATATAAGTCAGTGAAGGATATTATTGGTGCGCTTGAGGTATAATGATAAACTTACAATAACCATTCGCATGGGATTAACTAGAAAAATGCTATTTTCTCTCTGAATATCGAAGGACAGAATCAGACCAAAGATAATGGTTGAAAAGAAATTTTCGTTTAGGGGAAAGAGTGGCAAGTGGAGTTTTCAAGCGATGGACATAATAAAAACGACGGTGAGAAATAAGCAAATTCTCACCGTCGTTTTTATTTACATTCTGTTTTTATTCATCTAATAAGTCAGGGCGAAGTTTTCTGGTGCGTTCCAAAGACTGTTGCAACTCCCATTCTTTAATCTTTGCTTCATGACCGGACAATAGAATATCGGGAACTTTCCAGCCTTTATAATCAGCAGGGCGGGTATATACCGGTGCTGCCAGCAAGTTGTCCTGGAAAGAATCGGAAAGTGCGGATTGTTCGTCAGAGATAACTCCGGGAATGATACGTACGATAGCATCAGCCATGACCGCTGCGGCTAGTTCGCCACCTGTCAAGACGTAATCTCCAATGCTTATTTCTTTGGTGATTAGATGTTCGCGGATGCGATAGTCAATCCCCTTGAAATGTCCGCAAAGGATAATAAGGTTCTGCGCTAAGGAAAGGCTGTTGGCCATTGGTTGGTTGAATTGTTCTCCGTCGGGGGTTGTGAAGATTACTTCGTCATATTCCCGTTCTGCCTTAAGAGTGTTGATGCAACGCTCGATGGGTTCTATTTTCATAACCATTCCGGCGAAACCACCAAAGGGGTAATCGTCGACACGACGGTATTTATCTTCGGTATAGTCGCGCAGATTGTGAATATGTATTTCTGCAAGTCCTTTATTCTGAGCCCGTTTCATAATAGAACAATTGAAGAAACCTTCAATCATCTCGGGCAAAACTGTTATAATATCAATACGCATAATCTTTAATTTTTCGCAAAAGTACAAATATTCAAAGATAAACCTGTATTTTTGCCTTAAACAATCGAAGAAATATGGATATAAAGGAAAAAATAGAGGAATTGCGTGCCGAACTTCACCGGCATAATTATAATTATTATGTGTTGAATGCTCCCGAAATATCGGATAAGGAGTTTGATGACAAGATGCGTGAACTTCAGGATTTGGAACAGGCACATCCGGAATATAAAGACGAAAACTCGCCTACTATGCGTGTGGGGAGTGACTTGAATAAGAATTTTACGCAGGTGGCGCATAAATATCCGATGCTGTCATTGGCAAATACATATTCGGAGGCGGAAGTGACGGACTTTTATGAGCGCGTCCGTAAGGCGCTCAATGAGGATTTTGAAATTTGCTGTGAAATGAAATATGACGGTACTTCAATTTCTTTGACTTATGAAGATGGTAAGTTGGTTCGTGCCGTTACTCGTGGCGATGGTGAGAAAGGAGATGATGTGACGGATAATGTAAAAACAATCCGTTCTATCCCGCTTGTACTTCATGGTAATAATTATCCTGCCGTTTTTGAAATTCGTGGGGAAATTCTCATGCCATGGGAAGTGTTTGAAGAATTGAACCGTGAGAAAGAAGCGCGCGAAGAGCCGCTTTTTGCTAATCCGAGAAACGCGGCTTCCGGCACATTGAAATTGCAGAACTCTTCCATTGTGGCTTCCCGTAAGCTGGATGCGTATTTGTATTATCTGCTGGGAGATAATCTGCCTTGTGACGGACATTATGAAAATCTTCAGGAAGCCGCGAAATGGGGCTTTAAAATATCTGATTTGACGCGTAAATGCCAGACATTGGAAGAAGTTTTTGAGTTTATCAACTACTGGGATGTAGAACGTAAGAATCTGCCGGTTGCTACAGACGGAATTGTTTTAAAGGTAAATAGTCTGCGGCAACAGAAAAATCTGGGATTTACGGCTAAATCTCCTCGATGGGCTATTGCATATAAGTTTCAAGCCGAACGTGCTTTGACGCGCTTGAATAAAGTGACTTATCAAGTGGGTAGAACTGGTACTGTCACTCCTGTGGCGAATTTGGATCCTGTGCAGCTTTCAGGAACAGTTGTGAAACGTGCGTCTTTACATAATGCAGATATTATCGAAGGACTCGATTTGC
This sequence comes from Bacteroides acidifaciens, assembly GCF_903181435.1. Classification (NCBI taxonomy): domain Bacteria; kingdom Pseudomonadati; phylum Bacteroidota; class Bacteroidia; order Bacteroidales; family Bacteroidaceae; genus Bacteroides; species Bacteroides acidifaciens. The sequence goes on from NZ_CAEUHO010000001.1 coordinate 1,560,405, forward strand.
ATATTGGGGACATGGTTTATGTGGAAAAAGGGGGCGAAATTATTCCCAAAATCACAGGTGTGGATAAGGACGCACGCAGTTTTATGCTTGGCGAGAAAGTCCGGTTTATCACTAATTGTCCCGAATGTGGCAGTAAATTAGTCAGGTATGAGGGAGAAGCCGCCCATTATTGTCCGAATGAAACGGCATGTCCCCCTCAGATTAAAGGTAAAATAGAGCATTTTATCAGCCGTAAGGCTATGAATATTGACGGGTTAGGCCCGGAAACAGTAGATATGTTTTATCGTTTGGGGTTAATCAAGAATACAGCCGATTTGTATAATCTCACAACTGACGATATTAAGGGATTGGAGCGTATGGGAGAAAAATCGGCGGAGAATATTATAACAGGAATTGCTCAAAGCAAGACAGTTCCTTTTGAGCGTGTGATCTTTGCTTTAGGAATTCGCTTTGTTGGTGAAACTGTGGCGAAGAAGATTGCAAAGTCGTTTGAAAATATAGATGAATTGCAGCAGGCGGATCTTGAAAAGTTGATTAGTATCGATGAAATCGGAGAAAAAATAGCGCAGAGCATCCTTTTGTATTTTGCGAATGAGTCTAATCGTGAGTTAGTCGGGCGATTGAAAGATGCCGGATTACAGCTTTATCGTACTGAGGAAGATTTAAGTGGATATACGGATAAGTTGGCAGGCAAGTCTATCGTTATCAGTGGTGTATTCACTCATTATTCTCGTGACGAATATAAGGAGCTTATCGAGAAAAACGGTGGCAAAAACGTAGGAAGTATTTCTGCAAAAACAAGTTTCATCCTTGCTGGAGATAATATGGGGCCTGCGAAACTGGAAAAAGCGAAAAAACTTGGAATAACCATACTAAGCGAAGACGAATTTCTGAAACTTATATCGTAAGATAAGAAAAATATTCGTACTTTTGCGGCTAAATAAATTAGAGATTATAATTAAAACTCATGATACAGACTAAATTGAAAGGAATGGGGGTAGCACTGATTACTCCTTTCAAAGAGGATGAGAGCGTTGACTATGACGCATTGATGCGCATGGTGGACTATCTATTACAGAATAATGCGGATTTCTTGTGTGTGCTGGGAACTACAGCCGAAACACCGACTCTTACCGAGGAAGAAAAGAAAACCATAAAAAAGATGGTGATTGACCGTGTTAATGGAAGGGTTCCTATTCTGTTGGGTGTAGGTGGCAATAATACCCGTGCTGTTGTAGAAACATTGAAAAACGATGATTTCACGGGAGTTGATGCCATATTGTCTGTTGTACCGTATTATAACAAGCCTTCACAGGAGGGTATTTACCAGCATTATAAGGCTATCGCTGAAGCAACGGAGCTTCCTATCGTGCTGTATAATGTTCCGGGGCGTACGGGCGTAAATATGACTGCTGAGACTACTTTGCGTATTGCGCGTGATTTCGGTAATGTAATTGCTATAAAAGAGGCATCCGGTAACATCACGCAAATGGATGATATCATCAAAAATAAGCCGGAAAACTTCAATGTAATCTCTGGTGATGATGGTATTACTTTCCCTCTTATAACTTTGGGGGCTGTTGGTGTTATTTCGGTTATCGGTAATGCTTTTCCCCGTGAATTTAGTCGTATGACTCGTCTGGCGCTTCAAGGAGATTTTGCTAATGCACTGACTATTCATCACAGATTCACTGAATTATTCAATCTGTTATTTGTAGATGGAAATCCTGCGGGAGTGAAATCAATGTTGAACGCTATGGGAATGATTGAAAATAAACTTCGATTACCGCTGGTTCCTACCCGTATTACTACATTTGAAGCAATACGTAAGGTTTTGAATGAATTGAATATAAAATGCTGATTTAAATATTAGTCCTTGGCGAATTAAACGTATTTTTTTATTTCTTTTAATAAGGGAAGCCTTTGAGCTTCCCTTATTTTTTTCGGCATGATTCGGGCTGACCCACTATTCCGGCTCAGTTGTAATTCTTGGGGGATTTGGTTCAGGACACAGTCATATCCCTAAGAATTTATTCATTCCTGCACCTATTTGAATTAAATACTACATGGTGAAAAACATCTATCATACTTGTATTGCAAAAAACATCTATCTATCATGTCTATACTTTGTCTATTTTAGTGTAGTATTAGGTGAGATTAGCCATTTAAAAGCATAAGAATGCACGTTTTATAGGACGACAACTTGTATTTGGCAACTTAAGCGGTGATGTTTCTATAGCCTACGTGTGCAGGCTATACAGCCCGCATCTGTAGGCTGTACGGTTTACGTATGTAGGCTTTATAGCCTACATACGTGGGCTATAAACTTATCGCCGCTAAAGTTGGATTATTAAGCCATGATCATCGGATTTATACGGGTTCATTGTAACAAAAACAAGCTATCTTATCTATATAGGGTCCTTTATTCGGCTATTTTGTTAATGATAGATAACCTATTTTTGCTGATAAAAGTATGATAGATACCTTTTTAAAAAGCTATCTATCATACTTATTATTTTGATAATAAGATAATTATCAAAAGACATGATACTTATGATAGATGTTTTTTCATTATGTAGTATTTTCAGACTGAGCCACTATTCCGGGCTCAGCGGAAATTTCTGGTTGGTAAGTTTTAAAATTATCTATCTTTACTTACCTTTGTTTTATGAAACCCGAACAACTCCTTCGTGCCATCCTTCCGGATGTGCTTATAGACAACTTTGATATTGTCAATTTCGACAAGAGTGCTGACCGTTTTGATATTTATCTTGATGAAAAAAAAGTTCAGCTAAAAGAAGATAAGACCAATCCGGATATCATATCCTATGGTTTTGGTAAGTATCGTACAATCCAAGACTATCCTATTCGTGGTCGCGCCACTTATCTCCATGTTCGTAAACGTAAATGGCTTGACAAGTCTTCCTATGAAATCTTCAGTTATGACTGGGATTTATCCGAATTTGACGGTACACGGCTCAATTCTGAGTTCGTCTCTTTTTTAAAAGAAGGAGATTGAATCTACTCCTGTGAGCATCTGTGTGCTTGTGGAACGTTATGGCGTAAAAGGGCAGACTCTTCGTAAACAATACAAGGAGAAAATCAGTGATTACCGGAACTGGGACCAACTCGAACATGCGCATGACTACCTCCTTTATCCTGAAAACATTGGAGAAAACCTTTCTTTGGATGAAACTTGCCTGAGCAATGGAGATGTTTATACGATTCTGACCAATAAAGCAGCTAAAGGCCGTAAAGGGGCTTTAGTTGCAATGGTTCGTGGAGTGGCCACAGATGCGGTAAGCGGAATCTTGCGCAGGCTTCCGCATCGGAAACGGCTGTCTGTCAAGACTGTCACTACAGATTTATCTTCAGCCATGATGCTGACGGTCAGAAAGGTGTTTCCTGCCGCAAAGCTGATCAATGACCGTTTTCATGTACAGCAGCTCATGTCTGAAGCTGTTGACCAGTTAAGAATACGCTATCGGTGGAAAGTACTTGATACGGAAAATCAGGCTATCAGGGAGCATCGCCAAAAGAAGAAAGAAACAAAGAGTAAGGCGGAAAGGGAGAGAATAGGGAAATGGGAACCTGAAAGAATGGAGAACGGAGAAACCCTGCCACAGATAGTAAGCAGAAGCAAGCATATTATACTGAAACACTGGAGCAAATGGAGTGAACAGCAAAAGACCAGGGCTGCCATTCTCTTTGATAAATTCCCCAAGCTTCTGGAAGGATACAGCCTTAGCATGAAACTGACAGACATCTTCAACAAGAAGTCAGGTCCCGATGAAGCAAGGCTAAATCTCGCAAGATGGTACAATGAAGTGGAAAAGTTTGACTATATGGAGTTCAACAAGGTACTTGATACCTTTTCAAACCATAGTACGACCATCATAAATTATTTTGAAGAACGATTGACAAATGCTTCAGCGGAGTCGTTCAATGCTAAAATCAAAGCTTTTCGAAGCCAGTTAAGAGGGGTGGCTGATGTGAAATTCTTCATGTTCAGACTGGCTAGGCTATACGCTTAAAAGAAAGCTTGCCAACCGGGAAAATCCGCTGACCCCCTATTCCGAGCTGAATTCTTCGATGAAATGGGGGATAAAAAGAAATCCTCTACAAATAAATGCAGAGGATTTTGTGATCGCGACAGGATTCAAACCTGTAACCGGCTGATCCGTAGTCAGCTACTCTATTCAGTTGAGCTACGCGACCCAATAATGTATTTTCTTCAGTGACCGCGACAGGATTCAAACCTGTAACCGGCTGATCCGTAGTCAGCTACTCTATTCAGTTGAGCTACGCGGCCATTTTGTTAAACCAAGTATGTGATCGCGACAGGATTCAAACCTGTAACCGGCTGATCCGTAGTCAGCTACTCTATTCAGTTGAGCTACGCGACCGTTATTTTGTTTTAACGGGTGCAAAGATACGGACTTTTCCCGAAATAGCAAGCATTTCAACGTTTTTTTTGTAGAAAAATTATTCTATGAACCGATAATTGAATAGTTGCCAACCTATGCTTAATCCGACATTCCACTCTCTTTTCGGTGAGCTATAATGATTTACATATGCGGTAATGTCTCCAAACGGCAATTGACATACAACAGAAATTTCTCCTAAATATTCGAATTTAGAGAAAGCTTTTCCATAGTATGCTTTATTCAGCGAATTTCTTTCAATCGGATATATAGGCATAAAGCCATAAAATTCTCCCCGCAGATGGAACATTTGGTTTAAACGATAAACAGGGCGAATTCCGGCGCTTACGAATTGATTGGCGCGGAATGCTTCATTATAGGTCATTTTACTGTGCAGCGTAGGAGAAAATTCTCCGGCTTGCATCATTGTTGCTGTATAGTTCTCTGAGAAGTTCTTAGACGCATACAATGCCTTTAAGTACCATCCCAGTACCCAATGTTCACTCATATTATGATATTTCTCTTTCATGTAGGATAATTGCAACCAGGAATGATGTTCTTTATTGTTTCCCTCGGCAGTACTCCTTTCACCTGGATAGAAACGCTCTCTTCCTACAAAAATTTGAGCAACAAGAGCCTCTCTGTATCCACGTGTTGGATATTGTCGGGAGTTCAGTGTGCTTCCGTTAAAACTGATTGAACCACCAAATAAATCATAACGGCTTTTGTCGAATTTGTCATTTCCAAAGTCAATAATGCTTTTCTGGAAATACTTATCCTCTATTTTAGCGATTCCTATTCCAAATTCAGCTCGCTTACTCGAAAGAAAAGGCAGACTTACCTGTAATTTCAAAAATCGTTCGTCTTTTTGATTGAAGGCAGGTTTATCATTTCTTGAGAAGAGCTTGTCTTTTTTAAAATAGTCGAAAGTACTTATTGAACCTATAAGACGATACGATGTAGGAATAGCCGTGGCAAAGTCTATCTTTGCCATAAATTGGACATTGTTGTACACCTTCCCAAGTTGTCCATCAAGAATAAACTCCTTGGCATAGTAGTTTAAGTCCTGGTAGCTCAGCCCTAAATAAATTTGATTGGAATTGGAAGTGGATATATTGCCACCCAGTCTTACAGCGAAGTTATTCTCTAGTTTAACTTTTAAATGAAGGTCGTAAGTGTCATCTTCGGGATTGTAAATAGCATGAGGAATGATTTCAGAAATCATTTTATCCGAAAGTAATCTGAAATATCCCTGTTTTAAATCCTCATAGGTGAATTCTTTGTTATCTGATTTATGAAATTCTTTTTTGATATAAGCTTGTTGTTGGGGATTAGCTCCTTCAATAATGATATTATTGAAGCGTAACTCGGGAAAATTACTTCGGTACACCATTCTTCTTAAGCGTATATTGTCAAAGTTGACGCGTCGATGGATGCGACTCTTGATGGAGTCCATCATGCTGATGGTGCGATTGTATCCTATATCATGCAGTTCATCAATACGTTGAAAATCCATAAGATTAACATTGTCGTATTTGAACGTCATTGAAATCCCCACTGAATCAGGAATAGAATAATCGGTTTTTTGCATCACCATATTTTCTATTTGGCTCATAAGGTCATCTTCTTTGGGCTTGGTAGGGTTGGTTGAGACGACACTTCCTATAATAATGTCCGGATGAAAATCGTCTCTCATGACATCTGTGGGGAAATTATTATAAATTCCACCATCATAGGCTAATACATTGTCTATCTCAATAGGTTTAAACATGAATGGGAAACTCATTGAAGCTCTGACTGCATCTCCCAAGTCTCCATTTTTCATTATTAATTGCTTCTTATTGTACACATCGGATGCAATACATCGAAAAGGTACGAAAAGTTTATCAAAATCTCCTTTACAAGCAGCTGTGGCGCGTGCATACAGATCTACAAAAACAAGATTCATCTGGAGCGGATTTACCACACTGGTGGGCAGAAACTGAGATTTCAGGTTTTTTAGCGAATCCTTGAATGAAAAACGTATATTGAAAAACTCAGGAGTGGGGAGATTTTTTTTGAAATGATATACGTATTTTTCTTCCACTTCTCCGGAATACCATCGTTTGAAATCTTCGGATTTTAGGAGTTCCACCATATCATCAGGAGAATACCCCATGGCGTATAGGGAGCCGACGATGGCACCCATAGAAGTCCCCGCGATGTAGTCAATGGGGATATTGTTTTCTTCCAAAGCGCGAATAATACCGATATGCGTCAATCCTTTTGCGCCGCCGCCGCTTAATACAAGTCCCACTTTTTGAGCGTGGATAGCTGGGATGGCCAACCATAAAGTAATTAACACTAAAAGAATTTTTCTCATAACCCGAATCAAGCAATTGGTATTTCTGTCTATTAAGTGTTCAAATATATACAATACTTTTCAATTTATCGATATTTTGTCGGTCGTTTTAAATTGAAAAAGAGCATTGCAGCGTGTATTTAACGTTGAATGCTCTTTTTGAGTTATGTAATGTATTTAAAGGGGCGATATTTAAATCAGTTCAATACTGCGTTTTACAAAGTTGTTCAATGCTTCACCTCTCAACATATTATTTTGCAATAAGGCCAAATCAATGAGTTGACGTATTACTTTGTTGTTGCTGGCATAGCCGATGAAGATAGCTTCTTTCTTACTCTTCAAATCATCCCATTTCTTGTCCAACTCATTTAGTTCATCTTTTTCAGCTGTTGGGATATCTTCATCTTTTTTGTCCTTTTGCTTATCTTTCAGCTCATTACGTTTCTTATTAACACTGTCCATCTCGGATTGTATCGGAGCTACCTCAGCATGACAAGCACTTTCTTCTTCGCTTAACACTTGTTTTATCAACTTGTGGTCTGAATTCAGTATCAAATTGAACATATCAGGCATTTCGCCATAGAAACTCATTCCCGCCTGAATATTTGCCATCTCTTTCATACGGCGCATATATTCGCTTTGAGTAATCATTACCGGAGCGGAATTTTCTCCTAATGCTTGCGTCATGACATTGAACTCGACTTTATCCATTTTAGGAAGCTGGCTCTTGAAGGCTGTTGTGATAGCATCCTGCTTATCGGCTTCTAATACTTCTCCTTTCTTGTCTTCTTTAACGATAAGGTTATCAACAACATCACTATCGACACGGGTAAAGCGGGATTTTTCCAGCTTTTGCTCCAGCATGCTTACCATAGCTACATCCAATTGCCCGTCCATAAGCAAAACATTATATCCTTTGTTAGTAGCGGCTTCAATGTAACTATATTGTTCGTCCTTATTATTTGCATACAGATAGATGAGGTTGCCATCTTTGTCTGTCTGATTATCTTTAATAAGAGTCTGGTATTCCTCAAATGTGTAATGTTTGTTATTTGTATCGGTGAAAAGGGCGAATTTTTGTACTTTATCATAGAAATCCTCTTGCGTGAGCATTCCATAATTGATAAATATTTTCAAATCATTCCACTTCTCTTCAAACTGCTTACGGTCATTTTTGAAGATGGATTGCAGGCGGTCGGAAACTTTCTTCGTTATGTAAGTTGAAATCTTTTTCACGTTCGAATCGCTCTGCAAATATGAACGGGAAACATTCAACGGAATATCTGGTGAGTCGATTACTCCATGTAACAAAGTCAGGAAATCCGGCACAATGCCTTCAACTGAATCTGTAACATATACTTGATTGCAATATAATTGAATCTTATTTTTATTTAATTCAATATTGCTCTTAACTTTAGGGAAGTAGAGGATACCAGTCAAGTGGAACGGGTAATCTACATTTAGATGAATCCAAAAGAGTGGTTCATCAGACATTGGATACAATTTGCTATAGAATGATTTGTAATCCTCATCTGACAGCTCGCTAGGTTTACGAGTCCACAGAGGAGTTGTATCATTGATGATATTGTCTTCGGCTGTTTCTACTTGTTTGCCATCTTTCCACTCTTTCTTTTTTCCAAATGCAATAGGAACAGGAAGGAAGCTGCAATATTTCTTCAAGAGTCCGGAAATGCGTGCTTCTTCAAGGAATTCCTTGCAATCATCATCAATGTATAAGATGATATCCGAACCACGATCTGCTTTTTCAACTTCTTCAATCGTGAATTCAGGACTGCCGTCACAAGTCCATTTTACAGCTTGCGCACCATCTCTGTATGATTTAGTGATTATTTCTACTTTCTTCGCAACCATAAAGGCGGAATAGAAGCCAAGTCCGAAGTGTCCAATAATGGCATTCGCGTCATTTTTGTACTTTTCAAGGAAGTCATTAGCTCCAGAGAACGCAATCTGATTGATGTACTTCTCAATTTCTTCTGCTGTCAGACCGATACCACGGTCAGAAATGGTAATAGTGTCTTTGCCTAACTCAACATGAACAGTCAAATCACCTAGTTCACCTTTAAACTCGCCAATGGAAGCCAGTGTATTCAGCTTCTGGGTAGCGTCTACTGCATTGGACACTAACTCACGAAGAAAAATTTCATGATCACTGTACAAAAACTTCTTGATGATAGGGAAAATGTTTTCCGTTGTAACCCCAATATTACCTTTTTGCATAATACGTATATTTTTAGTTTATCTATTTGATTAATTTTAATTCATATTTGTTCAGATAGAGACAAAAAAAATGCCAGACCCGAAGGTCTGACATTATGGCATATTTAAAATTTGCCCTTATTTTGAGAATAATTCTATTCTACGGTAACAACTTTCATTTCCAATTCATTTTTGTCTTCATTAAGGGAGACATAAATGCTATCTCCTTCTTTTAAAGAGGAAGAAATGATAAGTTCGGACAGTCCATCTTCCAAATAAGTCTGAATGGCTCGTTTTAAAGGACGGGCGCCATATTGTACATCATATCCTTTGCTTGCGATGAATTCTTTTGCCTTATCTTCAATAACGAGCTTATATCCAATAGATTCAATTCTGTTATACAACCCTTTCAACTCTATATCTATAATCTTTGTTATAGCTTCCAGGGAGAGTTGGTCAAAGGTTATTATTTCGTCTACACGATTAATGAATTCAGGCGCGAATGATTTATTTAAAGCTTTTTGTATTACACTTCGCGAGAACTCTTTGTCATCCAAACGGCTTTGTGTCGCGAATCCTACACCTCGTCCAAAGTCTTTCAACTGGCGGGTTCCAATATTGGAAGTCATGATAATAACAGTATTCTTGAAGTCTACCATTCTGCCATAACTGTCAGTCAAACGACCTTCGTCCATCACTTGAAGCAGGATATTGAATACATCCGGATGCGCTTTTTCTATTTCATCGAGCAATACGATAGAGTATGGTTTACGATGAACTTTTTCTGTCAACTGTCCACCTTCTTCATATCCTACATATCCCGGAGGCGCTCCGACCAACCGTGAAACGGTGAATTTCTCCATATATTCACTCATATCTATACGGATCAGTGCATCAGCAGAGCCAAACATGTATTTAGCCAACTCTTTTGCCAAATGAGTTTTACCAACTCCAGTGGGACCTAAGAACATAAATGTGCCAATCGGTTTATTAGGATCTTTCAGTCCTACACGACTTCGCAAAATGGCTTTAACCAGTTTCTCTATGGCTGTGTCTTGTGCAATGACTTTAGATTGCAAGTCTTCTTTCATGCCTGCCAGCTTTATGCCCTCGGCTTGCGCCATACGTTGCACTGGGATGCCTGACATCATTGATATGACATTAGCGATTTCTTCTGCATCAACAGTCTGCCTGTTTTCCTTCAGGCTAGTTTCCCATTCTTTCTTCATTTCATCCAATTGGAGAGAGAGCTCTTTTTCCTTATCCCGGAAACTGGCTGCAAGTTCGAAGTTCTGTGATTTTACAGCTTCATTTTTCTTGTTTTTAGCTTCTTCGATCAGTTTTTCCTGCTCTTCTATCTCTTTAGGGACGTTGACATTAGTCAGATGTACACGTGAACCGGCTTCGTCCAAAGCATCAATGGCCTTATCAGGAAAATTACGGTCTGTGATATAGCGATCTGTCAGCTTGACACATGCTTCCAATGCTTCATCTGTATAATATACGTTATGATGATCTTCGTATTTATCTTTAATATTACGCAGAATCTGAAGAGTTTCTTCAGCAGTAGTGGGTTCCACTATCACTTTTTGGAAACGACGTTCCAAAGCGCCATCCTTCTCTATATTCTTACGGTACTCATCCAGGGTAGTGGCACCAATACATTGTATTTCCCCTCTTGCCAATGCCGGTTTCAGCATGTTGGCGGCATCCATAGAGCCTGCTGCGGAACCTGCACCTACAATCGTATGAATTTCGTCAATGAACAAAATTACATTCGGATTCTTCTGTAACTCATTGAGTATGGAACGAATACGCTCTTCAAATTGCCCGCGGTATTTAGTTCCTGCTACAACAGCCGTCATATCAAGGGCTACTACTCGTTTGTCAAACAGAATCCGTGATACCTTTTTCTGAATGATTCGCAAGGCAAGTCCTTCGACAATAGCTGATTTTCCGACACCTGGTTCGCCAATCAAAATCGGATTATTCTTTTTACGACGACTCAGGATTTGAGCCAAGCGTTCGATTTCTTTTTCTCTGCCGACTACAGGATCCAATCTGCCTTCTTCTGCCGCTTTTGTCATATCCGTACCGAAATTATCGAGTACCGGTGTGTCATTAGACGGCTTTTTTGAAGCGGTTTGTGCCTGTTGACGATCTTCGGAACTGCCTCTGCCAGAACGGGGAGTAGACATTTCTTCGTCTTCATCATCGTCTTCCGTAAATCCCATACCTGAATTTATATCAGGTTGTAACGTAGCCTGCTCCAGTACTTTTGTGTAATTTATATCATTTGCTTCAAGTACGGAAGCTGCCATATTGTTTTTTTCTCTTAAAATTGCTAACAGAACATGTTCTGTATCAGCGATGTTACTTTTCATTCCACGCGCTTCTAAAATACACATTTTTAATATTTTCGCCGCATCATTAGACAACGGTACCTCGGCATCAGGCAGTAACATATCGTCAGCTTCTGCCTTCAGTTGAGCTTCAATCTGCTGCTTGATTATAGCCAGATTGGTGTTGAGTTTAGACAATATCTCGATAGCTTTTCCTTCACCGTCACGGAGCATTCCCAGAAGCAGGTGTTCGGGGCCTATATACCTACTTCTCAACCGGTTTGCTTCTTCCTTGCTATAGACGATAATGTCGGAAACTCTTTGTGAGAATTGATTATTCATACTTCTTCCTTTTCTTCTAAGGGTTATTCACTGGCAAATATACGCATTAAATCAAGTTTGTATTGCAATATTTGCTTTATTTCTTATATCTACAAATGGCGTGCCATAAAAACGGTGTATTTGCATTATATATATAAGGTATAACAAACATACAGGTCTTTTTTACTGATGTTATACTATTTTTATATCTTATATTTATTGTTTTTCTCCTTTTGTTTTCGTATTTTAAAGCTTAGTCAGTCATCGTTCTGTCCTTAATAAAACTTTCTTCTTAAAAACTTTCGTATATCCGGGAAAAGTAGTACTTTAGCGTGGTTTTTCACAAACCATAGAATGTATAATTAATAATCATTTTAAATGCTTGAACAAGACAGAATTATAAAGATTAATATCGAGGAGGAAATGAAGTCATCGTACATTGACTACTCCATGTCGGTCATAGTTTCACGTGCCCTTCCTGATGTTAGAGATGGATTTAAGCCCGTTCACCGTAGAATTTTATACGGAATGATGGAATTGGGTAATACTTCAGATAAACCTTATAAGAAATCTGCCAGAATTGTTGGTGAGGTGCTTGGTAAGTACCATCCACATGGGGATTCTTCTGTTTATCTTGCAATGGTACGTATGGCTCAGGAATGGGCAATGCGTTATCCTTTGGTAGATGGACAGGGTAACTTTGGTTCAGTAGACGGCGATAGTCCTGCTGCCATGCGTTATACTGAGGCTCGTCTTAATAAGTTGGGTGAAGCAATGATGGATGACCTGTATAAGGAAACTGTTGACTTTGAACCTAACTTTGATAATACCTTGGTTGAGCCTAAAGTAATGCCAACCCGTATTCCAAATCTTTTGGTAAATGGTGCGTCCGGTATTGCTGTCGGTATGGCAACCAATATGCCGCCTCATAATCTTTCTGAAGTGATCGATGCTTGTGACGCGTATATTGATAATCCGGAAATTACAGTTGAAGAGCTGATGGAATTTGTTAAAGCTCCGGATTTTCCTACTGGTGGATATATATATGGCGTAAGCGGTGTACGTGAAGCATATCTGACAGGTCGTGGACGTGTGGTTATGCGTGCGAAAGCAGAAATAGAAACCGGACAGACACATGATAAAATTGTAGTAACAGAGATTCCGTATAATGTGAATAAGGCAGAATTGATTAAATACATTGCTGACCTTGTGAATGATAAAAAAATAGAGGGTATCTCAAATGCGAATGATGAGTCTGACCGTGACGGTATGCGTATTGTTATTGATGTGAAACGTGATGCAAATGCCAGTGTAGTGTTGAATAAGCTCTATAAGATGACAGCTTTGCAGACATCTTTCGGTGTAAACAACGTTGCTCTGGTTCATGGACGTCCGAAGACTTTGAACCTGAGAGATTTAATTAAATATTTCATCGAACATAGGCACGAGGTTGTTATTCGTCGCACTCAGTTTGAGCTCCGCAAGGCGAAAGAACGTGCACACATTCTTGAAGGTTTGATTATTGCCTCGGATAATATTGATGAGGTAATCCGTATTATTCGTGCTGCAAAAACACCTAATGATGCCATAGCAGGCTTGATAGAGCGTTTCAACCTGACGGAAATTCAGTCTCGCGCTATTGTAGAAATGCGTTTGCGCCAATTGACAGGTCTGATGCAGGATCAGCTTCATGCAGAATACGAAGAAATAATGAAGCAGATTGCTTATTTGGAAAGTATCCTGGCAGATGATGAAGTATGCCGCAAAGTAATGAAAGATGAATTACTGGAAGTAAAAGCGAAATATGGGGACGAACGTCGTTCGGAAATTGTTTATTCTTCAGAAGAATTTAATCCGGAAGACTTCTACGCTGACGATCAAATGATTATCACTATTTCTCATATGGGATATATTAAACGTACGCCATTGACTGAATTCCGTGCGCAAAATCGCGGTGGAGTAGGTTCTAAGGGTACAGAAACTCGTGATGAGGACTTTGTAGAGCATATTTATCCGGCTACCATGCACAATACTATGATGTTCTTTACTCAAAAAGGTAAGTGCTATTGGCTAAAAGTATATGAAATACCTGAAGGAACGAAGAATTCTAAGGGGCGCGCTATCCAAAACCTGCTGAATATTGATTCTGATGATAATGTAACAGCATATTTGCGTGTGAAGAGCTTGGAAGATTCTGAATTTATTAATAGCCATTATGTATTGTTCTGTACAAAGAGAGGTGTGATAAAGAAAACACTGCTTGAACAGTATTCTCGTCCCCGTCAGAACGGTGTGAATGCTATTACTATTCGTGAGGATGATAGTGTAATCGAAGTTCGTATGACGAATGGAAACAATGAGATTATCATTGCTAATCGTAATGGACGTGCGATTCGTTTCCATGAGGCAGCAGTCCGTGTAATGGGACGTACTGCAACAGGTGTACGTGGTATTACATTGGATAACGATGGTCAGGATGAAGTCGTTGGAATGATTTGTATTAAAGATCTGGAAACAGAATCTGTAATGGTTGTTTCTGAACAGGGATATGGCAAACGTTCTGAAATCGAAGACTACCGTAAGACTAACCGTGGCGGTAAGGGTGTTAAGACCATGAATATCACTGAAAAAACTGGTAAACTGGTTACAATAAAGTCTGTAACAGACGAGAACGACTTGATGATTATCAACAAGTCTGGTATTACTATTCGTTTGAAAGTGGAAGATGTCCGTATCATGGGACGTGCTACTCAAGGTGTTCGTCTGATTAATCTAGAAAAACGTAACGACCAGATTGGTTCGGTATGTAAGGTTATGACTGAGAGTCTTGAAGATGAAATTCCGGCAGAAGAAGCAGAAGGTACTATTGTAAGTGACCCAAATGCTGATTCTCCTGATACTGATATTGAAGATTCAGTGGACGTTAATGAAAACGAAAGCAATAAAATTGAGGAATAGACATAATATTAATAATTAATCAAACAACAATCATGAAAAGAGTATTATTTTCAATGGTTTTATTGATGGCTGTTAGCTTCTCATTCGCTCAGATGAAGAATGTGAAAGAAGCAAAAAGTATTGCCAATGACGTAAAACCTAATTTTAAACAGGCTGAACAGCTTATTAAGGAAGCTATGAAGAATCCTGAAACGAAGGATCTTGCTGACACATGGGACGTTGCTGGATTTATTCAGAAGCGTATCAACGAAGAGCAGATGAAAAATGCTTTTTTGAGAAAACCGTATGATACATTGAAAGTCTACAATAGTATTCTGAAAATGTATGAGTACTATACAAAATGTGATGATTTGGCACAAGTTCCCAATGAAAAGGGTAAAATCAAAAACAAATATCGTAAAGCAAACGCTTCTAGCATGTTGGCCGAACGTCCTAACTTGATTAATGGTGGTATCCAATATTTCAATTTGGATAAGAATAAGGAAGCTCTGAAATTCTTCGCAACATATGTAGAATCAGCGTCTTATCCGATGTTGGCTGATAAAGAAATTGCTAAAACCGACACTCTGCTTCCGCAAATTGCTTATTATGCAACATTGGCTGCTGATAGAGTAGGTGATAAAGATGCAATCATTAAATATGCCCCCGCAGCTTTGGCTGATAAAGATGGTGGTAAATTTGCAATGCAGTTAATGGCTGATGCTTATAAGGCTAAGGGTGATACTGCAGCATGGATTAAGTCTTTGGAAGAAGGTATCCTTAAATTCCCAGGAAACGATTATTTCTTTGCAAACTTGGTTGACTATTATAATAGTTCTAATCAAGCCTCTAAAGCAATGGAATTTGCTGATAGAATGTTATCCAATGATCCTAATAATAAGCTGTATTTGTATGTAAAAGCATATCTTTATCATAATATGAAAGAGTATGATAATGCTATCGAATACTACAAGAAAGCTATTGCTGCTGATCCTGAGTATGCAGAAGCATATTCAAACGTAGGTTTAGTATATTTGATGAAAGCACAGGATTATGCTGATAAAGCTACAACAGATATCAATGATCCTAAGTATGCCGAAGCACAAGCTGTAGTGAAGAAATTCTATGAAGAAGCTAAACCTTTCTATGAAAAAGCTAGAGCTTTAAAACCGGATCAACAAGACCTTTGGTTGCAAGGTCTTTACCGAGTTTATTATAACTTGAATATGGGACCAGAATTTGAAGAAATTGATAAGTTGATGAAATAATCATTTTCTCAAAATTAAAATAAAAAGAAGGTTACTTGCGAGTAGCCTTCTTTTTATTTTATAAAGGTTGTGGTTAGATTAGAATGGTAAATAAAAAGAAAAGGAGCAAAGTTTTAATTTACTCCTTCTATCTATTAAACATAATAATGATTATTCCCTAATCGTGAATGCCTTTTTTATGTCTCATTTGATCATCCGTTAATAACAAGTAATGGCGTATCAGAATGAAATATCATCTTTCTGGCAATACTTGGATTAAATAAGCGAGCAAATATATTTCTTTTATATGAAGTCAGTGTAATTATATCTATTTGATTATCTTTGATATATTGATCAAGTCCTTTTAATAAATTGTCACTCATTACGACATCATAGTGAATTTCAAGCCCTGGATATTGTTTATGGAAATATTCTTTTATCCCTGCAAGCTTTATTTCATTCCAGGTATCTTTGGACTCAGTAAGATGTATCAAAGATACTGAAAAATGAAATGATTTCCAAGTATTGAAGAATGCTTCAAATGCAATTAAGTCCCTTTGATCGAAATTGGTTATAAAAGCAATATGTTTGACCTCACTGAACTGTTTGAATGGTGTATTCTCAGGAATAGCCAACACTGTAGTACGGCTTCTATCAATAACTTCGGCAGTTACACTACCAATCAAATCGATATCTTTTTGATTCTTTCCTCGAGTTCCCATAATAATCACAATGGGACGCTGTTCCTTGGCATATCTAAGAATTTCTTCTTCAGGAATACCTTCTCGTAAGATACAGCTATATTTGACATCTGGAAATTCTCCAGAGGCGACTTTTTCTTTTATTTTAGCCGAAAGGTTATTGAGGTCAGAATGCACCTTATGAATAATAGTTTTCACAGTCTCTTCATCTCTAATCTGATAATTGAAAACATCTCCATATGGCAATGACGATGCATATATAGGCGTGAAATAAACGTGCAATAAGATAACTTCTGCATTCTCTGTTTTTGCTAAATTAAAAGCAAATTCACATGCTTTCATCGAATAATTGGAGAAGTCGACAGGGATTAAAATTTTATTTGATTTATTCTCAACTTTAGGTTCCTTCTCTCCCACTATACTTTCAGATAACCATGTAGAACTTTCTGTTATTTTTAGTGCACGTGGTAAATCACTTTCTTTAATTCGCAAACGGACACCTGAAGAAACAACAGGTTGTATTTGGTTTACGTTATGAATGTATGTTTCTATACCTTCATTTTCAAGGACATTCTTTAATATCTGAGCTTTGGTATATGTCAGAATGGCTAGGGTTACTAATTTGTCTTCCATAAGTGTACATTTTTGTAAGGTGAACAAATAAGAAATCCCAATTGTTTGCTCAATTGGGATTCGGTTTAGCTATATTTTAAACTTGCACAGATTCGGTAGCCTGTTCTTTTTGCATACTCATGTTCAATTCATCTAATATCTTTAAAGCCCGATCAAGAACGGTCGTATCATCCAGCATTACCAGTCCACCGTCTGGACCAGGCTCAAGATGTATTCCGACGCTTTTTCCCTCCTTGAAATTATGACCACCGAAGAAGTTTCGCACAGTGTCTACGTGCAAACCAAGTTCGTCTGCTATTCTATGCATGCTACCGCTAGGCAATGAATCTTTAATCTTACGAAGTTCATTAAATGTTATTGTTCTCATGTCTCGTAAATTTAATGGTTAATACTATGTGATTTTTTTATCACGCTATAAACTTAAGCAAAAAAAAAGATAAAACAAATTATTTGCTTATCTTTTTTTCTTGAATTTATAAAATCTATTATTAAGCTTTATATCACCTCAATAGCGGAAGCGGGTATCCATCCTACTTTTCCGTCCTCTAAGCGGATTTCTTTCCATTCTTTCATTGAGTTATCCTTGATGCTTACTTTTCTTCCTTCATGGAGAATAAATAGACTAGTACCACTTTCACTCGGAGTGCTTCTGACTGTGATACTAGGACTCATTATTATCGCTTCATTCCGGTTTATTAAATGTTCTTTTTGTTCTGAAGCAAAAAGATTGGCGCATATGGTAATAATCAAAAGAATGATTCCTGATATGAAACCTGCTTTCTTCCATGCAATCTGTTTTGAGAATATGAAGAAATAGAGAACGACAATTAATAAAATAAAGGAAATAATTCCCCACGTCGCCCATGCATCTACGCTCATGCTATTTATCAAAGACTTAGTCCAGGAGACAAAGAATACTTCTGGAATAGGTTCTACTTTATCTATTGTTTTAGTATGTGCTACTTCAAGGTTAGCTCGAATGTCATTATTGCCTGGTTGTAATAGTAAGGCACGTTCATAGTTGAGTACTGCTTTTGCTATTTCTCCAATTTTATAATAACTATTTCCTAAGTTATAATAAACGTCAGCAGCTTCTCCATTCTTTAGTAGGACCTCGTATACCTGAATGGCTGCAGCATAATCCTCTTTTATATATGCGGAGTCCCCTTCAGCTTTTGTAACATCTCCTGATGCATTATTGGAGAATATGGTAGAACCTGCATGGATAGAATCGTTTACTTGTATAGAATCAATGTTTTGTGAATCCTGTCCAAAACAAGTCATTGACATTGATATTAATATAAGAAATAATATTTTTTTCATAACAAAATCTCTTCTGGGTTAATGTTTTATTGAATTCTCCATTTTGCTTATCACTTCTATTGAAGATGAATAAACCTTGTCCATAGCTTGATTTTCATCACCAGGAGCAAAACGTGCAAACTCACAGTCATTCAGTGCATTTAGGAATTCTTTGATAAGTTCCTCATTCACTCCATGATTTCTCAGTTTTTCTTCAATATTATCCTTTGATAAACGAGATACCGGAATATTTAACTTATCGCTAATATATCCCCATAATGCCTTTAACACTTCATCATAGAAAGCATCTTTCTTGTTTTCTGAAAGTAGTTTACCAGCTAATTTCATTCGCTTGGTAGCAACTTTATTGGCTTTCTTTGTCCGTACTTTAGCAACATTGGCATTTTCCGCAGCTTGCTTGCGATAGATGATAAAGAAGACAACAAATGCAAGAGCCGGAATAATGTAGAATAACCAATAGGTTGTCGAACCATAGAAAAAGCTTCCTCTAGGTTGAAGAGATACCTCATTCTGCTTGATATAACGTATATCTTCTCCCAATACCTTCAAATCTTCTTTATTGGTAAAGTTTGCGATTACTTGATCAGCATTTCCTGCACCTTTCTCAACGTTCACTACATACTCTTCCGTTTTCAAAGTTTTGTATGATTTGGAACGAATGTCGAAGTAACTGAAAGAAACTCCCGGAATCTTATATGTTCCGGCATGTCTGGGGATTGCCAAGTATTCAATAACTTTATTACCGGTAAGTCCTTCCCGGGTCAATCTAACTTGATTATCTACTTTAGGATCGTATACTTCGAAGTCATCCGGGAATTTTATTTCTGGGTTGGAAATCAATTTCAAGTTTCCCGTACCGGAAATAACCAGTTTAATTGTTATAGCATCATTAGTTTTCAACTCTTTGCTATTGATAGAGGATGAAATAGTAAACTCTCCCACTCCTCCTGAAAAGTCTGCTGGTTTTCTGGCTGGAAGTGGATTGACGTTTATCGCTATTTTAGGGGTAGCGATAGATTTCTTTATCTCAATTACACTGCTCCCGCCATTAAAAAATGCATCAAAAGGATCGGCCGATTGTACTGGTTTTCCTACTGTCATCTGAAATTGAGCTGGGTCTATATAAAGTTTACCTGATTGCTGTGGAAAAAGAACAAATTGACGGTAAACTGTTGTATAGTAGTTACGCCCCTGGTAATGTTCTGGAGTCCATTTGGCATTTGTTGTCATTTCAATTTCCTGTGAATGGAAACCTTTGAAATCGGGGAGTTTGGCATTGTTAAGCTGCAAATTAGATTCTCTGGTATATATTTTATATGTCAGGACAAATGCTTCCTGCTCAAATACATTGGTCTTGCTGGCACTTGCTGTGATAAACAAGTCCTGATTAGAAACACTTGTACTAGACGAGGAATGCGCAGAAGAATTGTTATTACCACTATTTTGTGCACTATTGTTGCTTTGATCCTGCGGTAATACTTTAATCCTCACAGAGTTTGATACCATTTGATTGCCATCTGCTACAATAGAAGCACCACCAATTGTATAATCACCGGCAGTGTTTGCCATCAATATATATGTAAATGTGATGCTGCTGGTAGATGTAACACTACCATTTATAATTTGAGTACTACTTTGCTGTGACCGACTTGGTCCCATTAGTACGTCGAATCCCTTAATCGACGGAGCCTGAAAATCTTTTACTTTCTGTGTGGTTACGGTATAAGACAGTCTAAATTGATCGCCTACCACCACTGCGTCAGGAGCAGAAGCGGTAAAAGACACCTTGTCGGCCAATGCCTGAGTGCTATATGCTATCAATGCCATCAATATAATAATCAGTTTTCTCATTGCTTATGAAATTTATATCATCAACTTTATATTACCAATCTTTTTCTAAACGACCACCTTGCATAACTTTCTGTTGCTTTTTAACTTTATCCTGCACGTCTTTTTCATCCTGCATCACAGAATTCAGTAATTGTTCAGCATTTTCCTTCGACATCTGGTTATTTTGTTTTTCAGATTTTGGCGGTTGTTGCTGATCTTTCTTTTCATCTTGCTTCTGATCGTTCTGTTTATCTTTATTTTGGTCTTGTTTTTGTTCTTGCTTTTGTTGATCTTTATTTTGATCTTGGTTTTGGTCTTGATTCTGTTGGTTCTGCTGCTGGTCTTTCAGCATTTTTTGTGCAAGAGCCAGGTTGTATCGTGTTTCATCATCCGTAGGGTTATTGCGTAACGACATTTTATACGCATCTACAGCTTTGGCATAATCTTTACCAGCCTGGAGAAGCACTCCCATATTGTGGTAAATATGAGCTAGTTTCATTTTATCTTTTTCGATATTGCTAGCCGAGACATACTGCTCCATAGCATCCTGAAATTTTTGCTGTTGTGAAAGCGTATTTCCTAAATTATACATGGATACTGTAGATTTGGGATTTATTTCCAAGGCTTTTCGATAGTTCACCTCTGCATCTACAAATATGCTGTCATTAAACAGCCGATTCCCTTTACGGATATAATCGCGTTCTGCTTTCTGAGCTGAAACAGCGACTGTTGACAACAGAAACACAACGAATAGAATATATTTACTTTTTAACATGCGCATAACTATTTCTTATTAGAAAACAGATGAACGTTCTTAAATAAAGGATTTTTGCGATCTAAAATTAATATTTCTACTAAAAGCAATAACAGAATAATCCAGGCTATTGCTTGGAATTGTTCGTTAAACTCTGTGTAGACTTTTGACTCTACATCAGATTTTGCCATTTTGTTTACTTCCTGATTAATAGCTTTCTGTGCCGAATTAGAATTATCAACTCGTACATATATGCCTTTTCCCTCTTTGGCAATCTCCTGGCACATCGCTTCATTTAAACGGGTAACAATAACATTACCTTCCCGGTCACGTCGATAATCATTTGTACCTTCAGCTGGTATGGGGGATCCTTCAGGCATACCTACTCCTAATACATTTACTTGGATACCTTTTTCTGCAGCAGCTTTAGCAGCTTCTACTGCACCGCCTTCATGATTCTCACCATCAGTAATGACAATAATGGCACGCCCTACTCCTTCTTGGGGAGTGAAACTACGAGTCGCCAAATTAATAGCTTCCCCAATCGCTGTTCCTTGTTTAGATATTAATGAAGGGTTTATAGATTCCAAAAACATCTTAGCAGAAATATAATCACTGGTAATTGGCAGTTGGGTAAAGGCATCACCAGCGAAAACTATCATGCCGACTTTATCATTATCAAGTTCATCTACCAATCTGGATATCAGTCTTTTTGCTTTTTCCAAGCGACTTGGTTGTACATCTTGGGCAAGCATAGAGTTTGAAATGTCTAATGCGATGATCACTTCCACTCCTTTACGCTTCACCGTTTCTAGTTTAGAACCAAATTGAGGACGTGCTAATAGTACAGAGAATAAGCCGATGGCAGCGAAAAGTATCCAGAATTTAATATCCGGACGATATTTGGAAACGTCAGGCATTAACTGAGCCAACAAAGCCGGGTCTCCAAAACGGCGAATATTCTTCCTTCTTTTGTAATTAGAATACAGGTAGAAAGCTGCTAAAAATGGTAATAGCAGCAATAAATATAAATATGTAGGTTCTCCAAATCGAAACATCTTCTTTACTATTTTACGATTGACAAATTACAATTGACAAACCACCTTATGGAATTTTCTTGAGTATCGAATTACGTAGCAATACTTCCAGCAAAACGCAGAGGAAAGCAGCCAATGCAAACCAATGGTACTCTTCATCTCGCTTACTATACTCTTTTACATTCAGTTTGGTTTTCTCCAGTTTATCAATTTCCTCATACACTTCTTTCAGTTTCGAATTACTCGTAGCTCGGAAGTAGTTACCATCTGTAGTACCAGCGATTTGCGTCAATGTTTTTTCATCGATTTCTACCGGCATACTGACATATTGTATAGTATTTCCGACCGGATAAGGATAAGGTGCCATTCCATTAGTTCCTACTCCGATGGTATATACACGAATACCGAAGCTTTTAGCAATTTCTGCTGCTGTCATTGGAGAAATATCCCCTTTATTGTTGGTACCATCCGTTAGTAAAATGATAACTTTTGATTTCGCTTTGCTATCTTTCAAACGGGTTACAGCATTCGCTATTCCCATCCCCACTGCAGTACCATCTTCGATAAGACCACATTTGATATTATGAATCATATCCAATAATACAGCATGATCTACAGTCAATGGGCATTGAGTGAAAGTTTCACCGGCAAATAATGTAATACCGATATTATCATTTGGACGTCCATTAATAAACTCTGCTGCCACATCTTTGGCAGCTTCCAACCTGTTAGGTTTCAAGTCTTCGGCCAGCATACTAGTGGAGACGTCGATAGCCAGCATAATATCAATGCCTTCTATCTCGCTGTTTTGCCACTTATTAGTCGTTTGTGGGCGTGCAAGAACCAAAATAACCAATACCAACGCTATGATGCGTAGTAGAAATGGAGCATGCAACAAATAGTTCTTATAACTTTTCGGCGTATGTGCATATACTCTGGCATCCGAAATTTGAAGAG
Organism: Bacteroides acidifaciens; assembly: GCF_903181435.1. Classification (NCBI taxonomy): domain Bacteria; kingdom Pseudomonadati; phylum Bacteroidota; class Bacteroidia; order Bacteroidales; family Bacteroidaceae; genus Bacteroides; species Bacteroides acidifaciens. Next base: position 1,583,469 of record NZ_CAEUHO010000001.1, read on the forward strand.
TGGCTTCACTTTTTCTTTGCTTCAGAATATACCATACAATATAAGGTATAAGTAATAATAGCAAAAACAGATATTCAATATTGGCAAAAACCATTTTATTTATGATTTAACAGTTTACTATTTAGTATTCAAGTAACACATTCTTTATACAAAAAGATTGTATATCTGCATACCTATATATATAAAAGTACCAATCAATGCTACTGCTAAAAGCGTAATTCCGCAAATCAGCATTACTTTAACACGTAAAGAGCGTTTTTCAATGATGGTAATTTCTGTTGGCTGCGGTTTCTGATTTTCCTCTTCCGGTTGCTTAGTCTCGTTGATAAAGTCAATAGCATTAATTAAATTTGCGTCATTTTCATTCATTTGAGGATCATGTTTGGCAAATTTCACTAAATCGGCAGTCTGAAAGAGGTCCTTCAAATCGGATATAGCCTCTTTATCATTCATTTCCAGTAGTTTATCAATAATCTCAGAAGAAGTCATTTCTAATGCATTAAATCCGAAACGATCCTTGATATATGTACGAAGAGTATCAGTTAGCTCTGTGTAATATTCCTTCGGCTGTCCTTTCTGCCATACCTTTTCGGTTTTGATGCGCTCTATCTCTTTCATAGCGGCCTGATGTGGCGGCAACTTAGGTTCAACTTTTATCTTACGGATAATTGGTTTATTATCACGGATGCGGACAATAAGATAAATCAGCAAACCTAGCAGAGGTAACGCTAAAAATGAACAAGCAATCAAACCATACCAATCTTCCCATGCAAAAGGTGCTTTCATTACAGTTTTCTGCCCAAAGAATTGGTCAGGATGCAATGTATCGACTGGCATGGAATATACTTTCAGTGCCAAAGCTTTAGATCTGTACTCTTTACCATCTACAGTAACAGGCATCGGTGGCAGATAATATAAAGCCGAGTCAAAAGAAGTGATAACATATTCTTGAGTAATCAACATTCGTTGACGATCATTCAAGAATTGAGTATCTGGTTTGACTGTTTCTATAATTTCCACCCCCCTTACTAAAGTATCGGTATAAGCTGGAAAAATAGCACGCTGCTTGGCGTCCATGGCTACTTGCAATTGTACTTTCGCTTGTTCACCAATCAGTATTTGCAATGAATCTATCTTTGCTTCCACTGTGACAGATTGTGCAGTTACTTTGCCGATAGATAGTAAACCTAATAATGCTATCAGAATAATATTTCTATTCATATTTGATTTCATTAATTTCGTTTGGCAAATAAGTTCAACAATGCCTTTACGTAATCCTGGTCAGTTCTGACAGACACAGAATCTACATTACTTTTGGTAAATGTATCATTCAGTTCAGCTTGCTTCTGTATCCACCAGTCGTGATGCGCACGGCGTACAGCTTTAGAAGAAGTATCGATCCATTGTTCATGACCGGTTTCTGCGTCTTTTATCCGCATTAATCCCACAGGCGGAAGATCACTAACTCTCCGGTCGTAAACTTGTAATGCTACTACATCATGCTTCCGGTTAGCTATAGTCAATGCATTTTTAAAACTTTCCTGGTCAATGAAATCTGATAGAATGAACGCGGTACAACGCCTTTTCATTACATTAGTCAAGTACTCCAATGCAAGGCGTATATTGGTACGACGACTTTCCGGTTGAAAATCAATCAGTTCACGGATGATATATAAAATATGTTTACGTCCCTTTTTGGGAGGAATAAACTTCTCTATCCGGTCTGAAAAGAAAATCACACCGATCTTGTCATTATTCTGTATGGCAGAAAAAGCGAGTGTAGCAGCAATTTCCGTTACCATATCCTTCTTTAGCTGTTTGACAGTACCAAATTCCAAACTTCCGGAAACATCAACCATCAACATAACTGTCAACTCCCGTTCCTCTTCAAACACTTTTACATAGGGTTTGTTAAAACGCGCAGTCACATTCCAGTCTATGTCACGTATATCATCGCCAAACTGATATTCCCGGACTTCCGAGAATGACATACCCCTACCCTTAAAAGCCGAGTGATACTGGCCTGCAAAGATATTATTAGACAATCCTCGTGTCTTGATTTCAATCTGACGAACTTTTTTTAGTATTTCACTTGTTTCCATTTATACAGTAGTTAAGTAGTAAGTAGCTAAGTAGTCAAGTATATTATAATACCATGATTACTTATTGACTGTATTATAACTACAAATTAGGGTACTTCAACCTTATTCAAAATTTTGCTGATAATTTCGTCCGAAGTCATATTGTTAGCTTCCGCTTCGTATGTCAATCCGATGCGATGACGAAGAACATCATGCGCAACGGCACGTACATCTTCTGGGATTACATAACCGCGACGTTTGATAAAAGCATATGTACGGGCAGCTAGAGCCAAATTGATAGAAGCACGAGGCGAACCACCAAATCCGATCATATTTTTTAATTCTTTGAGGTCATATTTTTCCGGGAAACGAGTCGCAAATACAATATCTACTATATAGCGCTCAATTTTCTCATCCAAATATACCTGACGAACCACCTTGCGTGCTTCAATAATTTCATCAGCTTTCAGAATAGGTTTCACATTGAATTTTTCTCCATTGATATTCTGGCGAATAATCAATTTTTCCTCTTCCAACTTCGGATAGTCGATAACAACTTTCAGCATGAAACGGTCGACCTGTGCTTCTGGAAGCGGATAAGTACCTTCTTGTTCAATAGGGTTTTGGGTTGCTAATACAAGGAAAGGTTCTGGTAACACAAATGTTTCCTTACCAATAGTAACCTGACGCTCTTGCATAGCTTCCAGCAAAGCACTCTGTACCTTAGCCGGAGCACGGTTTATTTCATCAGCTAATACAAAGTTAGCGAAAATAGGTCCTCTTTGTACTTTGAAAGATTCATCTTTCTGACTGTAAACCATTGTACCGATAACATCGGCAGGCAATAAGTCTGGTGTGAACTGGATACGGCTATATTTCGCATCAATCAGAGAAGCGAGTGTTTTGATTGCCAAAGTTTTTGCCAAACCTGGTACACCTTCCAAAAGAACGTGACCATCGGAAAGTAATCCGATAAGTAGTGATTCAACCAAATGTTTCTGACCAACAATGATTTGGTCCATACCTGTCGTAAGATTGGTAACGAAAGCACTTTGTCTTTCAATCCGCTCATTTAGCTCGCGGATATCAATTGATTCAGCCATAAATACTTAATATTTTAATATTTAATTCCCATTATTTAATGTAAGCCTCACCTGTATTATAAGGCTTTTTATTTTGCTCCCAAAAGTACGCCATATAATTAACGATTGCAACTAATTTTTATTAAAAAACAATGCGAAATCTTTAGATTAAGGTACTTTCATATGCTTTTGCACATCCATAACATTTCACCCGGCCAATACTGGATTTGCATGACCGGGTGAATGAATTTTTATACTTATTCTTTAGTAAGTTCTGGTATCTGAATTGTTGTACCGTATGGTACATTATTAGGATTCTTGATAACGCTCGGGTTATGTTTCACGATGTACGGCCACATCGCTTTTGTACCATAAAAGCGCAAAGAGACTCTTGTTAAAGTTTCACCCTCTTTGATTGTGTATTTGGTTTTGGTTCCTGTTATCTTATAGGATGCCGAATCCGAATAAACAGAAACTGAAGGTTGTTGCACAACTTTATTTTCTGTTTTAACTGGGGTAGTCACCTCTTCTTTTTTTGCAACAGGTTGTGGAGTTACAACAGTTTTAGATATATCGGGCGTTACTTCTTTAATTGTATCTTTATGCTCGATTGTATCAGAAAGTTGTGCTTCCGGTTGGACCGGTTGAGTTGTTACAGGTGGCATGTCAAAAGCATTCTTATCGGATGAAGAAGAGAATAAATCCGGATAATAAATGAATAGGATAACGCCACCACATAGCAACAAAACAAGGATGATAACAGTAATCAAGTAGGGTACAGGTGATTTTTCCTTCGTTTCCTTTGCAGGAGTCTTCTTCTTAGAGTTTGGGGCAACAGCTTGTGCCGGCTTAACAGGAATTGTATTCTCCTCTTTAGGCAGTACTATAGGTATTTCAGGTTTCAGATTTGCTTTCAGAAGTTCCTGTTCAATTATCTGTTCAGCCGTAATTGTTTCTTTCTCTTTTACCGGTTGTTCCGGCTGTTGATATTGCTTAACAATAGGAGTCTCTTCATTATCAAATTCCTCTTGCTCCACTTTTTCTTCATTGTTCGTTTCAGGCAACAGCTGTTCTTCCAATTGCTGTTCAACCGTTTCTTCTGTGGTTGTAGTTTCAGCAACAATCGGTTCTTTAACCACAACTTCTGCTTCAACAAACTGTTCTGTTGTTTGCTTTTCCTGGACTATATTTGCTTCTTTGGAAGAATCTCCTTCGTTGGCACCCGGAGTTTCTTCTATAATAAGATTAGGAGTATTTTTTTGAATCTCCTCTTTATTGTTATCTTCCACTACTGGGATCAGGATTTCCTCGCTTGCTTCTTCCTCTTCCGTTTCTTCTATCGGGGTATCCTCTAGTATTGTATTTTCATTCAATACAACAGTCTCAAAATGCGCAAAAGGTTTGTTTATTGTATCCCTCAGATTCGCGTCCGGAGAAAACGACACCTTTGTATGTCCTTTTATCTGAAAACGTTCACCGGTGTTGACATTGACACTTTCCCGACTATCTACATCAATAAGTTTGAAAGTTCCCAATCCTTTGATTTTGACACTCTTCTCGCTCTCCAAGGCTTGTTCTATCAGGAGAAAGAACTCTTTTACGAACGCCTCGGCATCCTTCTTGGTCATGCTATGTTTGGCAGCCAATAAGTCGGTAAGGTCTTGAATTGTTAGTCTTTCATTCATAACGGGAGATATTTATTTAAACTTATCTTTCAGTGTATTGCTAGGTTTGTAAGACAACACCAACTTGGGCGGCACCAACATGCGTTGCTTACTTGCCGGATTGATTGAAATACGTTCCGCTTTCTTTTTTACTTCAAAAGAGCCGAATCCCTGTATGGCAATCATATTACCTTCTTCCAGTTCTTGTGTCATGTCTGACAACAAAGAACCTATTAATTCGGTAGTATCTTTAATGGTGTACCCCAATCTCTCTGCTAGTTCAGATGTAAATTCCTTATTATTCATAGTCATTTATTATCTTTGCGTACAAATCGAAATCGTCTGCGTCTGTCACTTCTACTTGATAAAACTTTCCGATTTCAAGCTCTTTCCCAGACCGATTAATCAAAACTTCCGGGTCTACTTCCGGAGAATCGAATTCAGTTCTTCCGATATAATAATCCCCTTCCAGACGGTCGATGATGATTTTCATCTGTTTGCCGATTTTTTTTGCACTCAACTCTGCTGAAATCCCCTGCTGGATATCCATTAATTCATCAAGTCGGGCTTGTTTCACTTCTTGTGGAATAGTATCCTTGTAGGCTTCTGCGGCGTAAGTACCTTCTTCCTCGGAATAAGCAAAAGCTCCCATTCTGTCGAAATGCACTTTACGCACAAATTCCTTCAATTCCTCAAAATCTTCCTCTGTTTCCCCAGGGTGTCCTACCATTAAAGTCGTTCGCAGGTGGATACCCGGTACTTCTTTGCGAAATTGCTCAATCAGCTTGTAAGTATCTTCTTTAGTAACTTGCCGACGCATCAATTTCAACATATTATCGCTGATATGCTGAAGAGCGATGTCCATATATTTACATACATTATTGCGCTCGCGCATTACTCGGAACAAATCCGTGGGGAAGTGTGCCGGATATGCATAATGCAGGCGAATCCACTCCACTCCCGGTATATCCGAAATGCGTTCTATCAGTTCGGGAAGCATTTGTTTCTTATAGCGGTCAATGCCATAATAAGTCAATTCTTGGGCAATCACTTGAAACTCTTTCACGCCTTGTGATACCAAATATCGAACCTCTTCCAGAATTTCTTCCATAGGTTTGGAAATATGACGTCCCGTAATAATCGGAATAGCACAATAAGAGCATTTGCGGTCGCACCCTTCTGAGATTTTCAGATAAGCATAATGCTTGGGCGTAGTCAGCGTCCTCTCAATATACAATTCATCATGGTATGTTTTTCCTAAATCCAGCAATAACTCTTTCCAGTTGAATTTGCCATAGAATTTATCCACCTGAGGTATTTCAATCGCCAATTCTTTAAGATAACGTTCGGAAAGGCATCCCATGACAAACAGCTTCTTCAATTCACCTTCCTCTTTCCTTTCGGCAAATTCCAAAATCATATTGATAGACTCCTCTTTGGCATCACCTATAAAGCCACATGTATTGATAACGGCTATTTCTCCTTGGGGATTTTCTGTGTCATGGGTTACGCTGTATCCCACTTCCTCCAACTGGCGCATCAATTGTTCTGAATCTACCAGATTTTTGGAACATCCTAAAGTGATTATATCAATTTTTTTTCTTTTCATGCATTCTCTCCAAACAAGGAATCTACAAATTCGTTTTTACGGAATACCTGCAAGTCCTCCATACCTTCGCCTAGTCCAATGTATTTGACGGGGATTTTGAACTGATCGGAAATACCAATCACAACACCGCCTTTTGCTGTGCCGTCTAGCTTTGTGATAGCCATTGCGGTCACTTCTGTTGCCAAAGTAAATTGCTTTGCCTGTTCGAAAGCATTCTGGCCGGTAGATCCATCCAATACCAGCAGAACTTCATCCGGTGCATCGGGGACTACTTTTTTCATTACATTCTTTATCTTTGTCAACTCGTTCATTAATCCAACTTTATTATGAAGTCGTCCGGCTGTATCAATGATAACAATATCAGCATTGTTGGCAACAGCGGAACTGAGTGTGTCATATGCTACGGATGCAGGATCAGCCCCCATTTTCTGTTTGATAACTGGCACTCCTACCCGTTCTCCCCAAATCATAAGCTGCTCTACTGCAGCTGCACGGAAAGTATCGGCAGCCCCCAAATAAACGGATTTACCTGCCTTTTTAAACTGATAAGCCAATTTGCCGATTGTCGTAGTCTTACCTACTCCATTCACTCCCACTACCATAATCACATAAGGCTTTCTTTGGATGGGTACGTCGAAGTCGGCTACATCATCTGAATTATTTTCGGTCAATAGGGCTGCTATTTCGTCACGCAATATATGATTCAGTTCTTGGGTATTCACATATTTGTCATTAGCAGCACGTTTCTCTATGCGCTTGATTATGTTCAGAGTGGTTTCTACACCTACGTCAGATGTGATCAGCACTTCTTCGAGATTATCCAATACTTCGTCATCTACCTTTGACTTACCAGCCACGGCACGAGCTATTTTACTAAATACGCTCTCTTTGGTTTTAGATAATCCTTTATCTAAAGTTTCCTTCTTTTCCTTTGAAAAAAAACTAAAAAATCCCATATTTACGGTTGTTTGTATAATACATTATGCTACAAAGATATAACAAAGGATTGAAAAAGTAAAAAAAAGAAGCAATAAAAAATCCTCCCACTGATAACAATGAGAGGATTTTGGATTTATAGCGTGTATGCTATTTCGATTATTTTTTGAAAAAGTCTTGTACTTTTTCGTTCGGAACCATTTGCTCATCAAAAACGTATGCTCCAGTTTTCGGAGATTTTACCATTTTGATAACCTTGGTATAAGCACGACCTTCTTTAGAACCATCGTGCAAACTTGCTACTGTTTTCTTTGCCATGGGTTATACTTCTTTATTATTTAATTTCCTTGTGTACTGTAACTCTCTTCAGAATCGGGTTGTATTTCTTCAACTCAAGTCTTTCTGTAGTATTCTTTCTGTTCTTAGTTGTGATATAACGAGATGTTCCCGGCATTCCACTGTCTTTGTGTTCTGTACATTCCAGAATCACCTGTACTCTGTTACCTTTTGCTTTCTTTGCCATTGTAAGTTTTCTCCTCTACGTTTAGCCGATTACTTTAATGCTTTTCCAATCACAATAACCTTTAGCCACAGCTTCGGTCAGCGCAGCATCCAGTCCCTTTTTGTTGATAATACGCAGCCCATTAGCGCAAATACTAAGGCTGATCCAACAATCCTGTTCTACATAATAGAACTTTTTGTTAAACAAGTTCAAATCAAAGGTTCTTTTAGTTCTTCTCTTTGAGTGTGAAACATTGTTGCCAATCATGGCTTTCTTTCCGGTAATTTGACAAATCTTCGACATTTCTATCTTATTTTTATAGTTTTATATCTATACTTATTTCAAACAGGACGCAAAGTAAGCACTTTTATCCGTATAAAACAAGGATTTCTTAAAATAATTCACTTATAAGCAGCTATTTTTCTTTATTTGAGTAAATCCCGAAGCATTAGTAGTGCATTATTGCACGCTCTTTCAATATTCATGGCTCTTCCGCGATTCGTTTCTTGCTTGTAAGTACGAATTTCGTTTTTATAACCAGCAGCTATCCAAACAGTCCCCACAGGTTTCTCCGGAGTGCCGCCACCCGGACCGGCTATTCCCGATGTCGCGACAGCACAGTCAGTTTTTAATGCTTTCATCGCGCCTTTTACCATTTCAATCACAGTCTTTTCACTTACAGCACCATAACGTTCTAATGTTTCGGGAGCCACGTGTAGAAGTCTCGTTTTTACATCATTAGAGTAAGCTACCACACTGCCATTAAAATATTCCGAGCTTCCGGCGATGGACGTTAATCGTGCGGCAATGCTTCCACCGGTACAACTTTCTGCGGTGGAAACGGTCAATTTCTTCTTTTTCAAAAGTTCGCCTACGATAATCTCCAACGGTGTATCTTCCTCGCAAAAAATGTCTTCACCCAATATTTCCTCTAGTTTTACTTTTTCACGGTCAAGAAGAGTTTTTATTTCTTCTCTTTTTTGTCCGCGTCCGGTCAGTCTCAAGCGAATGATCCCAAGTTTGGGCAGATATGCCAACTTAATACATTCCGGCAAAGCATTTTCCCAAGGCTCTAATTTTTCCGCCAGCACTGATTCCGGATAATTCTGCACAAGGACAGTTTGGTGGATGATTACGTCTGTGTGAAATCTTTCGTGCAACTTAGGCAATACGCTTTCAGTCATAACGACAGTCATTTCCTGCGGGACTCCCGGCATGGAAACAAGTACCTTTCCATCCCTTTCAAACCAACTGACAGAGGCACTTCCTACAGGATTGTTGATTACCGTGCAGTCTTTAGGAACCATCGCTTGGCTTTTATTGAGTGCGTTCATTGGAATTTTTCCCGCCAATACTCGTTTTACATTTTCGAATACTTCTTTACTGAATATCAGTTCCGTATGAAAGAACTTGCAAAGAGTTTGTTTGGTTATATCATCCTTAGTAGGGCCAAGTCCTCCGGTCACTAAAACGATATTTACCCTTTTCATCGCATTATCAATCGCTTCCAGAATCTCTTCCTCCCGGTCGCGGACTGAAACGACACGAAGAACTTCAATACCTATTTTGTTCAATTCCTGCCCCATCCAGGCGGAATTAGTATCGACGACCTGCCCAATCAACAGTTCATCACCAATGGTTATAATCTCAGCAAACATATTTTCCTGCTCTATTTTAATAATATATTATAATAGGTATGCGAAAACAACTTATAATGTAACGCGAGAATAAGCCGGAAGATCAATGGAGCAGAAATCCTTATCCAAATATTTGAAATATCCAGTAATGGCAATCATAGCTGCATTGTCAGTCGTGTAGCTGAATTTGGGGATAAATATGTTCCAACCATATTTATCAGCATGTTCCCGGAACGAATTACGCAATCCATTGTTTGCAGAAACTCCTCCTGCTACTGCCACTTCTTTAATTTTATATTCTTTAGCTGCTTTCCTCAACTTATCCATCAGAATGTCCACAACCGTTGCTTCCAGCGATGCCGCCAAATCTACTTTATGGTGTTCGATGAAATCAGGATCCTCTTTCATCCAATCGCGCAATGAATACAGAAATGAAGTTTTCAACCCGCTAAAACTATAATCCAAGCCTGGAATATGTGGTTTGCTGAATGTGAAAGCTTTCGGATTTCCTTGACGTGCCAACTTATCAATAATTGGACCGCCCGGATAGCCTAGTCCCATAACTTTCGAACATTTATCAATCGCCTCACCTGCAGCATCATCAATCGTCTGACCAAGAATTTCCATGTCATTATATGCTTTTACCAATATAATTTGTGAATTTCCACCGGATACCAACAGGCAAAGGAACGGGAATTGGGGTTGCTTATTCTCCTCTCCTTCCGCTTTAATAAAATGCGCTAAAACATGACCTGTCAGATGATTAACATCAATCAAAGGAATGTTTAAGGAACGTGCGAATCCTTTAGCAAAAGAGACACCGACAAGCAAAGAGCCCATTAAACCCGGTCCGCGGGTGAAAGCTACAGCGCTCAATTCTTCTTTGGTAATGCCGGCACGTTTTAATGCTTCGTGTACTACCGGTACAATGTTTTGTTGATGTGCCCGTGAAGCCAGTTCGGGTACTACTCCACCGTATGCTTCGTGTACGGCTTGACTTGATACCACATTTGACAGCAGATAACCATCCTTGATAACGGCTGCCGACGTATCATCACAAGAGGATTCAATTCCTAATATTATTGCACTCATAAGTATTTAAACTATTAAACGGTGCAAAAGTAATCATAAAACTACGATTCATAACGAACTATTTTATATTTTTGTTCGCAAAATAAAAGTAATCGCTTATCAGAACGCTGAAAAAGACTGTACGCTGGGTAGTCGGTATTGTACTGGGAGTATATATAGGGGCTATTATCTTGCTGAATATACCAAATATTCAGCAAGCAATGAGTTCATTTGTAGCAAAAGAACTTTCTGAAGTTTTGGGAACAAAAGTCATGATCGGCAGAATTAATATCGGATTGCTGAACCGTATTATCATTGACGATGTGTTGCTTGACGATCAAAGCGGACAGGAAATGCTCAAAGTCACCCGTCTGTCTGCCAAATTTGATATAATGCCTTTCTTTAAAGGAAAGATTTCCATCAGCAGTGTCCAGCTTTTCGGATTCAATATCAGTCTTCAAAAAGATATGCCGGATTCTCCGCCTAATTTTAAGTTTGTCCTGGATGCTTTTGCGTCTAAGGATACTGTGAAGAAAGAGAGCTCACTTGATTTGCGTATCAATTCGATTTTAATTCGTCGTGGACGGATGACCTATCATGTGCTTTCAGAAGAGGAAACACCGGGAAAGTTTAATGCTAAACATGTCCAGCTTCAAAATATCATTGCTAATATTTCTTTGAAAGCATTGAGCAAGGACTCCATGAATTTAGGAATCAAACGATTGAGCCTTGACGAGAAGGGATCGGGATTCTCTTTAAAGAAATTGAGCCTGAAATTGGTTGCCAACAGTAAACATACCAATATTGACAATTTTGTTATCGAACTGCCTGAGACTTCCTTAAAGATGGATACCATACATTTGGTATATGATAGCCTGCAAGCTTTTAATCACTTTGCGGAGCAGGTTCGTTTTTCTTTCCGCACACTACCGTCGCAAGTTACGTTAAAAGATATTTCGGCATTTGTACCCGTTTTGTCGCATTTTAAGGAATCGGTAACTTTGGATATGGAAGTGAAAGGTACGGTTGACCAGTTGACTTGCTCGCATTTGGAAATTACAGCAGACGACCGCCAGTTTCGCCTTAGGGGAGATGTGTCGCTTCAAGATTTGTCGCACCCACAGGATGCATATGTATATGGCACTCTTTCCGAACTTTCAGCCAATACTCGTGGCGTCGGCTTTTTGGTACGTAATTTGAACCAAAATTATAATGGAGTTCCTCCTATCCTTGAACGTTTGGGTGATGTTAGCTTCCGGGGGGAAATCTCCGGGTATTTCACAGATCTGGTCACATATGGACAATTGCGTACTAGCTTGGGAAATGTAAAGACTGACTTGAAGTTAAGTACGGATAAGAGCAAAGGACTATTTGCTTACTCCGGTGCAGTGAAAACAGAAGATTTTAAACTTGGGGAGCTATTGGCTAATGAGCAGTTGGGAGAAATCACATTCAATCTCGATGTGCATGGCCGGCACATTACAGACCAGCTTCCGGTTGTTGAATTAAAAGGATTGATTGCCTCTATAGATTATAGTAGATATAGATATGAGAATATAACGCTGGATGGCGAATATAAACGAGGCGGATTTAATGGTAAGATTGCATTGGATGACCCGAATGGCTCCATTTATTTGAATGGAGACGTTAATGTCGCTTCCAAAGTTCCGACCTTTAATTTTCTTGCGGTAATTGACAAGGTGCGGCCAAATGACCTTAATCTTACTACCAAATATCCGGATTCGGAATTTTCCCTGAAATTGAAAACCAATTTTACGGGTGGGTCTGTGGGTGAGATGATCGGAGAAATTAATGTAGACAGTTTGAGGTTTACAGCTCCGGATAAAGAGTATTTCATGAAAAATATGAATATCCGGGCAAAAAGGCAAAATAACGAGAATCAACTACGGCTGACTTCCGAGTTTCTGACAGCAAGCGTAGAAGGAAAATTCCAATACCACACGCTGCCTGCCAGTATTCTGAATATCATGAGGAAGTATGTTCCTTCTCTGATATTGCCCCCAAAAAAGCCGATTGAAACACACAATAATTTCCTGTTTGATATACATATATATAATACAGATATCTTATCTACTATTTTTGATATTCCACTGACAGTATATACTCATTCTACTTTGAAGGGGTATTTTAATGATCCTATGCAGCGTTTGCGCGTGGAAGGATATTTCCCGCGTTTGCAATATAAGAATAACTATATAGAGTCTGGTATGATTCTATGTGAAAATCCGGCAGATCATATTCGTGCGCAGGTTCGTTTAACCAGTTTGAAAAAGAAGGGAGCAGTGAATTTTTCACTGGATGCGCAAGCGAAAGACGATAATGTCAGTACGACTTTGAATTGGGGAAACAGTGCGGCAGTAACATATAGCGGACAATTGGCCACCGTAGCCAAATTCTTGCGTACCGAAGGAGAAAAGCCGCTGTTGAAAGCAATGGTGGATGTGAAGCCAACAGATATTATTTTAAATGATACCCTTTGGAAGGTTCATCCCTCGCAAGTGGTAGTAGACTCAGGAAAGGTTGATGTGAATAATTTCTATTTTAGTCACCAAGATCGTTATGTGCGTATCAACGGGCGTCTCTCCGATAATCCCCAAGACACGGTTAAAGTCAATTTGAAGGACATTAACATGGGATATGTTTTTGATATTGCGAGTATCTCTGATGATGTAAACTTTGAAGGTGACGCTACGGGAACAGCTTACGCAAGCGGTGTGCTAAAAAAGCCCGTAATGAATACTCGCTTATTCGTGAAGAATTTCTCTCTTAACGAAGGACGTTTGGGCGACCTGGATATATATGGTGAATGGGATAATGAAAATAGAGGTATTCGCCTGGATGCATCTATTCAAGACATAACTCCTGCCCCATCACGTGTCACCGGTATTATTTATCCGTTAAAACCTGAGAGTGGACTTGACTTGAATATTGAAGCAAATGGATTGAACTTGAAGTTTCTTGAATATTATATGAAGTCTATTGCTACCGATATAAAAGGTCGGGGAACTGGAAAGGTACATTTCTATGGAAAATTCAAGGGATTGAATTTGGATGGCGCAGTCATGACGGACGCTTCCATGAAATTTGATATATTGAATACCCATTTTGCTGTTAAGGATACGATTCACCTAGCTCCTACCGGATTGACATTTAATAATATGTATATCTCTGATATGGAAGGGCATACCGGAAGAATAAATGGATATTTGCATTTTCAGCATTTTAAGAACTTGAATTATCGTTTTGAGATACAAGCTAATAATATGCTTGTGATGAATACGAAGGAATCTCCCGATATGCCTTTCTATGGTACGGTATATGGTACGGGCAATGTATTGCTTTCCGGAAATGCTGTTCAAGGATTGGAAGTAAATGCTGCCATGACTACCAACCGGAATACAGTCTTCACCTATATAAATGGTAGTGTAGCGTCGGCTACCAGCAACCAGTTTATTAAGTTTGTGGATAAAACTCCCCGTCGCACAATTCAAGATTCTGTTCAAATCATCTCTTACTATGATCAGATACAGCAGAAACGCCAGGCGGAGACAGAGGAACAAAAGACGGATATTCGTTTGAATATCCTGGTGGATGCAACACCCGATGCTACTATGCGAATTATCATGGACCCGGTTGCCGGAGATTATATCAGTGGAAAGGGTACAGGAAATATCCGGACTGAATTCTATAATAAAGGCGATGTGAAGATGTTCGGTAATTATAGAATTACTCAAGGAGTATATAAGTTTAGTTTGCAAGAAGTCATTCGCAAGGATTTTGTGATCAAAGATGGAAGTACGATAACTTTCAATGGCGCTCCTTTGGATGCTAATATGGATATCCAAGCCTCATACACTGTAAACTCCGCTTCTTTGAATGATTTGATGCCCGATGCTTCGGTTATTATACAACAACCTAATGTACGGGTAAATTGTATTATGAATCTAAGTGGAATATTGGTACGCCCGACTATCAAACTGGGTATCGAACTTCCGAATGAAAGAGATGAGGTGCAGACATTGGTACGCAATTATATCAGTACGGAAGAACAGATGAACATGCAGATTCTTTATTTGTTAGGTATCGGTAAGTTCTACACAGAAGATGCCCGGAATAATAATCAAAATTCCAATGTGATGTCATCGGTACTCTCTTCTACCCTTTCCGGTCAGCTAAACAACGCCTTATCACAGATTTTTGAAACAAATAATTGGAATATTGGAACAAACTTGAGTACAGGGGATAAAGGTTGGACGGATATGGAAGTGGAAGGTATTTTGTCCGGTCAACTATTGAATAACAGATTGTTGATTAATGGAAACTTCGGCTATCGGGACAATCCTATGGCGAATACGAATTTTGTTGGGGACTTTGAAGCGGAATGGCTGATTAACCGCTCGGGAGACATTCGTTTAAAAGCGTATAATGAAACGAATGATCGTTACTATACGAAAACGAACTTGACTACACAAGGTGTAGGTATTATGTATAAGAAAGATTTCAATAAATGGAGCGATTTGTTCTTTTGGAATAAATGGAAGCTACGCAATAAACGGAAACAGGAAGAAGCTGAAAAGGTGAAGGGGAAAACAAGATAAAACTTTTCGGAGAACAACCTTGTAGCAAACAGTCGCAAATTCTTTTTTGATTTATATTTGCTTCATAATAAATTATTAAAAAAGATTTTTTATGAAAACAAGTAATCGAAACATCTACAATTTTTTAATCGTTTTTGCTTTATTGTTTTCTTTCTATGGATGCTCATCGGATGAAGATGAACAACAAGAAAGCCAACTCCCGACTTTTAAATCATTTCAAGGAACATTTAGTCCGATAAGTGGCAATGGAGAATATGTAGATGGTGTATGGCATAGTGAAGTGGTATGTTCTGCTATTATATTAGATAACGGTGGATCTCCTATTATTGAATACGGCTTTTGTTGGGTAAAGAATACGACAGACACGCCTTCCTTAGAAAATGGAGAGAAAATCGTAGTAGGAACCGATAACTTTATAGGAAGCTATAGTGCAAAATTACTGGTCGAGTTGTATAAAAATTATAATGTACGAGCTTATGCCATTAATTCATCAGGAGTAAGTTACGATGATATGAAGCTTGCTCGTGGCGGCTCAATAAGTCCAAGATAAAGCAGTTCTGCAGCTTGAATAGATTCCTATTAAAAAAACAGTTACATAGGAATCTATTCGATAAATATAAATGATGCCCACTTATTAGGCTCATTTGGATATTTGTTTTTCATATTGCGTTGAGCCATAATGAATGCATTTTGTTTATTTATCCCCTCCTGCCAATAGTGATAAAAATCTACCATCAATTCTTTAGTTTCTTTATCTGGTATATTCTGAAAAGAAATAATCAACGATTTTACCCCGGCTTGACGAAAAGCACGTTGTAGGCTGAAACAACCTTCTCCATAACGCACATCTCCTTTTCCTGTGCCACAACCTGATAACACAACCAACTCTGTACCGGATAAGTTCATTGATGCAATCTCATATGCAGTAAGAATTCCGTCATTTGTTCCCAAAGGCTGCAAACCATTCCAGACAGAGTTGGCGCCGGAAAATGCAAGTCCCGTATGCAATAAATGATTCTTATGTCCGCTAAATCCATCCAGTTGAAGGACATCACTTTGAATTTTAGGATTATATAAAATATGGAAACCATGAGTAGAGATATGTATGACTGCAGAATTTAGTGATTGGCCGGATAAATTTCTGAATGCAGTTTCTGTTGCGTCTTTACCCATATATTTGTGAATATTCCACTGACTTGAAAGAAGTTTTTCTATGCTTTCAATCTCGTCAACTGTTCCTTGCAAATATTGAAATCCTTGTATCGCAGTTTGGGAAGATGGAGTATAGTTAAACCTAGCCCCTCCAAAAAAGAATATGTCCTTTTGCGAAACAGAAGTGATATGTGTCCGTTCTGATTTTATACGAGGAATATCATTGCTGGAGAATAAATAATGAAAGTTATAATTATCAATAATATATTCATCTTCATTATGAATAGATGCAAATGAAAGATATTTCAACGTCTCTTCTGAAGAGATATAAAGATGAGTACACTCTCCTATCACTTCTTTGATCGGAATCCAAATCTTGTCATATAGTGTTTCGTTTTTTTTAGTCATTAACACAGTTTCAGGAGGTAACGTTATCAGATGAGGAGATTTGTTTTTGGTAAAGACAATGGCTGCATAGCCATTATTTACCACATCGTAAGGTAAACTGAAAATCTCTATTACAGCCTCATTGGAATTTAGTGAAGCGGCAATCTCATTCCAAGGTTTTATTTCCAAAAAATGAGATGGTACACTTTTTTTTACATAGTTGATTAATGCTCTTTCCTGTTCCCTGCGTATGACCTGATTTTGTAGCCATTTAGTCCTACTTTCGGGAGATTGAGCCTTAAATGAGTTTCTATCTAAAGCAATTGAATCTATAAGCGATTGCATCTTTAAAATGGATTTACTGTCAGTGTCGGTTAAATAACGGTGATATTGAAAAGATGGTTTAGCAAATAGCTCTTTCATTAGTAGAATGTTTTCATATAGAAAAGGTATCATTCCTTCAAGATTGTGGTTTTCATAGGCAAAAATTTGCATTTCCTCAAAATAAGGCTTCATTATTTCGCAAAGTTCGTGCTGTTCAGATGGTAACAGGAAAGAACAATCATCATCTATTGTCTTTTTTATTAACCGCTCAATCAATCTATATATTTTTAATGCATATAGAGGTTCTTGGCTACTCACACAAGTTCGTGCAGCTTCCCGATACATAGAAAAATATTCGGGCATTTTTTGTTCATATAAGATATCCTTGACCGAAACTGGATAATACATGCTTTTAGCGATTCTCAAGCATTCACCTAAAGTGGCAAGAGATAAAGAAGGCAATAGACAGGCATTTTCCAACCGTCTATGTAAAATTCTCCGTTCATAATCGGCAAGAGTTTCCCATGACGTTTTTTTTTGCGCCTTATTGATTTCTTTTATAATTCGTTCTGTATTGCCTGTCTCCCAATAATATCTGGTAATGGTATTCAAATGTTCCAATCGTGGAAACTCCAACTGCTCATGAATGGAATGAAGCTTATCTTGGGAATTTCCTTCACGTAACCAGTCACATATCGTATATCCGGCTATTGCCAAAGTAGATGCCTCTGAAATTATATGAAGCAGGGACAGATCCAGATACTGGTCTCCTCTACTTGTCAATAGGTCTAAAAGGAATATGTTAATATCCAAATTTTGTTCATACAATATAAAGTCATCTTTACTTTCGGGAGTCTTATTATTCAACACTTGTGACAGTATTTTACTGGCTTTAGTACCCGCGATTCTGCTTTCTTCATACATGCCTAATTCACGGCAATATCGGGCTATAGAATATAGCTCATTTGCATATTGGGCACTGTCATGTGCTTGTTCCAGCCTCTGAAAATGTTCCACTCCTTTATTAAATGAATGCTCGTTTATTTGAGCATACACATTATCAGTGATACATAAAAGTAGAATACAGCCGAATAATAACAGTATTTCTTTTTTTAGAACCATTTCTTTTCTTTTAAAAGCTGCTCTATAAAAGTTGTTTTTTGCATATATATTCCATTGTTATCCTTTATTCTTTCAACCATTTGCAATGCTTTATTCCTGTCGTTTGTTTTCATATAGCAACAAAGCAACAGCCATTCAGCTTCTTCCTTATATTGAGTATCAATCAAGGATAGTAATAATGGAATAGCTTCCTGCTCTTTTTTTTGCTCCATGAAGGCTATACTTATATAGAGTTGTGTAGATACAGGAAAAGTATCAAGCATATCAAAAAGATTTTTCTTCTGATATAATTCAGCAATAACTTTATATTGTTGTTTTTCATAGGCATTTATAATTTGCTGGTTATATAAAGCTATTTCATCAGCCAATCCTTCACCACGTGCTCGTTCAATAATAGGTACTTCATAATATGCAGCATAGATTTCTTGTGGGGTATAACGATATGAATTTCCCACATATAAACCGATGCCCACAAGTACAAATACAACACAAGCTACAGTTGTTATCCATGGACGAATATACCCTCCTTTAGATGCTTCCATTGCTGTCCTAGCCTCTTTTTCCGCACGAATTAGTTCTCCTTCAATTAGTAACATACGGAGTTTGACTTGCTGCTTCAGATTTTTATCAGTTTCAAGTTTCTGACTAAAATCCCGTCGTTCGGCAGGAGACATTTCATTATTGATGAATTGGTCTATTTGTTGTTCAAGTTGTTGTTTATCCATTATCTTGCATTTTTATTATCCTAATATGATACCGGCAGACTCCAGTCTTTTTTTTAACTCAAATGATAACCTGCGCAAACAGGAACTTTTCTTATTTTTGGCTACCTGCTCTGTCTTATAATTCATATATTGAGCTATATCTTCCATTTTCCGATGTTCCCAGTAATAAAGAGTAAGTACCTTATTACAATCCGTATCAGCTTCTTCCAGTAACTTTGATACAATGTTTTGTGCTTCGTTCCATTCTTCTACAGGATATTGTTGCGCACCCCACTCGGATGCTAATGTCTGAAGCATACCCATTTTCTTCTGCTCCTGGTTCAGGTGTTTGAAAATGTGGTGCTTTCCTATTTCAAACAGATATGTTTTCAGGGATATATTCCGTTCTGTGTATTTTCCATTCCTGATATTCTGATACATGGCAGTAAAACTTTCCTGGTAAATATCTGCTGCTGTATCTTCATTTACAAAATAATATTTTGCGGCGAACTGAATAAAAGGGGATTTATATAGCTCATACAAGGTTTCGATCTCTTTGTTCATCTCCCTTGAATGACTTTTCTTTCCTATGTAACTGAATATTTTCATAATTATTTTCTTTGTCCTATATAAAAAAGAACCGTTTCATCAGAACATTCCATATAAGGTATTTGTAACCGGAGGTTTGAATGCTTTAGAGAAAGCATGTCTTTTAAAAGTTTTTGAAAAAAAGCTTTTGTTGTACATGGAAATTTCATCTCTTTTATCTGTCGACAAAAAACATAAGTTAATTTGCCAACATACATAGAACGTTGTTTGTCATAATATTCATAGTTTGTAAACTCAGGTAAACATGCGCTGAATACAGCAATGTCAGCCAGCCCTTTTTGTTTTTTCAGTCGCAAACTTAATTCTTGATGTTTACCAGGTAACGGCACATATCCTTCCGGCGCAAAGATAGCAGTCGTTCCTCGGATATATTCTTTATAGCTTCTAATATATTCTTCTCCATCCCGGTTTGCAGTACCACTATGACAAGCATCTAATGTGACAATAACTCTTCCCGCTTCACCTGCTTTTCGACGAAGTTTGTCAAGCCATATACCTAACTCATCATCTCGCAAATGATTTTCTCCTTCATATTGCTGCGGAACATACTTATGTTTTGCATCATACAATACCAGACTTTCGTCCAATCCGTCTTCTTCGTCTCCGTTATCATCCATCATTTGCTGCCCGTGACAAGAGAAATGTAAAAAGACAGCGTCTCCCGGTTCTGTGTCATTACAGAGCTTTTCCAATGCACTTGAGACATTTACTCTGATAGCTTGTTCGTCAGACAAGATAGTAATATGGGCAGGCTGAAACTTCTTTAATGATAAAATTTCCAAGATATATTTTTTATCATTGTCGGCATGAATACTTTCCCATCCGCTATTTAGAGGATAGTTGGCTATTGCAACGATAAGTGCTCTATTGGTTTGTGCAGACATATAAATATTTATCAGACATCCAATTAGAATAAAAAAATATTTTATAAAGTTCCATTTATTCATGATATCGGCAAAAATAAATCATTTTTTTTAATTCTCCCCTGTTACCTTTTCCCTTTTTCTTGTATAAAGAGAAAAAAACAAACCTTGTTTTGACGAGGTGCGTAATTAATAATTGTGATGATGTTCCAAAACAAGGTTCATTGTTTTTCACCAACAACCTTGTGCCGGATAGTGCACAACTGTTATTTAACTTATTTTTGTCCAACATAAGTACATAAAACATGAATGATAAACTAAGTATATCTTATCATACAGCAAAAAGAATTTTATTGGAGCTATTGGAAAACAATGATTTTTCAACAGATGAAGATATTTTGAAGATATTAGGTTCGGTAGTACAAAAAGAGAGCGATAATGAAACAAACAATGATAAGGAAGAGATGAGCCGGATTGTCATAGACAAGAACGGGCGCATATTTTTGCCTGACTATACTTCCATGGAAGTGAAGATGCCATATCTGCCTAAAACGGTATTCCTTTTTTTCTTAATACATAAGGAAGGTATAGAATTCAAAAGTATGTACAACTATATGCACGAGTTGTATGAAATCTATCAAATAGTAGCGTTAGAGAAAAATACGGAAGCTAGCAAGATAAGACGCAGCCTTGACAATTTGGTGGAACCTGTCAATAATAGAATTTACGAAACATGCTCTATTATCCGTCGATGTCTTGCGAACGTAGTTCCTGAAGCATTGATAAAAATGTATTGCGTTACGGGGAAACGAGGGGGAAAGCATTGGATTGGAATTGATTCCTCATTAATAGAAATAGAAAACATAAAACTGAAAGAAATATTTGACCAAAGGCATAATCACTAAAACTTTATAAATAATGAATGTGTCGATTGTTGAGTTTATTAAATCAATTTTTTAAATATTATACTTATGAGAAAATTAAAGAGCATCAGTAAAAGTCAAGGGATATAATTATAAAGATGCTAATAACCCTTTTGAATAAAATGTGTAACTTATAAAATCATAGAATTATGGAACTTAAATTTTTGAACAAATTGGACACTGCTATTTTCAAACACCTTAATCCTACACATCAAGCGGTAACAGGTACAACAGCAGTACATGCATTTATTGGTGGAGCTATCATATCACTAATCGTTTTTATCATGCAAATGTGCACAAATAATGACGCATTGATTGAAGTAGTTGCAGGAATCGGGTTGCTTGCCTTAGCAGGTTGGGTAATTAATTATTCTCTTCTCACTTTAAAGGCATTTCCAGGATGGGGAGGACGTATAGCTTATGGAGCATATGTACTGTTTCTAGCCTACCTTGCTTTTATGGTAGCCATGTGGGCAATAATGATTGCTTTGCTAGGACTATTTTTGTATGGTATCTTTAAGATATTTTTTAGCAACGGTTCTAAAAAAAGCAAGGCACGTTTTGTTTATGAGGATGGTACGGAAGTAGAAGCCAAAGAAGTGGGAAGAGGAATTTGTGGCGAGAGATATTTTGAAGGAGAAAATGGTGAGAGAGGAACAATTCCTTAATTTTTTATTAGTAATAAACGACGACATTATTCTAAACGAATGATGTCATCGTTTATTGTATAATTTTTAGAGGTTTTTAGTTATCAATATCAATCAAGTTGAATTGCAAGTCGAATTTTAATTCCACGCGGTTGGAAAGTTTCACTTCATACTCTTTTTTATCTCGCTCTATTTTAAGCACTTTTACATCAGGATAATTTGCTGTCACATATTTCTGAATGGCTGCGGGGATGATGGCTGCGGGTACAGAAGAAAATTTGCAATTCACCTCTTCCCAATTCCCCTTCTTGTCAAATTCTACTTTATTACCATTCGTAAAAATCACTTCATAGCTTTTATAGAAGAAATCACTTTCCATCTTTGCCAAAGCTACTTTGCTGTCAGCGAAATGTTGCTTAATGAACTGTTGTGCTGGTTGTGGCATTTGAGAAACCTGAATTGGTTTGTCGTCATCTGCATAAGCGACTGTTTGCAAAGTAAATAAGCACACTAATAAGAATACTAACTTTTTCATAAACGTTGTTTTTTTAATTGGTTTTACTATTATCATTTTATACAGCAAAGATGAGGGGAGAATCTGAAAAGATTTGGGAATTTTGAGAATTTTCGAATAAATAATTCGCATGAAAATATAGTGACGCTATGAGGATGGGATGGCGTCACTATATCTATAAGATACCGTCACTATCCCATGAGGATAGCGTCACTATAATTTTGCCATCGAATTAGAAATTTTAGAATTCTTTTAAAACTACTAATAAACACATCGTTTGCTTTTGCAAGCACAAATTTGACAGTATTCATATTAAACAACTATAAGAACTTTTGGACTTTGCTTTTTATTTCTGTCTGGAAATCTCGAAACAATGTTCACCTTGTTGGAAGTAATAACGTATGTTCAAATGCTGCAAACGGCAAATCGAATCAGCTATTGCCAGTCCTAATCCCGTAGAACCTTCTTTTTTGTTTCCTTGATAGAAACGTTCAAAAATATGTTCCTTATCCAATGGATGTTCTACTCCGGTATTCTGGAAAGTGATGCTATCTTTTGCGACAATAATCCGGATATGTCCTTCGTCCATATTATGCACGAATGCATTTTTCAGGAGATTCGTTAATAGGGCGACAGCTAAAGACTCATTCATCGTGACATGAAAAGTATCTTGTTCTGCAACATTTACCTCTATATTACGATAATCATAAACCTCTTTATAATCTTCCAAATATTGCTTGAGAAGCACATTCAAATCCAAAGTTTTCGTATCGGCAAACTGCCCGTTGTCTATCTTTGTGAGTAACAACAAAGATTTATTCAGTTTGGTAATGTACTCCAATGTCTGATGCGTTTTCATTAACTCCTCAAGTTGGTTTTCTGATAATGAATCGTCTTCCATCAACATTTCCAACCGGTTGCGGCAGATGGCCAGTGGTGTTTGTATCTCATGCGAGGCGTTTCCGATAAATTGTTTTTGTTGCTCGAACATTTGTTCCATACGTTCGGTGTACCGGGTAGCTGCATCGTTCAGTTTCCGGAATTCTGTGATTTGAGTGTCATTCTTCAATGGTTGGTTCTTCTTTCCCGTTTGATAACTGTCCATCCAATGAAGAAGTACATACAATGGACGCATGTTTCGATAGAACACCCATACGGATATAATAATGATACAGAGTAGCAGAGCTATATACAGGAAGATTATCCATACTTGAATAGCACCTTTCAAATCATCTTTTTCGATGCTGGGAGTGGATACGGTCAGTTCATAATAGCGTCCTTCGTCATTCTTGAAGATAGTGGTCAGAATACGTGCGGGCTCTGTCTCTTCCTTTTCTACAATATAGACCATAGAGTCTTTATACTGGATGTCGTCATGGCTTTCAGCATATTCTTTAGAAACTTCGGTCAGGTAGTACTGATTATTTGAGCCATTGTTTTCAGAAGGCAGCTCCTCTCCTGCCAATGCCCGGATAATAATTGTCTCCGAATAGTCTTCGAGCGAATCATCTACTTCATCATTCACTTCATCAATCATCGTCACATAAAAAAAGACCGCCCAGACTGTCAGTATAAGTGTCAGAGCTAACGTGATGCGAAGAATGATGTAATATATCAATTTCATGAATGATTCTTTTTGTTTCTGTTATTCCACTATCATTTTGTAACCGAATCCGTAAACAGCTTTAATCTCAAGTTCGGCTCTCGCATCTTTCAGTTTCTTGCGAAGATTCTTGATTTGGGCATAAATAAAATCGAAGTTATCTACTTGGTCAATATGATCGCCCCATACAGACTCTGCCAATGTGTTTTTATTAACCAAGCGTCCGGGACGATTTATGAAATAGATTAAAATATCATATTCTTTTCTATTCAGCTCTAATTCCTGGTCATTGACAAAGACACGATATTTATCCGGTTCTATCCGTACATTTCCCTGACGGATATCCATTTCTCCATTATGTAGATTACGACGGATTACGCTTTTTATCCGGGCATTTAACTCTGCCAGATGAAAAGGCTTCGGCAAATAATCATCTGCGCCTAACTCTAATCCGAGAATCTTGTCTTCCAAAGAATCTTTGGCAGAAATAATAATCACATTCTCCCGTTTATGTAGAGCTTTCAGCCTTTCGAGAAGATCGAGCCCGCTTCCGTCCGGCAACATAATATCCAGCAAGACACAATCATAATCATAATCTTCAATCTTGCACAAGGCAGAGTTGAAGTCTCCCGCCGTTTCCACGACATAACGTTCTTTCTCCAAAGAACGCTGGATAAGTTCTCTCAAAGAAGGTTCGTCTTCTACAATTAATATCTTCATACAATCTTCTCCTTTCTTTTTTGCATGATACAAAGAAAGGGGATATTTCTGAAAAAAAACTGAAATGGACAAAAAAAGAGTCCGAAATTTCTGATTGAATTTCGGACTCTCTTATGAAAAATCATTATCTTATATCGAATAATAGACTTTTTTCTCAGCAGCTTAACCGTTGCTGATTTTAATAAGAACGTGCAAATATTACACGGCAAGCTGACGGTTTGCCTGTAACCATACATTTGCCTGGTTCTTTATCACCCAGTGCGAATGAGTCGAACGGGATACAGCGAATCGTAGCTTTTGTCTCTTCTTTAATCTTCTCTTCCGTTTCAGTCGTTCCGTCCCAGTGAGCGAGGATAAAGCCGCCTTCTTCGATTTTTTCTTTAAATTCTTCGTAGGTATCTACTGTTGTAATCTTAGAATTGCGGTAGTCTAATGCCTTTTTGTAAATATTAGCCTGCATTTCTTCAAGCAGATTCTGAACATATGTCTCGATGCCATCGCAAGTGATCGTTTCTTTTTCCAATGTATCGCGGCGCATCACTTCCATCGTGTTGTTTTCAAGGTCACGACCGCCCATCACCAAACGGACAGGAACACCCTTCAACTCATAATCTGCGAATTTGAAGCCCGGACGTTTGTTGTCTGCATTATCATATTTCACAGAAATGCCTAATGCTTTCAACTTGGCAACAATACCTTCTACTTTAGCATCAATTAGTTTCAGTTGCTCGTCATTCTTATAGATAGGAACGATTACTACCTGAATCGGTGCTAAATGTGGTGGCAATACCAAACCGTTGTCGTCAGAATGAGTCATAATCAATGCACCCATCAAACGAGTAGAAACACCCCATGAAGTAGCCCAAACATATTCCAACTTGTTTTCTTTGTTCACAAACTGAACATCGAACGCTTTTGCAAAGTTTTGTCCCAAGAAGTGAGAAGTACCACTTTGCAATGCCTTTCCATCCTGCATCATAGCTTCGATGGTGTAAGTGTCAAGTGCGCCGGCAAAACGTTCGTTAGCTGATTTTACACCTTTTACTACCGGAACGGCCATATATTTCTCAGCAAAATCGGCATATACATTCAACATTCTGACAGCTTCTTCTTCAGCTTCTTCTCGAGTAGCATGGGCGGTATGCCCTTCCTGCCACAAGAATTCAGCAGTACGCAGGAACAAGCGGGTACGCATCTCCCAACGGAAAACGTTTGCCCATTGATTGCAAAGGATAGGCAGGTCACGATAGGATTGAATCCAATTCTTATATGTATTCCAGATAATAGTCTCTGATGTCGGACGGATAATCAATTCTTCTTCCAATTTAGCGGCAGGGTCTACTACTACGCCCGAACCGTCTTCAGCATTTTTCAAACGATAATGCGTTACTACGGCACATTCTTTTGCGAAGCCTTCTACGTGTTCAGCTTCACGGCTTAGGAATGATTTGGGGATTAATAACGGGAAGTATGCATTCACGTGTCCTGTCTCTTTAAACATATCGTCCAATTGACGTTGCATTTTTTCCCAGATTGCGTATCCGTAAGGCTTAATCACCATACATCCGCGTACGGCAGACTGTTCTGCCAAATCAGCTTTTACCACCAAATCGTTATACCATTGCGAGTAGTTTTCGCTACGTTTGGTAAGGTCTTTCAGTTCTTTTGCCATTATATTTTTTTATTTAAAGTTTCCGTAAATGTCAAAACAGGGTGCAAAAATACGAAAAATGCACGAACTGCCCTATTCTTCATGCATTATTTTCGTTGTCGTTTGTTTAAACAGAAATCAGGTAGTCATTTTAAGATGACTACCTGATTATCAGTGGAGCGGTAAGCGAGACTCGAACTCGTGACCCTTAGCTTGGGAAGCTAATGCTCTACCAACTGAGCTACTACCGCATTTTTACCAATTCAAAGGACTTTCCTTCAAATTGTATTGCAAAGGTAAATATAATTTTTATATCTCAAATAAAAATCCTGTTTTTTTAATTGAGAAAATATAACATTATAATCATTCTTGTGCTTTATTCTTATCTGTAGAAATGAACAAACCTGCTCTTTCATCTGTTAGAAAGTCTCAATTTTAGATTTAACCTAACCGACATGCAAAAAAATAAATCACTTTTTATGTTATTTGCTTTGTGTTTCCTGTCTCTTTGGGCGGATGCACAAACTCCATTGAGCTTTGAGGAATCACTGCGGCTACTTCGACAAGAGAATCAGAGTTTGAAAATGGCAGATAAAGGAATAGAGATAGCTAAAGCGGAGCGTGACAAACTGAATGCATTCTGGTATCCTAGTATTCAATCTACAGGTGCATTTGTACATATGTCAGAGAAGATTGAGGTAAAACAGCCATTATCGCAATTTACAGACCCGGCAAAGGATTTTGTACATTCCATTATTCCGGACGATCAGGTTATTTCATCGATTTTGGATCAGATAGGGGCAAATACTTTGGTTTTTCCTCTTACTCCACGTAATCTGACTACTGTCGATTTATCCGCAGAATGGGTACTATTCTCCGGTGGAAAGCGGTTTCGTGCAACTCATATAGGAAGAACAATGGTAGACCTGGCTCGCGAAAGCCGTGCGCAGATTGCCGCTACCCAACAAAACCTATTGGCGGAAAGTTATTATGGTTTACGCTTGGCACAACAAATCGTAGCCGTTCGAGAGGAAACTTACAAAGGACTGCAAAAGCATTATGAGAACGCTCTGAAACTGGAAGCAGTCGGAATGATAGATAAAGCGGGACGACTTTTTGCCCAAGTAAATATGGATGAAGCCAAACGTACACTGGAAGCAGCACGGAAAGATGAAACTGTGGTGCAAAGCGCACTGAAAGTATTATTGAATAAAAAGGATACGGATGAGAATATAATCCCAACCTCTCCCCTTTTCATGAACGATTCCTTGCCACCGAAAATGCTTTTCGACCTATCCGTCAGTAGTGGTAACTATACACTTAACCAGTTACAACTGCAAGAACATATTGCCAAACAAGAAGTACGGATTGCTCAAAGCGGTTATCTGCCGAATATAGCCCTTTTCGGGAAACAAACGTTGTATTCGCACGGTATTCAGAGTAATCTATTGCCGCGCACTATGATAGGCATCGGTTTTACATGGAATCTTTTCGACGGGTTAGACCGTGAGAAGAGGATACGGCAGTCGAAGTTAACCCAACAGACGTTAGCCTTGGGACAGATGAAAGCCCGTGACGACCTTGCCGTCGGAGTGGACAAGCTCTATACGCAATTGCAAAAAGCGCAGGACAATGTAAAGGCATTGAACGCTACGATTGCTTTAAGTGAAGAGCTTGTACGGATTCGAAAGAAGTCATTTACTGAAGGAATGGCAACCTCTACCGAAGTTATTGATGCTGAAACGATGCTTGCCAATGTAAAAGTGGCTTGCTTGGCGGCATACTACGAATATGATGTGGCGCTAATGAACTTGCTTTCACTTTGTGGCACACCGGAACAATTTGCAAACTATCAACCTAAACCGTAACAAACAATGAAACTAGCCAGTAGAACCCTTTCATGGGCTTTCGTGATTATAATGTTGGCTGTGGGTATCTTCACAGCCCTTGGAGTCATATTGATGCATAAACAACCGATGGTCCTTCAAGGACAAGCGGAAGCAACAGAAGTCCGTATTAGCGGAAAACTTCCCGGACGTATAGATACGTTTCTCGTTCAGGAAGGTGATTGGGTGTGTCAGGGAGATACGCTTGTCGTAATCAATAGCCCTGAGGTGCATGCCAAATATCAACAAGTGAATGCTTTGGAACAGGTTGCCGTACAACAAAACAAGAAAATAGATGCGGGAACCCGCCGTCAGATTGTGGCTACCGCACTACAACTATGGAACAAAACAAAAAGTGACCTCAGCCTCGCCAAAACAACCTACGACCGTATTCTTACCTTATATAAAGATAGCGTGGTCACTTCACAGAGAAAAGATGAAGTGGAAGCGATGTACAAAGCGGCTGTCGCTGCCGAGCGTGCAGCCTATGAACAATACCAGATGGCTGTAGATGGCGCACAGCAGGAAGATAAAGCATCTGCTGCCAGTATGGTGGATGCTGCCCGAAGTACGGTAGACGAAATCTCCGCTTTATTGGTTGATGCCCGGCTGACAGCCCCCGAAGACGGGCAAATAGCAACTATCTTTCCCAAACGCGGAGAATTGGTTGCACCGGGAACTCCGATTATGAACTTGGTGGTGATGGATGATGTGCATGTAGTCCTCAATGTGCGTGAAGACCTGATGCCACAATTTAAGATGGGAGAAACATTTGTCGCAGATGTACCTGCCATCGGCAAAAAGAATATTGAATTTAAAATCTATTATATCAGTCCATTGGGCAGCTTTGCTACCTGGAAGTCGACCAAACAGACCGGAAGCTATGACTTACGTACTTTCGAGATTCATGCCCGCCCTACCCAAAAGGTGGACGATTTGCGTCCGGGAATGTCTGTGTTATTGACACTTAATTAATAGGGCCAGCAAAATCAATCATAGAATGGATTCATCACACACATATTCACCTTTTCGTTCCGTACTGCTTAGAGAATGGCGGCGAATGACTTCACGACGTCTTTATTTTGGCGTCTGTGTCATTCTACCGTTGTTTACCCTCTTCTTTATGGCTACCATCTTTGGCAACGGGCAGATGGAGAATATTCCTATCGGCATTGTCGATCAGGACAATACCGCCACTTCCCGGTCTATTGTCCGGAATATTTCTGCTGTACCCACTTTTAAGGTGACGAAACATTACGAGAATGAGGCAGCTGCCCGCGAAGCGGTGCAAAGGAAAGAAATATATGGATACCTTTCCATTCCCCCGGAATTTGAGCAGGATGCTATTACCGGAAAGAATGCTACCCTATCTTATTATTATCATTACGCTTTGTTATCGGTAGGCGGTGAATTGATGGCAGCGTTCGAAACATCATTGGCTCCCGTATCCCTTTCGCCCATCGTGATGGAAGCAGTGTCTTTAGGAGTAGACCAACAGCAGATTACCACATTTCTATTACCGGTACAAGCCAATAACCATCCGATATACAATCCCAGTCTGGATTATTCGGTTTATCTGAGTCAACCTTTTTTCTTTGTCCTATTTCAGGTTTTGATTCTGCTTACCACCGTATATGCAGCTGGTATTGAAATCAAATTCCGCACAGCGACCGACTGGCTGGCTACCGCCAAAGGTGATATGACGACAGCTATTCTGGGTAAATTACTCCCCTATACCATTATATATATTCTGATAGGATGGCTTGCCAATTATGTTATGTTCGGCATCCTGCATATTCCGTTTCAAGGGAGTTGGTGGTTTTTGAATATGATAACTGCTCTCTTTGTTATCGCGACGCAGGCGCTCGGATTATTTTTATTTTCCTTGTTTCCGGCAGTATCATTGGTTATCAGTGTCGTTTCCATGGTAGGTTCTTTAGGAGCTACCTTATCAGGAGTAACTTTTCCGGTTTCCAATATGTATCCGCTCGTAAGAAACGCCTCTTATCTTTTTCCAGTCCGCCACTTCACGGAAATAATGCAAACAATACTCTATGGGGGTGGCGGGTTCGCTCATCTTTGGCAGTCGGCCGTGATACTTTGTATTTTCCCGTTGCTGGCTTTGTCGTTGCTTCCCCATTTAAAACGAGCTATAGAAAGTCATAAATATGAAAACATTAAATAGAATCCAACAGTTGTCGTTCATTATTCGCCGTGAATTTCTCGCCATCAGCACCAGTTATGCCGTTCTTCTAGTGCTGATGGGTGGAATTTTCATGTACGGATTACTTTATAATTACATGTATGCTCCCAATATTGTGACAGATGTGCCTGTTGCGGTAGTGGATAATTCGCACAGTGAATTGAGCCGTAATTTTGTTCGTTGGCTGGATGCTACCCCACAAGCGGAAATATATGACCAGGCAATAGATTATCATGAAGCAAAAGAATGGATGAAAGAAGGCAAAGTACAAGGAATAATCTATCTGCCACACGATTTTGAGGAACGGGTATTTCGCGGAGATGAAGCTGTATTTTCCTTATACGCGACGACCGATGCTTTTCTGTATTTCGAAGCTCTGCAGGGAGCTTCCTCACGTGTCATGTTGGCCATCAACGACAAATACCGTCCGGATGGTGCAGTATTCCTTCCACCGCAAGGATTATTGGCCGTAGCTATGGCCAAACCTGTGAACGTGGCAGGAACTGCACTCTATAATTATACGGAAGGATATGGCTCCTATCTGATTCCGGCAGTGATGATGATTATCATTTTCCAGACTTTATTGATGGTTATAGGCATGGTGACCGGGGATGAGCATACCGATAGAGGGATTCGTGCTTACACTCCCTTTGGACATGGATGGGGAGTTGCTATTCGCATTGTAGTAGGGAAAACGTTTGTGTATTGTGCCCTTTATGCTGTCTTTTCTTTCTTTCTGCTGGGACTGCTCCCCTATTTCTTTAGTATTCCCAATATCGGAAACGGATTCTATATTGTATTATTATTAACCCCTTATCTGATGGCTACTTCTTTTCTAGGACTGGCAGTTTCCCGGTATTTTACGGATTCGGAAGCTCCGTTACTCATGATTGCCTTTTTCTCAGTCGGATTGATTTTCCTTTCCGGGGTTTCTTATCCGATGGAATTAATGCCCTGGTATTGGAGATTAGCACATTATATTCTTCCTGCCGCACCGGGCACACTTGCCTTTGTAAAACTGAATTCTATGGGAGCCGATATGGCGGATATAAAACCGGAATACATAACCCTATGGATTCAGGTGGTGACTTATTTTATACTGAGCATATGGGTGTATAAAAAGAAATTAAACACAAAGTTTGATTAAACGGATCAGACAAAATGCATATTATATGTATATAATAGAAGAATATAAATTCAAAAAAGAGTCTGGCATTAACCGATATCAGACTCTTTTTACTTAATCAGACTTATATCGAACTGACGTTATATTATTATTTGCGAATCAGGTATTTAATGAATAAATAACCACCGAATACTTGCAGACACATCCCGGGAATACCGATACGGAAATCCTGAATGGCCTTATAGAAGTTGCTGCTGTAAGCCCATTCCCCTAATGTTCCTATGCCTTGGTATGTGAGTACTACACCTGCCAGAAGAGGGATGGAAATATGTCCTGAATGTCGTGCAGTCCATCCGGCAGCAACAGCCAGCAATACGGATTTCAATAAGATGGCAGGCAATGCGGACAGTATTGGCATTCCAAAGAGTACACAGTTTATAACGGGCGAAAGGATAGCAGTCAGCAGTCCTACTTTCCAACCATATTTATACGCACCGATTAGCGTAAAGAAATAGATTGGCTGCCAAGTTATTCCTCCTTGTGGAATGAAATGAAAGAGTTGGGGAAAAAGCATATTACCAATGACAAATAACGAGGCTGCCAAATAGGTATTTACATTGTTGTAGTTCAGCGAATAGAGTTTTACAGTAGTTGATTCCATATTCATTTTATTAGTTAAAAGTTCAAATTTACTTTTACTTCCTGCTTCTGATTTTCTCAAGAAAATCACGAATCAACGGTAAAATTGCTTCAGCCGATTTCTCTTCACTGCACATGGTTTCTACGGGACACCACCCCGTATGGTCGCGGTTCCAGATGAAAGGAACTTCCTGACCGAAGCCGACTTTTACATCCGATGTTCGAAACAAGTCCATAGCTTTCGAACTGATAATATCCGTGTAGAGCTTTTTTATACCACCTGAAATCATCAGAGCGGCAGCCCCTTTTCCGACAACCTTATCGGCAATCACAGCTCCTTTCAGGAACTCTGGTTCTTGAGTCAGCAAATCATATAAGTCGGCCACCCCGCGTTGGGTAAAAGTACGTACCTTTCCTTTATTGGCAATCACGCAGGAATATCCTCCGCTATGTAATAAGTTGATTAATTCCTCCATTATAAAGTTCCTTGTTTCAGTTGTTCGACAAATTGGTCTATCCTATGCAACTCTTTGGGTATATCTATGTTTTGCGGGCAATGCGCCACACATTGGTTGCATCCTATGCAATGGCTTGCCTGACGAAGTTTCGGCACGCTGCGGTCATAACCGACGAGAAATGCGCGACGGGCTTTGGCGTAGTTTTCATCCTGTCCGTTCTTAGGCACATTACCTTCGTTGACGCAACGGTTATAATGCAGGAGAACAGCCGGAATATCCAGTCCGTACGGGCAAGGCATACAATACTTGCAGTCATTGCAGGGAATGGTAGGATATTTCAGCATTAACTGTGCCGTCTCTTCGAGGAACTCCATTTCTTCATCCGTCAGCGGTTCCAACGGAGAATAAGTACGGAGATTATCCTGCAGATGTTCCATATAAGTCATGCCGCTTAATACAGTCAGTATATCCGGGAATGAGCCGGCAAAACGGAACGCCCAGGAAGCGACACTGTTTTCGGGACGGCGTTGCTTGAGACGTGCCACCAAGTTGTCATTCAACTTAGACAAACGTCCACCTAGAAGTGGTTCCATAATGATAGACGGAATCCCTCTCTTGTGCAGTTCACTATACAGGTATTCGGCGTCGGTATTTCGGGCGTTAGTTGCTTTCGCATGCTTCCAGTCTACATAGTTGAGCTGTATCTGCACGAAGTCCCATTTGATTTCGTCATGCCGTGAAAGCAGATAATCATATACTTCAATATCTCCATGATAAGAAAATCCGAGATTGCGAATACGCCCTGCTTCACGTTCTTTTATCAAGAAGTCCAGCATGCCGTTATCCAAGTATCGCCCTTTGAGAGCATCCATACCACCCATGCCAATGCCATGAAGTAACATGTAGTCGATATAATCAACCTGAAGTTCGGTAAATGATTTATGATACATTCGGAGTGATGCTTCACGCGACCATGTGTCCGGGGCAAAGTTTGATAATTTGGTTGCAATGAAGTATTTATCGCGGGGATGGCGACTCAATGCAATACCCGTTGCTCTTTCGGAAAAGCCTTGTACATAAGCGGGAGATGTATCGAAATAGTTCACCCCATGAGCAATGGCATAATCTACCAATCCATTTACAGCATCCTGGTCGATAACTTCACCGTTGCCATCCGGGGCAGGTTTTAACGGCCAACGCATACAGCCGTATCCTAAAAGTGAAACGCGGTCGCCCGTAGTCGGAGATGTCCGGTAAGTCATCTTATCCGTAGGAATCTCTCTTTCTCCCGTGGCACTGCCCGAGGCTGAGTTGTTTTTTGAAGAGCATCCGTATAGCAGGGCTGTAGACGTGGCTGCGCTAATACCTACGATTTTAATAAAATCTCTTCTGTTTATGTCTTTCTTATTCTTTTTTTCCATAATCTTATACTGATTTATTAAATCAAATAACTCGGTGCATCTGATGTCCGGTCACGTAAATAGCACTAAACGGACGGGACGGGCAAAGGTTCTCACAAGCTCCGCAACCGATACATTTTTCTACGTTCACTATCGGAATCTTGAGTGATTCCGGCTTTTCGGGGTCGGAAGCCACCATTTGAATGGCTCCTGTAGGACAGTGGCGGGCACAGTTACCGCACGCCATGCCATCTGTCAATGGTACGCAATTCTCTTTTATCCATACGGCATGCCCTATCTGGGTTGCCGACTTGTCTGCCGTAGTAATCGGATGAATGGCACCGGCTGGACAAACTTCCGAACATTTAGTACATTCGGGACGGCAATATCCACGTTCGTATGACATTTCAGGCTGCATCAGAGTCATCAGATTATCAGAAGGACGTAGTACTTGATTAGGGCATACAGAAACACACAACTGGCAAGCAGTGCAATGTTGGGCAAAATTACGGGCACTCAGTGCGCCGGGCGGATAAATCGGGTTTTCCCTTTCAGGAATCTTCTTGTCTTCAATGGTCGCTAATCCACCATCCACTTTCTTTTCCTGGGCTTTCAAGACAGAAGCTGTTGCAAAGATTGCCGATACTGAAAGGAAACTACGGCGGGCGTTATCTACCTGTTCAGCAGTAACGGGCTGTGTCTTGATTGCTTCTGTTGCAGATACATTTTTCGGAGAAGTCCTTTTGGTGTATTTGATAGCTCCACGTTTACATTTATCCAAACAATCCATGCAAGCTACACATCGACTGTAATCAATTTCATGAGCTTTCGGATTGATGCATGATGCTTTGCAGTTGCGGGCGCACAAACCACAACCATTGCACTTGGAAATATCAATCACCGGCTTGAATATCGCATAGTTGGAAATGAATCCCAACACAGTGCCTACAGGACAAATCGTATTGCAGTATGTACGACCGTTACGCCATGCTAAAATGCCAAGGACTGTAAAAGTGACTACAGCAATAATCAGTGTAGAGAGGCCTTTTATCCATACATCTACTTCATAAAAGGCGTAACTGTTCATTCGCTCGGCAAAATATGCCAACAGGTTATTTCCCAATTGCCAAACCGGTGCAAAGAGGCTGGAAGCTATCCGCCCATATGCACTATAAGGTGCTATCAGAATAGCCAGAGAATTCACCCCTGCAACCATCATAACGATGAATACTCCTAAAACACTATATCGCAACCATTTCTTTGCCGGTGAATAGCGGAACCGGTTCTTTTTTTGCTTTCCCGATATCCAGGAAATAATATCCTGAAATACTCCTAGCGGACAAATAACCGAGCAATATACACGCCCAAAAAGAAATGTAAGCCCAATAAGAAATAGTACGACACCTATATTCAAGGCTAATAAAGCCGGCAAAAACTGAATTTTCGCCAACCATCCGAACCATGCGTGCAATGTCCCTGTAAAATCAAGAAACAGCAGGGTTATAAGCGTATAGCACACAATGGCGGCCGTAAGTCTGATAGTACGCAGCATAAATTTATTATTTATCTATTTATAATAGTTTTAAGTTGATTCCTTTACCGGTGCAAATTTAGGAAGATAGATTCAATTATTAACTATACACGTTACCGAATGTTATACCAAAATTACAGATTCTCATCTTTTTAACATAAAATCGTCTGTTGATACTCCTGATATGAACATCATATCGTCATTTTGCCTATCTTTGTGCCCCAGAAGCAAAAAACGCTTTTTTTAATAAACTCACTATGCAGAAATTGGTTAAGAAGGAATATCAGATTCCTTTTATTCTGGTCACTTCCCTTTTCTTTCTATGGGGATTTGCACATGCTATTTTAGATGTGTTGAACAAGCATTTCCAAGATGTGATGAATATAAGCCGTGCTCATTCGGCATGGGTGCAAGTTATGTTTTATTCAGGATATTTCGTCATGGCTATTCCTGCCGGGCTGTTTATCAATAAATATGGCTATCGTAAAGGAGTAGTATTCGGGTTGTTGCTCTATGGTGTCGGTTCGCTGCTTTTTATTCCCGGCGAATACTGGATGTCGTTTCAATTCTTCCTTTTCTCCCTGTCTGTCATTGCTTGTGGTCTGGTATTTTTGGAGACAGCCGCCAATCCTTATATGACGGAATTGGGTGAACGGGAAACTGCCGCCAGCCGATTAAACCTTGCACAATCATTTAACGGATTAGGCTGTATCTGCGGGCCGCTTGTAGGCGGTTTATTATTGTTCTCGGAAGAAGGGAATTCGAATATCTCATTACCATATACATTAATGGGAATTCTTGTCCTGGCAGTCGCTTTGGTCTTTTCTAAAGTCCGTCTGCCGGAGATTGTCCATGAAGAAGATATAGATAATCAAGGACAAGCGCGTGGGTTATGGTCGCATAAGCTTTTCATTTTCGGTATCGCGGCTTTATTCTGTTATGAAATTGCGGAAATCTCTATTAATAGTTTCTTTATTAATTACGTGGTAGATGACGGCTGGATGAATGCCCGTGATGCTTCCGTGGTTCTTTCGTTTGGTGGACTGGGATTGTTTATGTGCGGACGATTTGCAGGTAGCTGGGTGATGCGGAAGATACGGGCGGAGAAAGTATTGTTCTTTTGTGCTGTCGGCACGGTCGTAACAAGTTCCTTGATAGTACTGAATCTGGGAATTATATCACTGATAGCTCTTTTCTTGGGTTACGCTTTCGAGGCAATCATGTTCCCTACTATTTTTGCACTTTCATTGCGGGGACTGGGGAATCATACCAAGCGTGCATCTTCCTATTTGATGATGTCTCCCATTGGAGGGGCTGTCGGCCCCTTAGTAATGGGATATGTAGCAGACCAGAGTTCAATGTCTTTCTCATTCATTGTTCCGTTACTTTCATTCATTGTGGTGATGATGTACGCATGGAAAACATTGAAATAATCAACTCCGCTTGGAGCGGTACAGGATACCGAATATATTCATCAAATATCCTGCCAGACAGACTATGGGAGCTACCTTTATACGCAATCCGCTGAATATGTCAGGATTGTAGGCGGCAGGGGTACTCCCCTCGCCGCTCATAAGCAGATAGCCTGCTATAATCACTGCCGAACCGATTAGCAGAATCATGTAATTTCCTCTGCTAAATACTGTTTCTGTCTCTTTCTGTTTCATCATCTTTGATTTCATATTTTTCTTTCGTTTTAGTTTTTGTAATTCATGGTTGGAGCAAATAGTGCGTATTTATCTTCAAGCCGTTGGTTGCTTTCTTTATATTTCTCTTTGTCTATCTTCTTCAAGAGTTCATTATATTGATTCCATTGCCAGAATTTATAGAGGCAATCATTGCGAACCATTTCTATGCGGTTTCCTCTTAATGAAAAAGCCCAGTTAATATAATCTTCCGCTTCGGCTATCAGATGTTCTGTCAGAGGTATCGCTTTCATCTTTTCACCTAATGCGGCATAGGCTGTTGCTATCTCATAAGAGCCGCTTTCATGTGTTTCGGGCACATTATATGCCGGAATAGCCTGTTCCGCGTAGGCGAGTACTTTCTTTGCACGCACTTTGTCTCCTTGTGCTATCAGTTCTTTGGCAAGTTGCGCGAAAAGTCTGCGATGATACCAACATGTACGTAAGGTTGTTTCATCTAGATAAAGTCCCGGAGTATCCAGCCCGCCATATTTATATCTGTTCATTACATTGTCATACAGTCTCTCCACATCTACTGCATATGGCCTGTTCTCACCGGCATCTCCCCACTTCTTATAGTCAAAAGGAGTAAAGCGGAACGCTAATCCTTCCTGTACGAAGTAGTCGTCAAACTTCAGTTTGCTGATACTCCCCACGGAGATTGCAAGGTAAAGCGGACGTTCCCAATTACAGTTGGCAAGCATTTCCAGCATGAGTAAATCGACTTTAGTCAGCATACGTACATCTTTTAAAGGGATACAAAGTTTATCCGGTATCGCCTCTTTCAGTTCTTCTCCTTTCAGATGACGGATTGCTTTGGGAAGCATGATTCCCGAACGGAGTACTGCCTCTTTGTCAATACGGATATTTATCGTATCCGTAGGGATTACATGAAATTCTTCTTTCTCTGAGAATGCCCAATATTTCAAGATGTTTTTCACTTCAAACGGGTCTTCTCCGAAACTGTCACGGGCTTCTTCCGGATGTTTCCGGTACAGTTCTTCTATTTGTTTTTTCAGTTCCGGACGTACGGCTACATATTCGTTTTTGCCTTCCTGATATTGGTTCTTACTCCAATTTACGGGCAGTCCGGGAGCGTCATATAGCGGACATTGTTGCTGATAAATATACCAGTCGGTCTGCGCATAACTCAGGTTGCAGACACGTGCGTCCCTGCGTACTTCTTCCGTGTCCTGATTATACCAGAGTGGGAAAGTATCGTTGTCTCCGTTACAAAAGATAATAGGATTTCCTTTATCAGGAAGAGTCATCAGATAGTTTGCACCAAAATCACGACAGGTAAAACGGGCGCTCCGGTCATGGTCATCCCAAGTCTGGCTTGCCATTTGTATCGGAACCAATAAACAAATCGTCATTAATGCACCAACATGCACTGTCGAAGTTGTTTTCCGGCGAAGTGCGTCACATAATCCTGCCGCCCCTATTCCTATCCAAATAGCAAAAGCATAGAACGAACCGGCATATGCATAGTCCCGTTCGCGTGGCTGACCGGGAGTTTGGTTCAGGTAAAGCACAATAGCCAGCCCTGTCATAAAGAAAAGGAAGAACAGTACACTAAACTGTTGTTTACCTTTCTTGCTGCGGTTCCATTGCCAATAGATTCCGAATAGTCCTAATAATAAGGGCAACCCGTAGAATACATTGTGTCCTTTGTTCTGACGTAGGGATTCCGGCAACAAGCTTTGGTCTCCTAATCTTAAATTATCCAGCCAGGTAATTCCCGTTATCCAGTTCCCGTGTTCCGGTTCGCCACTCCCCTGCACATCATTTTGCCGTCCTACAAAATTCCATAAGAAATAACGCCAATACATATAATTAAGTTGATAAGTAATGAAATAAGTCAAGTTTTCTTTTTGTGTAGGAGCAACATCGCTTCCTTCTGTCCAATTTTTGTAGGAAGAAGCCATACGTTCATTCCACATACGGGGAAACAACATATTCTGGGTATAACATACATCTTCTTTATACCGGATTATTTTATATTTGCCTTCTTCTTTATCCGGGCGATATACGGCACTCCCTTTGGTCGTTTTTACTCTGTAATAGTCACCTTCGGCCACATATTCCGGTTCGGAAGCATAAGTTTTTCCATAAAGCAGAGGAGCGCTTTCATATTGTTCGCGATTGAGATAACTTTTGAGCGTAAAAATATTGTCTGGTGCATTCTCATTAAGCGGAGTATTGGCGTTGGCACGAATCAGTATTACCGCATAGGTGGTATAGCCTACGGTAAGCATGAGCAAACACCATAATGAGGTATGTACTATACGCTTTCGGAAACGATAGATGGCTCCTGTCAGCACAAAGAATGTCAAAGCTAAAAAGATGAGTAATCCTGTGTGGAAAGGAAAACCGAATACGTTGATAAAAAGTAGTTCGAACCACCCTCCCATATCAGCCATGCCCGGAATATAAATAAAGAGGATGAATACAATAAGAAGCCCCGATATGGCAATTGTGGCAATTACTCCTTTAAGGGATATTACCCGATATTTCTGATAATAGAAAACCAGGACAATAGCCGGAATACAGAGCAGATTAAGCAAATGCACTCCGATAGAAAGTCCGATAATATAAGCTATCAGGATAAGCCATCGGTCACTATATACCGAATCCGATTCATCCTGCCAGCGAAGAATCATCCAGAACACGAGTGCCGTAAGAAAAGAAGAGAAAGCATAGACCTCTCCTTCTACCGCACTGAACCAGAATGTGTCACTGAATGTATATGCCAAAGCTCCGACAAATCCCGAACCCAGGATGATGATGACATCTGTTGCCGATAAGTCCTGTTCATTATTTATAATCAAAGACCTTACTAATCGTGTGATACTCCAAAAAAGAAACAGGATGCAACCGGCGCTCAACAATGCATTCAAAAAATTAACCAGCCAAGACACCTGCGAAGCATCAGAAGCAAATTGAGTGAACAGGTTTCCGACAAGCATATAAAAAGGTGCACCCGGCGGATGCCCTACTTGTAACTTCTCCGCACACGAAATAAATTCGGGACAATCCCAAAAACTGGCAGTAGGCTCAATTGTCATTCCATATACAAAAGCTGCTATCAGAAAGACAATCCACCCACTAAAATCATTCCATTTCTTAAATAATAAGTTGCTCATTGTTCTATAACTTTTTGTTTGCAAAGTTATAGGACAGAGATGTGAAAAAGACGTTTTTTGCCGGACGGATACGGACGATAAATACCCGTAAGCTGCTGATATTCAAATATACATCATTAGTCTTAACGGACAAATGCAGACTACAAAGATTTTACAATATCTTCCAGTGATTCTTTGGAGTTTACCAGCATCAGTTTTTCTGTTTTTATTCTGGAAATTCTTCGGGTCAGAGTTTCAACACTCAGTTTCATTAAATCCGCAAAGCAAGCAGGCTGAACCCCTTCTCTTAAAAACGCGCATACTCTTAAATCTTCTTCGGTAAGTTTGGGACTTAACTCTTTCAATTTGGATACAAACCCGTAAACGCTTTCTTGAAGTCGTAATAATTCTGTCCAGTCTTTTTCGGAAAAGGAAGATGTTTTGGAAGATAAGGCTGTCCGTTCTTTCAATTGACGGACTTTTGTGACAACCGGAGAATCTTCATAGATATGTTGTTGCAGAGATTGATATTTTTCTTCAAGATAGTTACATTGTAGTGCCAACTTGTCTGATTCGATACCTTTCTTCTGCATTTCTTCCTTAAAGGTATCCAATTGCGAATGTACAGACAGATGTTTCTTCCAAAGTAATCCGAGCAAGAGGGACATGACTCCGAATAATCCTAAGGCAGAAGACAGAATTACGGTAGAACGGTCCTTACTGTCAATTAGCATCAATTGGCTGGCATATGCTTTTCTTTCCATTTCCAGTGCTTCATCAAAGTTGCCATATTTCTGATAATAAAGGCTGCATCTCTTGCAAATCTTAGTCATCTGTTC
Source organism: Bacteroides acidifaciens (assembly GCF_903181435.1). NCBI lineage: Bacteria > Pseudomonadati > Bacteroidota > Bacteroidia > Bacteroidales > Bacteroidaceae > Bacteroides > Bacteroides acidifaciens. Next base: position 1,624,781 of record NZ_CAEUHO010000001.1, read on the forward strand.
ATATTCTTCTGTTTGTGCGGCAAGTTTTATTGCTTTTTTAAAATGAATCTCGGCATCTTTCTCCTTATTCAAGTCACTTTCTACACATGCCAGATAATAATAGGCTTTCGATTTCTGATATTCATTCCCGTATTGTTCGTAATAAGATACGGCTTGACGGATTTGGTTATCAGAAGAATGAGGAATATTTTTATCTTCGTTGAATTGAGTGCATAGCAGATTATACTCTGCAAGCTGCGCTTCATTCATTTGGTTCATTTGAATAGTCTCAAGGATAATGGATGCTGTGTCCGGGTCTTGTTCTATTAATTGAGCTGCTTTGTTTAATCCTTGTTTCACATTAGTTCCCTCAGGATGACAGGCAGCCAGAGAAAGGACAAATACATACAATAAAATTCGAAAATTACCCATAACTCTACTTTTACTTTGCATATTGCATACAAATGATTGGATTTGCAAATATAAAAATAATTAGTATTTATGTTTCCATTAGTCTATACTTTTTTGACAAATATCAAGTCATTGAGAATAGTTAATTAGGAAGATAAGCCGTATCTTTGTAGCAAACATAAATTATATATCATGATTAAGAATATTGTATTTGACTTTGGTGGGGTTATTGTAGATATCGACCGGGATAAAGCTGTTCAGGCATTTATCGAACTGGGATTGGCGGATGCGGATACCCGTTTGGATAAATATCACCAAACCGGAATCTTTCAAGAATTGGAAGAAGGGAAACTTAGTGCGGATGAATTCAGAAAGCAATTGGGAAGTTTATGTGGACGCGAACTTACTATGGAAGAAACGAAGCAAGCATGGCTGGGATTCTTCAACGAAGTAGATTTGCGCAAGCTTGATTATATTTTGGAATTACGAAAGTCCTATCATGTATATATTCTTAGTAATACCAATCCTTTTGTCATGTCATGGGCATGCAGCCCGGATTTTTCTTCAAGGAAAATGCCATTGAATGATTATTGCGACAACTTATATTTATCCTACCAGTTGGGACATACAAAACCTGTACCTGAAATCTTCGATTTTATGATAAAAGATTGTAATATTATCCCTTCCGAAACTCTATTTGTCGACGATGGTGCTTCTAATATTCAGATAGGCAAGAAACTTGGATTCGAGACTTTCCAACCGGAGAATGGCGCAGACTGGCGAGAAGAACTGACAACAATACTAAAGAAGTAATCATTGCCGGTCATATCACGTTCGCAAATAGAAAAATATGCAATCACAAGTCATACTTATCACCGGAGCATCTTCCGGTTTTGGAAAGTTTACAGCTCAAATGTTATCGGAACAAGGGCACATCGTTTACGGAACAAGCCGGAAGCTTTCCGAAAATATGAATAATGTAAAAATGCTTGTTGTCGATGTCACCAGTCCTCTTTCCATCCGTCAGGCGGTAGAACAGATAATATCGGAACAGGGACGAATAGATGTATTGATAAATAATGCCGGTATAGGTATCGGTGGTGCGTTGGAGCTTGCTACAGAAGATGAGGTGAACAGACAGATGAATACCAATTTCTTCGGCGTAGTGAATATGTGCAGGGAAGTACTACCTTTCATGCGCAAGGCACGGACAGGAAAGATTATCAATATCAGTTCTATCGGCGGGGTGATGGGTATCCCTTATCAGGGATTTTATTCGGCTTCAAAGTTTGCAGTGGAAGGTTATAGTGAAGCTTTAGCCTTAGAAGTGCATCCGTTTAATATTAAAGTATGTTTGGTAGAGCCAGGAGATTTTAATACCGGATTTACGGATAACCGGAATATTTCCGAACTAACAAGACTGGATGCTGATTACGGAGAAAGTTTCCTGAAATCGCTGAAGATTATAGAAAAAGAAGAGCGCAATGGATGCCACCCACGGAAGCTGGCTGCTACAATTTGTAAAATTGTGGTTTGCAAAAATCCGCCTTTCCGAACTAAAGTAGGACCGTTGGTGCAAGTCTTGTTTGCAAAAAGCAAAAGATGGTTGCCCGATGCGGTAATACAGTATGCCCTTCGGATATTTTACGCTATAAAATAATGATTTAGGCACGGATTACACAGTTTTGAAATATGATTGAATCTTTACATGAATCGAATACATTTTCCCACTGGATATTCATTCTCAATCTTGCTGTATTCCTCTCCACTATTTTCTTGTTTCTCCGATGAATAAGGGGTTTGCGGGTAAAGAACTACAACTTCACCTGTATACGGTTAGTTTCTAAAACTGTTCCTCTTAGTGAAACACTTTGTTTCTTGATGTGAAACACTTCGTTTCAAGCAATGAAACAGTTCGTTTCACACCGAGAAACAAAGTGTTTCAAATGGGGTTGAAACTAATTACAAAATAGCTTTACTAATCATGCCTAATTTATTTCTTTGGAACTAATTCCAAAAACATCGTTGTAGTCAATAATATAGCCAGTCCGACACAGACAGTAATCAACAGCCAATTAATATATTTCGCTTTCGGCTTCGTATCGGCATGCAGATTATTCAGGAAATATTCTCGGAAGAAGAGGTACAGTCCCGGAATTGTTGCGCTTGCCAACAGAAAATCTTCGGGAATTTGGAAGAAATAAGTCTTGGACAATCCTATCAATGACCAATGGCAAAGGAAAAGCACCAAAAACATATTGACCTTGTGGGCAAACAGCAATAACAATCCGATAGTAAATACCACCACAGAGCAAGGCATTACCGGAGAAGTCATTTCCGGGAAAGAAAGTCCGCGTGCCAGTGATACCAAAGGATATATGAAAGGCATTGCCAACAGGATATAGGATAATATATCATATTTATGAGTACGTTCAAAAGTCGTATATCCTGTAATCGCGTCCCATATCCAGATAATAGCCATGACTCCCCAAAACATTGCCATCACTCCATTATAACTGCGTTCCTCGCAATAGATATAATAGTAAATGATAGAAATCCATCCATAAAGTCCTATCATATAAAACTTCATAGCCATCTTTACCCATGGACGCGGTTTGCTGATAAGTAATGCCGTCAGCGCGATACCAATAAGAATAATAACTATCTGCAAAATCCAGGTAGCTGAATTATAATATGCGATTGTTCTCCAAAAAATCTCCATAAAAGTAGTTTAATTAATGTCTTGTTAAAGAAAAAGCCCGGTGTGGAAACAGGAACATAGGGAATGTGGCTCCTACCGCCAACATAAATATAACAGTGCTGGCTATCAAAGTATTGGAGAAAAACATACCCATGAATTTATCCAGTTGCTCCGGGTCATTCATATTCTGTAAACACATAATCAATGAGAATACCATGTTATAGGCAAACTTGCCCGGAATCATCGGAAGCAACGCGGGAATATAAAGAACTGTCATCGGACAATAGACGCTTTTCCCTAACCATAAACTACCGAAACCGATTACCAGTCCGGCAAACAAGGAAGCGGTAGCAATATCTACCCCTAAATAAGTCATCAAACAAAAACGGCAGGCGTGTCCCAATGCCGCCAATATGGCAATCATTTTGAATGCACGCAAAGGCGGGTCGGAAATCGCACCAAATCCTATACCTGCTACTGCTGCAAAAAATCCGTCAGTAAGAATGTCAAGTGCTATCATATTAAATTAAACTGTTTTTTACCATTAATAATGTGAAGGAAAGTCCGATAGCGATGCTGACAATCAGTAAAGACGCTTCCGTCAAACGGGCAAATCCTGTCAGGACATATCCTTCGACTACATCAATCACGCCATTAATCAGGGGAACACCAGGTACGAGATAAAGTACACTGGTTGCCATCGCGATTTCAGAGGTCGTATCAAAAATCAGAGCTGTGGAAGCACATAGGGATGCGACGAAAGCCGAGACTATAAATACAATATAGTGGTTCATTTTCTTTTTCTGCATCTGCTGTTTCAGATAAAATCCTGTAATGGTGGCTGAGAAGACAATCCCCATAGAAATCAAGTCGCCTCCGAACAGTTTGCAGAAAGAAGCATTGGCAAAGCCTACCAATAATAACACAAAAAGAGGATGTATCATCGGAGCGGAAACAATTTTCCTGTATTTCTCCGTCAGTTCTTCCAACGAGAGATGATTGTCTACTGCTTCCCAGCTTAACGCACTTAGCTCTGAATTATGCTCGAAACTGATAGGATGAGCAGGAATATCTATAACCTCATTACAGGCTTCGTTTGTTTCCTTGTCTATAATTGTAAGAATGATATTTTTATGAAATACACCTAATTTGACATCTAAGCCAAAAGCTTCTCCGATACGTTTGGAATTACGTACGACTCGTGAGGTATGTACTCCCGCCCCCATTAAATGGGCTGAATATTCTGCAATAAACTTACCTATGGATAATAAAGATTCGCTTGTCTTCATGAATGTGATATTTTTTAATCGGGCGCAAAAGTACAAAAAAGAGTTCTAGGAGCAAGCCTTATCTCTGAATATTTTCTCACAAAATATTCGGGAACAAAAAGCGCAGTCTTTCATAGAGCCCACCAATGAGCTGCTATGAAAGACTGCGTCAATCTTTTCATGCCTTAACTAACCTAACTAACTTTATCTAACCTAACTACAAAATATCCGAAAACTCTTTTATACTACTAATAATCCTATCTTTCAATATCTTATTTTCAACTATTGAAAAATCGCAGGCAACGTCTGCCGGGGCTAATAATATAGCTTTAGCTTCTTCTGCATCTGCCATCTCTTCCGGATGCTTCTTGAAATAGCATTCCCATTGGGAAGCTAATTGTGGAGTTACACCCAGCACATAGTTGATGAAATCATCGTCCGTCAAAAAATCCTTTACCTTAGAGTACATATCGCATCCTTTTTTAAGCGTTTACATAAATAGGACGGCATTCTCTTGTATATGTACTCAACAAAATAACCTTTTTACTAATATTAACTTGCCAATGTGCGTAGCTTGGACAGTCCGCGATGCATCAAGTTGCGTACAGACTGATAATTCATGTTCATAATCTCACAGATATCTTCATATTTCTTTTCTTCTATATAATATAAGGTAAGTGCTTCGCGCTGGCGGGGTGATAATTGGTTTAGTAAACGCCTTACCAATGAAAACTCGTTCTTACGTTGCTCATTTTCCATATAATCCTCTTCTATATCTGTAGGAGTCGGTAGATTCACCTCTTCTATAGAGGTATCAGACATATACATGCGTTTGCGAAGTTCATCGCAAAGTTTATTTTTTAATGAGATGAACAAGTATGACCTTACATTATCAATAGCGCCTAATTCGTTTCTTTTAGTATAGAGTTTCACGAAAACATCATGGATGCAATCTTGAAGTAACTCTTTATCAATAGTCAGCTTCAACCCGTAATTAAAAAGGATGTTGATATGCGAATCATACAGTTGAGAAAAAGCTGCCATATTTCCCGCTTGAAAAGAAGCGAATAAAGTCTCGGTTGAATTATTAGTCTGTTCCATCATAGCATTAATTCGATTGATTTGATGTTGCAAAACTAAGCAGTATCGACCGTAACCTTAGGTAAAATCTGGTTTGTGGATTGAAAAAACAAGTATCATGTTTTATAACACTCTTTTACTAGAAATTACTGATGAAAAAGAAAAATCCCGCTGATTTGCCTTCAGCGGGATTTTTTGTTTTATAGCTTATGGAACCAATAAATACCTTCTTTCTTATCTGGTACCTTTAGATTATATAATCCGTTTATTTTCAGTGATTTATTGATAATTTCCATCTTTCCGGAGCTTGGGTGAATGTACTTTAATGCATACTTTCCGGACGATAATTGAATAGGAATATCTGTTCCCGACTTGGAATAAATGATACTTCCAATATCAGATTTTACCAATTTCTTGTACTCATCGGTATTCGTTTCTTCCACTTCCATTATTGCAGCATCCCTTAGAAAGACTTTATCCGTGCACGGAATTACAGGACATGAACCACCCGCCATGAATATTGCCCATCCCATAGCCGGATAATTCTGTGCATAGAATGTCACTGCCTTCTGAGGATATTTCTGACGATACTCATTTACCGCTTTGTATGCTTCACTGAAAGTAACTTTCCCTACTTTCATTTTACGCATATGCTGGCGGGGAGCCATATTCTTTCCGCCTTCCGGTGCAAAGATTCCATCCGTCTTGTAATGCCAATAGCGGATGTTAATAATGTCTACCACGGCAGCCCGTTTAGAATCTGCCAGAATGGCATCCTGCACATCTTTTGTTGTACTCAATGCAACTTTTGCCTTCTTGCCGGTTTCCGCTTCCCACTCGGCTATGACATCCAGCCAAAACTGCACAAAGTGCAACGGACCTGTGAATTCAGCGCTTGTCAGTTGGATGACATTCGAATTATCAGCGAAGTTATCCAGACATTGACGGATATATTGCCTGTGCAGCTCGCGACGTACCGGATGAGTAATATCGTAGAACATATCTGCCACGAAGATTCGTTTGTCTCCGGCAAACGGAACAGGTTCCGGGAATCCGGTCTGGTTGATATTGTTGCTGCTTCTCCACGGACTATCCACCCAGTGTGCGCCGGCTTCTATGATATTATGCTGGAAGTAGTTTTCGTGAAATAAAAGCAGTCCGTCTTCACTCCCTTTTTCCGCAAATTCCTTCAATCGTGCCCAATACCATGCGTTAGGGCGGTTCAAGTCATACTTGCTTAACCCTTCCCAGGCAGTTCCCTGACCACTACGTCCGAAAGGCTGTTCGTAGAAAGGTCCCCATACATCTCCATCCCGACGACGAACACGTTCATGGTCGTCCCGGCGGCGGTCATACCATAGTCCGTAATTTTGGTCAAAGACAAGAATGTTCTTCTGCTTCATAAAGTTGACGACAGAATCAATACGGTCCGTCAGCCCCAGTCCTTCACGTCCCGGAACAAAGCGGGTAATGGCAGGACTTGCCTTTTTCAAGAAACAGGTTTTGAGTCTTCCATTCCACCAGGGAGTGGTATGACTGCCACCTACCAGCAAAGTGCCGTCCATTTGGATACGTCCATTGGCAATGGTTACTTCCGGTTGAGTCGAGAACATCTTTGAGTTTGAAGGAATCTTTTTCTCTTGGATGTCCTCTATTGATTTCACTCCGGCTGACGCTACCGAAGGAGAAAACTTCTTTTCTTCAATCCAGTGTTCCAATGTCAGGCGAGGAATATAGGCTTCTTTTGCCAGTTTCATAGCCACTTCTACGGTAGGACTACTCGTTGCACTTGTATTTCTAGGCAGGATACGGGCACGTTCAGCACCTTCTTTTTGCAATCGGTCTGCCAATTGGGCATAAAAGATACTGCGTGGCTGTACATGATTATTGGACTGCGCCCATTCACCATCTCCTGAGAACTGCGCCCAGCAACCGTATGCACGGTTCTTTGCATCTTTTGCCGGAGCATAACATTCGATTTCTGCGGCGGTACACTGCCAGAACAGGCTATTTGCCGTATTCCATCCGGCCCCGTTCTTATCTTGTCCCAAGTTCTTGAATGTGAGATTATGTCCGTCGATATTGACCACATCAAACAGTAATCCGCATGCCCAAGCATCAATGGAACCGCTGAATCCTAGAGACTCATACGAATCACATTGTACGAAAGCATTGGGCCCGGCTGCACAGTATCCGGCAGCAAAGTCATGGATTCCTTGCTCTGAATAGCAACGTTGGAATAAGGTCTGCTGTCCCAACGTATGGAAAGTACAACGGCGCATTCCGCCAATCTCAGAAACAGGCTCTCTTGAAATACAGTCCTCAACGGTAATTTTGGAACCTGTACGCTGAACTATAACGGCACTTCCCGCAAAATGCTTGAAATTAACCATTCTTACCCAGCAATTTTCCGCATCTTCGATGGAGATACCTGTCCAACAATGGTCTTCGTCTTTGGGATAAAGTCTATCATAATCGGAAACCAATGTCATATTCTCTACTCCACAATGATTGATACGTCCGTTCCATTGGTAGGTCACGATGGAAGAAGTACCATATTGGGCGTCCAAAGCGACAGTCAATGGGGCATCCAATGTGATTTGATTGCCATTCACTTCGGTAATAGTCCTGTCCCAAGTCAAATCCATATCGCCCTCTTTCCATCCTAAAGCACTAATTCCACCACCAAAGATGTCGCAGCCTAAGGAAGCAATCCATTCTTTCCCGGAAGGGCGGGTTACCATTATCCGGTCACCTTTCTTCAGAGAAGTTCCTAAAGCTACTTCCAATGTTCTTGTATTTACCGGAACGTATTTGGAAAGCACCTGCAATGTATCCTGCATATTCAGGTCATCCGTCCCTTCTACATAGATAAGCGAACCCCTGTCTACTCCTTTCTTCAACAGTACTGTTTTCTCTTTATCCATTCCCCGCAGTACGACTCCCGACGTAGCAATACGGATACTGCCGGATAAAGAAAATTCTCCCTTGTCCAGTAATACGGCTCCGCGAAAACCGGAAGCATCGGGAGTTAGTGACGCTACGTAGTCGATGGCACGTTGGATGCGTGCAGTGTTATCTCCTGCCTTCCAAGGCACAAACACCACATTCCGAACGGAAGGAATATCCTGTTCGGATGCCTGATAACCGCAAGTGGAGAAATCAAGAATTCGGTTTCCCCTCTCATCGGTCAGATAAGTGATTTGGTCATCCTTTACCTGCAAAGCAAAGGTTTGCGCATGACTCTGCGCAAACCCAATACCCAATAATCCCAAAAGGATAGTTCTTATTTGTATGTTCATTACAATAAACTTTATAATCTATTCATTTGGCTAAAATAAACTTTTTCGCTTGGACAGTGTATCGTGATTGTTCTTCAAATCTGTCCAGTCCACTTTCTTCTTTGTATCTATACCATGAATGTATTTTTCGATGTTGGTATAACCGTCACCATTACAATCTTTCACAGCGTCAGTCGGGTCGTTCGGATTCAGTCCGTTAGCGGTTTCCCAGACATCCGGCATACCGTCGCCATCCGTATCGACATAGGGTTCCCCCTTATATTCGGGAAGTCCGCCCACTTGACGAATATCTGTAATGATTCCCAGTTTATAAGAATCGGCAGGTAAGCGTCTCTTCACATAAGGAGAGACAAACTCAGGCGCGTCTTTTACATAAATGGCTTTTCCTGTCTGCACAGTCTTGATGACACGGGCATCTACGGCATCGCGTTTCGGGAAGTTGGCTCCTACATTATCCAATACAAAATTATACGCTTTTTTGGTATCCATGACCGTCACGGGAGACATTTTGAACGGTTCGTCCACTTTTATTTGCGGCAGGAACTTTTCGGTATCCACTTCACTGGCGAGTTGCACGCCACCGTCCCAATTGTTCTTTGTCACTTTGGCATTGCCATGAACGATATTCCCGTTCACATAAGCTTTTCCAAAAGACAAAGGCCGGCTTTTGTCTCGTCCGGCTTCCGGTTTGAGGATACGGTACGAAATTGGCTTATCCAACGGAGTGATAGGACCCGGTTTGAAGTAATTATTAATCATGTTGTAGAAACTCTTGTTATCTCCCCCATCTACGGAACGATTCCACCAGTTGAAAACAACGTTGTTGACGAAGTTGAAGTCGCCGTCCATACCTACCGAACTGTTACGGCTGATATTGGAAGCAAAGAGATTACGGCAGAACATACTGTTATGCCCACCGATAGTAGCACCGAACGCATGGTTGTAAGCATCCAATGCTTCGGAGAATACGGAATTCTGAATGGTGATATTCACAGTCGGAAGTTTCAATCCATGCCCGTCTGCTCCCCTGTTATATACATGGCGGTAGATAGACATATTCTCATCCAGTCCCCAACTTGCCGAGCAATGGTCAATCATAATATTTCCCACTGCATTTCCACCCACCGCATCATCACGGAATGCTACATCTTGCGCACCACGGCGGAAACGCATATGACGGATAACAACATCATGCGTATCAATCAGAAAGGACTGGCCTGTCACACAAATACCGTCTCCGGGTGCTGTCTGACCGGCAATCGTCACATAAGGGGCACGCACGCTAATCGGGCTTTTCAAACGGATTACACCCGATACGTTGAAAACGATGATACGTGCGCCACCGGTTTCGCAGGCTTCCCGAAGTGTTCCGGCTCCCGAATCTTCGAGGGAAGTAACTACGATTACCTTTCCCCCACGACCGCCGGGAGTGTACATACCGCCACCTTCCGCACCGGGGAAAGCGGGAATATTACTCTTTATCAAATCTTCCGGTTTGGAAGCCCACGGCTTGTAGGGACGTCCTTTTTGTGCTTCTTGCAAAACTGTCGGCAAGGCTTTTTCCCATGCCGCATCTGACTTCTGTTCGAACTCCGCTTCTTGTTTTGCTCCTCGTGCCTTTACTGAGTCCGGAATCACAGGATACTGTGCTGCCGCAGGGAGTACACAGGCAACCAGCATCCACGCTGATAATACTTTCTTGATGTTATTCATTCTTTCGAATCTTAATAGGTTTTCTAAAAAGACGATTAAGAAAGCATTTTGTAATCGGTTATTTCTCTCCTTTCCGCCATTCATTCATATATTCACGAGGGGTCTGGTTATATTTCTTCCGGAAACACTTGCTATAATACCCCGAATCTTTGAATCCGACAGCAAATGCAACTTCGGAAACACTTAAATCCGTGTTCTTTATCAGTTCGATGGATTTGTTCAGACGGATCTCTTTTACCAGGTCTACGGGTGCCAGTCCGGTAAGGCTCTTCAACTTCTTGAAGAATGCCGAACGGCTCAAGCCGATGCCGGAAGCTATCGTGTCTATATTGAAGTCACTGTCATCCATGTTTTCCTCAATTACCTGATGAATCTTTTCGAGGAATTGCACGTCTTTCTTTACCAAGAACTGTTCGTAGCTGTCCTCTTGCGTCGTTGTCTGATTTTCCATTTGCTGGCGGATACGTTCACGGAATATTTTCCGTTCGGCGAGCAATTGGTCGATACGTGCCAACAGGTATTCCTTGCTGAATGGTTTTGTGATATAAGCGTTCGCTCCCAGTGTAATTGCTTTTGTCTTGGCGCCTTCATCATTCTTCGCGGTCAGGATAATCACCGGGATATGGCTGATTTGGAAGTCCTTACGGATAGCCTGCAACATTTCCAAACCATCCATTTCCGGCATCATCTGGTCGGTCACCACAATGTCGGGGTGATACAGATGTACTTTCTTCAATCCTTCCACCCCATTATTGGCAATATGGATATTGAATTTATCCTCTAATTGAAGTTTTATCAATTGGCAGAGGTCTTTATTATCTTCCACCAACAAAAGAGTGGGCAATGAAGCGTCAAATTCGGGTTCGTCTTCTGTTCCTTCTATGGAAGAAATATTTTCAGTTTCTTCATCGGAAGTTACCGGAGCTGCTTCCGTATCGCTGACATAGAAATCAACTTCCGACGGGCGGTAATGTTCCTTGTCCATCAAAAGTTCCACTATAAATACAGCGCCCTGTCCATCCGGGCTTTCCGCACGGATAAGTCCGTGATGCAGGTTGACTATCTCTTTGGAAAGAGCCAAACCGATACCTGTACCTTGATAATAGGGATTCTTCGTATTCTCCCCTTGCGAGAAGCGTTCGAATATTTCAGTCAGCTTGTTTTGCGGAATCCCTTCCCCGTTATCTTCTACCCGCACATAACAGCGTTTCCCATCATCCGTCAATCCTGCAGTGACATGGATACTTCCACCGGCATGTGTAAACTTGAATGCGTTCGATATGATATTACGGACTACAATGCTCAATTTTTCCTTGTCTGCCCATACCATAATCGCTTCATCCGGCAATTGGAATGTGAAACTGATTTCATTTTCTTCCGATAGTACGCGGAACTCTTTTTGGAAAGAGGCTATCATTTCATTGAAATCAATCAAGGAAACATGCAAGCGCATCTTGCCATTCTGAATCTTCCTGAAATCGAGAATCTGATTGACTAACTGCAACATCTGATTGGTGTTCTTCTCCATCAATTCTACATATTGCAATCCTTTCGGAGATAATTTTTCACGTTCCTTCAATTCTTGTATCGGGCCTTTAATCAATGTCAGAGGAGTACGGAGCTCGTGGGAGATATTGGTAAAGAACTTGATTTTCATTTCCGAAACCTTTTGTTCAATATAGATATCATTCTTCATTTTAAGCATGAAGAAAGCCAGGCGCAGACCGAAATAGAGAGCTGCCAGCCCAAGAATTACATAGATTAGAGTAGCCCACCAACTCAACCACCAGGGTGGAAGGATAGTGACAGCCAAAGTACAGTCGGAAACAAGTTCCGGGTTCGCTTCGTCGATAGTTTCTACGCGGAATGTATAGTCGCCCGGTGGGACGTTGGTGTAAGAAGCGATGCGGTTCTTACCGTTATAGTGCCATTCTTTCTCATATCCTTCGAGTATATAACGATAAGACACCCGGTTCTGATTGTAGAAATTCAAGGCGGCAAATTCTATCGTGAACATGGATTGATTGTAGTTCAGCCGGATCGCATCAGTGTATGTGATGGATTCTTTCAAAATCGGGCAATCCTGAAAACTACGCAAATCCCGGTTGGACACCTTAAAGTCTACGATGCGCGTATCATAGTTGGTATGTTGCGTTTCCAGTTTATCGGGCGAAAATGCCAGGATTCCCTGCCGGGTGCCAATCCATAAGTCGCCGTTCAATGTACGGAGCGCACTCCCCTCTTCCATTTCCACGTTCAGGAAACCGTCATATTTGTCGTAGTTGCGGAATTGCTCGGTAGCTTTATTGAAGCAGGACAAACCTATTTCTGTCGTGAACCACAGATTACCGTTCTTATCTTCTACGATTGATTTGACTACATCGTTGTTCATACCTTCACGTATGCCGTAAGATTTGAAAATCGGTTCATGCTTTTCCTTATCATATCGCACCAGCCTGTTCAGTCCGCCACCAAACACACTTACCCAGATTTGTGAATCAGTATCCTTATACAATACATAAATATCATTGTCCGCTACGTTGGAACGTTCGCTGACCTGACGATAGGTTTCAAACTGAATTTGTTCGGGTACGGTAAAATGCCCGTCAAAAGACATCAAGCCATCCATTGTTCCCACCCAAATACGTCCGTTTTCGTCTTCCGTCATTGTGCGCACTTCCATATAAAGACCGTAGGGTGGGTATTGTTTTAGCCCGTTATATTTATGTATAAAGACAATCTCTCCGTTTTCTTCGGAAAGAAGGTTCAGTCCGCCGCCCAATAGTCCTACCCAGATACGTCCACGGCTATCCTGATAAGTGAAGTACACATCATTGTTGCTGATAGAGTTCGGATTCTTAGGGTCATTCTTGTAACGGGTAAAACGCAAGCCATGAGGTGAATTCATGTCCGGTTCGGCTTTGACGAGTCCGTTACCTTTGGTAGAAAACCAGAGATTGCCGTCTTTATCTTCCATTATATGATAGACGGCTCCCAATAGATAGTTTTTGTCCGAGAAAATCTGTTTCACTTGTCCGTTGCGGTCCAGACGATACAAAGTCTGCCAACGGGTTCCCACCCAAATGTCACCATTCTGTGCCTGGAAGAGGGCACGTATTCCCTGGTTCCAGGAAGTCGGCCTTTCGGTTGTTACGGGTACGGGAGATACTTCGGTCAATAACTGGAACTGTTTTTTGGGGAAGTTCACCCTATATACTCCGCTGCTTGTAGACGCTAACCATAGAATTCCATCCTTATCCAGAAGAAGATGGAAAAAAAGTTGGTCGGGAATATCATCAGAGAAAGGCTTCATCTGGTTGATACGTGTCATTTCCAGCTTATCCCTATCGAACAGAAGTATCTCCCCTCCCGGAGTCAGGAAAAACATGCCTTGTTCGCCGGCATCCTGCATTTCGAAGTTTCCGATGGCCTTGTTCTGATTGGGAAATGTAAAACGGTGGTTGCTTTTGTTCAGAGGGTCATAGTAAGTCAAAGCATGATTCCCTTCCTGAAACCATATCTTGTCATATTTATCGTAGAATATGATTCCGCCATCTTTTTCGGGAATGGTAAACGGAAGTTTGGTTAGTTGCTTGTAGCCGATATTGTATTCGTAGGTTCCTTCATTCGTGGTGATATACATCAAGCCGGATTCTGTAACCAGTATATTAGAGACAGGCTGTTCGATTTCCGGTATTTCGTAGCGGTTCACGACTCCGTTTTGCGGGTCAATGCTGTAAATATGACCGTTTTTGTCTCCCAGCCATAAGAATTTGGCATTATAAGAAGCGCAAGTGAACTGTTCGGGATTGGCAGAAATCTTTTTCTGTATAAAGTCAGCAGGCTTATCTCTCAGGGCTTTGCCTTTTCTAAGAGACAAAATCTGATAATCCATACCAATCCAGTTGATGAATTCAGTTGTTTCACAAAATACGTTATGTTTCAAGCGCATATCATAGACGTTCACATTGGGGCGTGAATCATGCAACTGCTTCATTGTAATCTTGCCTTCTTTGTCGGTATAGGCACGCAGAAGGCTCTTGTCTTTGGTCAGTAGCAGGACATCTCCGTCTTCTGTCGTCTGAATTTTAATTATCTGGATATTTTCGGAGTATTCTTTCACATCGTCATAAACAGCGTGAAAACTCTCATGCCGCTTGTCGAACAGATAAAGTTTACGGTCGATGGTCTTAATCCACAGGAAACCGTTTTTATCTTCTACAATACGTTGAATCTTGCGAGGGGGGATATCGGCGGAATAAAAACCGTCGCGGTTATCATATGAACGGAATTTTGTTCCGTCAAAACTACATAATCCATACCAGGTGCCAAACCAGACAAAGCCGTCTGTTCCCTTTAATGTACAGTTAACAATATTATTGGGCAAACCCCGTTCTGCTGTGTAGTGTTCTACAATCATATTCGGATAGGCAAAAGCACAGACGCCCATCATCGACAGTAATAGTATTAGAATATTCCGTTTTCTCATTTAGGGTACTAATTGGAATTAAATGCAGTCAAAGGTAATCTTTTTTTTGAAGATAGTGAGCTAAAATCACTATCTTCTTATCTTTTCTCATTCTATTTTTCAGTTCCAAATTCAGTCTGCTGACGTTCTACTTCATCCAATACCCGTTGGCGTTCTTCTTCTGTCAACTTTATTTTTCCTTCGGATTTACTTTTTGACAAGTCTGTTTTTATGGTTGATGAAGCCATAGCCTGTTCTTCATAACAAAAAGGAAGCTCTGCCGGGATACTTTCAAATTCCAGTTCGGCAGCCGTCGGTGCCTGTGTACCTTCAAACTGGACATGGGCTTTCACTTTTATCTTTCCGGCTTTCCGTGTAGAACGAATCAATACGGGAGCCGAGCCGAATTCAACAGCGCTGGGATTGGCATTGATTGTGGCATCTCCGATAATCTCCCCTTCGCCCTCTACCGTAAATATGATATTTTCCTTTGCCAGACGACGCACGTTTCCGCTATCATCGGTCACTTCGGCAACTACTACAATAAAATCGGAACCGTCTGCTACCAGATTTACTTTCTGAGTGTCTACATACATACGCAGTTTGGTAGAACGGCGGGAAGGCATTTTCTTTTGTGTACATACCACTTTCCCGTTGATGATACCTTCGGCAACCATATTGACTTTCTGCCAATTCTTTTGGGTATAACTGTATCCGCGTGCTTCCCAGAAATCCCAGACATCGTTGAAAATGACAGGTGCATTAGGCATATGCCCCTTTGCGTGAACCACAGGTTGCGTCCATGTCTTTGTTCCGTCGTAGATGGAAAGGCGGACTGAGTCGCAATTACTGAATACAACTACGTCCTTATCAGAGAACTGTGACATTTCATGTGCGATAAATACCATCGGACCACATTCAGCCAACGGATGCTCAAGGCTGGCAGGTGACTGGCTACGGAACATTTCATAAGCATATTTCTTCTGACGGAAAGCGTCATAGATGCCGCCCCAATAAGGGTCGGGATGATAACCGCGCTGGTGGTCGAACGGATGCCATTGGGCGCCACCGATAAACAGTCCTGTGGTACGATACATTTCATCGTAGCTTTTTGCCAAAGATAGTGCCTGCACGAGTAGCGGACGTTCCCCCCAACTGCGGCTTGCACGGTTGTTGTTATTGTGAGCGTACCAGTCATCCACATTTTCTCCGAATTCACGGGTGAAGATGCATTGTTCCGGTCTGTCTGCTTTTTCATCGTCTCCCGGCCAACCGTAAACTACGTCATAATGTTCTTTCACGCCTGCCGAATGTACATCGGCAGCAGCTACGGGACGTCCCGGATAAGGATATTCTTCTTTGGTTATTTCCAATGCCTTCAAGGCAAAATCGAGTGGATAGCGGGTTTCATTCAGAATCGGCTCCCACATCAGTACAGACGGATGGTTACGGTCACGGCGAATCATCTCACGGGTATTCTGATGAACCAGTTCTCCAAATTTGGGGTCTTTATTCCAATATTGCCATCCCGGAGTGGCTACAATGACAAACATTCCCAGTTCGTCACAGGCATCCATAAAGGAAGGGTCTTGCGGGTAGTGAGCCACACGAATAATAGTGCATCCTGCATCACGCAGACGCTTTGCGTCACGCCACTGCTGGGAGTTGGGCAAAGCATTGCCTACATAGGCAAAATCCTGGTGGCGGTTGGCACCTACCAGTTGTCCGAAAGGTTTTCCATTCAGCCAGAAACCGTCTTTTCCACGGAATTCGGCAAGACGGATACCAGCACGGGTAATTCCACCGTCGATGGACTGATTGCCTTTCTTTATCCGTGATTGTACTCTATATAAATAAGGTGTATCCGGTGACCATAATTTCGGGTTCTTCACTTCTATCTGTTGTTGGATAGACTTCTTTTCTCCGGGTTTCAGAGAGAGTTTGCCGGAAGTACGTTTGATTACTTTTCCGTCTGCATCGGTCAGGGTTGTTTCTACAGTTACAGATTCCTGACGTTGCGCATCATTTTGTAACTCTGTCTTTACGTAAACTTGCGCACTCTTTTCACTGATTTTATCGAAATGTACAAATACTCCACCACCGGCAACGGTTTGCGAATCGAGAGCATCCGTAATGGCTACCGGAGATTTGGCAATCATCCATACATCGCGGTAGATACCGCCGTGATAAGCAAAATCCAGGGTGTATTGGCGTTTGCCGGGGGGATAAGATTTATCATCACTATTGTCCGTAAAGACAGCAAGCAGGCAAGAGTCTCCCGCCTGCACACCATTGGCGGTCAAGTCTAACGTAAATGGCAGATAGCCGCCAATATGCTCTTGGATACGTTTTCCGTTCAGATAGATAATCAGCTTGCCCATGGCTGCTTCAAAATGAATCGACACCCGTTGTCCCTTGGTCTCGGCGGGAACTACAAAATGCTTGCGATACCATGCCGGACCTTGATAGTTACGGCATCCGCTAGCTTCGGCAGGCATCAGTTCCACTGTATGAGGAGTAGAGACTATTTCCCAGGAACGGTCGTCAAAGTTCACAGCTTCCGCACCACGGATATCTCCTTTGAAGAATCGCCATCCCGGATTGAAATTATACACTTGTCGTCCGCTACCGGAAAGCTGGATAAATCCGGCGACCGATGTTTCGGGACGGTAAGTTTCTGTTGTTTGTCCTTTCCCTGTCAATGAGAACAATAACAGAAAAACTGATAAGATTAAAAACGGTCTTTTATTCATAACTCTTTTATTTTTATAGCTTCTTTTTTTAGGCACGGATTACGCTGTTGCCATATGCAATCATAATTTTAGAACCGTGAAATCCGTGTAATCCATGCCTAATTATTTTATTCTTTTATCATTATAATAATGTCTTTCTTTCTATTTTCCGGAAAGACTTTCAAATCCTTCACTTCTCCGTTTTTCAGAGTCGCTTCCACCGTAGTCTTGCCCGGAGCATGCAGTTTAAAATGTACATTCCACTCTTTCGGCCATGCGGGGAAAAGAAGAATTTGTTCGCTATTGGTCTGCAAGAGCATCTCTTGAAGCCCTATCATACCGCTACCACCCCAATTATGGTCAGGAGTCCAGTCATATCCCGGTCCCCAAAAAGCAGGAAAACGGTGCGGACCGTCGGAGAGCTTGGCAAGGGACAGCCTTTTCGCTTCTTCAGTCAGCCCCAGACAGGCCGCCCAGATATTGTCTTGTTTCCATCCGGTATGCGAACGGAACTTGATTGCGTCCGGGTCATGGAAATATGTATTACGGGCGAGTTCCAAGTTTTCCTTGCCTACTCCGTAGATTCGCCACGGAAATACAGGATAAAGTTGCGGAGTTTCTATGTTGTTGATGCGCTCCCAACTTACGGCAGGAGAAATCGTCTGTTTCAATTCGAGGACGGATTCTGGGTTCAAAGAATCTTTTACTTCTATGTATCGCAATGGAATCGGGGGAATTGTTTTCAGCATTTCCTCTTTCTTTCCATATGTTTCGAGTACGGTCTGTAAGGCTGCTATGGTGCTGCTGGCATTATTGGTCATCTTATAAGTTTCGCAGGCGGAACCGGGGAAAAGAACCAGATGCCCGTCACCGTCCAGCGCTTTCCTGCCACGACGGGAAGCAAGCAAGCGATAGTGCTCGTCGAAGAATGTGAGCGAGCTTTCTATCAGAGGAAGATAAGGGGTGATGTCGGCATCCGCATAGTTCTTTGTTTCCAGTATCATTTGGCAGAATTCGAGAACTGTATCCCATTCGTATTCCAGCCAGGCATTATATTCCAATCCTTTGTCGAACCACTCCGGACGCTTGAAACCATATTCCGCAGGATTAGGCAAACCGAAGTTCTCTATCTGTTCACTGAAGCAGGCTCCATTGTGCTGCCAGTATATACGGCTGCGCAATTCTGCGTTTTTCAGCATCCGGTTATAAAAATAAAATTGGGCGCGCATCATGTCATAATCACCGCTTTTCAGCATCGGCCAATATACCAGTCGTTGGTTTTGTGCAGTCATTGTGCCACCACCCCATTTCCGGTAGTCGGGGGTAAACGATTGTTTTTCGTCTACATGGCAGGGGTCGAAGGTAAATAATCCGCCGTTAAATTTCGTCGGTACGCTACCGTAGGCGTTGCATCCCAGCATGTAACGGAAAAGTGTATAGTTTCGGGTGATTTCCTGTGCCTCTCCTTCTGCTACGATAAAGCTACGTTGCCAAAAGGCGTTCCACCATAAACGGGTTTGTTTCTTATCCTGCGTGATGGTCTTTGCGGAATTTTTCCCTTTCAGGGCAATTCTTTGTAAAGCGGTTTGCAGACCTTGTTCCCATTGCGCTATGGTTTCTGTCTGGTCTGTGTGCAGTACAATGCAGAACTGCTCTTTGCGGGAAGTTTTGGAAGAGCGGAAATTCCAAGAACGGTAGTCCGTTCCGGCATATGTATCGTCCGTAGTACCTGTAAATTCCAGATTTTCACCGAAAAGAGTTCCGCCGAAAGTCAGGTTTTTCAGAGGATTCATCATTTGTGGCTTCACCTCGCCCATCCCTTGTTGGGCTACGACAACATCAAAAACGGTTAGTTCGGGGTTGCGATGATAAAATATAAGTTGGTTTTTCCTGCCAGATGCATTGTCTTTCAAAGAAACGAAGTCCGCACTTGTTGCCGTACCTTTTGGGGGAGCCCATTTGTAAGAACATTGTTGTCCCTCTCCTTTTCGGATGGGACGTTTCTGATAACGCCAGTTCTCATAGGAAACTTCTGTCTGTACAGGCTGTGCGTTCGCTATCTCTACATGAATGATCGGATGAAAAACATCTACCCAGAATTGTATTTGCGCGCTACCGGCTTCGACCTCTACATAACCGTCTTTCAATTTCAGTTCCTGACGGAAATCTGTAGCATTTTTGAATGGATTAGGTGACAGCCGAAGACGGAAACGCCCTTGTTTCAGTTGGCAGTTGTTTTCGTCGAATGTACCGCTACGGCTTACATAAAACAGGACGTCACCATCTTCCACCCATATATTCATACCAATATCCCCACCGCCACAAGGCATGGATTCGGAAGAGTTACGGCTGGGAGTATTCCAAACGACATTGGCATGTTGGCTCCAAAGTGCCGACACGCCAATAAATAATATTGTTATAATCAGATAAAATCTTTTCATATTCCAATCACCAGTTATCCGAACGGAAAGACCCTAAAGGTAGTCCGTCGCAATATACATCTCCTTCCACATAGTTCTTAAATCCATACCGGACAGCTACCGGATGCGGGACTTTCTCACTTTTTACGAGCATCTTGCTACGCTCAATCCAAGCTTTCGCAGGATAGAATATTTTGTCTTCACCTGCCACTTCAAAGTTCTTCGACTCGAAACAGTTCTTGCCGCTAATCCACATACCGGCACGTTCAAAGCTTACGACTACCGTGTCATTCTTTATTTCAATGCTTTTATAATAAGGACTTTCGCCATTCACTCCTTCCACTCCGTAAGTCTTGGTCAAAGCAAGAAGTGCCAGACGTTCTCCGGCAACCTGCTTCTTTGACGGATGGATTCCTTTCTCCATTCCGGCATCGAGCAATACCGCCATGCCGCTATTCGCTACACGATGCTCAACTTTCGATTGTGCTTCCCGAAGGTAGGCGGAATTTGTGACTTCTTTGCCTTTTTCCGTGATGATTCCATAATCGTATGGGGCTATCTGACAATAGTAAAAAGGAAAATCTCCTTGTTTCCATTCGGCACGCCAACCGTTAATCAATGTAGTAAACATATCCGCATACGTATGGGCACGATTCCAGTTGTCTTCACCCTGATACCATATCACTCCTTTCATCGTCATGCCGATAAGGGGATGCAACATTCCATTGTAAAGCACAGTCGGAGTACGGTTCTTTGATTTTATATCCGCTTCCGATTGAGGGATTTTAGCGTCGGGGAAGGCTTTCAGCCAGTCAGCGGTCATCCAGGCTTCGCACGCTGAACCGCCCCATGCTGCTACTATCAATCCTACCGGAACATCTATTATTTCATTCACCAGTCTGCCGAAATAATAGGCTGTTGCGCTGAAATCTCGGACGTTGGTCGGGTTTGCCTCTTTCCATGAGCCGATAACGTCATTCTGTGGAGTGAACGTAGAAGTACGTTTCACCGTAAACAGACGGATTTGCGGATTCTTGCTGTGAAGAATATCCATATTGGCATTTTCTACCGGCTGATTCTTGAATCCTTTCATCGGCATTTCCATATTACTTTGTCCGGAACAAAGCCAAAGTTCGCCTATCAGAATATTATTCAATGTCTTTTTAGTTCCATCGTCAAATGTCACTGTATAGGGGCCGCCTGCTTCCGGAGTGGAGACAGCAAGTTTCCATGCACCGTTTTTATCCGATGCCACCACATATTGTTTGTTGTTCCAACCGGTAGTGACAGTCACTTTCTTGTTCGGAGTTGCCGTACCCCAAAGGTTGGCATTTGTCTGTTGCTGCATCACCATTCCATCGGAAAAGATTGCAGGCAGTTTTACTTCTGCATGTGTTGACAGGCAGGCGGCAAGCAAAAAGCTTGCTAATATTGTTCCTGTTTTAATAATTGAACTTTTCATTATAGTATATCTTTATCTTTTAAGTGATTTATTATGATGAGTTTAGGCACGGATTATGTGGATTACTCTGTCACAGAAAAACTCAAAGGCCCGAGCAATCCTGCCGGAAGCAAAGTTTTCTCCGCCCTGCGGTATTTCGCGTTTGTCCAAATTCCATCAAATGGCGCTTTGCCTTCGTCAGCTCCTTTCAATGCATTCGCCCACGTATTCGTCACTTCTATCTCAAGCTCGTTTACTCCTTTTTTCAAAGCTGCCGTTATATCAGCCCGATAAGGAGCCGTCCAGATAGTACCACAATCTACGCCATTCAAACGAACTGTTGCCATATCGCATATCTTTCCCAAATTCAGATAAACTTGCTCGTCTTTCTTTAGTTTGTTTTTCCAGCGGAATGTTGTTTTATAAATGGCTGTTCCCGAATAATAACGAATCTGTTCATCCCCTTCTTTACTCCAGTCAAACAGTGTTTTCCGGGTTACCTCTTTTCCTGTATTAAGAAAGTTTATTTGGTATTCTTCCATGTCTAAAGGGATTTCCCGAATTTCTTTAGCAAGATTCTTTTTCTCTTTCCATTGTTTTTCTTTTTTTGAATTGTTCCCGCTATCTTTGTTAATTCCTTCCGTAGAAAAAACAACGAATACGGACTCATTGGGAGCTAATGTCAGAGTTACTTCCGTGCGGTTATCTTTTAGCTCATAAAGAGGGTTGGTATCAATTTCGCCCGTCACGGGATTCCAACATTCCGGTTTACTTCCGTTGATACGCATACTCGCAGTAAATGTACGTGTCTCTTCCCTTTGATTGGCTATAAAATAAATATCTCCCAAGTCACCACGACGATGTGTCCAGGCAATGTCTGCCGGTACAATCAAATCACGTTCCAGGCCATATGCTGAAAAATCGTCTTCCTTATAAGGTATGGCAGGAATTAATACGCCTGCTTCTTTCAACTCATTAATCTTCTGCTTCACTTCCGGCGAAAGCTCCACCGGGTCGGGATTCATCGGACGGGCGAGCGGAAGTACCAGAACTTTATAACTGGCTCCACCCGGCAATATCATTCTGCCATTTTCCGCTTTTGCCAACCGTAATAGGGCATCTTTATTAAAACTATCATAAGCATATCCCCGAAGCGGATTCACCCATTTTTCGGGGTCAGCCATATTAGCAGAATGTGTTACGCCAACAGGACGCACACGTAGCGGCTGTCCTTCATTTGCCAACCGAATACGCTCACTTTCCCCCCGTTCTGCCCCAAATATACCCGGCAAAGAAGGAACCAAACGTTCCGGCAATATAGAACGCCGGGGGATTTCTTCTCCTGTAAATACAGCGATGTCCGTCACCGGATGCCCGTATTGCAGCAATGCCTGGCAACGGGTAGCATAATCGGAGAATGCTTTTGCGCCTTTGTCCCACCAAGTCTGGTCGCGCTGGAAGAAAAGTCCGATGCCTTCCAAAGTCATTCCGGGTTTGCGGTCCAGCCACGGATTATGTACATATACATGGTAGAAAAGGCGATTAATACCCAGGGCATAATTACGGTCGAGCAATGTTTTCAGCATTCCGGGATGCTCGTCCCACGTGCCGCGCACTTCTGTGAATCCTTCAGCCTGGATAATATTCTTTCCATATATATGTGCCCCGCTGATAGCGTCGAGCATATCATTGGGTTTATCATGCGTCGGGCTGTTCAACCAAAACTCTCCCATCGGCAGGTCTACTTTTTGATAATGTAGTAGTCCGTCATTGACCATAGTAGGCGCTACACATTCCGCAGAGAATTGGCAGTCATATTCTGTGGCACAATCTGCCAATACTTTGTAGAAAACATCGACAACCAATTCGGATATAGTCGTACGTACATCACGCAGAATCTTTTCGCTGCGTTCCGCACTTTCCATCGGGATACCTGCTAGTAGTGGTAAATAAGGCATCAGGTCGTATCCGTGACGTTTCTTGAATTCAATAGCAAAATTTGTACTCCAGTTCTGGCTGCCACATTCCCAACTATCAACATGCATATATTTCAGTACGCGACGTGCAACTTCCGGGTTTGTTTTCACAAATGCCTGTGCAAACCAATTGTCGAATTGCTTGCGGACAGTAACCGGATTAAACTTGTCACATTCCAGTCCCTTTCCGCCTCCGGCTGTCGCATTGGTATGTCCGGTAGCGGTGTGCCCCATGCGCAATAGTTTCCATTTGCCTTTGGGCAGGACAGCGGTTAATGTTTTCTCTTTAAAGTCGCCTGTTGAATTATTGTTGAATTGATTGCTCAGGTTGATAACTTGTGAAAGGGTGTAGCAGTCCTTTTTCCCTACTTCTGTCTCTTTGGTAGCGGAAGCCACACGCCATACGAGTCCGGCTTTTCCTTCCCACTGGTTCAGGCGGGCTTCACGATGCAAGCGCAATTGCTTTATTTTCAGATTCGGTTTCCATTTGGCAGCATCCATATCTTCACTTCCGGGTTCACTTCCTTCCGGTGTCCAGTAAAAACGGAAATAACGGGCTGTTGTTACGGGAATAGCGTGAGTGGAATTTTCATCTGTATTCTGCCACCCTTGGCGGGCAGGAATTAATTGCTTCACAAAACGATAATTGATGCCATCGTCGCTCGCCATCACTTTCAACCGGTGTGCCTGATAGTTATTACCACTCAGAATAATTTCTATATTGCGACATGTGAAAGGAGTTTCATATTCATACTGGATATAGCAAGGATATGAGGAACGAATCACTCCTGAAGCATCCATATTCACTGTCTTTTGTGAATCAATATGATTTCCTGTAGCTGTATTGGCACAGGTAATTTTTGCCGGCATTTCATCCACCGCTCCATCTACGGGAAGAGCAAACAATGCTATATCTTCATAATAATTGTCATAAGCTTCCGGCTGCGGCAAGCGTAATGCCTTGAACTTACCACCGTCAACGATTGTATCACTCCAAACTACTTTCTGCATGGATTCTTTCGGACTAATCCAAGGACCGCCTGCCAGGGCAAATCCGTCACAGATATGCATCCCAAGTTTTAACCCTAAACGGTCTGCCTCTTCCATGCTGAAACGCACCATATCCCACCACTCCGGTGTCAACTGCTGTGCTTTCCCATTATATTGTGCCCCTTCTTCGACACTTCTGATAGGCATCAGATAAGTTCCGCCCAGTCCGGCATGTTTCATAGCTTCCAAATCTGCTGTAATTCCTTCTTTAGACACGGCACCGTACATCCAATACCAAAATGTCCAAGGTTTCGCTTCATTTGACGGGTTTAGGAATTGCTCGCGAAGCGAATGTGTTTGTTGGGCACCGGAAGGACTTATAGCTATCCATGCCAATAGGGAAATTGCAAATATTTGTTGTTTTAGTCGGCTTTTCATTTCAATATCTATTTTTACTAAAGTAAAGACGAAAATCCGGCTGTTTTGTACTCATTATCCGTTATTCCTTTTTCAAACTTTCCTTTTTAATAATTCAAACAATAGTATTGTTTTAGTAAATCATAAGGTAGTATTAATTATTTCTTCTGCATTAACTAATTATTTCTCCGCATATATTAATTAAATCGTCTGCATATATTATTCGGTTGCACTTGAGCAACTTACTTGTTACACAAGTGCAGTTCATTGGTTGCACAAGTCTATTTTACCAGTTGCTCAACTGTAAATCAATAGTGATTCTGAAAGAGAAATAAATAAGGATAAATGATTGATAAACAGTCAATTGAAAGAAAAGTGCAGTTTTTCTTCAGAAAATGGCTAAATCATCCCATTGTTTTTTGTAAACTTATCTTAAAAGACGGGTAATATCAGACTTAACAATCTGATTACTAGCTCTGCCACATTTTTGTATTTCCCCGTATAATACTTAAAATAAATACAAAAATGTCGCAAGATATATAGAGTTGAGATTTCATAGTCATTGGTAGAGAATACACAAAAAGAGCTTTCTCATTGAATAAGAAAGCTCTTTTTGTAAGTGTCGGCAAAAAACTTATCTTTCTGCTATTTCATTTATTCCATAAACCGGAAAACGATTCGTCCCGTTTGCGAGCCATTCACCCACTTGGCTTGTGAAGAAGGACCGCACAAGTCCGTTGAGTTTACTTTGTTACGTACTGGCGGAATCACATTCAAGACAGAGATTCCACTTTCGGGAAGCGTATAAAGCAAACGGTCGCGACCGTCACGGGGTTGATATATTCCGATGTAAGTATCGGGCGTTTCGTTTGTCAGACAGATAGTACCTTCTTTAGTACGGATATTCATCCAGGAAACATTGCTGAAATATCCTTTGAATTCGGGATAAGTAAAGGTCTCTCCCGGAATAGGATCATTGTAATCGTTCTCCCAAATGTCATATTGCGTACCATGGATACGGTTCTGCCATACACGATAAGGACCTGCCCCTAACCAGCGTTTACTGATAACCTGCTCTTCAGGATAATCAAAACAGATTCCCATTAAATCGACAACTCCGGAGAAATTGTAGGTATAATCAAGTGCCATTACTCCGCTCGGGTTAATTGTCCATTGTGCCTTATCCAAATTGCCTAATTTGTAGTTTGCGGTAACAATTAGGCTGCCACCGTCTTCTTTTACGTCCAGTTTCGTAAACACTGCCGCATCGGGGAATTCGCTGTATGTACGGTCTTTTTCTTTCGCCTTTTCATCATCGTGGTTGTAGAACTGGTCTAACGAACGGTCGGCACGACGGGCACCGATAAAGCGGGGACCGTTGGCAAAACTAATCTTGCGGTTGTTTACGGATACACCTTTCAGTTGACCGTCTTTCTTTGAAAAGACAAAAGTACGATTGTTTGCTTTTACTGTAAGACCATTATCTGTTTCGGTGTAAGTTGCTTTGCTGGATAATGGAGAAAGTTCTTCTTTTGACTGGTTCAATTTGTCTACCGGGAATGTCCAACGCCAGAGTTCATGTCCATATTTGTCGATAGCTGTCACAAAGAGAGCGTCCGCATCGGGAAGAACAGTTGTTTTAATATCCAAGACGCCTGCCGAATGAGCAGCGATATTACTGCCTTGCACTTCACCTTGTTTTAGAACTTGAGTGCCGGTATTGGAAGCGTCTGTTGCCGAAGGGAATTTTACTTGCTTCCAAAGGAAACGGCAAGTGTTCAGGTTCAGATAATCATAGCGGTTTTCCACAGAGATTTTACCGTTGAACTGTCTGTCGATAGAGGTATCCATTATTTGCACCGGACTCCATAACTGCTTGATAGTGTAATAACTACCTTCCTTTTCATGATGTGGTCCTACAATACCGTCAGCACCAAAATTGCCTTGATTATCAATGAAGCCGTCCATATCCACACGTTTCACGCCTTCGTCTGCCAATACCCATAAGAAGCCGCCGATACAACGGGGATGCTTGCGCATCATTTCCCAATAGTCATACAAACCGGCACCGTGACCGCCATCATACAAACCGTGAAGGAATTCTGTCGGCATAAAGATTTCCGGCAGACGCATATAGTTCTGACTTTCTCCATACGAGCGGTAGTGCATGGTTTCAAAACCGGAGAAATTACCTTGCGGATGGATGACCGGACGTTTCTGCGGGTCGTATTTATGGAATTCTCCATCCAGTTCCGTATTCCAACCTTTTTCATTACCATTGCTCCACCAGATAATAGAAGGATGATTCACATCACGCTCTATCATGCCTTCAATCAGACGTACTCCGGTCGGAGTGTCGTATTTGCCATGCCAACCACCCAGTTCGTCCATTACGTATAAACCAAGAGAATCACACGCTTCCAGGAATTCAGGGTCGGCAGGATAATGGCTTAAACGGACGGAGTTCATATTCATACTCTTTATCAAAAGAACATCTTCGATATTCTTCGTTTTGCTCAATGTACGACCACTTTCCGGGCGGAAACTATGACGGTTGACGCCACGCACATTGATACGTACTCCATTTACATAAAGCCCGTCACTTTTGCGTACTTCGATGGTACGGAAGCCGAATATTTCTGTTTCGTTATGCAATATTTTGCCGTTCTTATCTAGTAAAGAGAACTGTGCCTTATAAAGATTCGGTGTTTCTGCTGTCCATAAGGCAGGATTAGAGACATTCAGTTGGATAGAAGTCCAGTCTCCACCGGCTTTTACCGGTACAGTCGTTTCAGTTAGCTTTTTACCTTTATTATCCTGGATTTGCGCACAGATACTCATTCCGTCATTGGAAATATTTGTATAACAATTCGCGCGGAAAGAACCGTCCATTTGTGCGTCAATAGCAATATGACGTAAATTGACAGCAGGTTTCACTTCCAGGAATACAGGACGGAAGATACCGCCGAAGTTCCAGTAATCGGCACGGCGTTCGGCAAGGTTTACGCTTGCATTCTCGCTCTCTTTAGCTACTGTCACTTCCAACAGGTTCTTCTTTCCGTATTTAAGGAAATCCGTGACATTGTATGAAAAGCGATAGAAAGCTCCCTGATGTTTCGAGCCGACTTTGCGTCCGTTCACTTTCACTTCCGTATCTGTCATGGAAGCTTCGAAAACAAGATTCACTTGTTGTCCGCGAAACTTCTCGGGAACTTCAAACTCATACTTATACATTCCTTTTTCGTCGGCGATTCCTTCGGGAAATGCTTTACCGTAAAAGGTGATTCCATACTGATAAGTGCCAAAGCCTTGCAATTCCCAACAGGACGGAACTCCAATCTTCGTCCACTTGCCGGAATTGCGTCCATCGGTACAGAAGAAGTCCCATTCTACCATGTCGTCGCATCCGTGACCAGAAAGATATTGCCGTTCCGTCTGCGGAAGATTCTGAGCAGCCAGGGTAGTTGCCAACGCTAAGGTTGATAATAAAGTGGTTACTTTTTTCATTGTTACTTTTATTATTGTGTTAGTTATTTAATGATTCAATTTTTAGTTATACGTATATGTAAGGTATGTTCTTTCTTGTCAATGGCATACTTCTTTAATACACCTGGTCCGCAACTGCTATTCCCTAATCCAAGTACGGCAGCATCCAAACTAAGAATGACTTCAGAACGGGGTTTTAAATTACAATCATGTGTTTCCTTGTACAAGTCTTGTGCGGTGTAGTGCAAAGCGGATACAGAGAATACATCTTCCACTGCATCTATGCGGATGCCCTTATTTTGTTTGTCCGTCAGTGTCAGATAGTGTACATCTTCTTTATTCCCACTATCCTGCGGGCGAGGGTAATGCACATATTGTTCATCTACCGTACCTTTCCAAAGTCCTGTTGCAGCAGAAGTTTTACGGTCTGGATAATTGTCCTGCGGACCTCTGCCATACCATGTAAATGTATTATAAGACGGGGAGAAACAGAAAGCAATTCCTAATCGGGGTAATTCCGGGAGTACTCCTTGCGGCAGGAAACTCGTTTTCAAGTCTATCGTTCCATCAGAAAAAATGGTATAGACAGAGGTTGTCGCTACCTTTCCTTCCTTATATACATTATTTGTCCGAACTTGAACGACCACAGCTCCATCTGCGCGTAGCTGATGGTTGAAAGATTCCAGGCTAATCTGCGGATTATCCATCATATGCAATTTCCAATCTTTCGCCAACCAGTTACCGAAACTCTTATCATTGTCAGTCGGAGCGCGAAAAGCTTGCGTTACAGGTTGAACCGGAAAATCCTCGGAATGTGCCAACATCTCTTTATTCTTATAAATAAGGGAAGTCATGCTTCCGGTCACTGTTTTTTTCCATTGAACGGAAAAGCCGCTTCCGCTGACTTGCAGAGTTTTACTATCCTCTTTTATTTCTAATTGCCCCTTGTTGGCTAGTTCGGCAGATAACAAATCACCTTTCTGCAAACAGAATTGTTCCCAAGTAACTTCATGTCCGGCTTTTGCCCAAAGAGCATCTGATTTCAGAACGATGCTAACTTTAAGCTGGCAATCGGCAGCAAGCTTTGCAGCATTTTTTGCTGTGTTTTTTCTGTTGAAAGAGCTTTTATCTGATAATGAATGAAAATCAGGCAAAGTGATTGTTCCTGTTTTTCCCGGAGCAACTTCGGGCAATGTTAGTTCTCCCCGTTCCTTCTCTTTACCATCCACTGATAATGTCCACAGACAACGATAAGAGGATAAATCAATATGATGATTCCGGTTGGTCACTTTCAATTCTCCGTTCTCAAGACCTAATTGTACCGGAGCATATACTTTCTTTACTTCCCAATATTTAGGAGTCGTTTCACGGTCGCTCATCAACAATCCGTTAAAGCAAAAGGCTTTCAAATTTGGCTTATCACCGAAGTCTCCGCCATAAGCCACCATAGTATGCCCATCGGGCAATGTCTTATAAATCCCCTGGTCTCCCCAATCCCAAATAAATCCGCCCAACATACGGGGATTGCTGTATATCTCGTCCCAATATTCCTTGAAGTTACCTAATGCATTTCCCATAGAATGAGCATATTCACTTGTCATTACCGGACGATTGTCGTTGGTACGTTCGGCAATCTCCAACAGCCGTTCCCAACGTGCATTTTCTGCGCGTTCCTTATCCTCACCTTCCGCAATACCCGGATTCAAGTATACCTGTTTCACCCGCGTATAAAAACGGCTGATTACATCAACTGTTTTTGGGTCAGGATTACCGTCTACTCCCTGTGCTCCTTCGTAATGAACAGGACGCGTAGGGTCAAAATCATGCAACCATGCTGAAATAGCCGCAAAATTAGGACCGTAACCACTTTCATTCCCCATGCTCCACATTACGATACTCGGATAGTTCTTATCACGTTCCGCCATGCGGACTGCACGGTCCATAAATGCGGCATGCCAATCGGGAGTACTGGCTAAAGTTCCCCGCAATCCGTGTTCTTCAATATCCGCTTCGTCCATTACATAAAGTCCGATACTGTCACAAAGCTCATACCAACGGCTCACATTCGGATAATGGCTGGTACGCACAGCATTGATATTGGCCTGTTTCATTAAGAGAATATCCTGAATCATTCGTTCTTCACTCATTACCCGTGCTGTCCGAGGGTCGTGCTCATGGCGGTTTACTCCACGAAAACGAATCGGACTGCCATTTACCAATAGCTGTCCTTTCTTAATCTCCACAGAACGGAAACCTACCGGCTGCTCTACTTGTTCCACTACTTTTCCTTCCGCATCCTGCAAAGTAATGAGTAGTTTATAAAGATAAGGAGTTTCCGCTGTCCACCTTTCCGGTGATTTTATGATGGTGGATAATCGTCCCATCTTACGAGGACCACGTTGCGGATACCATTCATTCATCCGGCTTGCCTTATGTTCCAAATCGAGTATATCCTCAACTTCTCCTTTTAATGTAACAATCTCTTTTCCAGTTGCGTCTTTCAACACGCTTTGCACGGTATATCCTTTCCCGGTCATACCTCTATATACGCTGAACTGCGGGTCAATCTGCAAAATAAAATCCTCATAATTACCGGCAGATGCAGGAAGAGTGCGCACTGCATAATCGCGAATACGGATATCCGGTGTATGTACCAAATGAATACTCCGATGAATACCACCGAAGCGCCAGAAATCCTGGTCTTCCAAATAAGAGCCGTCGCTATACCGATAGACTTCCAGTGCTATCTGATTCTCTCCGGGATGCAGATACTTTGTTATATTGAACTCACTCGGTTCCATGCTGCCTTGACTATACCCTACCCGCTCACCATTTATCCAAACATAGAAAGCACTCATTACGCCTTCAAATCGAAGGAATGTCTGCCCTTTCGCCGCCCAATCAGCAGGCAAAACAAATGTACGCCGATACTGTCCTACGGGATTTCTTTCTTTATAGGTAGTATAATCCACTTTCGGCTCTCCCATCACCCGCGGCGGGTCTATCTTGAATGGATAACCTGCCGATACGTAGATGGGAGTACCATATCCGTTTACTTCCCAATTAGCAGGAACCGGAAAATCAGTCCAATCATTATCATCAAAATTCGTCTGATAAAAATCAACGATTCGCTGGTCAGGCACAGGAGTCCATCTGAATTTCCATATCCCGTCCAAACACATGGAACAGTCTCCTTCCTGTGCGGAGAAAGGCATAAATGCAGCCCTCGCCGGTTCCCGGTTGATTTGAAGTACATGATGATTTTCCCAATCATGTATCGTTTGTGCGTGCATCGGACAAGCTATCAATGCCCCAAGCAGTAAAGTATATATTTTCATTCGTTCTTTTTTCTTCATATCAAGTAGACGGATGAAGTGCTGTTTTGTACCCCTTCCTTTCACGGAAATATTAAAGAATAATAAAAGAAAAACATATTATAGAGAAGAGCATTGAATTGTTCATTTTGGTACAGAAGCAAATCTTTTTAGGGTATGGCTGTCCTTAATGACGAATGAAGAATTTCCCACATAGAGCTAAAGCTATGTTTCCGAAAATTCTTCATTCATTATAATTTATCCCCAAATTAGGAGAAGAACCTGTATTTTTAGTTTTTTCTTTTTAGGAACAACTGTTTTATCGTTAATCCAATAATTATGAGACCTAAAATTATTGTAATCACAATGAAAAAGATGCCATGAAACGTTGTCACAATTCCGAAAAAACTCCAATATAGGAATAGTTGCATAATTCGGTTCCAAAGATTGTCTTTCATAAATATCCTCAACGAGTCTCAAATTTAGAAATTTTATTAGAAATTAGCAAGAGATTTAGCATATTATTAAAAAACAAAAGGAGACACTTAGTGTCTTTAGATTTCCTAGTGTCCCACTTTATTATTCTTTCAATACTATTTCTTATAAAATTTACTGAATATCCAATGCATCGAACGCCAAACCTTCCATATTCTCTGCCGAAAGTAGCACCTTATAATGTCCGGCATTGATAAATGTTCCGGTAGTCGTACTCATCATTTTCCACTTATCCGGTGTTTCCGGAAAGGTCAGGGTATCTTCTTTCAATACTACTCCTTTCGCATCAATGAACTTCATTAATACAGGCATTGGTTTGCCACTTGTATTCATGTATTTGAAGCGAAGTGCATAGACTTGAGCCAATCCGGTAGAGACATTCCATTCGATACTGTTGCCTTTTCCTTTAGCAAAAAATACTCCTATTTGTTTACGATGTTCTTTCTTCTGGAATTTACCTTTCAATACAGCAGTTTCCGCTTCATAAGCCACGCTGACGCGGGCGTTCTTGTCTTCGGGTAGCAGCTCTTTCGGCGTTTTCTCCATAACTTCTTTATCGGCTTTTTCCCAGCTCCAGTCGGATGCCGGGAAGATTGCCGGTTTCAGATTCGGATTGGTAGAAGCAATGGCAATACCTGACAGTAAAGCCTGTCCCGCTTTCACTTCCGGGAAATGTATTCTCAACGTTCCGCCTTTTACTGTGGCGTACACCACTTTCTTGCATACACCGTCATGGCCACTTTCCGCCCAAATATCCAAATCATCCAATACCAACGAATCATTTACGGCAACATCGAAGATACGCAACCCTTCACAATCGGTAGAAGCGCTGCCACCTGTACCATGCCAAGGCTCTGTGAAATATAGCTCTATGCGGTAAGTTCCGTCTGATACAGGGAAGCGATATTCCAGTTGATGACGTCCAAAACGGAAATGCTGGAACAGTTTCCAGTCACGGGTTCCCCGAATCGGGTCATTAGTGGTACGCTGGCTTGCAAGATAAGGATTCAGTTCCTTAAAGTTTTCCGCCCACGAACGGGAATAATTCGTATTATCCTGCATCCATAGTTGCCCGAAACTATCCGTATAATCATTTCCGCCACAATTAATACGATAAATATAATTATATCCGCCTGCTCCTTTCAATACAGGCTTTGCATCCTGATAAAGAGATTCAAAATTAGGGGCTTGTTCCAATCCGTTAAGCACAATTATGTCTTCTGCCACCGGCTTACCTTTGTAGTATCCTACGGCGCGGAGTACATTATAACGGATGTCCCTGTTCTCCCACATAAAATGAGTGCCTATGCCATTATTCTTTTTGCGTCCGAGGAAAGTAACTTTTTCATCGGTCATATCATTATAAAGCAGTACGGAATCACAATTGCTGTACGCTTCAATCGTAGCCCGGCGACGTCCTTTTTCAAAACGGTTCGCCCATGTATGCGATACCAAATAGATCATCGGGTCTTTGGCGGCAGGGATATAGTTTGCACGATACATATAATATACGTCCAACGGCTCTTCCCACGGAGTCACCAATCCTTTATAGTTAAACGGCCCTACTTTGTCTATTTTCCGATAGGCTTCGTCCGGCTGGCGGCGTCCGGGATTGTCATGGCTGCTATATATCCACTGGAACTGTCCGCAGACACTATCCTTAGCCTGTTCAGCCAAGCGAATTTTAGTTTCCATCAACTGGCACATTCGGCTTTCGCTCCATACTCCGTTGACTTCAAATGCTCCGGGTTCCGTATGCAAATCTATGCTTCTCCATGCCCCGTATTCTCCATTCAATAATTGGTTGGGTTGAGAGAGTTCACGCCCATACTTGGTCACATTTCCGCCATACGTACCACTCCAGTTCTGAATTACATTCCAGTCTGTACCTTCGCCGCCATTGCAAGTTGTGATAACACGCATCGTACGTGCAGTCGGGTCCATTTCACGAATAATCTCACTGCACTCTTGTGCAAATTCACGAGGTAAAGTACTTTCATTCTGCAATCCCCACATCACTACCGACGGAGAATTACGACGTTCTTTTACCCATTGACGAAGTAATCTCTTGAAGTTCTCACGAAATTCAGGTGTATCATACCATACGTGAGCGGAAAACTGTGTCCAGAAGAGGACACCTTCTTTATCCCAATATTTCTGATAATCGAGGTGATGTGGTTGATGGGCGTCACGGAAAGCGTTGAAACCTGCCGCACGCATCTGTTTTACCCTGGCAGCCACCTGTTCCTTACTGAATGCGTGGCTTTGCCCGAACTGATGTTCATATTCGCATACGCCATTAATAAAGACAGGCTTTCCATTTAGATAGAAACGTCCGTTTCCATCATTTCTCTTTACTG
The DNA here is from genome assembly GCF_903181435.1 of Bacteroides acidifaciens. Taxonomy (NCBI): domain Bacteria; kingdom Pseudomonadati; phylum Bacteroidota; class Bacteroidia; order Bacteroidales; family Bacteroidaceae; genus Bacteroides; species Bacteroides acidifaciens. Next base: position 1,659,334 of record NZ_CAEUHO010000001.1, read on the forward strand.
GCCAACTGATTGTGCGGATACCAAAAGGAGTGGATATTTCATCCGTCGTTTTTGTATTCCGCTTTATCATGCTTGCCAGTTTATAAAGATACGGATTCTCCGTTTCCCATAAAACAGGATTCTCTACGGGGGCTTGCTGACGAATCACTTTCATTTCTCCCGGCGTCAAAGTTACTTTCTCTACTAGGCGGAATACTTGTTTGCCGTCGGCATTGCTCAATTTATTGACCAGTTCGATTGTCGCCACAGTTTTGCCATAGTTTTTGACTTCTGTCTCCACAAATACATTGGCTGCCTTATCGTCATTCCAGATATGTACTCCAAATGGTTCGATACGAACTTCATCCGTTGCTTCCAATACGACAGGACGGAAAATTCCCAATGGCTGGGAACCCTCACTGAATCCCCACTCCGACGAGCAACCGCCACATACCCAAGGCATATCGGCTATCATCTCCGGATGTTCAGCTTTTACTTCCAGTTCATTTGCCCCTTGTTTCAGCGCATCGGTAACATCCAACGTCAGTGTAGTGCGACCGACAGGATGCCGTCCGAAATCCTTTCCGTTCAGTTTTATCGTTGCATACGTGCCGACTCCCTCAAAACGAAGAAAATACCGTTGGGAAAGTTGAGAGTTGAGAGTTGCGAATTGAGAGCTGTCGAAAGTGAAATTCTTTTTATAGAGAGCAGTTCCGTGAAGGTTGCCATGAGTCAATTGACGATACCCATAATAATCATCCCAGTTATGAGGTATATTCACAATCTTTTCACTCTCCACTCTTAACTCTCCATTCTCAACTCTCCAAGTTTTCCATCCATCATTTAGTTCAGTGATTATCCGGCGATTCTTAATCTCCGGTTTCGGGAAACGGACAGCCGAGCGTCCCATCGGCTTGCTTGTAGCAATAGCAATGCCACGCTGTTCCGCATTGTTTACCGCACAGTAGAAATGATAAACTACCCCGTCGTGTTTTACCACATAACTTTTATGGGCAAACAGTTCATCGTAGTTTTTGGAAGGAATAATCAAATCGGCTCCATGCCAATCCGTCCAGTTGACCAAATCATAGCTTGCGGCAAATGTATTAAACGCCTTATACTTGCGCGAAGGTTCAAAAGCCGAGAAGTAGAACATCACATAGACGTCTCCTATTTTCTGAATGTGCGCATCTCCCGTTATTGTTCCGTCCGCCTCATGTGCGAAGACCGGGTTTCCGGGATACCGCTTCCATGACTTCATATCTTTTGAAAGGGCGATGCCTACACGTTCCCCTTTCAAGTCCGTTTCGGGATGGCGTCCGCCTGCGTTATAGAACATGACAAACGGAGCACCCAGCGTCTTATCCTTATCCCAGTAGACAGTACTCTTATATTGGGTTAGCTTTTCCCACCATTGGGCGTCTTTATCATGGATACTCAAAATCGGTTTATCCAAGGATTCCCATTCGTGGGCAGTAGAGATATCTCCTTTCGTCCATGCCAGTCCGACATAGAGCGGTGCTTTCACAGCTTCGTAACCGGTTCCCTCTCCACCGATATAAGTCATCCAGTGACGGCCTTTATAAGTCTGAAGTTCGTAGCTGCCGCCCCACTCCATATCCGGCAATGCAGGAAAGCCGCCGCGCTGGTTACAGTCCCATTTACCATCCCGATAAGAAAGGATTCGCCCCAAAGTACGCCATTCGAGCAGATTGTCGCTTTCTGCTATCCAAGTCTCGTAGCCACGACCGTCCGTACCGCTCTTGCCGTTGTAAACGACGTAAGTCATCAGCCACTTGTCGCCCTGACGAAAAACGGTGGGGCAGTCAATCTTATGATAATTGTCTGCCGGAGCCACAGCAAGCCCATATTTATAGGGTGTCTTCACTTCCTCATAAATCTGTTCCATCCGTTCTTGCGGAACTTCCCGTTGAGCAAAAACGAATGAAAATGATACAGCCAGAGTAAAAAATAGAATTTTCCTTTTCATTATATTCTTTCATTACTTACTATAAAAATTATACAGATTCACACAGGTAAAGATATTGACAATCTGTGTGAATCTGCATTTTATCATGGTGTGTATGTTAATAGAACAGCCAATCCATAGTTTCTTCATCTCCGGCAAGTCCGGCATTACGGGCTTTCGTATCCGCAGCCGTAAATCCCAGCACCTGCAAATAACCTTTTGGTAACATCAGCGTATGTTTTCCTGCCGGGAAACTATATGCATGTACATTTGCCAAAGGCATTCCGTTGATGCGAACCGCGTTCGTCAATACAGGTTCCGCCTGTCCATAATCATTAGCGGAAGCATCTATTTCCAATTTCGGAGCTTTCGCATATTTCTTCTGGTCGTCTTTGAAATAAGCCACCATCAATTTCACCGGAGCATCGGTTTCAAAAGTGATGCTTGTCCCCTTTTCGCGTTGCTCATTTCCGTTAAAGCGGAATGCTTTCATTCCTTTCAGTTCGGGAGCTATCGCTTCTATCTTGCCGGGAAGGTCAGCAAATAATGATGTTCCTTCATCCAGTTTCACGGTCGGATAGTTGGATATTAGTTTCACGTCAGCAGGAGTCCAGGATGCAATTTCGACTGTTTCAGTAACCGTATTTCCATCCTGTTTCTCTTTCAACATGGCGAGATTGGTCTTGAAATTCTCCAGTTCCTTTTCGTAATGCACCAACAATTCTTTCCAAGTCTTATTCTTGCCGTCGTCCCCACCGATAGGAATACGACGTTGTGCGGTCTGCATACTGTTTGCGTACAAATAGTGTTCATCGGTCAATTCCACCAACTTGCGATAATGTTCCAAACTTTGCTCCATGAGAGGAATAGCCTCTTCCAGGTTCTTAATGTCTTTTCCCCATTGATAATCCAATACCAACTTCGCGGCTTTCACTTTCAGGTTGAACGCATACGCAAATTCACGATAACAATGCATATCATTCTGTAAACGTGCAAACTCATCCTTATTGGAAGATACGGAAGCGGCTGCCTTATCTATCGCCGCCACAGCCTTGTCGCCATGCTCTATCACTTGGGCAACAATATCCAAAGGCATTTCACCTGTATGAGGTTGTTTTTTCCATTCTTTCTCTACATATTCAATCAACTTCTCGCCTTCCGGTCCGCAGCTTTCATAGAATCCAGGGTAAATAGTGTATTTATAAGGATTGACAAGCTGGCTCATAAACATACCCAGCAACAATGTCTGGCGATTTCCTTCCGTGATACCAAAACGGCGGAGCAGTTTCGGAGCAATCTCCCCGCTTTCTTCATAAGCCACGCGGATATTACCTGCATTCTCGTCAGATGTTCCGTAGAACTTGCCTAACTGTTGGTTCCAATAACCGACTTCATCTGTACGGTCACGATGGCAATTCCATGCATAGCGTCCCCATGTCTGATACCAAATCCAGTCACGGTCTAATTGGAACTCACGTTCACCATTTGGCAGTTTGTCGGCAGTATAAGGCCAGTCCCAATAAGAAGCCTGCGGATAAAGATGCAAAGCATTGGCGCCATGTACATTGTGCATTGCCTGCACCGCTTTTTGGACGAAATCAGGAGAACCCCAACGGAACGGTTCCAAGTTTGCCAAGATATGTACATTGCTGATATGGATAGAGCCCAAAGAACTCAAATCCGTATGAATCTTCGACCAGGGACCGCGTGGCTCATACGTTGTCAGAGACTCGCCGTTGTACTTATGCATTGTATAAAGATTCTTATATATCGGCAACGCAGCATCCATTACCAACTTACAATCTGTATCGTGTGCACGCAGCAAGAGAGGCGGTTCGTCCGTACGTCCCAATGCCTGCAATCCGTCTTTTACTCCCGGAATAATCGTCTTGGTAAACCATTCCACGTCATCCTCTACCGTACACATCGCTTCACCCAGGCAAACCAATAATCCCACATTCGGATACTTCTCGATAAAGGCGGCAATACTCTTACGGGTATAATCAGCAATCAGCGGAGTGATAGGACGGTTACGATCTTGGGTTTTCAGTCCGTAATGTTCCGCAAACGGTTTAGAAAGAATAATATTATAGAACATCTGAATGACGAAAATACCACGCTTATCCGCTTCTTCTGTAAGGAAAGAGAACATCTCCTCATTTTTCTTGAATGTTTCCTCGTCCACTTCCAGTGCAAACGGATAATCTTCCAGTTTCACCAATGACGCAAACGGGTGTCCGTTCCAGAGATACAGGGAATTCATACGGTTGGCAACCAGCATATCCAAGTATTTAATCCATTGTTCCTTATCATAAAACCACGGGAAACTCTCGGGAGTATAGGGATATTCATAAACACCGTGTCCCGGCAGATAAGTCATTTTCTGCAAACCCACACAAGCACCGCGAAGTACCATTTCCGGACCATCCTTCAACTCTTCCGGGAAGTCCAGTTTTCCTTCCGAATCATTCACACGGTCTATCAGTTCACGGCATCCGTAGATTACGCCGCTGCCATCCCTGCCGGAGACTTTAGTAAGATTGCCGGCAGTCGTAATATGAAAACCCTCTTTTTTCAGAGTGGTATCATTCACTTCTGTCAGCAGGATTGTCTTTATTTCCGGGTCGGAGAATGTGGTGTCCCCCTGTTGCATCATTACCTGATAACCGGCTTTATCCAGGGTAGTCTGTAACTGTTCCGCACCGAACAGGACGCGGTTCGACGCATCCGGCGGAGTCATAATTTTCACAGTTTGCTTGCCACACGCTGTCAATAGTAGTGCGCATGCCGCAAACATGAATAATTTGGTATTCTTCATTCTTCTGATATATATTATTAATTATATAAATTCAGTTCTTCTCTAAGAGAAAGACGAAATAACCGCTTGTTTGTACTCATTCGCCCATTATTCCACTATTCAATACCATATTACCGTTAATTAACTTGTGACAGTATGTAATTCCCTCATTCTTTAAAAGTTATACTTATATCCTGAACACACTGGATGACATGCTTGCGGAAGTCTAGGAATAACACAGTCTGTTGGTATCATGCTACGGACTGAATTTTATCGTATATTTGCATATTATTATTCTCACAATTATGCAAATATATATAGAAACACCCCGCTTGATTCTCCGTGATTGGAAAGAGGAAGATATTCCGGCATTCGCCCATATGAATGCCGACCCTCATGTAATGGAATTTTTTCTCAATCCGTTAACTGCGGAAGAGACGTTTGCTTTTTACCAACGTATTCAAAAGGAATTTCAAACCTATGGTTTCGGACTGTATGCCGTTGAGCGTAAAGAAGACCATGCGTTTATGGGATATACCGGGTTACACCAGATTACATTTGATGTAGACTTTGCGCCGGGAGTAGAAATCGGCTGGCGACTGGGACATGAATATTGGGGACATGGCTACGCTCCTGAAGCTGCAAGTGCTTGTATGGAATACACTCGTAAGCAATTGGATATTAAAGAGCTATATTCGTTTACATCTTTACCAAACCTCCGTTCGGAACGTGTAATGCAGAAGATAGGCATGGAACGTATGAAAGAGTTCGACCACCCGCTTGTTCCTGCTGACCATCCACTGTGCAGACATGTAGTTTATCATATGAATTTAAGGTAAAAGATGAGGGCTGTGAGGGGTAAAAAGAAAAGTCCTTCCGGATTTTATTTTCAGAAGGACTTGTATCAATAGTTTCAGTTCCGTGGCAATTCGTTAGAAACAATCTTTTGTGATAGTGACGGTATACTGTCCACATAGTGACGCTATACTTACTGGATACCGTCACTATCACAAAAGGATAGCGTCACTATATTTTTTGCAATCTAGTAAAGTTCCTGATTCACCAATTCGTCAAAGAGCTTTGCATATTTTTCTGCGACTGCTTCTGCAAACTTCCTGCCTTTTTCCGCGGAAGCTCCACGCGGGTCACCCACACCGGTATCTTTGGATACCTTTCCCCAGTTTCTGGGAATCCATGCTACTTTTTCATTCAAAGACTGTACGGCAAAGGTTTTATATTCTCCATTCCCTGCTTCTTCAAGATTGACCAGTTCGGGGTGATAGTGCATCATTACCGATGTCTCGACTTCATCTGCATGGTCACCCGGATTTTCAAAATAGTCTTTTGCCTTTAATACAGTGTACCATTCGCTGGATGCTATCAAGAAATCAGGATAGTCTACCGACAAATCACGAATCATACTTTTAAAAGTATTGCCGCCATGCCCGTTGATAATAACCAATTTACGGATGCCTTGAACATAAAGGGAAGAAACAATATCCGACAATATCGCTTTCTGTGTTTCATAACGCGTATGGATACAGAAAGGTAATTCACGTTGTCCTGGATTTTGTGACCCCATACCGATGGGCGGCATTACCATACAGTTCACGCCATATTTCTGTTTTGCCAACAATGCAGCATCAACTGCTACATCATGGGAAAGAATACAATCCGTCATATAGGGCAAATGCAGATTATGAGGTTCGGTAGCTCCCCACGGCAATGCCACAATATCATATTTCCTGTCTTTTACTTTTCCATAACAAGATATGGATAAATCAACTTCTTTATTCATATACCTTTTTTATTTCTAATGATTATATTATTTCATTTTTACTATCACAAATAGCTTGTTGTAGCAAAGATAGGAATTGTTTGGAGATTTTATACGAAAAAGTCCCTGATTAACAATTCCTTTTTTCAACTGGAGAATCATTAACCAAGGACTAAATTCACTAACTAATTAACAAATAGATTACAAGCGATAAGTAACCGTTCTTTCTTCCGGAGAGTCAATCCAAAGACGCCATGTGTCTGCTGAGACTTGCTCTATGGTTCCTATATTAGCTTTCGGTTGGCGACGGCTCTTGATTGTCAGATATCCCTTGCCTTCCGTTGCTTTTACTTTTATTGTTTTATTATCCATATAGATATGGATATTGCCATTCGGAGTAGGAACAGTGCCTTCCATCCATTTCAATCCGCCTAATGCCGGAGTAATAGCAAATTCTTTATAGCCTTCTTTTACAGGTTTTACTCCCAGGTAGTATTTACCCAACAGATAAATAGGGCTTGCTCCCCAAGCATGGCACAAACTCTTTCCATATGGACGTCCGTACATGGCAAGATGTTGCGTGCCACTCTCTTCCGGATTATATTTCTCCCAAAATGAAGTAGCTCCCTCTTTCAACATTCCACCCCAGTAGGCTTTCATCTCTTTCATTACGGCATTTTGTTCGCCAAGAGCGCAAAGGGCTTCCAGTTCGTAGAAACGCATATAAGGGGTTGTTATTTTCAAGATGCTGTCATTCAAAAGAACTGAATGTTTAATGGCTTGCTGCTTGTCTCCATTCAGATATTGGAAGAATACGGAAAACATATTCGCATAGCGGGTTACGGCATCACTCTGCTGCCCATTCACGCAGTTATGTACGAAGGCTTGTTTCTGGTAATTCCAAAAAGTTGGTTCCAGTTTTGCTTTCAAAGCAGCGGCTAGTTTCTCATATTTCTGCTTGCCGGTTGTATCTCCTACCAATTCTGCACATAATGCCATAGTTTCCAAACTTCTACAGAATAAGACTTGCTCGAAAGAGAGTTCTCCTTTCTTATCCAGATAGCCGTCTGCCCAGTCTACAAATACCCAGTCGCCGGTCATTCCTTCTACCATGCCATTTTTATTGGTACGTCCCAGTACGTAGTCCATCATTGTTTGCATACGTGGGTATAGCTGATTCACGAAGTGGCGGTCGCCACTGTACATGTAATAATCATACACACTAAGGAACCAATAGAAAGTATAATCCATGATAGTGTTACTATGACTTGTCACAGGGTCTTTGCCGCGAAGCAGCCAAATAGTACGTTTTACGGATTCATTATCAAAGAAAAGATAATAGTTCATCAGGTAACTTTGGATAGCGTCGCCACTCCATACCCAACGGTCGCGTTTGATGCCGTCAATAAAGAATTCGCGGGTAGTAAGATGCATGGTGTATGCACCTACTTCCCAAATTCGGTTCAGTTCTTCATCATTGCATCGGAAATTGCCACGGTATTCTTCGGGAAGATATTCATATTGCATGGATACTTCTCCAATCTTCACACCCGGTTCATGGATAATATAGACATAGCGGAAAGCCTTGCTATTCTCCAATGTATATTCGTTATCTGAATTATTCAGAGGTGAAGTGCTGCGGATAGCAAGGTCGGTAATTTGCCCCGGTTCTAATAGTAACTTATCCAATGTTTCGCAATACGCCTTATCTTTTGCTTCTTCGGGACTTTCACCGTAGTAAATCTCTATCTTTCCTTTTCCGGAAAGATTCTTTAATGTGATAAAACCAAACGTTTCTTTTCCAAAATCATAAAGAATTCCCCCTTTGGACTGTTCTGTTTGAGCAACAGGTTGCTGCGGTTCACGCATTAGGCTGAATTGGGAAGGACGTTGGGTGGCTCCGTCAAAGTTCCAGCATCCGGCATCCATATAAATGGTGGCAGACGTATCACTAGCCTTGCCGCTTTCGTCAATCCATTCCTTATCTTCATACGTCACACGCCAGGAAGAATCAGAATTCACAGTCTTTCCTTTCACGTAAATAGTGGGCGGTGTAGCCTGGTTCCAGACTTTGATATTCAAGTTATGCTTTCCTGCCGGAAGTAACATCGTCTCCGGCATACCGAACTGAAGTTTTCCGTCCAACTTGACGTTATACTTTCCTTCCGCGGCAATAAAGATTTCTTCCGGTTCGGCAAGATTCAGTTGCTTGCTGAATTCTACGACTACATAATGACTATCTGTTTTCCAAAAAGGCGGGAAGAAAGCGCCGCGTTCCGTACGGCGGTTATTCATTTGGTTGCCCAACCAAATTTCATAGTCTCCCGGATACCATATCCAGGTCTGTGCAAAGGTGCTGCTCGCCAAAGACAAGGCACCAAGTAATATCATATACTTCTTTTTCATTATTCTTTCTATTGCTAACCAACTGCGTTATAAGAAATATCACTATCGGACATTCCGCAAATCCCTGTATTCTGCTTCCAATCCTGCACGTTCACGAATGGAGCTATCCACCTTAGGACCATTATTCTCCCATACATTGCCGGGACCATTGGCATTTTGCAGGTACTTCTCTCCTTCCGTCCAGTTATCGCATACGGTAATAAAGGAAGAGCCTTCATCCGTATATAGATAAAACCAGTGATTCGGGTCATGCACATAACTTGGTTTGTAAATACTGTGCACACAATTCTCCGTCACGTAACTTTTCGGTTGTGAGCCGAGGGTATAAACACCTGCCACATCGTACATATGCTTCGCATAATGATGAATCAGATTCGCATGAACCCTGTTATTACGCATGCAATTCACCGTTTGCGTCCAACCCCATCCGAGGCTGATTCCACTATAAGGAACCTCACTGATTTCATTATGCTCAATGTTAATATCACTCACATATCCCGCAGCAATGGCAAGGCATCCCCAGTCCTCATTACCCACTTCCGTAAAATAGCAGTTATTGATTTGTTGATGGGTGCATACTTCCCGGCGGTCGGCAGGGTCGTAAGGCAAATGAGTTTCATGAGCCGCCGGAGAAAAACTACCAACTATCAAGCCATTCCCCGCAATATCACGGAAAAGACAACCACGGACTACACCGCCTTGTGTCGCTTCCTCATAATCCAATCCGGTAGAGCCTAAATGCTCGAACCGACAGCGCTCAAAATCAATCTGATTGGCAGCCGCCACACGGACAGCCGCAGCCGGACGTCCCAGCCATCCCTGATTATCCAGTGGATGATTCTGATAATTCCGTTGCATCTTCGGTTCTATCCGATAGCCGTCCGTCAGATACATACCTGCTTGAAGCGGCACATGCCCCTTTTCTGAAGGACGCATCCAAGTTGTGTATGAGAATGTTATTTTCTCAAAACGGATATTAGAGACAGGACGGTCTAATGTACCTTCCACCTGCACCAATGTTTCAACGGCAGGAATGATAACTTCCATACCGGCATCCTGCATCTTCTCTCCCTCTTTGGGGTAATAATAGACTTTACGGGTATTGATGTCATGGTACCATTCTCCCGGAACATCCAGCAATTCCTGTGCATTCGTCAGATAGAAAGCGGAATTATGTCCATTCGTCGTCACCATCGGACGCGGCCAGGGATGCTCAAACTGAATCCGGCTTTCCGGCTGATGAAAGCGTACCACTGCACTATCGCCTTGAATCTCTACGGAACGGATACGCAAATTTGCCACACACCACATCTGATGAAGCACCATTTCCACATATTCAGCTTTCAAAATTCCTTTGTTATCTATCAGTTTGCGAACAGCAACCGCAGGAACATAAAGAATCTCATTCTTCTCGTCCACGCTGCAAATGCGGTTCATCTTCTCGAAGTCTTCCACATCACGGGCACGGACAGCTTTCTTGCCATCTATCCATAATTGCCGGAAATCCAACGGACGTCCATTGAATGTCGGCACGTCCGCTACCCAGAGTTTCCCTTGCTTCTTCCAGTTACGGATGCGCACGCCCCCGCTTAATATCGCCTCTTCACCGGAGATGGAACAAATCACCGTAGGAGATTTCTCTGTTCCGCTATCTTCCGGTCGAATAAAAACAGGTTCATGCAATGTATATGTTCCGCCTTCCATATAAATAGTGATTCCATCTTGAATACGGTTATCTCCCGTACGCCGCCATTCCCGTGCCTGTCGCAAAGCCGAAGTCAGAGTTGCTTTCGGAGATTGCTTCGTGCCGTCATTGAAATCATTCCCTTTCGGAGAAACCCATATATCCCCTGCCATAAGCGTGGAACTTATGGCAAGCAATGAACAAGCTATTTTTAAACTCTTTCCAATCATAGTCTTATCTTGTTAATGGCAACCATACCGTCATCTCTCCCTTTCCTCTGTTACCCCAGGCATAATAAGGAATCAGACGGATATTCACCGTTCTTTCAGCCTGAGCCACCGGACGATAAAGCACTCCTTCCCAAGAAGCGGGAGACGCCACACGTGCTGTCCCTTCAAGAGCCACTATCTGACTGCCTTCTATCGTTACTTTCTTAGGAGTCAATTTAATATCGGCAGGAATCAATACGTTATCAATCTTTTCTCCGTTTGCAATATCCATACTTTCCAGACAGTAAACCAACGGCCCGCGTTTCACAACTACCTGATTACGGATTTCCTCTGCCAACGGATGAGCTTCAAGCAGACGGACAGGCATATCCATTGCGAGTTCCACTACATCGCCTTTTTTCCATACACGGTTGACTTCCGCATATGTATTCGCTTTTGTATCCATTTGCACCGGCTGCCCATTTACTTTTAATACAGCCTTTTCACACCATTCCGGGATACGAAGGAAAAGAGAGAAGGCACCCGCCTTACGGGGAACTTTATTCAACGTCACACGTACGTTACCATCCCAAGGATAATCCGTCTCCTGCTCCAAAGCAATTTCGCCTTTATCCTTCCAGTCCGTTGTTAATGTATTTGCGCCATATAAGTTGCAGTAAATACCTTCCGGACTCAATGTATATGCATAATTCTGTGCCTGGCACAGTGTACGCAATGTATTCGGCGGACAACAGAAACAACTGATATATTCCGTCCGTTCTTTCGGCCAGCGAAGCGTATAAGGCAAATCGGCACTGATACGCAACGGATTCGTATAGAAGTACTTCTTACCATCGAGACTAATCCCGCTCAGTACACTATTATAAAGGCAAGTCTCTACCAGTTCAGCATATTTCGCATCCCCCGTCACTTCCAGCATACGCCAGTTGAACAGCATATTGCCGATATTGGCACATGTTTCATTATGCGCAGTACTATTGGGCAATTGGTAAGGACGCCCATAACTCTGGTGCACTTTCTGAATACTGTCCGGCTCATAACAAGTACCATCAGGCGAGGTACCATCATAAAGCGCTCCGCAGGCACCGGTCACATACATTTTGCGGGTGACAATATCATTCCAGATACTAGTCAGATTCTTCATCAACTGCTGTTCGCCCGTTTCCGCATATACATCCGTTACTCCGGCATACAGATAATTGGCACGTACGGCATGTCCCATTGCCCGATACTGGTCACGGAAAGGAATACGGTCCTGATTGTCATCCGTTCCATTTTCCACCATACCGCGAATATCAATCAGATTCTTGGAAAGTTCCAGATAACGGGGATTTCCGGTAGCACGATACATCTCGACCACCCCCATATAATGAGAAGGACAAATGGCATTACGAGCCAATTCGGCAGAAGCCGTTTCATAAAAATGACAAAGGAAGTCCGTTGCTTTCACAGCGGCATCGAAAAGAGTTGTCTTTCCGGTGGCACGGCGATGGACAATTCCAGCCATCATCAAGTGTCCAAGATTATAAGTTTCAAAATTCAGACGATTGGCAAAAGCACCTTTCTCATCTTCCGCACCTACTTTCGTACCAATCACAGTCTGCTTATGTTCATCATTCAATGTGTGAGAATCAATCCCTTTATTCAGTTCCTCAATGATAACGGGCGTATGTATATAACCGTCTGCACGTTGGGCTTTTACGACACAAGTTATAAAGTTGTCCATTAACTTATCCAACTCCGGGTCTTTATTGACTGCATAGACAGAAGCAACTCCTTCCATCCATTTATACATATCTCCGTCATGGAACGGCGGTCCCCAATGTTCGCCCTTGCACACACCGGACGCAATCTCAAAATTACGGAAACCGTGAGAGACTTCCGGTGTATTCCAAGTGTTCCACATGCTTTGCAGGGAAGTCCGGCTAAACACATTAAAACGGTCGCCCCAAAAACCGTCCGTCCAATGTACGGCACCCATTCCGGTATTAGCCATTTTAGCAAAACGGCTCTGACTCATATCCGTCAATCCATTGCTTTGCGCAAATGCTCCCGTGACGGAGGCGGAAGCTAAAAAAAGTAACAGCTTTATCTGTTTCATTGAATATGGATAATTTTATAATTTACACTCTATCTTTAGAAAAAGACGTAATTATCCGCATTTTGTACTCAATAAAACAAAAGCGAAGACTGTCCTGCCCGGCAATTCCTGCTTTCTTTTCTTATTTGCCATATATATCCATAAAAAAGTGCACCTTTTTCTTCAACAGAAAAAGGTGCACAAAACACAAACAAACAATAAAGCGACCTTCACAGGCAGCCGGTCGGTTAAGACCATATCTTTAATCCGCCCATCTCGATGCGGGCAATTTCTTCTTACAATAGGACTTTATCCAGCTATACGATTTTCTTTTTCGCAGGTAAAGCGTATCTCCACAATGCTTTATCGCTTCCCAGTCAAAGATAGAATGATGTCTTATCATCCGTTCCCACCAATAAAGAAAATTATATGTAGACAAAGGCATTAACATAAACCACCAAGATAGCCATAATGACAATCCCAAGCCTGGTAGCAATGTGAGGAGAAAACATTCCGTATATTGTCTCAAATGAATTCGGGCCTCCATTTCTTCCCAAATTTCCAAATACTTATAACGGGTAAAGTAACAACCAAAAATCATAAAAGAATGTTTCTTCTTACCGAGAAAATATTTCGCTAAACGACTATTATATAAAATCATTATCCCTAATACTGGTTTGTAAGTTCCACTTTGCAAATGTCCGTATAATCACGAATATAGCAAATTGTATTCATGTCTAAGAGAAGAATACGTGTTCGAACTGGGCACTGATACTGGAACATATATTATGACAATATATTCCAATTACCCTTATTGTTTTCACAAAGATACTACATTTATGTGTATTTTATATGGAATATAGATAAAAATCATTCAATAATGCATTAAAATAAAAAATGCATCCTCTTTCCCACCGGAAAGAAGATGCACAAACAAAACAAACATAACAAATAATCTTTACCCAATAATACTTTTTATATAATCAGAAGGGCAGATGTTATAGAATTCCTTGAACTTTTTTCCAAAATATTTGGCATCACAATAACCTAGCATGCCGGCTATTTCCGAGTTAGTATACTGCTGGGAAGCTAAAAATATACGTGCTTTATCCATTTTAAATGAATAAATATAACTCTCCGGAGATTTTCCGGTAAGTTCTCTCATCTTACTATAAAATGCCGTACGACTTTTGCCCACATCAGTACAAAGTTGTTCTATAGAATACTTCTCTGATAGATTTTCTTCCAATATCGCGTTCACTTTTTCCATAAATTCCAAATCTTCTTTTGCCAATTCTTCCTGTACAGGCATCAGTGAAGTAACTGTATCTGACAAAAAACATTTTATCCGTTCGCGCATAGTCATATGATTTTCAATCAGCATACATATATTCGCCCTAAATTTACAAATACTTTCCATCCGCAATTCCAACCTGTCCGCACCGCTTCCCATATGAGACATATAGCTCTCATTATCAAAAGACCTTATCAAAAGGACAACCGGCATATCCCCCACTATCTTGTCCGTCTTGATTCGGAAACAAAGAGCATCTCCACTTATTCCATTGACATTGTCATCAATAATAATTGCATCAGGATTCAAATGGATTGTAGTTCTTATTAACAATTCAGGATTATCAAGAACCTCAATCCGAAAATATCTCGACAAATCTTTTTTCAAATAGTTACTGAGTCGCCTATCCGCCATAACTAATAAAACACAAGGTGCGTCCTTGATTTTTGCATTCCGACTCATATTATCAGCATTCCGGGAAGAACTACCGAAAGAACCCTTCACTCCGTCTGCCACATTTTTCCTGGCGGGGCATGACTGATTCTGACAATTGCAATCTGTTGGGATAATAATCCGAAAAGTGACAGTTTTGCCATACCCGAAACCCGTTATTTTTCCACCATGGAAATGAATAATTTTCCTCACTGTCCTTAAACCGCTAAACCCGTATAAAGGCAGCATAAGAGGAATAAAAGGAAGCATTCTTTTACCTTCTTTTTCCAACATCTTATGATTACTGATATAGAGTTTCCATGAATTTATCGTATGTGCTATCTTTATGAAAATGCAACAGCCTGGAGCAGATTTCTGAATCATCTTGTTCAGAAGATGTTGCAATGCCGCAGTCATAATATTCTCATTAATCCTGCAACTGACACAGTCTGGACATTCACTTACTATCAACTGTATCCGACGGGACTTCGCATAAGGACGACACTGATTTACAATAGAAGTAATATAAGTAAAAAGCTCAAAATTAATCGTAGATGTTTTGGGCTTGATTTTCCCATTCTCTTTGTCAAGCGTAGCAACATTATGATTACAGTCTATTACACATCTAGTATATCTCAACGCTTCTTCTATCTTGGGAGAAAGGGATTCCGAAAGATTATCAGTCTTTATGTCTTCCAACTGGTTCTGTAATAATAGTAATGGTGTATGTACCGCATGAATCATATTCACTGTAAGCTTATATTTCTCATGTGACTGTAACCTTGTATTATAGTCCAACAAGAAATACACCAATAAACAAACCAATAGCCCGAGTCCAAGACTCTCTACAGGAACCACATATCCTAATAAAGACATATTGGGTAAAATCACATCAACAGTTTGTTTACTATCTGCTAAATTGGCTCCGGCACTCAAAAAGAGTGAAGCCTGAAAATCTGATAACCAATTCAGATAACAATTATTCATACTAGTATCGGATTAAATTAATTAATATGTTACACTTTCAACATAACACACCTGATTTTTTATGCATGCCAAAAGTCGATGCAAGTGTAAACATTTTAACAACCACCAAGCAGGTGGTTTCCGACATAATAAATGGGTGTTTTTTATCAAATGGTAACAATTTACGCTGTTACCTTAAAAAATAAAGGATTTGATCGCAATTCTACCCGTTCTGTTTAGACTACAGTCTTAACCCATTCATTTGTAGAAGTGCCGATTCATCACTTGGAAGCAATCAATACGATAATCAAAAATAACAACAATTACAAAAGAACTTCACCCGCACCGTAGTTACTTTCCGGTGACGGCTCCGAAGTTCTGCCAAATTGTCTTTTTTCCTGGTATTCCTTAAGACTCATATATTTTTATGATTTATAAATGATTCAGTTCTATAACATCCTGTAGGCTCGTTTGTTTGCGGGTTTCTTGCATTTTAATGGCTTTAAAAACGTATTTAATTTTACTAACTTAATAATTCCTTTTTTTCTTGAAGTTTATTCGAATGTACTTAAATCAATAGAACTCACATAAACTAATTTCCCTTCAGATTTGTTTTTCAATGAAAAACAATTATTATGAAGAAGAATTTATCTGTTAATCAAGTAGTCATTGGCTGTCTGTTTATGTTCCTGTCTCCTTCTCTTGCAGAAGCCTGCACAGGTATTACTTTAAAAAGCAAAAATGACACTACTATCGTTGCAAGGACGATTGAATGGGGTGGAAGTGACATGAACAGCCAATATGTCATTGTTCCAAGAGGGTATACCGAACAATCATTCACTCCGGATGGCGTTGACGGAATGTTGTATGCCGCACAATACGGATATGTAGGACTGGCTGTAGAACAAAAAGAATTCATAGCCGAAGGTCTGAACGAAGCCGGACTTTCAGCAGGATTGTTCTATTTTCCTCATTATGGCGAATATGAGAAATACAATCCGGCAGAGAAAGCAAAAAGTATTTCTGATTTACAACTCGTTTCCTGGCTTCTGGGAAAATGTAAAACTGTGGATGAAGTGAAAAAAGCAGTTCAAGAAGTACACGTGATTAATTTTATCCCACAAGCATCTACTGTTCATTGGCGTTTTACTGACGCTTCCGGTCGACAGGTGGTTTTGGAGATAGTTCAGGGCATCCCCCATTTTTATGAGAATAAGTTGGGAGTGCTGACAAATTCTCCCGGTTTTGAATGGCATCTGACGAATCTCAATAATTATGTCAACCTATACCCCGGATCAGCTCCGGCCAAACGTTTGGGTAATATAGAATTAAGTGCTTTCGGCTCCGGAAGCGGCTTTCTAGGTATTCCTGGCGACATAACTCCACCCTCCCGTTTTGTACGTGCCGCTTTTTATCAGGCAACGGCTCCCCAACAGGATACTGCTTTAAAGACCGTTCTTCAATGTTTCCAAATACTGAACAATTTTGATATACCGGAAGGGATAGAGTTTCCGGCAGGAGAAATTCCGGCAAATATTCCAAGCGCTACCCAATGGACTTCAGCTACGGACATAGCCAATCGAATCATTTATTTCCGTACTATGTACAATAGCGCTATACGCAGTATCGATTTACATTCGATTAATTTCTCCACTGTACGTTATCAAGCTATACCGATGGATATTGTCAAACAACAACCTGTTGAAAATATAAGAATAAAATAGCATCCATATCTTTATAAACACATTTCCGAGGCAAGATGTTTCACGGAATATGGGTACAAAAATCTTCTCCAATCGTCCTTTTATAAAAGTATAAAAGCAATTGGACAGAAATGAATAAAAAGAGATTAATCGGATATCTGTTTGTTATGGTGTCTGTAAGTTGTATTCATGCACAGGAAAAGAAAGTAGCCACGCAGGAATATAAATTATGGTACGACCGTCCCGCACAGGTATGGACCGAAGCTTTACCCCTAGGGAACGGTCGCCTGGGAGCTATGGTATATGGAACACCGGGCACAGAACAAATACAACTAAACGAAGAAACCATTTGGGCAGGACGTCCCAACAATAACGCCAATCCGAACGCACTGGAGTATGTCCCGAAAGTGCGCGAACTGGTGTTTGCCGGAAAATATCTGGAAGCGCAGACTCTTGCAACAGAGAAAGTAATGGCAAAGACCAATTCGGGTATGCCATATCAAAGCTTCGGCGACCTGCGAATCGCTTTTCCCGGACATACCCGTTATTCCAATTATTACCGGGAATTAAGTTTGGACTCGGCACGTGCCATCGTCCGTTATGAAGTAGACGGAGTGCAGTATCAACGTGAAACGTTCACTTCATTTACCGACCAGGTAGTAATGGTCAGGCTGACTGCCAACCGTCCCGGACAAATTACTTTCAACGCACAACTTACTTCGCCACACCAAGATGTAATGATAGCTTCCGAAGAGGAAAATTGCGTGACACTTTCCGGAGTATCTTCCTGGCATGAGGGGCTCAAAGGGAAAGTGGAGTTCCAAGGGAGACTGACGGCAAAAAACAAAGGGGGGAAGATAGCATGTGCCGATGGTGTCCTTTCCGTTGAAGGAGCTGATGAAGCCACGGTCTATGTATCCATTGCCACCAACTTCAACAATTATCTCGACATCACTGCAAATCAGATAGAACGTGCCAGAGATTACTTGTCTAAATCAATGGCACGCCCATTCGCGGAAGCCAAGAAAAATCATATTGATTTCTACCGCAAATACTTGACCAGAGTAACTTTAGATTTAGGAGAAGATCAATACAAAAATGTGACGACCGACAAACGGGTAGAGAATTTCAAAGAAACGAATAATGCTCATTTGGTTGCCACTTATTTCCAGTTCGGACGCTACTTGCTGATTTGTTCTTCCCAACCGGGCGGGCAACCTGCCAATCTGCAAGGTATCTGGAACGACAAACTATTCCCTTCATGGGACAGCAAATACACCTGCAATATCAATTTGGAGATGAATTACTGGCCCTCGGAAGTTACGAACCTGAGCGAACTGAACGAACCTCTTTTCCGGCTGATAAAGGAAGTGAGCGAAACAGGAAAGGAAACAGCTAAAATCATGTATGGAGCCGACGGCTGGGTATTGCATCATAATACGGACATTTGGCGTGTCACAGGTGCAATCGACAAAGCACCTTCAGGTATGTGGCCGAGTGGCGGAGCATGGCTTTGCCGCCATCTTTGGGAACGTTATCTATACACGGGAGATGTCAATTTCCTGCGTTCCGTTTATCCCATACTAAAAGAATCGGGACGTTTCTTTGATGAAATCATGGTAAAAGAGCCTGTACACGGTTGGCTGGTAGTATGCCCCAGTAATTCACCGGAGAATGTACATTCCGGCAGTAACGGCAAAGCAACGACAGCCGCCGGATGCACAATGGACAATCAATTGATTTTCGACCTTTGGACTGCCATTGTTTCGGCATCCAAAATACTGGATACTGATAAAGAATTTGCCACTCACCTGTCACAACGCCTCAAGGAAATGGCCCCCATGCAAGTGGGACATTGGGGACAGTTACAAGAATGGATGTTCGACTGGGACGATCCGGATGATGTACACCGTCATGTATCCCATCTTTACGGACTATTCCCCAGCAACCAGATTTCTCCTTACCGTACTCCCGAATTATTCGATGCCGCACGCACTTCGCTCATTCATCGCGGAGATCCTTCGACCGGTTGGAGCATGGGATGGAAAGTATGTCTTTGGGCACGTCTGCTTGACGGTGACCATGCCTACAAACTAATTACAGACCAGCTAACCCTTGTACGCAACGAAAAGAAAAAAGGTGGTACCTACCCTAACCTGTTCGATGCACACCCGCCTTTCCAAATTGACGGTAACTTCGGCTGTGCCGCGGGTATCGCCGAGATGCTGATGCAAAGCTACGATGGTTTTATTTACCTGCTTCCTGCGCTTCCCACCCTTTGGAAAGAAGGTTCTGTCAAAGGTATTATTGCCCGTGGTGGTTTTGAACTCGACTTGAGTTGGAAAAACGGGAAAGTAAGCCGCTTAGTCATAAAATCCCACAAAGGCGGCAACTGTCGCCTACGCTCACTCAACCCGCTGACAGGCAAAGGACTGAAACGTGCCAAAGGAGAAAACATGAATCCTCTCTATGCTGTTCCTGCCATTCCCGAACCATTAATCAACGAAAAAGCCAACCTGAATAAAGTGGTTGTTGCAGATACCTATTTATATGACCTGCCCACCAAAGCAGGACAGGAATATATATTGACAGGAAAATAATAACTCAACCGATATGAACAGAAACTTATTAAAACTGATTGTCGCTTGCGGAGCTGCTTGTTTTATCGCATGCACGACCCCTCAGAAAGCAGAGACGGAAAAGTGGAGTGAACGTATGGCACGCTCCGAAATGAAGCGTTTTCCCGAACCTTGGATGATTGAGAAAGCCAAGAAACCACGCTGGGGATATACCCACGGTCTTGTGGTTAAGTCCATGCTCGAAGAATGGAAACATACGGGCGACAGCGCCTACTATGATTATGCCAGAATCTATGCTGACAGTCTGATTGATACCGACGGGCATATCAAAACCATGAAATACCTTTCATTCAACATTGATAATGTCAACGGTGGCAAGATTCTTTTTGACCTTTACGCACAGACTGGAGACGAACGTTACAAGATTGCCATGGATACCTTACGCAAACAAATGGCGGAACAACCCCGCACAAGCGAAGGCGGATTCTGGCACAAACTGAGATACCCGCACCAAATGTGGCTGGACGGAATCTTTATGGCTTCCCCATACTTAGCTCAATACGGTGCAACTTTTAATGAACCGGGCTTATTTGACGAAGCCGTGAAGCAGATTCTTCTTATAAACCGCAAGACTTATGATTCCGCAACCGGACTTTATTATCACGGCTGGGACGAAAGCCGCGACCAGAAATGGGCAAATCCCGAAACAGGCTGCTCTCCTAACTTCTGGAGCCGCAGTATCGGATGGTATGGAGCCGCCATTGTCGATGTGCTCGATTATCTTCCACAGGAAACTGCCGGACGCGACAGTGTGATGCAGATTCTTCAAGGACTAGCCAAGACACTGGTAAAATATCAAGATTCTCAATCGGGCACCTGGTATCAAGTAACCGACCAAGGAGCACGCGAAGGGAATTATCTGGAATCTTCGGCAACTGCCTTATTTATTTACACACTTGCCAAAGCTATCAATAAAGGATATATCGGCAAAGAATATATTGAACCCACACAAAAAGCCTTCGAGGGTATGATCAAGACATTCACCCGTCTTGAAGAAGACGGCAGCTACACAATCACCAACTGCTGTGCAGTTGCCGGATTGGGTGGAGACTCTAAAAGATACCGTGACGGCTCATTCGAATATTATATCAGTGAACCGATTATCGAAAACGATCCTAAATCGGTAGGCTCATTCATTTTGGCTGCTATCGAGTATGAAAAAATGATGGAGAAAAAATAATATTCAGGGACGGAATCATTAGTACAATAAACTAAAAACGATAAAATACAATGAGAAAATTCAAGATTCTTCCTCTTTTGTTGCTGTTATTGACACTGGCTACTACGGCCGCAGCACAAAAGAAAACACAAAAAACGTATATCCCCTGGGACAATGGCAAACTCGTCGTTTCCGAAGAGGGACGCTACCTGAAACACGAAAACGGCACTCCTTTTTTCTGGCTCGGAGAAACAGGATGGCTGCTCCCCGAACGATTGAACCGTGACGAAGCCGAATATTATCTGGAACAGTGCAAACGTCGCGGATACAATGTGATTCAAGTTCAGACAATGAATAATGTTCCATCCATGAATATCTACGGACAATATTCCATGATAGACGGATATAACTTCAAGAATATCAACCAGAAAGGTGTATATGGTTATTGGGATCACATGGATTATATCATTCGTACAGCGGCCAAAAAGGGACAGTACATCGGTATGGTTTGTATATGGGGAAGCCCTGTGAACCGTGGTGAAATGACTGTAGAACAGGCGAAAGCCTATGGCAAATTCCTGGCAGAACGTTATAAAGACGAACCGAACATTATCTGGTTTATCGGTGGGGATATTCGCGGCGACGTGAAAACAGACGAATGGGAAGCATTGGCAACCTCTATCAAGGCTATCGACAAGAATCACTTGATGACTTTCCACCCGCGCGGCAGAACGACCTCGGCAACCTGGTTCAACAACGCTCCATGGCTGGATTTCAATATGTTCCAAAGCGGACACCGTCGCTACGGACAACGTTTCGGTGATGGCGATTATCCTATCGAAGAAAATACAGAAGAAGACAACTGGCGTTTTGTTGAACGTAGCATGGCTATGAAGCCGATGAAACCCGTGATTGACGGAGAACCCATTTACGAAGAAATCCCTCACGGCCTGCACGATGAAAATGAACTGTTATGGAAAGATTATGATGTACGTCGCTATGCTTATTGGTCTGTATTTGCAGGTTCTTTCGGACATACATACGGTCATAATTCCATCATGCAGTTTATCAAGCCGGGTGTAGGCGGTGCCTATGGAGCCAAGAAACCCTGGTACGATGCTTTGAACGACCCGGGCTTTAACCAAATGAAATATCTGAAAAACCTGATGCTGACTTTCCCGTTCTTTGAACGCGTGCCGGATCAGTCCATTATCGCAGGTCAGAACGGTGAACGTTACGACCGTGCCATCGCTACACGCGGTAATGATTATCTGATGGTATATAACTATACCGGACGTCCGATGGAAATTGATTTCACCAAAATCAGCGGCGCAAAGAAGAATGCCTGGTGGTACACAACGAAAGACGGCAAACTGGAATATATCGGCGAGTTTGATAATGGTGTGCACAAATTCCAGCATGATAGCAGTTATTGCAGCGGAAACGATCATGTGCTGATTGTTGTAGACAGCAGTAAAGATTATCTGAATAAGGACTGGACGGAACTTCCCGCCCAGAACCGGCAAGGTGCCGGCTCTTAGTTTCCATTCGGTACAAATTAGCTACATAAAGTTAGTAGCCACTCTATATAATCAACGCTCATGAATAAAAGAATATTTATATTATCTATATTTTCTCTCCTGTTCTTTGCGGGTTCGCTACATGCAGCCATAGGCATAGCCGACTTGCGGACAGAGCAGTTGAAGAATCCATTAGGTATTGACACGCGCCAACCCCGACTAGGTTGGCGCATCGAATCCAATGAACAGAATGTGATACAAACAGCGTATCACATTCTTGTTGCATCTTCTCCCGAGCTATTGGCACAGGGAAAAGGTGATTGTTGGGATTCGGGAAAAATAGAGTCCGACGCATCCCAATGGGTCACTTACCAGGGAAAGTCATTAAAACGCAATGCCCCCTACTACTGGAAAGTGAAAGTATATACCAACAAAGGTGAAGCAGACTGGAGCACTCCGGCTTTCTGGACTATGGGATTACTCAACGAAGCAGACTGGCAAGGTCAGTGGATTGGATTGGACCGTGCCGCTCCGGGTGATAGTGAAACCCAATGGAGCCGTCTGGCAGCCCGTTACCTTCGCAAAGAATTTGTTTTGAACAAAGAAGTGAAACGCGCAACGATACACATTGCCGGAATGGGACTTTATGAATTGTTTATCAACGGACAGCGTATCGGAGAACAGGTATTGGCACCCGCTCCTACCGACTATCGGAAAACACTTCTGTATAATACCTACGACGTCACTTCACAACTTCAGAAAGAGAATGCAATAGGCGTTACCCTAGGTAACGGCCGCTTCTATACCATGCGTCAGAATTATAAACCGTACAAGATACCGACATTCGGCTATCCCAAGCTTCGGCTAAACCTGATTGTGGAATATACGGACGGCAGCAAAGAAACAATTTCCACTAATACTTCGTGGAAACTGACTACCGAAGGCCCCATCCGCAGCAACAACGAATATGACGGTGAAGAATATGACGCCCGCAAGGAACTGGGAAACTGGACGCAAAACGGATACGATGACAAGAACTGGATGCCTGCCCAGCGCGTCAGTATTCCTTCGGGAACATTGCGTGCCCAGATGATGCCGGGGATGAAAGTCATGGATACCTTAAAACCCGCTTCTATCAAAAAGCTCGGTGACAAATATATTCTGGACTTTGGTCAGAATATGGCAGGTTGGGTACGTTTCCGCATTAAGGGACAGGCGGGTGACAGCATCCGTCTCCGTTTCGCGGAAACTTTGCAAGCTAATGGTGAACTATTTACCAGGAATTTGCGTGATGCCCGTTCCACAGACGTATATATTACAAGCGGACACGAAACAAAAGATGCCACTTGGGCACCCCGTTTTATTTATCATGGCTTCCGTTATGTAGAAGTTGGCGGTTATCCGGATGCGAAAGCTGAGGATTTTGTAGCCGAAGTAGTGGAAGATGAAATGGAACATACAGGTTCTTTCAATTGTTCCGACGAGACTTTGAACAAGATTGTCCGTAATGCGTTTTGGGGTATCCGGAGCAATTATAAAGGCATGCCAATAGATTGCCCCCAACGCAATGAGCGCCAGCCTTGGCTAGGTGACCGCACCATGGGATGCTGGGGAGAAAGTATGCTGTTCAATAATCATGCCATGTACACCAAATGGGCGCGTGACATCTGCGAAGCACAACGTGAGGATGGTTGTATCCCCGACGTAGCCCCTGCCTATTGGAACTATTACTCGGATAATGTGACCTGGCCTGCTGCACTGCCTATGGCTTGCGATATGCTTTTCACCAATTTCGGAGACAAACGCCCGATAGAAGAGAATTATCCGGCTATCAAGAAATGGGTGTCCCATATCCGTGAATACTACATGACAGAGGAATACATTATCACCAAAGACAAATATGGTGACTGGTGTGTTCCGCCCGAATCATTAGAACTCATCCACAGCAAAGACCCTTCCCGCAAAACGGACGGTTCACTAATCGCCACCGCTTATTATCTGAAAGTGCTACAACTGATGCATCGTTTTGCAAGCTTACAAGGACTAAAGGATGATGCAGAAGAATGGGAAGACTTGGAGCATCGCATGAAAGATGCGTTCAATGCCCGTTTCCTACATATAAAAGAGGGAACTTCCCCTGTACCGGGACATGCGTTATACCCGGACAGCATCTACTATGGCAATAATACGGTTACCGCCAACATCCTGCCGCTTGCTTTCGGACTGGTTCCTAAGAACTATATCAAAGAGGTTGCTAAAAATGCCGTAACTTCCATTATTACAACCAATAAAGGACATATCAGTACCGGAGTAATCGGCGTACAATGGCTATTGCGTGAATTAAGCCGTCGCGGTCATGCCGATGTGGCTTACCTGCTTGCCACCAACAAGACCTATCCTTCCTGGGGATATATGGTCGAAAAGGGAGCTACTACCATTTGGGAATTATGGAACGGTGACACGGCAAATCCCGAAATGAACAGTGGAAACCACGTGATGCTTTTAGGCGACTTATTGCCTTGGTGCTTTAATAATCTGGCAGGTATCCGTGCCGACCGTTGGAAATCCGGTTATAAGCATATTGTCTTCCAGCCGGCTTTTGAAATTCAGGAGTTAAGCAATGTAGACGCATCCTATATGAGCATTTACGGAAAGATAACCAGCCGGTGGAGCAAAACACCCACACATCTCGAATGGGACATTGAACTTCCCGCCAATACAACGGGCGAAGTACATCTACCGGATGGACGAAAAGAGAAAATAGGTTCGGGAAAGTATCATTTCAGTGTAGATATACCTACTAAGAATACAGCTATTCTCAGTGATGAATTTCTATACAAAAAAGCATCTTTTCCCGAATGCCATGGGGCTACCATTGTAGAGATGAAGAACGGCGACCTTGTAGCCTCTTTCTTTGGCGGGACAAAAGAACGTAATCCCGACTGTTGTATCTGGGTATGCCGCAAGCCGAAAGGCGCAAAAGAGTGGACTGCTCCCCAACTTGCCGCCGACGGGGTATTTTCACTCAAAGACCCACAAGCAGCTTTAGCAGGAATTGATTCTACCTGTACACCTGTAAAAGACGCAAAAGGAAAACTTATCGCCCGCCGGAAAGCTTGTTGGAATCCGGTACTTTTTCAAGTCCCTGGTGGTGATTTGATTCTGTTCTACAAGATAGGTCTGAAAGTAAGTGACTGGACAGGATGGCTGGTTCGTTCGCGTGACGGTGGAAAGACATGGAGCAAACGCGAACCTCTCCCGAAAAGTTTCTTGGGACCTATCAAGAATAAGCCGGAATATGTCAATGGTCGTATTATCTGCCCCTCCAGTACGGAAGGCAGTAAGGGCTGGCGCATCCACTTCGAGATTTCCGATGACAAAGGAAAGACCTGGAAAATGGTAGAGCCATTGGATGCCGAATTATCCGTACCTACCCAAAACCGTAAAAAGGGAGGAATGAACGTAGATGACCAGGAAGGTGGAGAAGCCATCAAAGGAGAAGGCGCAAAACCTATTTATGCTATACAACCCAGTATTCTGAAGCATAAGGACGGAAGACTGCAAGTGCTTTGCCGTACACGTAATGCACAAATTGCGACTGCTTGGAGTAATGACAATGGCGATACGTGGAGTAAAGTAACACTGTTGGATGTCCCGAACAACAATTCCGGTACGGACGCAGTGACAATGAAAGACGGCAGACATGTGCTTATCTATAACAACTTCTCTACACTGCCCGGAACTCCGAAAGGCCCCCGTACTCCGCTCTGCATAGCCATATCAGAAAATGGAACCAACTGGAAGCCTGTTCTTACATTAGAAGATAGCCCAATCAGCCAATATTCTTACCCTAGCATTATTCAGGGAAAAGACGGCAAACTGCATGCCATTTACACTTGGCGTCGCCAACGAATCAAATATGCGGAAATAGATCCGGCAAAGTTTTAAATATCGAACGATAGACTGAATGAAATCGACCGCCCGTTCTAACAGAAATGAGCGGTCGATTTGTTGTAATTGACCGCTCATTTCTTGCGAATTAAGCAGTCGTTCCTATCCAATCAAACGGTCGATTCTTTGCATATATCCTTTTTATATTTTACATTTGCCAATAAAAAAAGAACAATGGCAGATAATTATATAGAGAGACAGCAGGAACAATATGAAGCCAGAAAAGCAGCTTGGAAACAGGCTCAAAAGTATGGTAAGAAGAAACCGGCAACAATCCGCCCGGCCGAATCAACCTCACACCTTCCAATGGCTTCAAAGTCAGATGACTCAAAAAGAAGAGTATTTATAACAGGAGGAGCGGAAGGAATAGGCAAAGCAATAGTAGAAGCATTTTGCCGGACTGGTAGTCGAGTCGCTTTCTGTGATATAAACGAAACATCGGGACAGGAGACAGCTAAATCAACAGGAGCCATATTCCATAAAGTAGATGTTAGTGATAAAAATGCACTTGAAAGTTGCATGCAAAGCATTCTTACCGAATGGAACGATATTGATATTATTATCAACAACGTCGGCATCAGCAAATTTTCTTCTATCACAGAAACAAGTGTAGAGGATTTCGACAAAATCCTGTCTATTAACCTGCGCCCTGTATTCATCACTTCCCGACTGCTTGCCATCCATCGCAAAGGGCAACCCTCTCCTAACCCATACGGTCGAATCATAAATATCTGCTCTACGCGTTACCTGATGAGTGAACCGGGAAGTGAAGGTTATGCAGCTTCGAAAGGTGGCATTTATTCTTTGACTCATGCATTGGCTTTGTCTTTATCCGAATGGAATATCACAGTCAACTCGATTGCTCCGGGATGGATACAGACGCATGATTATGACCAACTCCGCCTGGAAGACCATTCACAGCATCCTTCACGCCGGGTAGGTAAACCGGAAGATATTGCCCGCATGTGTCTGTTCCTCTGTGAAGGAAACAATGATTTCATCAATGGAGAAAACATCACTATAGACGGGGGAATGACGAAAAAGATGATTTATATAGAGTAAATAAAGTTACTGAAGACATAAATTATAGCAGCGTTTTTTGAGGGCTAAAGCATAGCTTTAGATATGATAAAGCTATGCTTTGTCAGTCGCAAAGCATAGCTCTATTCCCTCATTTTATTTCTTCTTTCCCTGAGCCTTCTTGTCAAAGTAAACAGCTACTTTATCAAATGAACGGATAGCATTTTCAGGAAGCAGTTCGCTTTTTTCTCCGAAACTGTACATCGCAGATTCCGGCTCAATTGTGACTTTGCTTTCATCCAGCATCTTTTTATCCAAATTGAATACGTCCGCGAAGAAGTCATAAACTGCATTTCGCTTATTAGGACCAAAGTCGTGCTTTTCTTTCGGAAGATGCACATTGGTTACTTTATCCGTTGCATTGTAGAAGCCGTATATCCGTTGCAAATATGGATATTCCAAAGCAGGTACGCTTGCCGTCCAGTCACCGCCATCCGAAACAATTAATTGCGGACGGGGGGCAAAAGCAGCCGCCAACTCCGCATTGCAAGTCCCACCTGCCGAAAGTTGGATAGGCATCCCGCTTTCACAAGGACATCCGCCGTCGAAATGAGAAGCCAGACTTATAACCGGTGCGGAAGCCGTAAAACGGTCATCCAACACGCTTAGCAAAACAGTATGCGTGCCGCCGCCCGAACCACCATTCGCTCCGATACGGCTAGTGTCGATATCCTTGCGGGAAGCAAGCATAGATTCAAGAATCAGCAAACCATTCATAGCCTGAATAGTATGCGCCGCACTGCTACGATGTGCCGCACTTCCTACCTGCAGGATAGATTCGCCCCATCCGAACAAATCATAATCTACACAAATAGCTCCCATACGGGCAAGTGTTCCCATACGCTGCTGTTGGTCTTTACGATAGCGACCGCCACCGAAATGTCCGTTCGGACAGATAATCAATGCATGTTTTCCTTTTGATTGAGGTGTATAGATAGAACCGCAAACATATAAACCGGGCAACGTTTCAAGCGCAAAATTCTGTACGGTGTATCCGTCAAACTTACGTACCTTTGAAAGGATAGGCTTTGATTTCACACATTGAGCCAGTAAAGCATCCAGCCCCAAGCGTTGGCGGACTTCCTTTTTTAGAGAATCGGCACGAAGCTGGAAAGCTTGTTTGTCCGCATATAGCGTATTAAGATAAGCCAGCATCTTTTCCCCGTCTGCATCTGTACGACGTGGATACTCATAGGCTTTCAGCTTATACATATTCCCTTTCTGCTTGACGAACTTATAATCAAAAGGTGCCAATACATTTGTCAGCGACTCTTCCACCGAATAAGGACGGATACGGAAATCAGCATAAGGCAATACTTTGCCTACCGTATCAATATCATACTTCAAGCGGATTCCAAAACGGTTTTGGATATCCGTCAGCACTTCATTCAAGGGACGGGCAAATTCCGCCTCGTATGTTTGTGTTTGCGCTTCTGCCGAAAGGGATGCGGCAAGAAGCATCGTGAAAAGGATTCGTTTCATATTCTAATTGATTTGATTCTGTTTTAATCTAGTTTGATTCCCTCACCATTGACGATTACATCATCCATCGTGATGCGTTCGCAATTTTCAAAGATACATTTCTGCTTTCCGCCCTGAATATGAATGTCACGCAATACGATATCAGAGATAGGAGCTTCTTCCAGTCCTACGATTTTGATAGGAGTCTTTACGTCTGTAACAGTCATCCCGCTGATATGTACATTGCGGAATACCGGAGTACGTTCGCTCTTTGGTTCTGCCGGCATTTTGCTGTATTTCAAATTCAATACGACAGCTTCCTGCTTGATATTACTCATCACAATATTGCTGACACGGATATCTTCAACGACTCCACCTCTTCCACGGGTCGACTTGATACGTATGCCACGGTCTGTTCCGTCGAACACACAGTTGGAAATAGTAACTTTACGTACACTTCCGCTCATCTCGCTGCCTATCACAACGCCGCCATGTCCGGAAAGCATTGTACAGTTCGTTATGGTAATATTCTCACAAGGCACTCCCAGACGGCGGGCTTGCGCATCCCTTCCCGATTTGATTGTGATGCAATCATCACCGACTGAAATATGACAATCGCTGATGTGAACATTCCGGCATGATTCGGGATTAATGCCGTCCGTGTTGGGAGAAGGAACATTATGGATGGTAATACCTTTTATAGTCACGTTCTCACAAAATTCAGGATTCACCGTCCAGAAAGGGGAATTGACAATTTTTACTCCTTCAATCTTCACTCTCTTACAACGAACCGGCTGTATAAACGGTGGGCGGAAAAAGCGACGCTGCAAGGTATTCACATAATCTTTATTCGTTTCGGCATAAATGGCAGTCGTATCGTTTTGGGCATCCCACATGGGTTGGTATTTGTTTATATCACGCATACCATTATCTTTCAGGTCAATCATGACATGGAAAAACTCCATCCACCATTTCTTGCCTTGCCCGTCCAATGTACCCTCTCCTTTGATAGTTATGTTCTCGGCATCTACCGCATAAATCAAAGGTTGGAAACTTTTCATCATCACTCCTTCGTGACGGACTTCCACAAAGGGAAGATAATCATCAAAGTTGTCGGAAAAGAGCAAAGTAGCCCCGGCTTCCAGTTCCAGTGTGATATTACTTTTCATGTGGATACTTCCTGTCAGGTAAGTTCCCGCAGGGAAGAACAGCGTACCACCGCCACCACGATTGAGACGGTCGATTGTGGTGTTGATTAACTTTGTATTAAGGGTCTTGCCATTTGCTTTTGCACCGGCTTTCAACATGTCTACACGTTCGGCACGAAGAACTGTTGCTGCACAGAAGCAAAGAAAAGAAATAAGAGTTATTCGTAAATTCATAGTCTATATAATTAAAGTATAATTTCTCCGTTACCTTCTAAAAAATCATGCTAATAGATTTATTTTTTCTTCCCAATGTTTTTATTAATCATTGCAATGATTTTTTCAAAGATGCAGCATGATTTTTTAAGGCATGCTACAAATATATGCAAAGATTTCCTTATTCTGCACATACAAATTTATATGTTCCACTTTGTACCTCTTTCGGTTCTTTCTCTCCCGGAAGAAAAACAACTGCGGTGGTATTCACAGGAACAGATACATTCAATGTGAAAGTTCCGTCCTGACGAGTCCAGTCCACAATGATAGTGCCATATAAAGTTTCATATGATGACTTGACAAACTTCAAATCCCCCACAGGTTCCGGAGCAATGATAAATTTCTGATAACCTTGCTTCGGATTGTTTTGTTGATTTCCGAATTCAGATGTGGCATAAGGACGGATGCCGACCAATGAATTGAAGAACCATTCGTCAATCTGCCCCATCATAAAGTGGTTCCAGGAAGAGCCTTGACGCGGGTCCCATTGCTCAGTCAGGGTTGTTGCGCCAAATTTCAGTTGGAAACCATAGCCGGGCGCTTCTTCGTGGTTGAACATTTTATATATCAATTCATGCTGACCGTTGCGGGCTAATGTCTGAATCAGATAACGATTACCTACATCTCCGGTGGTCAGCCGGTTGCCGTGTATTTCTATATCTTTAAGCAGATTCATAAATACCTTCTTATCCTGCGTCATATGAAGGAACAAGGGAAGTGCATTGCTGCACTGACTTCCTGTACCATACTGCGCCGTATCATTGTTCAGGAAACGTTTGCCAAATGCAATTCGTATATCTTCTGCCAAAGAACTGTAATAACGAATATCAAAATCATTGCCTACCATCTTTGCAGCTTCTATCAAATACATGACAGTCATATAATAATGTGCGGTAGCCACCAGTGGCACAGGCGTATTCCGGGAAAATCCGGCACGGAAATCTCCATAATCATACCAATCTCCCAGTCCGAAAGAAAGGATACCGTTGTCCGCACGTGTCTTCAGGTAATCAACATAACGACGCATGTTCGAATAATACTTCCTTATCAACGAATCATCTCCATACGTTTCATAATACATAAACGGGAAAATGACCAAAGAACCGCCCCATTCGGGAGATTCTGCGAAAGCATCCATTCCCGGACCTTCAAAAACCACGTATTCCGGGGCCGTGGTCGGCATTGCTCCATTGGAATGTTGCGCGTCCGCCATATTCTGCATAATCTGTGGAGCGTAGGCTGTCAAATCATAATTGTACAACAGTCCCGGACCGTTCAGATGTACCTGTTCCAGCCATCCCAGCTTTTCGCGGTGCGGGCAGTCTGTAAAAACAGATTGCATATTGCTGCGAACTGCTTTCTCTATCAAACGATGGGCGGCATTAAATATACGGTTGGATGATTCGAATGTAGATACCTTCTTTGCCGAATTATAGACAAAACAGGATTGGATATTCTTCAGTACAGGCAACTTTTGCGGATTCTTCTGTCCTTTCAATACGGCACCTTCCACTTGGATATATCTGAAACCATAATAGGAGAAACGAGGATGCCAGGTTTCATCACCATCGCCTTTCAATGTATATTCATAATAATGCTGGCGTCCCGTTTGGCGTTGGTTACAAGCGCCTTCATCAGTCAATGCTTCAGCTACTAGCAAAGTTACTTTTTGTCCACGTTTTCCACGTACTGTTATTTCGGGGAAACCTGCTAAATTCTGTCCCATATCCAGTACGAAAGCAGAAGGGTCTACTGTCCGTTTGGTCGATTTGGAAGCAGCCGCCACTTGGTCAGCATTCAGTTTGGTCACCTTTTGGATATCATATCGTTCCATTATCTTCACAGGTGGCGCCATCTGTGGACGGAGCATTCCTTTAGGTGCTTCCTGCATTACCACCGAGCGCCAATGGCTATCGTCAAATCTTGCCTGATTCCATCCTTTCTGTTCGCGGCGGGCATCATAATCTTCACCACCGTAAATACAGTTGAACGTTACCGGACTCAAATCATATTTCCATTCATTATCAGAACGGACGATTGTACGTGTTCCATCCTCATAATTGATAACTAATTCAAATAAAAGTGTGGGAGGGCCAAAACTTATCTGCAACTTGCGATAACGTCCCCCCTGCACATTATAGAATCCATTCCCCAATAAGATGCCAACGACATTCTCACCATACCGCAATTGTTCCGTTACATCATATGTGTTATAATAAACACTTTTATCATAATCACTCCAAAGTGGAGCAAACTCACTATTACCGACTTTCTTTCCATTCAAAGAGAATTCATAGAATCCCAAGCCGCAAACGTATGCAGTTGCTTCGACTATTTTCTTGCCGGACTCATTCCGGAACTCATTCTGGAGCTCATTACGAGACTTATGAGTCTTTGTTTTTTTCGCATCGTCCAGCAAAAACGTTCTTCGCAAGTAAATGCTTTTCTTCGCCAAAGTATCCACCGCTTCCCAAGCAGCTTTCACTTCCGGCTTTTTCAGTTCGCTGCCGTGAAACTTACGTCCTTCCGGCAAATGTGCATTCTGACGGGTAATAGCTCCAATCCATTTCCCTTCGGAAAGTCTTGAGGGGGCAGAACGGAACTTCGCTTCACGACTCCATTCGGAAGGAGTATCCGTTTCATCCCAAACACGGACACGCCAAATATAATTGAACGGATTATCAGAACTTATCTCCGCTCCTTCCGTTGAAACCAACTGGCTCTGTGAAGAATTGACTTTGCCGCTATTCCAGATTTGACGTCCCGTGAAAGCTTCCCTAATATCAATCTCATAAGCAGATTGTCGTGTCCCATTTTCCGGTGACTCCATCACCCATCCCAAACGGGGTGCTCCTTCAACCACTACCAATCCTTCCTGCATTTCACAGGTGAGACGGGTGATTGTTATGTTCTTCGCCTGTACAATACAGGGTAGACAAAGAAAAAGAAGAAGATATTTCTTAAAAGCCATTATTCGTTTTCATTATTTTTTATTAGACAGAAGAACAAAAGAACAGATATTCAGTAATCAATAAATAGTTATAAAAACTTTTGCTCTTTTGTTCTTCTGTCAGAAATAGATGATTTGTGTCTACTTTAAAGCATTTTCGCAAACAACTTTTGTCAATGTATCCGCATGTCCTACTTCTTTGCCATCGACAAAAATGCGTAATCCCTTCCCACAATGATAGCGGTCGCCATTCTTATCCCAAAGAATGGTCAGGTTATGCCCATGATACAATACATTGTCCAGACAGAACCAATCCCATTTATCTGCCGGAATCAACGGATTCACCTCTATCGTATTATCCAGGCGCGGACGTAATCCGATCAATCCTGTAATCATTAAGTCATTGAAAGTAGAATGATTATAATAGCGGCTGCGTTCCTGATCCCCTTTCAGCCAATAACCTGTCACTTCATCCAAATATTCGCCGATATACGGACGTCCACGGTGATATTGCGATTCTACATACAATTCCATTTGACGGAAATATACGCTGTCGGACAGTACGGTCTGCGGATAATTATTCATAAAGTTAGCCATTGCCGTCAATGTCTGTGCAGAAGCGAACGGCCAGATAGCTCCGTCCCATTCACATTTACCCACTCCACGCGTACGGAATTCCGGATGACGGCGTTCGGCAGTAGTCAGTCCGTAAGGAGCAGAGAAGCCTTTTTCGTCCATAATCTCTTTCCAGGCAACTTCGTACATCTTCGCCGTATCCGGCAAATTGAAGTACCACGGAATATAACCGATAGCCTCACGGACATTAGCAGAAGAATCCGTACGCATCGTTTCAAAGAACTGATGGCGTGTATTCCACAATTCGGTATCAACTAAAGTTTTCAGAGTATCTGCTTTCATGCCATATCTCATCGCCATTCCTTCATCACCGGAGAGGATTCCCATCAATGAAAGTGCTTTCGCATTGCCATACATATAACTGTTGATAGTAGGACGGGCATACTTCTTTCTGCGCCCGCCGCTGATGGATTCTTCCATACCGTCTTGTACGTCACCTTGCCAATATAAGCCGTTTTTCAGACGGTTTGTACGTTCCCAACGTTGGTATTCGGTCTCCAGGTCTTTCTTCATATCCAACATGAAGTCCTTATCACCATCGACCATATAGCGTGCCAATACCGCATCCGCATTCCATGAACTGAACTTATTCATTTTCTTCATCGGACCGCCGTCATTACCACGATACCAAGTATGGATAATCTGATCCAAATACCGGGGATCACGCAACCAACGGCTTTCGTAAATATGATGTCCGATGGCGCAGGCAATCAGATTATATTTATCCGAATAGGAACGTTGCACCAGGAATTCTGTCATGCCATATCCTACAGGAGTTTCTTTGATATGTTTGCGCAATGACCACCAACGGTAATAATACATTTCCTCAAAATTGCGTTGCGGACATTCAAACAAAGGAATATTCTCTTCCATCCATTCAGAAGCCTTGGCGTTAGGAATAGCCTGGATGATATTCTCATCTTCCATTCCATTGAAATAATCTACGTAATGGCTGAAATCCGCATAGTTCAGAAAAGCGGAAAACGCATCCTTGTCTGTAGAAGATGTTTTCACGTTGGCTATGCGATATTCAGCCAAAGGTTCCTGTTCACCTGCATTCGGCAAATCATAAGTCTGGTCAGCGGGAGTATCTACCGTCGGGAATGTACGTGGTGCACCTGTACGGAAAGCTATTCTTTCGACACTCGCTACCGGTGCATAGAACATACGCAACCCTACTCTCTTGCCGTCTACATATACTTGGATATTACGGTCTGTTGTTGAAAGGACAGCTTCTACGTGATAGTTTTTCCCGGCTTCATATTTCATCATATTCGCGAAACGGGAGCCGCCTTTCATACGAAAAATACCATCATTGGTCAGCTCCATACGAGAACAGGCGATTCCGTTCTCATCCAAGAATTCTATCTGAAGTGTGCCTTTATCATTTTGTCCGGCTTGTAAATCGAATGAAACTTTCAGTTCTTTAGAAGCTGGAATTTTCCGTTCCACTTTCGCGTAATCAAACGGATCTTTGTCTTGCAGTCTCAGCCATTGTCCGTCTAAGGAAACCGGAGCCCAGGCAGGAGAATAAATATTCCAATTGGTAAGTTCTGCAATTGCTTTCGATTTCGAGAAGTCATCATCGGCATGTGCG
The DNA here is from genome assembly GCF_903181435.1 of Bacteroides acidifaciens. Lineage (NCBI taxonomy): Bacteria > Pseudomonadati > Bacteroidota > Bacteroidia > Bacteroidales > Bacteroidaceae > Bacteroides > Bacteroides acidifaciens. Next base: position 1,695,065 of record NZ_CAEUHO010000001.1, read on the forward strand.
GAAGCATTGAGTTCCACCGGTACAGGGATACGGGAAATCCACATATCTTCCTTGTTCACACTGTAAGAAACCCATAAGTCACCATCCGCAGGTACTCCGTTTCCCTCTTGTATGCCACGAGGATATTGGGGACCGTATGATTTATAATTTCCACCGTAACGCATCGGTGTGATTTCACCGTGCACCAGGTTCAGCGTTGTATATTCCAGTCCGTCTTTGCTCAATGATATAGCAAGCGGCCAACGGAATTCGGAGGGGTTATACACTGTAGCATATGTACCGTCACTCAAACGTTGTCCCCATATTTTCGCATTACTATTAACAAAGCCTTTTGCACGAAGCACGGGTTCCGCCCAAGTATGTCCGCCATCTTCGCTGATGGAAGTCAGCGCGTGTTTCCAAAGACTGGCAATTTTTCCGTCAGGAAGTGTATAACAATTAAATGCTTTATATCCTTTCTTCAATGGAATGATAGGGTCTTCACGATCGGCTTCTTCTACCCATTGCATCATGTAGAGCGGATTATCGAGAATTTCCTGGCAGGCTTTCACAAATTCACGGTCCTTGCTTTTCTTGAAATATGGATAGTCGGTATTCTTTTCGTTGAATCCGTGATTATAATAAATGAAATAAATGGGACCGAACGAACCGTCTTTCTTTACCTCACGCACCACACGACCAATGCCGTTTCCGTCATTCGGGTCGTCTTTCTTATCCAGGGCAACACCGTAATTACCCATCGTTATCAAACGGCCTGATTTAGAGACGTAAAAACCTACGCGTTGGTGCATGATGGCAATCAAGTCTTTAGCCTGCATACCCGGACGGGATTCTTTGGTATATCCATCCGGAACTTTATACGGTGGAAAAACAATTTCGGGATTTGTCCATTGATAACCGTCTTTTGATGTCATCAAGAAGGTTTGGGAAGGCGGGACGTGTTCGTCCGAAGGATCAGCCAAGTATTGATAATAGAATTGACCGTTCCAATACGCCAGCATCGGTTGATGATTGTAAGTCCAACCATTGCCGTTAGAGGCATCAGGGTGTTCCCGGTTTGCCCGCACCAATTGGATATTATGTACTCCTACTACCGGCGACAGTTGCCCGTCATGATAAGTAGGATTTGAGATTTCTGTTCCTGTGTAATGGATTCTGTCTTGTGCTGAGACTGTGGCTGTCAGCCATCCGGCAGCCAGCGCAAGGAGAATCTTTGTAGAGTTGTTCATGATCTATTTCAGGTTTTAATTTATTACTTCTTGCTTTCTTCCAACAGTGTTTTAACCATTGTTTCCGGAGCCTTGAATATTGTTCCGTGTTTATGTCCCGCAGGTACGCTTATATCATTCGTTATATCTGTAAAATTCCTAAAGTCCTTTGTGCGCACAGCACCGTAGATTTTCTTCTTATAGACATCAAAATAAATGAGATAGTCCTCCCCTATCTTTTCTACGGTAGGTCCTTCTACAAAGGATTCGGTGAAGGGTTGTGATGCGGACGAATAAGGTCCTGTCAGGGAATCTGCAAAAGCTATTTTCAGATTGCGCTCCGGGCGGGTATTATCTTTGAGCACCATCACATAATCATTCTTAGCCCGTTTCACAAGAACAGCGTCAATTGTGCTAAAGCCCGGGTCGTATAGAACTTTCGCTTTTGAAATGGTCTTAAAATCCTTTGTTGTGATATAATACAAACGGTGGTTATTGTTTTCTTCTTCTATCCCTTTCTCAAAACGACCGGGGACGCAAGAAGCCCATACCACCATAAACTGCTCACTATCGTCATCATAAAAAATCTCCGGAGCCCATACGTTAACGGTGGTCGGCTCATCTGCCATGACAGGAATCATCTGTTGTTCCGACCAATGAACCAAATCTTTGGAATGTGCGTAACCAAAGCCCAAATCACCTTTCCAACTTGTAGTCCAGACTAAATGGAAAGTCCCGTCGGGAGTACGTACCATGGAAGGGTCGCGCATCAGTTGATGCTGTCCCAGTTCCGGCTTCAGCCAAACTCCGGGAATACTGTCCCAATGCATTCCGTCTTCGCTATATAAATATCTCAGCCCCTCGTCAGCGGGTTCGTGGAATGAAGTGAACATATAATAGTCTTTGCTTCCCCCACAAGAAGCCAAGAACAAAATACCTATTGCAGCTAATGTATTTCTTAACTTTTTCATTTCTATTATAATCAAAATTGTATCCTTATATATGGAAAAGACGATAAAAGCCCTCATTTGTACTCAAACAGATTCGAAGATTCGTCAGATTCTGAATTTATATACGAGAAAAGAGCGACTCTCCGAGCCACCCTTTCCATCATCAAACAAACTAACCATTTAATTATGGGAAAGAATCTTATAAAGATCCTCCACGTGCTTTCACACGTTTGTACCATTCTTCACGTTCTTTCTTGAGGTCATATCCGCGTTTAGTCAGATAATTATTAATACGACCTTTATATTTTCCGAAAGCTGCATGTTTCTTATTTGAATTTTCTGCATCCAAGGCAAATTCACGGGCTTCTACCAGCCACGCATAGATTTGTGCCTTTTCTTCTTCCTTCAATGTAGGAATCATGTCAAGATGTGAATCGTAGGTCACTTTCACCACTCCATAGGTCATGCCGTCCTTCACAGCTTCTATCTGCTTTTCGTCAAGAAAAAGAGATAAATTCGCGGGAAACGCAAAATGAGAACGATATAACGCTGCATCCTTAGCATTTTCGGCAGCTTTTAATGCTTCAGCCTTAGCATCACCGGTCAATCCCGATTCTTTTACTTTTTTGACTTTTGCATCGCGCACTTCATAAATATCGTTCAATTCGAAATAACGATTGGCAATGATATTACGGACGTCTTCAGCCACTTTCGCATCCGTAATTCCAAGTTTATCGACAATCTTTTGCGAACGATTGATGATAGACTCCACATACTTGGGGTCACGGTTTTCTTTGTTCAAGTCAACTGCCCCGGCAGACATCCAACCGGAAAATAACAGTAGAGAAATTATGATTATCTTTTTCATTAATTTTGTTTTTAAAGTAGGATACCGAAAGGAAACTTGGCTCCGGCACTTTGCCGGCGATTACATTAATTTTCCTTTTTCAGCCAAAGTATCGTAGTTGTTTTTCAAATCACGCCAGTTTACTTTGTGTTTCGTACTGATACCATTGATGTATTTTTCAATATTAGTGTATCCGTCACCCGTACAATCTTTATTGGCGTCACTCGGATCGTTCGGATTCAATCCGTTTGCGATTTCCCATTCATCCGGCATGCCATCCTTGTCTGTATCTACATAAGGAGTACCTTTGTACTCAGGATAGCCACCCATTTGACGAATATCTGTAATAATACCTTGTTTATAAGAATCTTTCGGTAAACGACGGTATCTAAACTGCCCGTCTTCACCCATTGACTTAGGAGATAAACCTGTCAAATCACCATAAGCGTCTTTCGGAAGCTTCTTTTCGTAATAAGGAATACCTGTTCTAACTTCTTCAACCACTCGTTCGTCTACAATATCACGACAAGGAATATTTGCGCCTACATGTTTCAATACATAATCATAAGCATCTTTAGCACCCATAATATTGATATACGGCATCTCGAAAGGCTGATAGCTACGCATATATTCGGTATATCCGTCAGTGTTCGGCTGGGTTTCAATCTGAATACCGCCGTTCCAGTTGTCTTTAGTTATTTCAGGATAGCCTTCCATGATATTTCCATCGGCATAAACACGTCCATACACTTTGTGATCCAACTTACTGCGTCCGGCTTCCGGTTTCAAGATACGATGTCCTACATTGGAATCCTTGGGAGTAGCAGGTCCCGGTTTATAGTAGTTGTTAATCATATTGAACATTGCAGTATAGTCACCACCATCGGAAGAACGGTGAACCCAATTGAATACTACATTATTAACGAAATTGAATATACCGTTCCAACCGATAGAAGGGTTACGTCCTGAGTTACTAGCCCAGAGATTGCGGGCAAATGCACAGTTCTCACCGCCTAATGTACTGCCAAATGCATGATTATATGTATCCAATGCTTTTGCTGAAATTGTATTCTGAATAGTTACGTTCACAGTAGGAAGTTTCAAATCTTTGCTTTCATATTGTCCTTCACTAGGATCATACATGTGACGATAGAAAGATATGTTTTCATCCAATCCCCATGTACAGGAACAATGGTCAATCATTATATTACCAACAGGGTTACCTCCGAAAGAGTCATCCCGATGCCATACTTTCGTTTCTCCACGACGGAAACGCATATGACGTACTACGACATCATGCGTATCTACCCAAAATGATTCTCCGGCGATACAAACACCGTCTCCCGGAGCTGTTTGTCCTGCAATAGTAACGTAAGGGGCACGGACGATAATCGGAGACTCCAGACGGATGATACCGGCAACATTGAACACGATAATACGTGCACCACCGGTTTCACATGCTTCACGGAAAGAGCCCGGTCCGCGGTCATTCAGATTTGTTACAGTTATCACTTTGCCGCCACGACCGCCGAAACTGTACATACCGCCACCTTCAGCACCTGGGAATGAAGGGATATCAGCCTGTGGCAAATCATACGGACGACCAGCCCAAGGAATATAAGGGCGGCCTTCTCTTGCTTCTTTTTGTACTATCGGCAACGCTTTTGCCCATGCTTCGTCAGAACGTCTCCGCTCTTCGGTCATCATCTTCGTATAGTTTTCTTTGGCTTCGCCGGATATTTGCGGGTATTGTGCCCATGCAATGGTCGGAGCCAACATTGTTGCAGCGAAAGCTGCTAAAAGTAGATGCTTCTTCTTCATTTTTATTTGGTTTTGTGAAGTTGTTAATTCAAAAATACAATAATAAGACGAAAGAGAAAAGGATTTGTAATCAGTAAGGAGAAATAATATTTCTTTTTTCCACCTATTTTATTGCTAAAGTTGATAGGCAAATATAAAATATTTTATTAGGAATATTCGGAACAAAAGGGAATTAATAGAAATTGCCACTTCCCGTCTTCTTCTTTTCAAAAAGAACAGGAAATGGCAATTTTCTGTATTTTCAGCCCTTTACAAGGAATGAGTCCGAGGGCATTTATTCAGCCAATGGATCAAAAGTTCCGTTAGCCCCACCATTCAAATAGTCACCCCAACCGATCGTTTGCGGCAATGCGTCATTATTACTTTGAATACCTTGATTAAACCCAAGTAAATAGTACCTTGGAAGGAAAGTGACATACAGTTCAGAATGACTGTCGTCATAAGAATCACCTTTCTTTGTTTTACGAATTAAGTTATCTTTATAGAAAGCTTTCAATCGTTCCTGTTCGCCGGCAAGATCTTTCCTCAAATCCATTGCTGCCGGACGGGTAACCCCAACTTTTACTAACGGGTCGGAATCAACTGTTGTTCCACCCACTCCAACTCCATTTCCTCCGTCAATATTCACACGGAATTCAAGATTTTCACGACGTTGTCCGTTCATCGGTTTGAAACCAAGATAGGTACAAGTATTTCCACCCCAACCGGTCAACTTCCAAGTGGCAGGCGCTCCGTCAGGCAGAACAGCTCCACCGTCAAACAGCATCCAACGGCGCATATCATCGAAACGCTTGCCTTCATAAGCCAACTCTATCTGACGTTCATACAAAATGGCGGCCATACACTTTGCCTGATCACTGCCTAAACCCACTTCCAGTCCAAAATTATTTTCAGCAGTATAACCAACCCGGGCGCGGATTTTTTGCAATTGTTCAACAGCAACGCCTAATTCGCCTGCATTACAAGCCGCTTCCGCATAATTGAGCAATACTTCAGCATATCTGATTTCCATATACGGGGCAGCCGAACGGGTGAATCCTCCGGAAGTTGCGAAAACATAACGTGAAGTCGAATTGACATCTCTATCATCTGAACGTTTACGGACATAAAAGCCTTTCACATTCTTTAAAAGAGCATCGGCACCATACGTAACATCACTATTCGCTTCAATATCATCTACGTAAGCCGCATCAGTATACCATGTGTAATTCCAAAGTTCATAACTGGGTCCATCATACGGATTTTGATTTTCCGACAGGCGTGGGTCACCGTTGAATGCCCAACGAACCCCCGGGAAAGCGAACGTACGGTAAAAACGTGGATCACGATTGATGAAAGGAAACTGAGGATCGTAAGTTACGGCTGATTTTGTCAGCGTAGTGTATGTGTTGCATGTGGCAGGTATCTTACCGTCGGACATCGGGAACATATCTACCAACATGGCAGAAGGAGTTTTGCCTCCCCCTCCCAAAGCGTTGGACGGACGGATACCCTGCTCCCATGTGTTGTTTTTACGATAATCGGGAGTACCTTCTGTGAGCGTATTGTGAAGTGTCACAAATACCGCTTCCTTACTTGGAACTTCTGTAAAAATCTTAGCCCAGTTGGAAGCATTCGTTCCCGGAGTTTCATTTGCTAATCCGTAGCCGGCAGCCGCCAACACGTCAATCGATCTTTTAATGTCAGTATAAGCCTGTTTCCAACGGTTTTCATCATTAGAACGATTGAACAATGGACTAGCATAAAGCAAGCGTACACGCCCTAACAAAGCAACTGCCGTACCGGAAGTAACACGACCGTAATTATCACCTGTCATCCACTGACCTGCCCCTGTGAAAGGAGCCAACATCGTCTCAGCTTTCTCCAAATCATTACAGATAAAATCGAAACAGTCTTTTGCAGAGGAACGGGGAGTTACCGAACTCTCGACCGGTTCTTGTACTTCCGTTATAATAGGCACACCACCATACCACTTCACTAGATTATAATAACACCATGCACGAAAGAAATAAACCTGTCCCAACAACTCATTCTTTTCATCCTGCGAAAGTGTACTGCCCTCAATACCTGCAATAGCATCATTAATATTACGAATACGTCCGTAAGCCGAAGTGATGGGATCTCCTTTCGTTCCTTCAAAATAATCAGGTACAGGATTGTTTCCGGTTTGATATGTCAGTGGCTTGAGAGGGTCAACAAAAGCACTAAACCCACTATATTCTTCAGTCGACTTTGATTGATCATCCGCCAAACCGGTACTGTTAAACATAGCACTAGGAACACCCTTAGGATCGGGTAGACATACTTTATAAACATCTGCCACACGTGCCAGCGCCCCACTCCAATAATTATAAGCATCGGTAGTAGTACTGTCATAATTCTGCTTATCTTGCATAAACTGGTCACTGCATGAAGTAAACGACATCGCAGCAAGGAAAGCAATACTAATACGGAATATATTTTTTCTTTTCATCATACTGTTCTTTTAGAATGTTAAATTAACACCAATCGTAAATTTACGCAGCGTAGGATAATTACCATAAATAGTCATCGGATCGATGAAGTTGTCCGGATAAGGATTATAGAAACTCAACAGATTCTGTCCTGTTACGTTGAAACGGCAACTTTCTATTCCCAACATCTTTGTATATTTTGACGGTATACGATATGCCAATGTCAAACGATTCAATTTGATACGTGTTCCGCTTATTCTCCAATAAGAAGATTTCTGGGCATTCACACTGCTCCATCGCAAGTTCGGATATTTACCGTTACGATTGGCTTTCACGACTACATTGCCTGCTGCATCCACTACATCATTGTATACAAACATATTATCTGTGTTCCAGAACGAAGGCATATTCGCATATTCCAAATCATTATAATTATTAGCCGATGTACCCTGATTTCCCAAAGAAATCGCATCGTCAGGCAAGAAACTGTAACCACCCCAGCTTGCGTTGAACTGAGCAGTCAGAGAAATTCCCTTCCATTCTGCATTGAGATTCATCGTCATGCTGTAAGGGTTATTCCGATTCGATAATCGTACTTGGTCATTTTCTGCACTTACCACCCCATCCGGTGCTGCGTATGTACCATCTGCCTGTCTCTCTCCCCGTACATCTTTATAAATCAACATACCAGGTTTTACATCTTCTTTTGCATAGCCCATGTAAGAAGTGATGTTGTATTTAGTAAAATACTCGTCTATATCCTGATAGCTGCGGAACATACCGATACACTGCATACCCCATGTACCCAAATCAAGACGGTCACCTTTCCTATAACTCTTATATGTTGGGTTTGTATCCCAGTCTCTCACAAGAATTTCATTATCACTAAGACCGGTATTCAACTGAATCTTATATTTAAAATCCTTGCCGATTTTATCTCTCCATGTCGCAGACAACTCAATACCGTAAGCATTCATTTCGCCATAATTCACTTTGGCAGAATTGGCGCCTACCGTAGAAGGAACCGATGCATTATAACTAAGCAGCATTTCACGATTCCATTCATAATAAGCATCCACATTAAAGGACAATCGGCTATCAAGTACATTTAGATCAATTCCGAAATTGCCTTTATAGGACTTGTCCCAATGAGCATCCCGGTTGATAGCTGCATTGTTTTTATTCATTGTGAGGTGACTACCTGCATTAGAAGTCATACCTGTTCCGAATACAGGACCTTTATCTTTATCTGTTCCGTAAGTCTGTAACCATTTCCATGGTTCTGTATTGTCACGCCCTGTCAAACCGAAAGATGCACGTACTTTCAAATAATCAATCCATTTCACATTCCGAGTAAACCATTCTTCTTGCGATACTACCCAACCTGCAGATACTGACGGGAAGAATCCCCAATAATTTTCAGGAGCAAATTTAGTGGATGAGTCCGAACGAAGCAGAAATTCTAACAAATATTTATTATCATATGAATAATTCAAACGTCCGATATAAGATAAATTACCAGATTCAAAACGAGTAAAATCCGTACTTGGTGTACTATTCCAGTCTACCGAATTCGATTGTCCTGTAGTAAATTCATACGGATTAGTAACCATACCATACAAATATTCAGTCTCTGATTCTGACTTTTCAATAGAAAACAAAGCTCCTACTGAATGCAATCCGAAATCACGATTATAAGTTGCCATAAAATTCATCTGATAATTATCCGAACGAGTCATAGCACGAGATAAATATCCGGTTATATCACTTGTACTGGAGTTAATTACCGGTTTGCCACTATTTGCATAGAAGAAATTGGAGTTTTCAAACGCACTATTATCCGCCCCATCAATCGGAGTATACAAATGCTGTCCACTACCTGCACGGGTCTCCATGTAATAAAGTTCGTATGAAGTACCATAATCATTCGTCTTATTAGTATTGATACTCTTCGAATAAGTAAACTTCAATTTCAAGCCTTTCAGCCATTTATTCCACCCGAAGTCATATTCCAATCCTGCATTAATATTCATATTGGACGTCATATTCCGTCTATAGTCTCCATTATTCTGAAGTACATTGAAATTGTAATTTTGTATATTACTAACCTGTGAGTTTGTGGGACCATAAGCAGCTACCGCATGTTCACCCACATACTCAGGTATATAATATGGATGCGTCAGAAGCGTATTATAATCCTTTTCAGCAGATGAACCACCCACTTGATTCAAGGGAGTATTCTTCTTTCCATAATCACCTGAAACTTGCACATTCGCCTTCACCCATTTACTAATCTTTACATCAATACCAGCACGATAATTCCAACGGTTGTAATCCAGCTTACCTAAATTACCATCTTGGTCAAAATAAGAAATACCAGCAAAATAACTAGCCCTTTCAGTAGCACCACTCAAATTCACACTATGCTGTTGTGTCAACGCAGATTCCCAATATTTATCCAAAAGATCATAATTCAACCCCTTCATGGCATTCAACTCATCTTGTTGAAAAATGGCTCTTAAAGGATCAATACCAGTCTCAGTCGGATCAGCCATACGTACTGCATTCCACAATTTACCATATTCGTATGCACTCAACATTTTCGGACGGGATACTTCGTCAGTAATACCAAATGTCCCACTATATGAGATTTTCGGAGTTCCCAATTTCCCCTTTTTAGTAGTTACCAGAATAACACCATTCGCTGCACGGGCACCATACACTGCTGCCGAAGCATCTTTTAAAATAGAAATACTTTCTACTACTGACGGATCTAAATTATTAAACGCTTCCGCACCCAAATTAGTATAAGAATTTCCCACTTTCACTTCTGTAGGATAAATATATCCGTCGATAACGTACAACGGTTGCAGATTTGAGTTTCCCATATTTTCCAATGCATTATTCTGGCGAATGGTAATTGTTGCGTTCTGCCCTGGACGAGTATCACCTCCACTAACAGATACTCCATTTACCAAACCGCTCAATGTATTTGCCAAACTACCGCTTGAAATATCTTGAATCTCATCAACGGGTACAGTAGCAATGGCACCAGTTAAATGCGCTTTTTTCTGTGTACCATAGCCTACCACAACTACCTCGTCCAACTGCTGAGCATCCTCTTTCATTATGATTCTTGTCAGTTTGAAAGGTGCAGAAAAATGCTGTGTCACATATCCTATATAGGATATCTCTACTTCCTTACCATCGGGAACATTCAATGTGAAATTTCCATCAAAATCTGTAATCGTTCCTATAGTTGTTCCCACTACTTTTACAGCAGCCCCAATGATAGGTTGTTCGGTCTCATCCAGAACAACCCCTTTGAATGTTTTAGAATTCTGTGCTATCGCAGGTATAACCATTACAAAAGCAAGAAACAGACCAAAACTAATTCTAAGTATATTCTTAAGTTTCATCTTTATCGTTTTCTAGATTTATACTCTTTTTAATTTAGCCAACGCGGATCACCGCTTGCATGAGCACGTATTTCAGGTGCACTCGGAGTGAAATCTCCTTCAACAGGATTGGCAAATCCGGGATCTACATTATAAGCAGTAGTTGTCTTGTCACCTTCTCCACGACCAGTTGTTTCATTCACTGGAATTCCCCCATTATACCAGTAACAGTTATCTCCAAAAGTCATTGCCACTGTAGTACTCTGTACTCTGATACGCTGATTGAATTGTCCGTTAAAAGAATCACAAAAAATATTGTTCTTTGACACGACTGAGTTGAAGTCTTTTTTCCAACCATTTCCATTAAAACTCTGTCCGGAGTATGATATATTGTAGAAAGTATTATTCAAGAATTTCATGCTTCCGGTTGACCACCCCGGTACATTCTGCGCATTTGCACCTGAATGCCGTATAAAACGGTTACCCGATTGAAGATGACTATAGAAAGTTGAATTACTTATTTCCATATCTTTTACAAAAGCCATATCTTTATTGAAATTAATAAAATCAACTTTTTGGTAAGCTTCAACAATACAGTCTCTAATGATAAGGTTCTGCACTGCATAACTCTTTCCATTAATATCAATAAATTTATTTCTAACATTCTTGATATTACAAGATTGAATCATGATCGGATTTGTTATAATGGGAGAAGTAATTCCCCACGCCTCAAATGTTTCCAATTCTCCCGGGACAATATCACCGAATCCCAAAAATATTCCTGTTGTAGCAAGATCGCAATCAAAATCTATAAACTTCAATGCTAATCCTCCCCCGCTCGTTAATATTTTACCGTCTGCACCTGTGAACTTCACTTTTGCATGCTTCAGTTTGTTTCCACGCAATTGCACATTGTTTATACCAAAATCCAAATTGCCTGAAATCGTATATTCGCCACCAGCTTCCAACTCGTATGCCACTTCTACATCTTTGCCTGTAGTAATCGGATTATTTGTAAACCATGCAGTTAAATCTCCAGGAGGAACAATAGTTGCAGGAACAAGTGTCGTCCACGTAGGCTCGGCAGGTGTAGTAGAAGCCGTGTTATTCAACTTCTCATTACCCAACGTGATAATTTCTGCTTTGTAATTAGTATCCTCTATATAAGGACACACCACAGACGAACCATCTATAATACTATCCTTTACTACCACAACCGGATTAGTTGGGTCATCTACAATATATAAGGAAAATCGGTACCCCCCCGCTCCCATAACCACAGGCCAAGTGACCTTTACATTATTAGTACCCGGAAGTTTGGCAAAAGCCACTTCTGATGCCTCCGGAGATTTCAATTGTGCCCCCTGCACGCCTCCCGAAAAGGTTTCTTCATCAAACCCATCTCCCGCACAAGAGCTAACTGAAAGAATCATCGACAAGCAAACTAAACTTTCGACAACCGTCTTTTTAATCTTTACTTTACTCTTCATAGATTAAATTTTAATTAAACAAAAATAATACATACTATCTTCAGTCTTAAAAAATATTTCAAATAAATACTTGTATCTAAAAAAATTTATTCACTTCAGATTCATAAAACTATAATCTTCTTTTTCTATATACACACAAACAGGACGAACAACTGAAGAAAATGTAATCACATAAAAAGTATAAAAATCAAATAAACGTGAACTTTATTTCTTCTGAACACATTTTATATGGTAATAACTTTCTTTATTGCAAGTTATATCTTCCTACAATCCATCCAAAAATTGCAGATTAATACCATAATGGAGATAATGAATTTTATAAAAAAAGCATGATTACAAACTTAATCCGGGAAGTTTATAAAGACAAAAAAACGAACTTAATATAAGTCCGGATTCTTAACATGATAAAAGTTCCAATTTAATAAAAAGTGACACTATTATTGAAACACCTCTTTCAAAAACTTTATGTTAGTTCCATAATTCTTCCTCACATTCCGTACATCATCTTTATCCCGCGAACGTTCTACAACCAACCATCCGCTCCATCCCATCTTATCGAGTGTCTTTTTCACCTTGTCCATATCTAGTCTCTTATTAAAAGGCAAAGTCACTCCATCTGTATCTGTACAGTGAATCTGGCAGATTCTCTTTTTCCCTAAAATCTTAAGTTCTTTACACAAATCCCTGCCATTCTCTAATGCATTCTGGAATTTAAAATAGATTTTAATACCGGGAGAATTAATTTCTTTCAGCAGTTTTACATCTCCTCTAGCATCCAATTGGGTTTCAATACCAATAACTACTCCTTCAGAAGCAGCCATGTCCCCCACCTTTTTCAAGCGTGTGACCACTTCCGCACGCAGTTCCGGTTCCTTTTCCCAACCTGCTTTTATTCCACCTAACGGAAGAAAAGCGACTTTAGCACTCATTACTTTCATTGCATTCAAGCAATCTTGTACCAGTTCCTTATAATTAGCACGCTCTAAAAAAGACTGTCCATAAAATCCGGACATAGCAACAGAAGGAACTTCCAATTGGAACTTCCGGGCAGTTTCACGAAACAATTGCTGGAAATGAGGTTCGCGCAGTTTGTTATCAAACATTTCCCTTTTTCCAAGACCACCCATATCCAGTTCTACTCCATCACCATTCAACTCATGCACCAACTGGAACGAGCCAATCTTCTGACGCTTCAAAATCATCCAGTCACATACGGCAATCTTATAACGCTGTTCTTTTTGCTGTGATGCGGCAACAGCCAATAAAGGAAAACATTCCACCAATATCAGTATCCAAAGGATCTGTCTAAATAAATTCTTTTTCATTTTAATTCTATTATACGCTATTTGTATAGTAGACGAATAAAGAGGTGTTTTGTAACCGCTTATATAATAGAGAATAAATAAAAGAAAAGAGAATCGAGAAATAACAAAGCAGGATGATGACGGTATCCGACTCGGATAGTGACGCTATACCATCCATATAGTGACGCTATATCGGGTATATACCGTCACTCTTTTTATTGGATATAATGATAAGAATAAATGTAAAAAAAATGGGCTGCCGAACCCCGAAAAGTCCGACAGCCCTGTCAACCCAAAAACGATACCTATGAAACACTGTGTGTTACTTTAAATCAAAAAATATGCGTTGACCATGAACCAGTTCATCGTGTGTGATATGATATTTATTGAACTTCTTGCCATTCAATACCACCTTATTGATATATAGAGTTCCCGGTTGAGTACGATTAGTCTCAATCACCAACTCTTTTTCCTTATACCATTTCGGATTCAAACGAATTGTGACTTTGTCAAATACCGGAGTCGTCAATGTGTATTCGGGTAGTCCCGGACAATCCGGATAGAAACCTATCATGTTGAAAATAGCCCATGAGGACATTGTTCCCGTATCATCATTTCCCGGAATACCATCCGGTTTTGTTGTGAAATACTTATCCAACAGACGTTGAGTCTCTTTTTGTGTACGCCATTCTTCACCTTTAAAGTATGAGAATAAATGAGGGTAGGCAATATCCGGTTCATTAGCCGGGTCATAAAGACCTTCGTCAAAAACCATTTGCAACTTTTCGATAAAAGATTTCTTTCCCCCCATCAATTTAGCAAGCCCATATACATCGTGGGGTACATAGAATGTATAGTTCCACGCACTACCTTCATGGAAACCGGGATTCGGTTCGAAATTCTCTCCTTGTCTCGGATTAAACGGACTGTAAAAGGTTCCATCAGGAAGAATGGGACGGAACGTACCAAATTCTTTACTATAATAATGTTTATAGCCTAAAGAGCGTTTATAGAACATTTCCGCATCCTTCTTTTTACCTAAAGCCTCGGCGAAGCGGGATAACGCAAAGTCTGCAATGTAATATTCCAACGCATGGGATACGGAATTGTCATACTGTTCACGAAGAGATACATATCCTTTTGACATATAATCATCATTATCCGGGCGCATCAGATTCTCCGCTCCTGGCAAAGTCGCTGATTTGTACATTGCTTCGTAAGCCAAGTCAACATCAAAGTCACGCAATCCTTTCATCCAAGTATCTACAATTACCGGAATGCTAGGGTCACCTTCCATCGTCAATGTCTCTCTTCCATATAATTCCCATTTAGGCAACCAGCCATGTTCCCGATACATATCAAGCATGGTACGGACCATCTCCATTTGACGTTCCGGATAGACAAGAGTCAGCAATTGGTGGACATTACGATAGGTATCCCAAAGAGAAAATACCGTGTAGCGGTCTCCCTTTGTTGTCATAATCTTATCGCTTTCCATTGCCGGATATTCTCCGTTGACATCTTGCAGGATATTCGGATGAATCAATAAATGATAAAGTGCCGTATAAAATACTGTTTTCTGAGCATCTGTTCCGCCTTCTACAGTTATACGTGACAAATCATCATTCCATTTTGCACGTGCGTCAGTATGAATCTGCTCGAAATTCTTTCCCGATTGTTCACGGTCTAAATTCAGTCGGGCATTCTCTATGCTGACAAATGAAACTCCCATCTGCACTTCCACTTGTTCCCCTTCTTCCGTATCGAAAGAAAAATAAGTGCCGATGTCATCACCTGCTATTTCTTTTCCATAGCGGGTATATAATTTATACTTCCCTTGATCAGGATCCCATTCGGCTTCCACACCCGTCATCGGGCGTTGCTTCTTCCAATATCCGGTTGCAGCAGGTGTCTTTTTAACCCGCATTACAAAATAAATAGGAAATACAGCCTGAGGATTATAGCAAAATGTACCAAGTAATTTTACTCCTTCCACTTCGCTATCGCTTACACGACGAAGCATGGCACCGCTTTCATTCGTCAGTCCTTCTCCCAGATTCAACAATATATGACTTTTACCTTTTGGGAAAGTAAAACGGGCAATACTAGTACGTGGAGTGGCAGACACTTCTGTCTTTACATTATACTTAGTCAGATAGTTGGAGTAATAACCCGGTGAAGCCTGTTCATCCTTATATTTACTACCGTATTCTTTATAATCTACATTCAGTTCTCCGGTAGTAGGCATCAATAATAAGGAACCTAATTCAGGACAACCGACTCCGCTCAAATTCACATGAGCATATCCGGTAAAGAAACAGTTGGTATATTCATAAGGCGTAGACCACCATCGGGCATCTTTATCATATGTATTCTCAGAAGAGCCCATCACGTTGAAAGGAACCACAGACATCATGCCATTCGGGCAGACTGCCCCTGGGTTGGTAGTACCGAAATTAGTAGTTCCGATAAAAGGATCTACATAATCTATCAAAAGATTCTTTTTAGCAGGAGGGCTTCCGCCTTCTCCCGCATAAACGGGAAGAAGGGCGAAAGCAAGTGTGTAAGTTAATAAAATACGTCTCATAACTTTATTAAATGATACTTGTTCGTTTAGTAAAGTCGATAATCTCTTTAATGTATCCGAAAGCCATGCCTACAACCGTATCTGCAGCACCATAATAAACGGCTACACGTTCTCCATCTTGCAAAGCGGCACAAGGGAATACTACATTAGGCACATCACCTTGAAGTTCATATGGAGCAGCCGGGCCAATCAGATATTCACGAGTACGGTAAAGTACTTTCTCCGGATGATCTTTATCAAGTATGGCAGAACCCATTGCATATCGGAAACCGTTGCAAGTAGTGATAACACCGTGATAGAAAAGCAACCAGCCTTCATCTGTAAGGAAAGGTACTGAACCGGCACCAATCTTCGTACACTGCCAAGCGCTTTCCGGGAATGGAGTCACTTTCATCACACAACGGTGTTCACCCCAATATTTCATATCCGGGCTATAGCTGATGTATATATCACCAAACGGAGTATGTCCATTATCACTGGGGCGGCTCAACATGGCATATTTGCCATCTATTTTTTGTGGGAAAAGTACCCCGTTACGATTGAAAGGCAAGAAAGCGTTCTCGCATTGGAAGAACTCCTTAAAGTCGAAAGTATAAGCAATACCAATAGTAGGACCATGATAACCATTACACCAAGTTACCCAATAACGGTCTTCAATCCATGTCACACGAGGATCATATTTATATTCCGATTCAATCATTTCCGTGTTACCGGCTTTGAACTGAATAGGCTCGTGATTAATATCCCAATGAATACCGTCCTTACTGAACCCGGCAAAGATATTCATCTGCACAGCTTTATTATCACAACGGAATACTCCTGCAAAGCCGTCTCCGAAAGGCACCACGGCACTATTGAATATACTATTAGAAGAAGGAATATGATAGCGTCCGATAACCGGATTTTGTGAGTAACGCCACATTACGTCCGTACATCCGACAGGACGATCTTCCCAAGGAATTTGAATCTTATTCATAATCAATGTTTTTTATATTATTTATTTTTTTGAATCATCATACGTAAAAGGTATGAAGTAAGTAATCAGAAAAGCAGGAATAGTCGCAATCAAGACATAAATAAAGAAGTTCCGATAGCCCAGCAAGTCACTAAGATAGCCACTCGCCATTCCTGGAAACATTACTCCTAAGTTCATAATTCCTGATGCAAATGCATAATGCGACATCTGATGTTTTCCCGGAGCAATCTGTTGCATCATAAACAATGTCAGTCCGACAAAACCAAAACCATATCCGAAATATTCCATCGTTATACATGTTCCTATCAGATACACGTCAGTAGGCTGTACAACTGCCAGGAAAGTATATGCGACAAACGGAAGATTAAATATACAACAAAGAGTAAAAAGTGTCTTCTTCAATCCGAACTTGGAGACATAAATACCTGCCAACAAAGAGCCAAGTACAAAAGCTGCAGAACCAAAAACTCCATTTAACGTACCAATCTCCGTCAAGGACAATCCTAACCCACCGGCATCTCTTGAAGCACGCAGAAATAACGGCGCAATCTTCATTATAAATCCTTCCGCCAGGCGATATAAAAGAATAAAGCAGATATAATAGAATATATGTTCCTTTGTTAAGAAGGCTTCAATAACCGTCATCAATTCTCTTTCAATCTCTGATGACGTTTTCTTTGTTGTTGACGGAATTTGTGAAGAAGGTAAAATTTTTATATGGTAAATGCCAATCAACACCATAATCACTGCAATAACCGCAAAAATGATCATCCATGCAGATGTATATGCTCCTTTATTAGCTTCTATAGAAGCACCTTCTATGGCTCCAAAATGTTCGGCCAATGTACCTGCCATAGCAACCAATCCACCATTGGCAACTAATTTGGCTACATTATAAAAAGCACCTTGTACTCCAATATATTTCGCTTGATCTTCTTTGTTTAATTCGGCCATATACACACCGTCACAGGCTATATCGTGTGTTGCTCCACTAAAAGCTATTATAGCCATTGTAGAAATACTTATGGCAAAAAAGTAATCGAAGAATAAAGAAAAGGCTACTATACCAAACAAGACTCCACTCAGCAATTCTGTGACCAATACAAAGAATTTCTTTGTTCGATACATTTCAAGAAAAGGACTCCATAAGAATTTAAATGTCCAAGGTGCCATAATAAGGGAAGTCCACAAGGTGATTTGTGTATCGGAAATTCCCAAATCCTTAAACATGAATACGGAAACCAGATTAATAGCAATAAAGGGAAGCCCCATTGCAAAATAAGCGGTAGGAACCCAGCAAGCCGGGCTGATAGAGTTTCGTTGAGAAGCAATTTTATTCTGTTGCATAAATCATAGTATATAGATAAAAAAATCATTTTTCTAACCCATCTATATATAATACAACTAAAAGGGGGAAACTACTAACGTCTCCCCCTACTTTTTTTTATTTTATTATCACTTCGTCTATGAAAAACCATGAAGGATGCCCTACACCATAATGCCAGGTCGGACATTCTTTCGTTCCTGTAACTTCCACTTTTACATAACGTGTCCTTATCGGCGTTGCAGATTCTGTCTTGACTCCGCGGAATCCGACCTTACCGGAGCGTTCTTCTGCCAAATCAGTCGTGCCCCACAAAGTATATTGTTCTCCATCCGTCGAATAAGAATAGGTAACTTGCAAAGGAAAGAGAATCCACGCCCCTATCTGATGTAAGAAATCTGTTTCTACACTACGAATCTCCTTTTCTGCTCCTAAATCTATGATGAACGCACCATCGGTTCCTTCCCAGCCTACCCAACTGTCAACAAAAGTAGCTCCGCCAAACAGTCCGTCCACTAATGCCGTCTTTCCTATCTCTACATATTTCCCGGTAGGCGGAATAATATAAGAAACCTTGGCTCCTAATGCCAAACTCCGTTCGGTCTGCGGCATATAACGTTTACGGTATAGCTCGCAGTACTCTATCGGTGAATTAGAACGTTCATTCAATGTAGGAACATTAAACTCTTTCACTCTCTCCTCAAAAAGTGTCAACTTTTTATCTATATCAGCTAAGTCTTTCACGGTTTCCGTACGCGCTATTTCCAACTCAGAATACTGAAGCGGCAAACGGGCACGCTGCACTCTTTTCAAGAATGTATCATTTGCTTCAACTGCTTTTTCCGCCAAATCAAACAAATCATTGTAACGACGCATCAAGGCCGGTTTCAACATTCCATATTTATGGGAGACAGGCGAATCATAAATCCATAGTCTTTGTCCACTGCCAATCAACGCACCTTCCATCACTTTTATATATTGATAAAGGTAAGGTGCAGCTTCGCCATAGTAGCCATGCAGAAAATGTTGCATCAATGAGTCTACATTAGCTTCCGGATTCCACATCAACTTCGATACCAGATAAGCACGCAACTCTGCAAAGTCTCCACCCCTGCTTCCTGCTATCTGAGAAAAGTGCATGGTAGCATGATTCTTCTTGAAAAGGCGGATATTATCCTGCAAGATATGGAAATTGGGGAATGGAGCAAGATAATTATCAAAGTTAATACCATAATCCCAAACAAATATATTATCAGTTATAGCAGACCAGCCCTCCATTGCCTTCACAAATTGCTTACCTGAAGCATTCTCAGTCAATGTCACTTCGCGGTCACAATCAATATCACAAAGCATTATATTTACATTAGGCAATGGTTTCACATGCTTCGGCGGGTTCATTGTGTATAAATAAGCCAAGGTAGAAAACTCCTTATCAGGAAAACGGGTAGCCAATTTATTCAAAAAGGTGATTATACTCCCTGACAATGCCCCTTCCCTATCATCAATAGCCTTACATGCATCACAAGTACAATTTGTATAGTTACCGTCATTCTGGCTTACAGACATAATGTGTTTATCAGGATTTGCCTTAAAAATAGAATCAACGCGTTGTGCTACAATCTCAAAGACTTCCGGGTTACTCAAGCACCACTGGCTAGCCTTTCCCGGATGACGTTTCCCCTTAAAATAAGAATAATATTCAGGATGTTCTTTTCCATAGACAGAGGAAGGTAATAATTTATCAAAGGTATGCACCCAATAACCGGCAGCAAAGACTTCACTGGGTTCTTCCAGCCGATTCCACCATTTATAGACAGAGTCCGTACGGATAGCATAACATTGCGTCTGGCGATAACGGAAAGCCGGATTGTCTATTTTATTAATCAAAGGCAAATTTATTGTTCTCTGTGGTGTGAGAGAATATTCATTTTCTCCCCAGTAATCAACGCCTAAATATTGTTCTAATAAGGTTACGATTCCATAAACGACTCCATTGTCTTTACCTGAAACTCTCAAAATGCCATCTTGAGTAGAAATAAAGAATCCATCCTCTGTCACTTCCTTAGTAGTTTCTCCACCAATAAAGATATCTCCTTTTTGTGGAATCTGTTTTATTACAATAGGCAAAGTTTTGCCCGTTATTTTTTGAACGAAAGATTGAAAAAGATTAGCAGCTACCCTATTCACATGGTTATCTTCTTCTAATATAACCTTTGCTTTCGTCTTTCCGTCTTTTATTAAAGGTATTTGGGCATATGCAAAAGACGTGCACATCCATACAATCAAAAAGAACATTAGCGTTCTCAAAATCAACTTTAGATTCATGTTTATTATTAATGGTGTTATATAAAGAATACAACTAAATGAACTACGGGACTAAACTGAAGCCTGTTCTTTTAATGCTTATTAAGAATTTTAAGAAAATAAGGCTTTTGTAGCAATACAGCTGGCAACACTAATACACTTAAACTCAAAAAGTTTTTTTCCTGTTTTTATTTCTTTGTCTCTACTTCTTTCATTATTTTTGTCCTGTAGAATTAAAAGAGAATGTCACAATCTCCAATATTTCTATAATAAATCTGTCATCAATGCTCTGAAAGCAGGCGAAGAAAAAGTTTTATTAATTCATCCTATTATTAGATAATGAGCGAACTCCTTGTTTATAAAGCCTCTGCAGGATCGGGAAAAACATTTACCCTGGCTGTAGAATATATTAAGCTACTTATTCTCAATCCACGCGCCTATCGGCAGATTTTGGCTGTAACCTTTACAAACAAAGCCACGGCAGAGATGAAAGAACGCATTCTCAGCCAGCTTTATGGTATCCAGACGAGTGATAAAGATTCTGAAGCCTATCTCAACCGTATCAAGGAAGAGACTGGTAAAACGGAGCAGGAAATACGTGAAGCAGCAGGTGTTGCCCTCAGCTATATGTTGCATGATTACAGCCGTTTCCGGGTAGAGACAATCGACTCTTTCTTCCAGTCCGTCATGCGTAACCTGGCACGGGAATTGGAACTCAGTCCGAACCTGAATATAGAACTGAACAACACCGAAGTACTTAGTGACGCAGTGGACAGTATGATTGAAAAGTTAGGTCCTACCTCCCCTGTCCTCGCCTGGTTGTTAGACTATATCAACGAACGGATTGCCGACGATAAACGTTGGAACGTATCGGACGAAGTCAAGAGTTTCGGACGCAATATATTTGATGAAGGCTACATTGAGAAAGGAGAAAAACTTCGTGAACGACTGCGCAACCCGGATACTATCAAAGAATACCGTAAACACCTGAAAGCCCTAGAGACTGAGGTTTTGGAACAAATGAAAGGCTTCTACGACCAATTCGAAGGAGAACTGGACGGACACGCATTGACTGCCGATGACCTGAAAGGTGGCTCACGAGGAATCGGCAGCTACTTCCGTAAACTCAACAATGGGATTTTAGGTAACGATATACGTAATGTCACAGTGGAAAAATGTCTGGAAGACGCCAAGAACTGGGCAGCCAAGACCTCACCCCGCTATGCGGATATCATAAACTTGGCTAATTCCAGCCTTATGCAAGTTCTGGAAGATGCCGAAAAGTTACGTCCACGAAACAATATGCTGCTGAACAGTTGCCGGCTGTCCCTGCAACATCTCAATAAAGTACAACTTCTCGCCAATATCGACGAAGAAGTACGCCAACTGAACCACGATAACAACCGGTTCCTACTGTCAGACACCAACGCCCTACTCCATCAATTAGTAAAAGACGGCGATTCTTCTTTTGTATTCGAAAAGATAGGGACGAATATCCGCAATGTCATGATAGACGAGTTTCAAGATACCAGCCGAATGCAATGGGGTAACTTCAAACTACTTTTACTCGAAGGATTATCCCAAGGGGCAAACAGCCTGATTGTCGGAGACGTGAAGCAATCTATCTACCGTTGGAGAAATGGGGATTGGGGAATTCTCAACGGACTGAACGACCATATCGAACATTTCCCGATTCGTGTCAAGACATTGGCTACCAACCGGCGTAGTGAGACCACTGTCATCCGGTTCAACAACCATATATTCACAGCTGCTGCCGACTATCTGAACGGAGTTTACCAGCAACAACTCGGCAAAGATTGCGAAGACCTACAAAAAGCCTATGCCGATGTCGTGCAGGAATCTCCCCGAAGTACAGAAAAGGGATATGTAAAAGTCTCTTTTCTCGAACCCGACGAAGAGCACGACTATACCGGACAGACACTAATCAGCCTGGGAGCAGAAGTAGAACATCTGCTTGCCAACGGTGTACGGCTAAATGACATAGCCATCCTTGTACGAAAGAACAAAAGCATCCCACGCATCGCTGATTATTTTGACAAAGAGCTGCATTACAAAATAGTATCGGATGAAGCATTCCGCCTGAATGCTTCCTTGGCTATTTGTATGATGATGGATGCTTTGCGCTATCTCTCGGACGAAAACAATAAGATAGCCCGTGCCCAACTGGCAGTAGCCTATCAGAACGAAGTTTTACAAAAAGGGCTGGACTGGAATGCCCTCCTGCTTCTTCCTGTCGAAAACTATCTTCCATCCGCATTTCTTGAAAGGATAAAAGAACTGAGGCTAATGCCTCTCTATGAATTGTTAGAGGAACTATTCAGCATCTTCGAGATGAAGAATATCAAGGCCCAGGATGCTTACTTGTTTGCCTTTTTTGATGCAGTAACGGATTACCTGCAAAACAACTCTTCCGAGCTTGACGCATTCATCCGTTATTGGGATGAAACATTATGCAGCAAAACGATTCCAAGCGGAGAGGTAGAAGGTATCCGAATCTTCTCCATACACAAATCCAAAGGATTGGAATTCCACACAGTGCTTCTTCCTTTCTGTGACTGGAAATTAGAGAATGAAACGAATAACCAATTAGTATGGTGTGCCCCTCAGGCAGCCCCCTTCAACGCTTTGGATATTCTTCCTATCAACTACTCCACGCAGATGGCGGAATCCATATATGGAAACGACTATCTGCACGAACGCTTGCAACTATGGGTAGACAACTTAAATTTGCTGTACGTCGCTTTCACCCGGGCAGGAAAGAATCTTATCATCTGGAGCAAAAAAGCCCAGAAAGGTACAATGTCGGAACTATTGGCAAACGCACTCCCTGTCGTAGCGCTCAAAGAAGGGATAGATTGGGAAGAAGAGTGTTATGAACAAGGTAGACTCTGCCCTTCGGAAGAAGATAAAGCTAAGACCTCTACCAATAAGCTTACTCAGAAACCGGAAAAGCTACCTGTTCAAATGGAGTCCATGCGCCATGATATTGAATTCCGCCAGTCCAACCGCTCAGCGGACTTCATACAAGGAATTGAAGAAGAGGAATCCGACGACCGTTTTATCAATCGCGGACGTTTGCTGCATACCCTATTCTCCGTTATCGAAACGGCAGAGGATATTGAACCCGCCATTGACCGGCTTATCTTTGAAGGAGTAATCAGAAACGAAGAAAAAGAGGAAATGGCACGTGAAGTCGCACAAAAGGCTTTCTCATCCCTCGAGATACAAGACTGGTATTCAGGAGAATGGACACTGTTCAACGAATGTGCCATCATTTACAAGGAAAAAGGAGCCTTGCAAACTCGCCGTCCCGACCGTGTAATGATGAAAGACGGGCAGGTAGTTGTCGTCGATTTTAAATTCGGCAAAGAGAATCCCAAATACAATAAGCAAGTGAAAGGATATATGCAACTGCTCACAAAAATGGGATATGAGAATATTACCGGATATTTGTGGTATGTAGACGAAGAAAGAATAGAAAAAGTCTAAAATTCAAAAGTATTAAATATTAGGTTCTAAGTATTAAAACAATATGCAAACATTTCTCCAACTAGTCGCTCACGATTTATATTCCAAAATAGGAAACGACCTGTCACGTACGGTACTCGTTTTCCCGAACAAGCGTGCCAACCTGTTTTTCAATGAATACCTGGCAGGAGAATCCGACCAACCAATTTGGGCTCCCGCTGCAATGAGTATCAGCGACCTGTTTCAGAAACTATCTGTACAGAAAACCGGTGACCCTATCCGATTAGTTTGCGAACTTTATAAAGTGTTCAAGGAAGAAACACAAAGCCAGGAGACATTGGATGATTTCTACTTTTGGGGAGAACTGCTTATCAGCGACTTCGATGATGTAGATAAGAACATGGTAGATGCAGACAAACTCTTCAGCAATCTGCAAGACTTGAAGAACCTGATGGATGACTATGACTTTCTGGACAAAGAGCAAGAAGAAGCTATCCGGCAATTCTTCCAGAATTTCTCTATCGAACGCCGGACGGAACTTAAGGCGAAGTTTATTTCCCTTTGGGACAAACTAAGCTCTATTTATCATCGCTATCAGGAGAACCTCGCAGAGCTAGGCATTGCCTACGAAGGTATGCTCTACCGGAATGTCATCGAGCAGCTCGATACTGACCGGCTCAAATATGACAAATATATATTCGTCGGTTTTAATGTACTGAATAAAGTAGAACACCAACTCTTCAAACTGCTGCAGGACGCAGATAAAGCCATGTTCTATTGGGATTATGATATATTCTATACCCAACAAATCAAGAAGCATGAAGCCGGAGAATTCCTTAAACGTAACTTACAGGATTTCCCGAACGAGCTTCCGGATAGTTATTTCGACTCTTTCAAAACACCCAAAAATATACGCTACATTTCCGCATCTACCGAAAATGCACAAGCGCGCTTCCTTCCCGAATGGATACGTACAACCTTCTCTAATAGTGAATGTGAAGAAAAAGAAAATGCAGTAGTACTCTGTAACGAAGCACTGTTGCTTCCCATACTCCATTCCATTCCGCAAGAAGTGAAGAACGTCAATATCACTATGGGATTCCCATTGGCGCAAACTCCCGTATACAGCTTTATCAACGCAGCAATGGAATTGCAGACCAATGGTTATCGTAGCGATACCGGACGATTTACCTACGAAGCAGTATCGGCTATATTGAAACATCCCTACACTCAACAACTGTCCACTCATGCCGATTCACTGGAAGATGAACTGACAAAGACAAACCGCTTCTATCCGCTCCCTTCGGAATTAAAACAAGATGACTTCCTAGCCAATCTCTTCACTCCCCGCAGCGGCATCAAGGACTTATGCGACTACCTTGTCGGACTAATCAAAGATATCTCCATCCTGTACCGCAAGGAAGGAGAATACAATGACATTTTCAATCAACTTTATAGAGAATCCCTATTCCAGAGCCATCTTAAAATCAACCGTCTCTATAGCTTGATTGAAAGTGGAGAACTGAACGTTCGCACCGACACATTAAAAAGGCTGATTAGCAAAGTACTGACTGCCTCTAATATCCCTTTCCACGGCGAGCCTGCCATCGGAATGCAAGTGATGGGCGTATTGGAAACGCGTAATCTTGACTTCCGCAACCTTGTGATGCTATCTCTCAATGAAGGACAACTGCCCAAATCCGGTGGAGAATCCTCATTCATCCCATACAATCTTCGAAAGGCTTTCGGCATGACGACCATCGAACACAAAAATGCGGTTTACGCCTACTACTTCTACCGCCTGATACAACGGGCAGAGAATATCACTTTACTCTACAACACCTCTTCAGATGGCTTGAATCGTGGAGAAGAATCCCGTTTCATGCTACAATTATTAGTGGAAGGACCTCACGAAATCACCCGTGAATATCTGGAAGCCGGACAATCTCCGCAAAGCAATCAAGAGATACAAATCGAGAAGACACCGAAGGTATTAAGACGAATTTACCGTGCTTACGACAGCACCAACCCGAAATCCGTCATTCTTTCCCCTTCCGCCCTTAACGCATACCTCGATTGTCGGTTGAGATTTTACTACCGGTATGTGGCAGGACTAAAGACTCCTGATGAAGTCAGTGCAGAAATCGACTCCGCTCTGTTCGGAACGATTTTCCATCTCTCCGCCCAACTGGCATATACCGAGCTGACAGCCAACGGAAATATGATACAGAAAGAAGACCTGGAACGCTTACTCCGTGATGAGGTCAAACTGCAAAGCTATGTTGACCGAGCATTCAAGAAAGAACTATTCAAGGTAGCTCCTGAAGAAAAACCCGAATACAATGGCGTGCAACTTATCAACTCCAAAGTCATTCTCTCCTATCTGAAACAGTTGTTACGCAATGACCTTCAATATACTCCTTTTGAAATGATTGCCATGGAAGAGAAAGTTGTAGAAGAAATAACTATCCGCACCGGACAAGGCCCGTTCACTCTCCGTTTGGGTGGAACAATAGACCGTATGGACGCTAAGGAAGGAACTTTGAGAATCGTTGATTACAAAACCGGCGGAAGCCCCAAAACACCAGCCAATATAGAGCAGTTGTTTACCCCTTCGGAAACACGCCCGAATTATATCTTCCAGACATTTCTCTATGCTGCCATTATGAGCCGGAAACAATCGCTGATGGTAGCTCCTGCCCTACTCTATATCCACCGAGCAGCATCGGAAAGTTATTCGCCCGTTATTGAAATGGGAGAACCCCGCAAACCGAAAATGCCGGTAAATAACTTCGCCTTTTTTGAGGACGAATTCCGCGAACGCCTGCAAGCACTATTAGAAGAGATTTTCGATGAGAAAGAAGCTTTTACGCAAACCGAAGATATAAAGAAATGTTCGTACTGCGACTTTAAGGCAATCTGTAAACGATAGATTGTTTTCAGAATTATAATAACGTGAGTTCGATATAAGTTCGCCCGCATGGCTTCCCCTCCTTCGGGAAGTATAGGCTTATATCGAACTGACGTTATACTATATAAAGTAGAGTTTGTCACATCCCTTGACGTGCCTTACGCAACTCTTCCGTTTGCGCCACAATGATTCGCTTCGCCGTGACCAGTGAAATCTGATGCGTCACACGGATAATCAGTTCCTCTTTATTGAACGGCTTCGATATAAAGTCATTTCCACCCACCTGGAATCCCTTCACGGTATCCGCAGTACTATTAAGTGCCGTCAGGAAAATAATCGGAATTTCAGCCATTTCCGGATCTGCCTTCATTTGTTGCGCCACTTCAAACCCGCTAATATCGGGCATCATGACATCCAACAGTACTAAATCCGGTTTTTCCTTCTTCACCTGTTCCAATGCTTGTGCACCATTGCCGGCTGTCACAACATTGAATTTCTCATTGGTCAGAAGTACCTTCAGCAAAAGCACGTTTGAGATTACATCATCCACAATGAGCACTTTATATTCAGAAGGATTAATTTCCATATTCATAATAATCGCGTTGTAATAGTTTTTTTATATATCAAACATAGCCATCAGATTATAACACCTTGCGTTCTGTTTCTGTAGGCGCAACTTCGTCAGGAATACTGAATTCCCGGTTGGCAAAGAGATCCGCCAAACCCGAAATTTGTTTCAGACGTAACAATTCGTCACGGTCCATACCGATATTTTTCATAATCCACTGGTCGGACATACCTGCCTTGTCGAGTTCCGCAACAATATTACACATCAATTCAATGTTGTGCATCCCACGGGCACGATTGTGCCGTATCGTCGAGCTCATACGATTCGACAAGTCTTTATCTATCACTACAATCGGGAGCAGTCCGTTCTCGCGTTTATAGATACGTTGCGACGTTTTCAGTACAGTATAACGGTGATAACCGTCCACCAGAATATAGTTATCTTCTTCTTTGTTGTAATAACACACACATGGCATCGTAAAGCCATCTTCCCAAATGGAAAGTTCGAGCAACTTCATTTCAGGCGGCGCTACGACATTCGGATTATAATCGTTTGCATGTACTTTCTCTACGGGCACCGCTTTTACTTCGTAAACAGGGCTTTTATCTACACTCATGACACTATGATTCTATATTGTTCCATTATTTGACTTCTTTTACTCATCTCTTCCTTCGTCGGCGAGAATCCCATATACTTGCAGGCATGGTCGTTCTTGATGATACAGATGCACATTCGCTTATAGGTAGGTATCTCCCTAAACTCCGGTATATCAATATCATCCTGATATTCCATGCGCACCGGCTTCTTCAACGTCTTATAGTTACTGTTGTCCATGACAATAATCGGCACTTTGGCATCAATCAGTTTCTTGATGGTGGCTTCACCCAGACAGCCCCCTTTCGTCCGCCAGAAATTTACGCTCACCGACAACTTCCGAAGATAATTCTTCCGTGCCCGCTCCGGCAAGGTAGACAACAGGAAGTACATAAACTCACGCCATGTATATCCTTCGGGCAGTTTCACCGATTGCCATCCCATGGCATGGGTACCGCCATACATTCCGGTGAAGTTGACACCGTTCACCCGTCCTATCATCTTGCCCCATGTATTGGGATCGAGCACGCGATAGAGCTGAAGGCTCTCCTGTGCCTCATTAATGAAGGGACTCGCCACACGCTGCCGTTCCAAATTGACACCTGCCCGATAATAAAGGTCATACAGTGTATTATAATCCCATTGGAACTTTCCGTTGGCAGTCCATACATCCGTCGTTTTCCAGTCGTAGATAGGATAGGCATTATAAATGTCGTTCCCCACTTTCGATGTCCACTTGTACTTATGATACATTTGAAACTTGCGGCTCATGTAGATACACCGCCACCGGTTGAAACTTTCCTGCGTGCGAATCCCAATCAGGCAGCAAGTCCGCACTGCGTCATTCTTATTATGTATCCATTGCGCAAATCGCATCTGGAACTCATAATCCCACATCGTTGTGTTATAAAAAGGAAAGTCATCCTTGGTCATTGCCTTTTTGGGCATGGAGCGCACCCATATATTCTTCTTGCTGTCTTCCCAAGGACGCCAGAATGATTGGTACATAGATGTACATGTAGATACGCGGAAAGGAATACACACACGGTACACCTCCAGGATATCCTTATTAGCTTCCAGAATCCGGTCTACATAATCAATGGTCATCTTATATTGAATCTCGTAATCCATATGAAAGACTCCGATACGTCTTTTCAAGTTATTCTTCCGGATATAGTCAATGCACATGTTCAACAATACTCCACTATCCTTGCCGCCGGAGAAAGATACATAGATATTATCAAACTCGTTAAATATAACCTTCAGTCGCTCTTGTGCCAGTTCATATACATTTTTTGTGCCCGTAACCTTCTTTTCCCCCATATATTATCTATACATTTTAACATATCTTGTCCACTTCTTATCCATGGAGATAAATTCAAACTTCTCGAATATCTCTTTGTCTTGTATCAATGTGACCGAATTAAGTAACCAGTTCGCAGGACCGAATTCCTTGGTGATGGCAGGTAACAACCGCGACAGGATTTCCTCCCGTTCAGCATCTTCTGCATTCACATAATAATTATTGATTACAGCCTTCTTCCGGCTTTTTTGCTCCACCGGAACGAAGCCTACCACTTCTTTATCTCTCAGCGCAATAAACCACACATACTCCTCGCCGGTCTTGAAAGGGTAATTATTGTTGGCACGTATTACTTCAGGATCCATAACCATCGGTGCCAAAAGCCGATACAAGTGTTTGTCTTTTCCTTTTAATTGTATTATCTGTATCATATCATTCAAAAATGGACATACAAAAATAAGGAAAAAATATCAATTCAGTCATTTCTATTCCTAAAACATTTGTTTTTCATATTATTATCTTTATATTTAATTACTATTGATATCTGGCATTCACCATTCCTCTTTCACGTTTAAAGTAGGTCAGTACGGTAGCAGAACTGAGATATTCCCGTCCGGGAATGTGCGACCGGCTCCGGAATTTATATCGTGCACACACCACTTCACATGCCAAGCTATACTTAAAAAACAGTTTATAACGATGCTGTATATAATCAAACATCTGGCAGAGGTGTGCAAAAGTCTCCCCCACCTTATCATTGGGAATAATTTGTGGCTCACGGTTCGTTTCTTCTATATGCTCCATCTTATCAAGTATATATTCCAATTGTTCTATTTCCTCTTCCGTCTTTTGTATTGTACACTTCATTTGTTCCGATTTCTCTTTCTGGTGCATGTATTGTTCGCGCTTATGTTGTAAACGTGCCTTTATTGCTTCTTTTCCTTTTAATACCATAATTTTTAGTTATATATGAATACTCTGGCACTGCTTCCGGATAGCCATTTAAAATGCCATATAAAATCTTTTTCCGCATGCAAATATAGAGAAGATTGTTTCAATAATTAGATTTTTAATTAAAAAGTTTCACGCAAATGGGATATTTAAATTACCGGCATTAAAAAGTTTGTTTTTTCAGCCTGTGAGGCAAGTAGTACTTTTGTGGCGTAATCAAACTTTGTAGACAATGGAAAAGGAGAAAAAGATACAATGTATTTTAATACATTCTTTCTTTACTATATATATTATGGGGACTGAGGGGTGGTCGAAGCGCGATTACGACATACGCGCTCCCCCCTTTAAACAGGGCATTTGAGAAAAAAGAAAGAGGTCGGTTCGGGTGGTTCAAAAAAACAGAGATACCAGACAGCCGGAATACTTTCATAATATATTCACCAAAAATTTATGAAAATGAATAAACCAACAGCAGAAATGCTAAAAAAGGGATATCTTCTCTTCCCTAAAGTGTTATTTGAGGAGCAGATTAAAGCGACTAAAGGCGCAAGAGGATATTTCGATGCCTTTATCCTGGTATTAACCCACGTCAATTACAGCACCACAACGTGTTGCAGCCATAATCACACGATCGAGTGTCGTCGTGGTGAGTCCATAATGTCCATAGCCCGCTGGGCTAAAATATTCGGATGGAAACGCAGCCGTACACGGTATTTCTTCAACAAGATGTATGAAGAGGATATTATCCAGCGAGTTGCCAACCCGTATACCACTCACATACGTATCCCCGCCTACGATATGTTCGTTGGACAGAAGCGTCGCGAGAATGCCCGTGAAACAACGAACGGAGTCACCTTCGAGACATTCTGGGAGAAATATCATGAAGTAACCCAAACCCCCAAGCGCAATATCGGGCGGGCGCGCCGGGAATGGAAAAAGCTTTCTCCTCATGAGCGAAATCTCAGCCTGAAGAATATTGATGAATATTATGACAACCTAACGGACACGAAGTACTGTATGCAGGCAAGCACGTATCTGTCGGACAAGGCATTCATGAACGAATATGATTATTAGAAAAGAGAATGAGTGAAATTTTAAACCCGCAGGATGCCGAGCTCGAGGAAATAGTACTCGGCGCCTGCCTGCTGGAAAGCAAAGCCATCACACTGGTTGCAGACATATTGCGACCGGAAGTCTTTTACACTGAAACAAACCGTGAGATTTATTCCGCCTTGCAGAGCATGTACCGTGCCGGAAAGGCAATAGACATCATGACGGCAAAAGAGGAACTTGCCCGGCGCGGCAAGCTCGAATTCATAGGCGGGCCTTACACAATAGTACGCATCAGCGCCCGTGTAGTGTCCAGTGCCCATCTCGAATACCATGCCCGGATTCTGAAACAGAAATATATCCGCCGTGAAGCGATTCTGGCATTCCACAAACTTCTGGCACTGGCGGCCGATGAAACAATCGACATAGATGATACACTGACTGATGCCTATACCCTTTTCGACCGGTTGGAGAAAGAGCGTGGCAATGCCGAACATCTTCGTTCCATGTTGCAACTTATGGAAGATACTATCAAGCAGATAGAAGTCCGCATTGCCTCTAACAAGAATGGTGTCACGGGGCTGCCTACCGGATTTGCCGACCTCGACCGCCTGACGTGCGGCTGGCAACCCGGTGACGAGGTGGTTATCGCCGCCCGTCCCGCAGTAGGCAAAACCGCCTTTGCCCTGCACCTGGCACGGGCTGCCGCTATTGCCGGATACCATATCGCTGTATATAGCCTCGAAATGCAGGGCGAACGCCTGGGAGATCGCTGGTTACTGGCTGCCGCTCCGAGGGTCAACCCTGACCACCTCCGCAGCGGACAGCTTACTCCCAATGAGTTACAACAGATACACGAAGCATCAACAGAGCTGTCACGCCTGCCTATTCACATCGATGATAACCCATCAGTGAGCATGGATTATGTCCGCTCTTCGGCAAAACTGCTACATAGCAAAGGGAAATGTGACGGTATCATCATTGACTACCTGCAACTGTGCGACATGAAAAGCGACCAGAACAACCGCAACCGTGAGCAAGAGGTAGCCCAGGCCAGCCGTAAAGCCAAGATGCTGGCAAAAGAGTTGAATATCCCCGTGATACTTCTCAGCCAGTTGAATCGTAATGTGGAAGGACGTCCCGACAATCGCCCCAGCCTGAGCGACCTTCGGGAAAGTGGAGCTATCGAACAAGACGCGGACTTGGTACTGATGCTTTCACGTCCCGCCCTTTCAGGACGTGAGACAGACCGCAAGAGTTCATATCCTACCGAAGGACTGGGAGTGATAGATGTTGTCAAACACCGTAACGGAACAACCAAGGAGCTTTACTTCAGACATGATCCGAGCATGACAAAGCTGGAAGACTACGTGCCCGGAATAGATTGGATGAAAAAGCATACAACTGCTTAGCCGTTTTTTATTAAACATTCGATTTATTTTAACCGGCCGCTTGATTGGAGACAATCGGGCAGCCGGTATTTGGAGAACAAGCGTATATTTACATCAAAACGACCACTCTTTTCTATCCAAAGGAGCGGTCGTTTTAATTCAAAAATACAGTCGTTTCAATTCAAAGGTACGGTCATTTCAACTCAAAAACACGGTCATCTTACATCAGCATGTTCATGCATAAGAATATAGCCGTCCGGTTCTCCCAAATAACGTACGATTAAGCGAACCTCCCGTGCGCTGAACATTTTCAGTTTCGGGTGAAAATCCCCTGCCGTCAATTCCTCCATCAAAGGCATACAGTTACGTATCCAACGGCGAAGTTTGGCTACGGATACAGGGTCACTCAAATAAGGAAAATACATCCTTGCCAGTTCTAACTTATCATAGCATCTCACACAAAATCTAACTTCTTCCATTTTATCCGGATTATTCTAATATTAATGGTATAAAGGTAGTCTTTTTCCCGTACACTGGCAAGCATTTAGTCAAAAATAATAACTACCGTTCAGTATCGTTCACTAACGTTCACTCCCCTGCTCCGATATGATATCTTTGCAGTGTAATCGATTACAGGAATATGTTTTTCAAGAAGTAAGTAGTAAGTTTCAAGTATTAATTTTTAAAGAGAAAATTATGGCACAGAAGTATGTAGTAGTGGAACGGAAGAACCCATTAAAGCCACAGGAACCGGCTAAGTTTTATGCGATGGCACGTAGCAACCGAAGGGTGGATACAGACGAGATAATCAGTCGTATCTCAGAACGTTCTTCCTTTTCCATTGGCGAACTGAAAGGTTGCATCACGGAGTTTTTGTTGGAAATGAAGAATCAGTTGGCACTGGGTAATATTGTCCTTTTGGGGGATATGGGGAGCTTCCGTATAACGATTTCCACCGGCAATGCGACAGAAACGGCAGAGAAATTCAAGGCAGCCACCTGTATCAAGATATCGCGCGTCCGTTTTCGTCCGGGAAATATGCTCGTAGATATGTGTAAGGCGATGAAGTACACCTTGATTAAGCCGGACAAAGAGGAAGGCGATGATGATGTCACTGTTCCCGATCCGAACCCGGATGATGGAAACGGCGGAGAAACTCCCGATCCGGATCCGGCAGCATAATTTAAGCAGTTATATATTCACCATTTAAAAGTAAAAAGTCATGAAAAAATCTATTTGGAAACAAATCTTGCAAATCATTATCACTGTAGCCACTTCAATCGTGTCCGCCCTGGGCGTAACGTCTTGTGCAGCTCACATCTAAACGTACGAATGAGATGAAAGAATTGAAAGAATTTTCTCTGAAAGAGGAATATGTGCCACGGAGCATCCAGTACATTGTCGTACATTGCAGTGCTACACGGGCAAATATCCCCTTCACGGAAGAGCAATTGCTCAAATGTCATTTAAAGCGTGGATTCAAGTGCATCGGCTATCATTTCTACGTGACGAAAGACGGGATTCTCCATCATACCCGCCCGATGAGTGAGATCGGAGCGCATGCGTTGGGATTCAACTTGCATAGTTTAGGGATTTGCTATGAAGGCGGATTGGACGAATCGGGAAAGCCGGCTGATACCAGGACTGCTTTGCAGAAAGAGACGCTTCGGCGGGTATTGAGTGAGTTGAAAGGACTCTATCCCGAAGTAAGGATTGTAGGGCATTACCAGTTGAGTGCGGATGTTCATAAGGCATGTCCTTGCTTTGACGCAAGAAAAGAGTATGCGGATTTGTAAAAGGTCTTAGGGGAATTTTATAGTAAAGGCGGTCGTTTGAAATGACCGCCTTTACTTGTTTATTTCATAAACACTTAACGAATTAACTCTGAAGCAAAACACCCAAACGCAACTAAATATTTTGCCCAAATTTGCTCTAATATTTCCTTTTATTAATTAAAAAGGGGACTGTTTATTAGACGTTTGTTGGAATTCATTCTCTTTTC
Organism: Bacteroides acidifaciens; assembly: GCF_903181435.1. Lineage (NCBI taxonomy): Bacteria > Pseudomonadati > Bacteroidota > Bacteroidia > Bacteroidales > Bacteroidaceae > Bacteroides > Bacteroides acidifaciens. Next base: position 1,729,986 of record NZ_CAEUHO010000001.1, read on the forward strand.
TCTATATTTGCGCCCGCATTTAATATTTGCGCCCGCATTTATTATTTGAGATTAACCGCCTTATTCAAAAAACGAGCTAAATAAAATAGAACCGATGGATAAAATTAACGCAGTAATTACAGGAGTTGGAGGATATGTACCCGATTATATCTTGACTAATGATGAAATTTCCAAGATGGTAGATACCACCGATGAATGGATTATGGGACGTATCGGAATCAAGGAAAGGCATATCCTGAAAGAGGAAGGGCTGGGAACTTCGTACATAGCACGCAAGGCTGCGAAACAGTTGATACAACGCACCCAAACGAATCCGGATGATGTTGACCTGGTTATTGTCGCCACCACCACTCCCGATTATCGCTTTCCTTCCACAGCTTCTATCCTATGCGAAAGGCTGGGACTAAGAAACGCTTTCGCTTTTGATATGCAAGCTGTATGCAGCGGCTTCTTGTATGCATTGGAAACAGGAGCAAATTTCATCCGTTCGGGAAATTACAAGAAGATTATAGTTGTAGGAGCCGAAAAGATGTCGTCAATCGTCAATTATACAGACCGTGCAACTTGTCCGATTTTTGGTGATGGCGGAGCAGCCGTCATGCTGGAACCGACAACAGAAGATTTAGGTGTTATGGATGCTGTGTTAAGGACGGACGGCAAAGGGTTGCCTTTCCTGCATATAAAAGCCGGCGGTTCCGTATGCGCTCCTTCTTATTATACGCTAGATAACCAAATGCATTATATCTATCAGGAAGGACGCACTGTATTCAAGTATGCTGTAGCCAATATGGCTGATGCCTGCGAATCTGTTATCGAAAGAAATCATTTAAGCAAGGAAGAGATTGACTGGGTGATTCCCCACCAAGCCAACCAACGTATCATCACTGCTGTGACTCAGCGTTTAGGAATACCGTCCGAAAAAGTCATGGTCAATATAGAACGGTACGGAAATACTAGTGCCGGTACACTCCCACTCTGCCTCTGGGATTTTGAGAAAAAGCTCAAGAAGGGAGACAATGTGATTCTTACAGCATTCGGAGCCGGATTTGCGTGGGGAGCTATTTATTTGAAGTGGGGATATGACGGGAAGAAAGGATAAAAACAAGAATAATACTAGAAAAGAAAATGCTCTGATTCATGATGAATCAGAGCATTTTCTTTTTATATTTCTTTCAAGAAGCGGTGCGTACGGGACTCGAACCCGTGACCCCATGCGTGACAGGCATGTATTCTAACCAACTGAACTAACGCACCAAAATTTCTTTTTTATCGCATCTCTCTCGATTGCGGTTGCAAAGGTAGACATTTTTTTGAAACCTGCAATAGCTTTTATATCTTTTTTCTGAAAAAGTGGGTTTATTGAGAATTATCGTGTACATTTGCAGCTATTACATAAAATAGAAAATAGAATGAAAAATACACCAATTGAGCGACATCTGATTGACGAAACTATAAATGAGTTTCAAATTGTCGATTTTTCCAAGGCTACTATCCGGGAAGTGAAAGCTATTGCATCAAAGGCTGAAGCAGCATCGGGAGTGGAATTCATTAAAATGGAAATGGGCGTTCCGGGACTTCCGCCTTCTGCCGTGGGAGTAAAAGCGGAAGTTGAAGCATTACAGAAAGGCATTGCCAGTTTATACCCTGACATTAACGGATTGCCGGAGCTAAAGAAAGAAGCTTCTAATTTTATCAAAGCATTCATAAATGTGGATTTGAGCCCGGAAGGATGCGTACCTGTGACAGGTTCCATGCAGGGTACATTCGCCTCTTTCCTTACTTGCAGCCAATGCGATGAGAAAAAAGATACAATCCTGTTTATTGATCCGGGATTCCCTGTGCAAAAACAGCAGTTGGTAGTGATGGGACAAAAATATGAGACGTTTGATGTATATGACTATCGGGGCGAGAAATTGAGAGAGAAACTGGAAAGTTATCTGAAGAAAGGAAATATATCGGCAATCATCTATTCAAATCCGAATAATCCCAGTTGGATTTGCCTGAAAGATGAAGAATTAAGAATCATCGGCGAGTTGGCTACACAATACGATGTAATCGTTTTGGAAGATTTGGCTTATTTCGCAATGGATTTCCGTCAGAACTTGAGTAAGCCATACCAGGCACCGTTCCAGCCATCGGTTGCTCATTATACAGATAATTATGTATTGCTGATTTCAGGCTCTAAAGCATTCAGCTATGCCGGACAGCGCATTGGCGTAAGTTGTATTTCCGACAAGTTATATCATCGGAGCTATCCAGGGCTGAGCAAACGTTATGGAGGTGGCACTTTCGGTACTGTCTTTATCCATCGGGTGCTTTATGCGCTTTCTTCGGGAACGAGCCATTCGGCGCAATTTGCCATGGCTGCGATGCTGAAAGCTGCTAATGAAGGACAATATAACTTCCTTGACGAGGTGAAAATATATGGTGAAAGAGCGAAGAAGTTAAAAGATATCTTCCTTCGCCATGGATTCCATCTGGTATATGATAATGACTTGGGTGATCCGGTTGCAGACGGATTCTATTTTACAATCGGGTATCCGGGAATGACCAGTGGTGAATTGGCTAAGGAACTCATGTACTATGGCGTAAGTGCAATATCATTGGTTACGACGGGAAGCCATCAGGAAGGCTTACGGGCGTGTACATCCTTTATTAAAGACCATCAATATGCACAGCTTGACGAAAGGATGAAGCTATTTGCGGAAAATCATCCGATAGCCTGAGTATTAGATAGGAGATATTCATAAAAGCTACTCTTAAAATTTGAAAAAAAACGGAAAGAACGATTGTTATTCCGTTTTTTTTATTACTTTAGTGGCATGAATATAGACTTGAACATATTTAAAATTCAATCGAATAATGTACTTCCGTCAAGAGGAAAGATTTTAATATCCGAACCTTTTTTACGTGATGTGACGTTTGGCAGGTCTGTAATATTACTGGTTGACCATACGGAGGAAGGAAGTATGGGATTGGTCATCAACAAGCCACTGCCACTACTTCTCAATGATATTATCATGGAATTTAAATATCTCAATGAGATTCCTCTATATAAAGGTGGACCTGTTGCTACCGATACCTTATTTTATCTTCATACATTAACAGAAGTTCCCGGCTCTATTTCTATCAGCAAAGGTCTTTACCTGAATGGGGATTTTGACGCAATAAAGAAATACATATTGCAGGGGAATGAGATAAATGGGCACATTCGTTTCTTCCTGGGATATTCCGGCTGGGAAAGTGAGCAGTTACACAATGAAATTAAAGAAAACACATGGCTGGTCTCTGAAGAAGAGAACTCCTATCTGATGAAAGATGACACCAAGGATATGTGGCGGAAGGCTTTGGAGAAATTAGGCAGCAAGTACGAAACGTGGTCGCGTTTCCCACAAGTGCCTACTTTCAACTAAATGATTTATCACTTTATTTCTTAGGGTTCAAATACTGAAGGAGTGCCGCATCTTTGTAGCAACCGCCTACCTGCAACCAATTCTTCAATAGTCCGCATTGGGTGAAGCCGCAAGATGTAAACAATCTCATGCAGTTCTCGTTATCTACCGCCACGTGTGCGTATAGCTGGCTTAAAGAAAGAAAATCAAAGGCATATTCGCAAAGCAATTTCAATGCATCACTGGCATAGCCTTGTTGCCGATAGTCTTTATGAACAGCAATTCCTACTTCTCCGCGAGAATGGAGAGGAACAAAATCCGTAATATCAATCGTACCAATTATACAATGTTCGGATTTGCCCACAATCATCAGACGCAACTGTTTATCCGCAAAGACATCACACTGCGACCCTTCGATATACTGCCGTAACACATAGCGGGAATAAGGAACCGTAAAATTACTGATATCCCACATGGAAGGGTCATTCTCCATTTCGTACATGACATCCATATCTTCTGGCTCCACTGCACGGAGATAGATGCGGTCGTTCATTAAAAAAGATTGTCTCATTCGTCTTCGTCTTTTGAGATATGAAGTTCGTTACGCAGTTTTTTCTCACTGGGCAGACAGAACAAAGAAGCTGTCAGTCCAATCAACATACAAAGATTGCCTGTGCTGCTCAATGTCAAATAATAGCATAAAAGATTGACAATGATAGCTATTTCGAGTATTCCCAACCGGACGATACTCATTTGCACATAACGTTTCAGCGCAAGCGTGATAGTCATATTGTCTATTTTCTTCTTGAGCACAAGGCTGAATAGTTTCAGAGAAAAAGGTATACACAAGGCTGTCAGTAAGATACCGATAGTTTCAAAATAATAAGTAGCCTGCACGTTTCCTTCAATACTTCCTACAGGAATGAGTTCAAACTCCCCTGCCCCAAGCAGGAATGCCGGGAGCACCCAAAAGAAAACATAACTGATATTCAAATTCCTGACAGCACGCTTTATCTGTTCTTCCATGTTCGTCCTAAATTCTAAAGATGATTAATTATATAGTTCCGGTAAAAGCTGTCCGGTTCACAATGCTACGTCCTAAAGTGACTTCATCGGCATATTCCAATTCGTCTCCAACGGATACACCGCGTGCAATCACACTGAGTTTGACACCCAGCTTATCCAATTTGCGGTAGATATAGAAGTTCGTGGTGTCTCCTTCCATCGTGGTACTCAAAGCCAGGATAACTTCTTTAATTCCGCCTTCGGACACCCGTTGCACCAAGCTCTCTATTTGCAGGTCGCTCGGCCCTACCCCGTCCATTGGAGAAATGACACCACCCAGGACATGATACAATCCTCTGTATTGCTGGGTCGCTTCCACTGCCATTACGTCGCGGATATTCTCCACCACACAAATAATGGATGCATCCCGTTGCGGATTTGCGCAAATCTGGCAGGTTTCGGTATCGGATATATTATGGCAGACTTTGCAATATTTCACCTCGCGCTTCAAAGTTATAATGGAACTTCCGAACGCTTCCACAGTAGCCGTATCCTGACGGAGCAGATGCAGGACAAGCCTCATGGCCGTCTTACGCCCGATACCCGGAAGTTTGGAAAATTCGCCGACTGCCTTTTCAAGCAGTACGGAAGGATATTGTTGGTTCATAGATAATAATTGCTATTCTATCGATATTTTGGCGCAAAGATACGGATTATTGTTTTAATACCTGCAAAAAATACTACCTTTGCAGCCGTTATGATGATACTTATCACTATTATATGTTACTTTGCGATATTATTATTAATAGCCCGTATCACCGGACGCAAAGGCGGTTCAAATGCTGCGTTCTTCAAGGGAGAGAATAAATCGCCCTGGTATGTAGTCTCTTTCGGCATGATAGGCGCCTCTATATCCGGGGTTACTTTCGTTTCTGTTCCGGGCATGATACGCGGAATGGATATGACCTATATGCAAACGGTATTCGGATTCTTCTTCGGATATATGGTAGTGGCACATATACTTCTTCCTTTGTATTATAAACTCAACCTGACAAGCATATACGGCTATCTCGGCACACGCATCGGAGTACGCGCCTATCGCACAGGCTCCTTTTTCTTTCTGTTGTCGCGCATGCTGGGAACGGCTGCAAAGCTCTATCTGGTCTGCCTGATTCTTCACACCTATGTATTTCAAGAGATGCATGTCCCTTTCTGGACGATTGCTGTCGGTTCAGTGGCATTGGTATGGATATACACACATAAAAGCGGAATAAAAACGATTGTATGGACAGATACCTTGCAGACTTTCTGCCTGATTGCAGCGCTGGTTTTCATCATTTACTTCACTATTCAAAAATTGGATTTGAATTTCAGCGGTATTGTCCAAACCATCCGCAACAGCGAATATAACCGAATCTTCGTCCTCGACGACTGGATATCCCGACAGAATTTCTTCAAACAATTCTTTAGCGGTATCTTCATTGTGATTGTAATGACGGGGCTCGACCAGGACATGATGCAAAAGAACCTTTCCTGCCGCAACCTGCGCGAAGCGCAAAAGAATATGTATTGCTACGGATTCTCATTCATTCCGTTAAACTTTCTTTTCCTGTGTTTGGGAATCCTGTTGATAGCACTAGCCGGACAAATGCAACTGGAACTGCCTGCCATGAATGATGACATCCTGCCGATGTTCGCGACACAAGGTTATTTGGGGCAATCCGTCCTGGTACTCTTTACAATCGGAATCATCGCAGCCGCTTTCAGCAACTCGGACTCTGCCCTAACTGCCATGACGACCAGCGTTTGTGTCGACCTGCTGGATACGGAAAAGGATACCGAAGAAGTGGCACGCCGCAAAAGAAATAAAGTGCATTTATCACTTTCAGTCCTCCTGGCTTTCTTCATTTGCCTGGTAGAAATTTTAAATAACAAGAGTGTAATTGATGCTATCTACATCATCGCTTCCTATACATATGGGCCGCTACTTGGTATGTTCGCTTTCGGGCTGTTTACCCGAAGACAGACTAACGACCGGCTTGTACCTTTTATAGCCATCGCCTCTCCACTACTCTGCTTTGCCTTGGACTGGTGGATAGCCAAAGAAACCGGATATAAATTCGGTTATGAATTGCTAATGTTAAATGGAACGCTTACCTTTGCAGGATTAATTTTGATGTCTGGAAAAAAGAAAACGCCGAAAGTGCCATGAAAACAAGTGCCCAGCGTTTATAATATAATGAAGAAATAAATGACAAGAAAATGGAAATAACAAGTGCAGAATTTGTGATTAGTAATACGGACGTGAAAAAATGTCCGGCAGGTATTTTCCCGGAATATGCCTTTATAGGCCGTTCCAATGTGGGAAAGTCCAGCCTTATCAATATGCTGACCAACCGTAAAGGACTGGCCATGACTTCCGCCACTCCAGGAAAAACAATGCTTATCAACCACTTTCTGATTAATAAGAACTGGTATCTTGTCGATCTTCCGGGATATGGCTATGCCCGACGCGGACAGAAGGGAAAAGACCAGATACGTACCATAATCGAAGATTATATTTTGGAGCGGGAACAGATGACAAATCTCTTTGTCTTGATAGACAGCCGTTTGGAGCCCCAGAAGATAGACTTGGAGTTTATGGAATGGTTGGGTGAGAACGGCATTCCTTTCGCCATCATCTTCACCAAGGCCGACAAGCTCAAAGGTGGACGCCTGAAGATGAACATCAACTCATATCTGCGTGAGTTAGGCAAACAATGGGAAGAGCTTCCCCCTTACTTTATATCTTCTTCGGAAGACCGTACCGGACGTACAGAAATACTTGACTACATAGAAAACATAAACAAGAATCTCTAATTTAATGGAAAAGGGAATGAAAAAGAATTTTTTATCACTTGCCTTTATGGCAGCATTTATGCTCATGGCTACTGACAGCCAGGCACAATCATGGTCGGACTTATTTAATAAGGACAACATCTCAAAAGTAGTGAACGCCATTACCGGAAGTACCCAGTCTATCGACATGACAGGAACATGGAATTATCAAGGTTCGGCCGTCGAGTTCGAATCGGACAACCTGCTGATGAAAGCAGGCGGAGCTGCCGCAGCCACCATGGCGGAAAGTAAGCTGAACGAACAGTTGAGCAAAATAGGCATCAGAGACGGACAGATGAGTTTCACCTTTAATGCCGACAGCACTTTCACCAGCACGGTTGGGAAAAAAAAACTGAGCGGCACGTACTCTTACAATGCTTCGACCAAACAAGTAGACTTGAAATACCTGAAGTTGCTGAACCTGCACGCAAAAGTAAATTGTACTTCCAATTCGCTGGAATTACTGTTCAACTCGGACAAATTGTTGAAACTTATGTCTTTCATCGGTAGTAAGAGCAACAATACGGCACTGAAAACAGTGAGTTCACTGGCTGATAATTATGACGGAATGATGCTGGGATTCCAGCTTACCAAATAGCAAAAGTGAACCGTTTAATACTATTTCGCACTCCATAGAGTATATTTTAGGGGAAAAAGCATTACCTTTGGCACTCGTAATCAAAAAGAGAAGGAAAAATGAAAAAGATACTTTTTTTAATGACCTTATTAGTTATGGGTGTAAGTTTTGCATTTGCACAAACAAATGCAGACATCAAGTTTGACAAAACAACTCACGATTTCGGCAAGTTCTCAGAAAACAGTCCGGTGGTTAGTTGTACGTTTACCTTCACTAATATAGGGGATGCTCCTTTGGTAATTCACCAGGCAGTAGCTTCTTGCGGATGCACCGTACCCGAATATACAAAAGAACCTATCATGCCGGGCAAAAAAGGCACGATTAAGGTGACTTACAACGGAACAGGTAAATATCCGGGACACTTCAAGAAGTCGATTACCTTGCGTACCAATGCCAAAACAGAGATGGTAAGGTTATATATCGAGGGCGATATGGTAGCAAAAGACGCCAAATAAGAAAAAATAGGCATTACATAAAGGAGAATCTTTCGGTTCTCCTTTTTTTTTGTTTACTTTGAGGACGGAAATGTAAATTGACACATTAGCAAATTATAAAACTATGAAACAAGAAGAAGACAAATTCACCGGGTTGCCCGAGAATGCGTTCAGAGAGTTGAAACCAGGGGAAGTCTACAACCCGTTGATGAGTTCCTCGAAAAATTATCCGGAAGTTAATTTCTGGTCAGTAGCCTGGGGTATCGCCATGGCAATCCTTTTCTCGGCCGCCGCTGCCTATCTGGGCTTGAAAGTGGGGCAAGTATTTGAAGCTGCTATTCCGATTGCGATTATCGCAGTAGGAGTTTCAGGGGCAGCAAAAAGAAAGAATGCACTGGGAGAAAACGTTATTATCCAGTCTATCGGAGCTTGTTCGGGAGTAATTGTAGCCGGAGCTATCTTTACGTTGCCCGCTCTTTATATTCTTCAAGCCAAATATCCTGAAATGACAGTTACCTTTATGCAGGTATTCATCAGTTCTTTGCTGGGTGGTGTATTGGGCATTCTGTTCCTGATTCCTTTCCGGAAATATTTCGTCAGCGACATGCACGGCAAATATCCTTTCCCGGAAGCAACTGCTACCACACAGGTATTAATCTCCGGTGAGAAAGGCGGCAGCCAAGCCAAGCCGTTGTTGATGGCAGGTATGATTGGTGGTTTGTATGACTTCATTGTAGCTACATTCGGATGGTGGAACGAAAATTTCACGACCCGTGTATGCAGTGCCGGAGAGATGCTGGCGGAAAAGGCCAAACTGGTATTTAAAGTGAATACGGGTGCTGCCGTACTGGGGCTGGGATATATTGTAGGATTGAAATATGCTTCCATCATTTGTGCCGGTTCATTGGCGGTATGGTGGATTATCATTCCGGGAATGTCCGCTATCTGGGAAGACAGTGTGCTGAACGCATGGAATCCTGAGATTACGGCTACCGTAGGGATGATGAGTCCGGAGGAAATTTTCAAATATTATGCGAAGAGTATCGGTATCGGCGGTATCGCCATGGCGGGTGTGATTGGTATTATCCGCTCCTGGGGAATTATCAAAAGTGCCGTTGGACTGGCTGCCAAGGAAATGGGCGGTAAGGGTAATGTAGAAAAGACTATTATACGTACACAACGCGATCTCTCGATGAAGATTATCGCAATAGGCTCTATCATCACGCTGATATTGATTGTACTGTTCTTCTACTTTGACGTAATGCAGGGCAATCTATTGCATACATTGGTGGCTATTGCTTTAGTTGCCGGCATTTCTTTCCTGTTCACCACGGTAGCTGCCAACGCTATTGCAATCGTGGGTACTAATCCTGTTTCGGGAATGACGTTGATGACGCTGATTTTAGCTTCCGTAGTGATGGTGGCTGTCGGTCTGAAAGGTCCTTCGGGTATGGTTGCCGCATTGGTTATGGGTGGCGTGGTATGTACAGCGCTTTCAATGGCGGGCGGTTTCATTACCGACTTAAAGATTGGTTACTGGTTGGGAAGCACTCCTGTCAAACAAGAAACATGGAAGTTTCTGGGTACAATCGTATCGGCTGCAACCGTAGGCGGTGTGATGATTATCCTGAACAAGACATACGGATTTACAAGCGGTGCACTGGCTGCTCCGCAAGCCAATGCGATGGCAGCCGTTATCGAACCGTTGATGAGTGGTGTAGGCGCACCTTGGTTGCTATATGGTATCGGCGCTGTGTTAGCTATTATTCTGACTCTTTGTAAAATTCCTGCATTAGCTTTTGCATTGGGTATGTTTATTCCTTTGGAACTGAATGTGCCGTTGGTAGTGGGTGGAGCTGTAAACTGGTTTGTTACAACCCGCAGCAAGGACGCAACATTGAATACGGAAAGAGGAGAAAAAGGAACGTTGCTGGCTTCCGGTTTTATTGCCGGTGGTGCATTGATGGGAGTTATCAGTGCCGCTATGCGTTTCGGCGGAGTTAATCTTGTGAATGAAGCATGGCTGAACAATACCTGGTCGGAAGTGTTAGCATTAGGAGCATATGCCCTGTTGATTCTTTACTTTATCAAAGCTTCAATGAAAGTTAAATAAATAGTATGAGAAGACTTTTATCCGTCATAGTATCGTTTGTCAGTGTAATGACTTTTGCACAGGGACAGTCTGCGGAGCCTGCTCCGCAGGACTCTGCAGGGTTCGCAGCACCCACAGCGATGTTACAAATCGGGAAGTCTTATTTGGGAACAAAATATGTAGCCAATACCTTAGACCGGGACGGAGAAGAGAAACTGGTTGTCCGAACGGATGCGGTAGATTGCCTTACTTTCGTGGAATATACGTTGGCGCAGGCTCTCAGTCCATCATTTGCAGAGAATCTGCAAAAGATACGGTATCGGGACGGTATTATTGACGGTTATCCTTCGCGATTGCATTATACGTCCGACTGGATTGATAATGGTGTCCGGCATGGTTTCCTTACAGATATCACTGCTGAGAATAGTACGCCTACAATGAAATTGTCCCTTTCATACATGTCCACCCATCCCAAACAATACAAGAAATTGTCCGATTCGCCGGAAAATGTGTTACGGATGGCTGAACATGAGAAAGTTTTATCAGGAAAAGCAGTACATTGGCTGCCGAAAAGCCAATTGCCGGAAAACGGATTGCCGTGGATTATGGACGGAGACATTATTGCTATCACAACGAGGTTGCCCGGACTGGACATTGCTCACGTAGGAATAGCAGAATATAAAAATGGAAAGTTGCATCTGCTGCACGCTTCTTCCACATTAGGGAAAGTGGTGGTCAGCGATACGCCTCTCACCCATATGCTCAACAATAATAAATCGTGGACAGGCATACGTGTCGTTCGGATGTCGCACATTAAAAATAACTGATTATGAAACGAGTAAAACATTTCCTTCTCGTCTCGTGCTTATTTCCCGTCTTAGCGGGAGCACAAGGAGTGGCAAACGCCAACTTTCTGAGCCTTACCCCGGACGCCCAGTCGGCAGGTATGGCAGGTACGGGATTAGCTATCACCGATAACGGAAGTACAGCTATCTTTCATAACGCCTCTACTATCGCTTTCTCGCAGGAAGTGATGGGCGCGAGTTATTCATACGCTGATATAAACAAAGATTATGCATTGCACAGTGCATCCCTTTTCTATCGGATTGGAAGAGAAGGCATCCACGGATTTGCCTTAGGGTTCCGCCACTTCAAAGACCCTAAAATGATGGATTACCGTCCTCATGTATGGGACTTGGAAGCTGCCTATTTCAGAAATATAGCAAAGAACCTGTCGCTTTCATTGACATTCAGATATATGCAGGCAAAAGTCGCAGAAAGCGCGGATAGTAAAAATAGTGTTTCTCTGGATTTCGGCGCTACTTATTACCGCAACATGGCTCTGCTGGACGGAATGTCTTCCTGGAGTATCGGATTCCAGGCTGCAAATTTAGGAAAGAAACTGGACGGACAGAAGTTGCCCGCCAGATTAGGATTAGGGGGAGCAATCGACCTGCCGTTCAGCATAGAGAACCGTTTGCAGGTGGCGCTTGACTTCAACTATCTGCTTCCTTCCGAAATCCGTCATTTACAGGCAGGCGTAGGAGCCGAATATAATTTCCTGAAATACGGAGTAGTCCGTGCAGGTTATCATTTCGGAGATAAAGATAAGGGCGTAGGCAACTATGGCACCTTAGGCTGCGGAATCAACTTCTGGCCTATACGCGCAGATTTCTCATACGCATTGGCGGATAAGGATTGCTTTATGCACCGCACTTGGCAGTTGGGAGTCGGAATAGTTTTCTAAGCTCCTCTTCGAGGCGTTGCTTCACTTCGTCCATGGGCACATCGTGCTTCAACTCCTGACGAAGAGAAGTGACGCCTTTATCTATAAATCCACAAGGATGAATATAGCTGAAATATCGTAAATCCGTATTCACATTCAAAGCCAGTCCGTGCATAGTGACGTAATGGCTGCTCCTCACTCCTATCGCACAAATCTTACGGGCACGGGGAGTATCGCCTTCCAGCCAGACACCTGTTGCTTTCTCCAACCTTCCGGCTTCAATGCCATAAGATGCGCACACGCATATCACTGCTTCTTCCAGCAGATGAACGTATTCTTTCAGTCCCAGCCCGAACTCTTCCAAATTCAATATCGGATAGCATACTAACTGTCCGGGACCGTGATAAGTGATGTCTCCCCCTCTGTCAATATGATAAAGAGTCGCATCAATCGCTTTCAACTGTTGGTCACTCAGCAACATATTATTTTCTTTCCCGCTACGTCCCAAAGTATAGACGTGGGGATGCTCGCACATAACAATACGGTTCTCATAGGCTTCGCCCTGAGCTTTTGCCCGGACAACGCTGTCAAACCATTCCGTCTGCCGTTGCCATGCCTCGGCATACGGTATCAAATTCCAATCGACAAAAACTGTTTTCATAGAAACAAAGATAAGAAATAAAAAGAAAATGTGTACATTTGTTGGTCGAATATAACAAACACAACTATGAAAATGGACTTTCCACAGGTAGACTTGCCTACCGAAATATTAGCATGGACGAATGTCACAGAAGATATTCTGAATATTTATAAGCAATCTTGCCGGTTGCAGGCATGTATTGTCGCCATATGTACCGAGGGCTCGATGAAAGCATCCATCAACCTGCTTGATTATGAAATCCGTCCCAATGACTTGATAACACTATTGCCGGGAACCATCATTCAGTTCCGCGAAAAAACAGAAAAAGTATGTCTCTGCTTCGCCGGTTTTTCCGCTCATTGCGCCGGACGAATAAATCTGATGAAAAGTATCGGGAATGCTTATCCTAAGCTAATCGAACAACCGGTTGTACCGCTTACCGAAGAAGTGACCGGTTATCTGAAAGATTATTTCGCTCTGTTAGCACGTGCCAGTTGCAACGAAAACTTCGAGATGGATCCGGAGTTGGTAGAATTGGCACTTCAGACTATACTGACAAGCATACGGCTGATATACCATAACTATCCGGGAGAAAACAGCAGTTCAAACCGTAAAAAGGAAATATGCCGGGAACTGATTCAATCTATCACCGAAAATTACAAGAACGAGCGTCGGGCACAGTTTTACGCAGACCAATTGGGGATATCTCTCCAGCATCTGAGTACTACGGTAAGACAAGTGACCGGAAAAAGCGTACTGGATACGATTGCTTATATCGTCATTATGGATGCTAAAGCCAAACTGAAGAGTACGAATATGACTATCCAGGAAATAGCTTATTCACTAAACTTCCCAAGTGCTTCTTTCTTCGGCAAATATTTCAGACGATATGTAGGAATGACACCGTTGGAATTCAGAAACGGATAATGTTTATAACGATTAACGGAATAGTGATAATCACTAATCACTATCCCGTTAATCACTAAATCCTTCTTCTTCCCAAGCTCAGTGAATTAAGTACTACACTCACACTGGAGAAAGCCATAGCGGCACTTGCCAGCATCGGATTCAATAATAAACCATTCAAGGGGAACAGGACACCGGCAGCGATAGGGATACCTATCAGATTATAAATAAATGCCCAAAACAGGTTTTGATGAATCAGTTTGACCGTCTGCTTCGATAACTGGAATGCTTTAGGAAGCAGCAAGAGGTCGGATGTCATCAAAGTCACCATGGCAACATCCATAGCAATATCTGTTCCTTTCCCCATAGCAATGCTGACGTCCGCCAATGCCAGGGCTTGCGAGTCATTGATGCCATCCCCTACCATGGCGACTTTCTTTCCCTGCAATTGCAGTTCTTGCACAAAATCGGCTTTATCGGCAGGAAGGGCATCAGCTACAAAACGTTCGATTCCCAAATGGGAAGCAACAGCTAAAGCCGTTCGTTGCCCGTCGCCGATCAGCATACATATGTCAATGCCCTGACGTTTCAGTTCTTTCACCGCTTCGGCAGAAGTTGCTTTTATCGGGTCGGAGACTGCAATAATAGCTAACAGTTCATTCTCGCAACCATAGTAAATAATTCCGTTACCATCCGATTCATAACGAACCAGCATATCGGCCATTACATCATTCATCGTGGCACTGAAATCCCTTAATAGTTTGTGACTGCCTACCCAATACACTTTCCCTTGATAGGAGACTTTGATACCTTTTCCTGTGATACTTTCAAAGCTTTCCAATTTAGCGGGCTGTATCCTTTCCTCGTTCTGAAGCACAGCGACTATGGCATCGGCAAGCGGATGCTCCGATTTCATTTCCGCAGCCAGAAGTACATCTTTATAATGTGGTTCCTGAGACTGTGCCCATAACCATCCAGTGGCTGTGGGATGTCCTTCTGTCAATGTCCCCGTCTTATCCAATACGACGACATCCACTTTACGCATTTGCTCCAAAGCAACAGCGTCCTTTATCAGAATATGCTGACTGGCGGCTTTGCCTATTCCCACCATCAAGGCGGTAGGCGTGGCAAGCCCTAAGGCACACGGACAAGCGATAACAAGAACAGATACGGCAGACAGTACACCATAAGATATGTATTCACTACCGCCAATGACTACCCATAAGATAAACGTAAGGATAGCAATGCCTAGCACGACAGGCACGAAAATTCCAGTTATGCGGTCGACAATACGCTGAACGGGGGCTTTGCTGCCTTGTGCTTCCTGCACCGTGTGAATGATACGTGCCAATACAGTCTCGCTGCCGACTTGCGCTGCGCTAATGATAAACGAGCCGCGTTGATTGATAGTTCCCGCCAGCACTTTATCGCCTTTCTTCTTTTCTACCGGAATAGGCTCACCGCTTATCATACTTTCGTCAACATACGAGTCACCTTCGGAAAGTTTACCATCCACGGGAATCTGTTCTCCCGGACGGACAACGACCAAATCACCGACTTGCAGTTGCTCAATCAGAATCTCCTCTTCTACTCCGTTGCGCAGCACACGGGCTACTTTAGGCTGCATACCCATCAACTTGCGAATAGCGTTGGAAGTATTTCCTTTCGCGCGTTCTTCCATCAGTTTGCCGGTCAACACGAAAGCGATAATTACCGCAGAAGCTTCGTAATAGACGTGCGGTTCCAATCCACGGGCATACCAGAATTCAGGAAAGAAAGTATTAAACAGGCTGAACAGAAAAGCGATGGAAGTACTCAGCGCAACCAAAGTGTCCATATTACTCCGCCCTATCTTTGCCTGTTTCCAAGCTCCGGTAAAGAAACCGCCGCCGAAAAAGGCCATGACAGGGATGGCAAGCACCATCTGAATCTCGTTAGAATATGGCATATGCATCAATACCATAGAGAATATCAGTAGCGGCACTACCAGAATCCATGCACCAATCACTTTCCGTTTCAAGCGAACGTAGCGTTTATGCTGCTCTTCTTCCTGACGCTCTTCTTTATGGGCTTCCTCCACAATCAGGTCGTAACCCGCAGCGAGCACTGCCGCACGGATTTCTCCGGGAGTCAGCTTGTCCTTCTCATAAGAAACAGTCAATGTATTGGTGGCAAAATTAACGGAAGCCTCAGTGACTCCCGACAATTTCCTTACTATTTTTTCAACATTGTTAGCACAGCCCGCACAATGCATATTGAGCACGGGAAATGCTTTTTTCACTATATTACCCATATATAATTATTATTTTTGGCCTTTCCCCTTCCTCGGAAGAGGTGTGGAGAAAGACCATCGTTTATTTATAGAAACAAGTTAATACGGGTATTTGTTCAATTACTTCTTATCCGCTTTTTTACCGTCTTTCTTCGTTTCTTTCACAAATTCGGCTTCATAATTGAATTTATTAAATCCCGCCTGCAAGTTCTTCACATTTGTCTTTTCAGCATCGTATGTGATAGTAACTATCCGGTCTTTCACAACAGTGGAAATGTCTTTCAGACCTTTCTCAAAACGCATGTTGTCCTTCACCTTCTTTTCACATTTTTCGCAGTGCATCTGAGTCACCTTGAATACTACCACGCGAATATCCTTTGCCATTACGGCAACTACACTCAAAAGAGCCACCACGCAAGTGGCCATCCATCTTTTTGTTTTCATTTTTCTCATCTGTTTAAAAGTCATTTATTCTTTTTATTCACTGTTTCTAGCCAAGTTGAAACGCAGTCCGATATACGCCTTTGCACCGTGCATCGGTCCCCATATCATGGTGGAATCAAAGTTATCTCCCCAGGGATTTGCTGCGTCGATAATCGGGTTCTTCTGCTTGAAGTTTGTCAGGTTCTCGCCACCTACGTATATAGACCAGCGACGAAAATAGCGGGTTACTTGCAGGCTGAGTTGTTCAAAGCTGCCATAACGGCGGTTCCATGAGAGTTGTCCGTCCCCAAGTTTGTAAGGGGAAGGCATTCTGCCGCCGCCATTCAATTGCAGTGTTGCGTCAAATTGCCATATTCCCAGTGGAGTTTGATACGAAGCAGTCAACAAACCTTTGTATTTACTGGTCAAAGGTCTTTCCATCCGCTCGCCTTTGTAGGTGGTTTGCGCATCCGTCAAGCGGTAAGCGCCTGTCAGAGTAAATCCTTTGAAGAACGGATAGCTGGCTTCCACTTGGAATACATGCGAGTATGAACGCCCGTCAAGGTTGTAGAAAGACACTCCGTGGGGATTGCTGTCCATATCTACAACGACTTGTTTCAGAAAGTCCGTATAGTAGTATTCGGCATTTATATTCAGTGTTTTGCCGAATATCGGAATGTAAGTGGATACGCTCGCGCCATAGTTCCATGCTTCCTCCATATCCAGATTCTTCGCAATCTCTACTTTACGGCTGCTGGAAAGCAGATAGTTATTTTCTGCCAGTACATGATTTGTCCGGTAGCCTTTTCCAGCAGAGAGACGGAAGTTCACATATTCATTCGGATTGTATTTGAGATGCGCACGAGGAGTTACAAAGAATCCATGTTCGTTACTGTAATCTCCGCGAAGTCCTGCCATAAACATCCATTGATCGTTCAGATTCAAGGTGTACTGCACATAAGCACCGGGGACGGCTTCTTTCTCAAAAGCTTTGAGAGCGACTTTATCTACATTATTTTCCAAACGGTAATGTTGGTCGTAAGCATCGTAATTGAAACTCAGTCCGGCAGAGAAACTGTTCTGCTTATTAAACTCCGTTTCGAACATCAATGAAGCGTAAACATTGGTTTGGTCTACATTATAAAGTTTCTGTCCGTAGTTGGCGTCCTGATTATGCAAAGAGGCAGAAAGAATCAAAGCCAGGTTTGTATTCTTCTCCTTATTAAATATATAAGCATTTTTGGTGAAGAACTCATAACGTTCTGTGTCAATGTTTACTTTATAAGGATTGTCAAAATGCATTCCGCCATGATTGGCTTGTCCGCTGGTACGTGTTTCGGAAAGTGCTTTGATACCTGCCTGGAAAACATAATGGTCACCCATATACGCCCACCGGTTCCACACGTTGTATTGCTCTACCTGCGGAATATCTACAAATCCGTCATCATTGCCATCGTGGGCTTTTGTCTCGTTTTCATAATGCGCCAGCAGAGAAGTACTCCAGCGTTTGGAGATTTTCAGCGTAGCATCCGCATTGGCTTCATAACGATTGGTAGTGCTTGCGAAAAGATTAGCGGATACCCAGTCTGCTTCCGGTAATTGGGGCTTCTTGAAC
Organism: Bacteroides acidifaciens; assembly: GCF_903181435.1. NCBI lineage: Bacteria > Pseudomonadati > Bacteroidota > Bacteroidia > Bacteroidales > Bacteroidaceae > Bacteroides > Bacteroides acidifaciens. The sequence goes on from NZ_CAEUHO010000001.1 coordinate 1,748,005, forward strand.
TCGACGTTAATCTGCCCTGTAATGGCTTCATAGCCATTCTTCACGGAAGAAGTTCCTTTGGAAACCTGTATGCTCTGCATCCACGGACCTGGAACATAGCCCAAGCCATAAGGAGCAGCAGCCCCGCGATAGTTTGGAATGTTCTCCGTCAGCATCTGCACATAAGTGCCGGACAATCCCAACAATTTGATTTGCTTGGCTCCTGTTGCCGCATCAGAATAACTCACATCGACTGAAGGATTCGTCACAAAACTTTCTCCCAAGTTACAACAAGCGGCTCTGCTCAACTCGGCACTGCTTATCATATCTTCATTCATCACGCTGCTGCGTAGTTTCATTGTTCCCAACCGGCGACTGACTACATTGACTTCATTCAGCTCCACCCCATCGCGAAGCACAATATCCAGCTTCTGATTCTTACCATTCACATGAATCGTATCGTTCTGAAAACCGATAAAGCTGACTATAAGCATATGGCTTTTGGAAGGTTTGCTGATAGAAAAACTTCCGTCTTCCTTAGTAGTCACGCCTTGTCCTGTATTCATCCAGAATACGTTTGCTCCGGGAACAACTTCCCCGGTACTATCTTTTACTGTTCCATGTACTTGTGCCTGCATATTGCTTGCAAACAACAGGAACAGTCCTATTATCAAATATTTCATTCTTTCTAAACTTTCTTTCGAGATACAAAATTAGTTCATTTTTCATGCAACTTGGTTGCATTCAATCTCACCTCACCTTCCAGCTTTAATTCAGCAGAAAGCAAAGTCCTAAAAAAGAAAGAAATAGTGGCTAAATTAGATAGGTGGCATATAGCGCCAACTTCTGTCTGGAGCAGAGAGGTGGCGGCGAAGTAGAAGTATCGTACTCTACTGATTTATCTGAATATGCAAAAGTCAGCAAATAACAGAACTGCGCACAGAAGAGGTCAACTGCTTGAGGTGAAACATTCAACTCAGTAGTATGTTTCATCAAGTCCAGCTTATAGATAGTAGCCGTACAACCTTTTGATTTGCAATCCTTCTTAGAGTCGCAAGTATGTGTTTTCTTACATTTCGGACAGCCTGTATCACAACAGCTTTGCACCGTTTCACAACGGGCACAACAATAGTGCATAATAGATACTCCTGCTCCCGAATAGATAATCAAGAGGGAAAGAATCAATGCTGTTATGTAAGCTAACTTTTTCATACCAAGGGACAAAGATAAGAATAAAAACAAATTAAATATTATAATTTATAGAAAAAACAAGCATAATGTCACATATGTTACAATTCAGAATCCACCTCTTGCTTTCTTCTTTTAGAAATACCTGAATATTTTTCTGTATTTATTAGTCCGATTCGTGAATTTCATCTATATTTGTCAATAGTGAATGAGATAGTAAATGTGTAATTTATAGAAAAAACGAGTATGAAAAAACAATATGTCAGCCTGCTTGCTATTATACTTTCGGTAAGCGGCTTTTTGTTTTCTTGTCATGACAAGATGAACAAAAACACAGGTGCGTTACAATTCGACAGTATCCAGGTGAATGAGACGGCACACCTCTTTAACGATACAGCCAAACCGGCTTGTAATATAATTATCAATTTCGCCTATCCCGTCAAGTCATCGGATGATATGCTGAAAGACAGTCTGAATACTTATTTCATTTCCGCCTGCTTCGGCGATAAGTACATTGGGGAAAAACCGGAAGAGGTCATAAAGCAATATACGGAAAATTATATCAGTGAATATCGCCGCGACTTGGAGCCGATGTACACAGAAGATGAGAAAGATAAGGAAGACGAAGCATCCATCGGTGCTTGGTATTCTTATTATAAAGGTATCGAAAGCCACGTGCAACTGTATGAGAAAGATTTGCTTGTATATCGTATTGACTATAATGAATATACCGGTGGTGCACATGGCATCTATATGACGACTTACCTGAATATGGATCTTACGCTGATGCGTCCGCTCCGTCTTGACGACATTTTCGTCGGAGATTACAAAGACCCGCTGACCGACCTCATTTGGAACCAGCTCATGGCTGACAACAAAGTGACGACTCACGAAGCTTTGGAAGATATGGGATATGCTTCGACCGGTGACATCACTCCGACCGAGAATTTCTATCTGAGCAAAGAAGGCATTACCTTCTATTATAATGTATATGACATCACTCCCTATTCCATGGGACCGGTAAAGGTGACAATCCCATTCCCTATGATGGAACATCTTCTCGGCAGCAACCCGATTTTGGGAGAACTGAAAGATTAAACTTCATAAAAGAACGAAACCTGATGGATATCCTGTTGTGACTATGCAGATAGCTATTTAGGCGGATATTCATTTCATATAATTTCTAATCAGTAATTTGTAATTGATAAAAGTGGAAATCATAGAGAAATACTTCCTTGAGCTGACAGAAGAGCAATGCAAACAATTTGCTGCTCTATATGACCTCTACATCGACTGGAATTCGAAAATCAACGTTATCTCACGCAAGGATATCGAGAACTTGTATGAGCACCATGTGCTCCATTCATTAGGCATTGCCAAAGTCATCCAGTTCCGTCCCGGAACCAGTATCATGGACTTAGGAACAGGCGGCGGTTTCCCCGGCATTCCCTTGGCGATATTATTCCCCGAAACAAAGTTTCACCTTGTAGACAGCATCGGCAAAAAAGTACGTGTAGCAACAGAAGTGGCTAATGCCATCGGACTGAAAAACGTCACTTTCCGCCATGCCCGCGCAGAAGAGGAAAAACGCACGTTCGACTTCGTTGTCAGCCGTGCCGTTATGCCCCTGGCGGACTTGATTAAGATTATCAAAAAGAATATATCTTCCAAACAGCAGAATGCATTGCCCAACGGGCTTATCTGTCTCAAGGGCGGTGAACTGGAACACGAAACGATGCCGTTCAAGCATAAGACAATGATTCACAGCCTGAGCGACAACTTCGAGGAGGAGTTCTTTGAAACAAAAAAAGTGGTATATGTCCCTATTTAAAGACTATTAGTTGTTCTGAATAAGATTAATCATAGAAAAGAACCATGAAAATAAAAAGGTTTGAATTTAATATGTTTCCCGTAAATTGCTACGTGTTATGGGACGAAACAAAAGAAGCAGTCGTCATTGATCCGGGCTGTTTCTATGAAGAAGAGAAACAAGCACTGAAGAAGTTCATTCTCACGAACGGACTGACCGTGAAGCATCTTCTGAATACTCACTTACATTTGGATCATATCTTCGGGAATCCTTTCATGTTGAAAGAGTTCGGTTTGGCAGCAGAGGCGAATAAAGCGGACGAGTATTGGATTGACGAAGCGCCGAAACAAAGCCGAATGTTTGGTTTCCAATTGCAGGAAGCACCCGTACCGTTGGGGAAATACCTGCATGACGGTGATATTATCACTTTCGGACACACCCAACTGGAAGCAATCCATGTGCCCGGTCACTCGCCCGGCAGCTTGGTGTATTATTGCAAAGAAGACAACTGCATGTTCTCCGGTGACGTCCTGTTTCAAGGCAGTATCGGTCGGGCCGACCTTACAGGTGGCAATTTCGACGAACTGATAGAGCATATTTGCAGCCGTCTTTTCATCCTTCCTAACGAGACAGTCGTTTATCCGGGACATGGCGCCCCCACGACCATCGGGATGGAAAAAGCAGAAAATCCATTTTTCAGATAAAACAATAAAATCCCCTTATCAATATGAAAACCGATTTGTTAGCTAGCCGTCACATCGGCATCAATGAACAAGACACAGCCGTGATGCTCCGCAAAATTGGAGTAGCATCACTGGACGAACTTATTGACAAAACAATTCCTGCCAATATCCGGCTGAAAGAGCCGTTAGCATTGTCGAGCCCGTTGACGGAATACGAATTTGAAAAACACATCGCCACACTGGCAAGCAAGAACAAACTGTACACCACCTACATCGGTCTGGGCTGGTACAATACGATTACACCCGCCGTTATCCAACGAAATGTATTCGAGAACCCGGTGTGGTACACTTCCTACACTCCTTATCAGACAGAAGTGTCGCAAGGACGCCTGGAAGCATTGATGAATTTCCAGACAGCCGTGTGCGACCTTACCGCCATGCCGCTTGCCAACTGTTCACTGCTGGACGAAGGAACCGCAGCAGCCGAAGCTGTCAACATGATGTATGCCCTGCGTTCTCGCGCCCAACAGAAATCGGGTGCAAACGTAGTCTTCGTTGACGAAAATGTCTTCCCGCAAACACTGGCTGTCATGACTACACGTGCCGTGCCGCAAGGTATCGAGCTGCGTGTAGGTAAATATAAGGATTTCGAACCTTCACCGGAAGTCTTCGCCTGCATCCTGCAATACCCCAATTCCAACGGAAACGTAGAAGATTACGCCGCATTTACAGAAAAAGCGCACACAGCCGATTGCAAGGTAGCTGTCGCTGCCGATATTCTGAGCCTTGCCCTGTTGACTCCGCCGGGAGAATGGGGAGCGGATATCGTATTCGGAACAACCCAACGTCTGGGCACACCGATGTTCTATGGCGGTCCGTCCGCTGCTTACTTCGCCACAAGGGACGAATACAAACGGAATATGCCGGGACGTATCATCGGATGGTCGAAAGATAAATACGGCAAACTCTGTTACCGCATGGCTTTACAGACGCGCGAACAACATATCAAACGAGAAAAAGCAACATCGAATATCTGCACGGCACAAGCCCTGCTGGCCACAATGGCAGGTTTCTACGCAGTCTACCACGGCCAGGAAGGTATTTCAACCATCGCTTCGCGTATCCACAGCATCACCGTATTCCTCGACAAGCAGTTGAAGAAATTCGGATATACGCAAGTAAACGCACAATATTTCGACACATTGCGTTTTGAACTGCCCGAACACGTTTCGGCACAGCAGATTCGGACGATTGCACTCAGTAAAGAGGTAAATCTGCGCTATTTTGAGAATGGAGATGTAGGGTTCAGCATTGACGAAACTACGGATATTGCAGCCGCGAACGTATTGCTTTCCATCTTTGCCATCGCTGCCGGAAAAGATTATCAGAAAGCAGATGATATTCCGGAGAAAAGCAATATTGACAAGGCTCTGAAACGTACGAGTCCTTTCCTTACTCACGAGGTATTCAACAAGTATCATACAGAAACGGAAATGATGCGTTATATCAAACGTTTGGACCGCAAGGATATTTCACTGGCTCAATCCATGATTTCCCTCGGCTCATGCACAATGAAGTTGAACGCTGCTTCGGAAATGCTGCCTTTGAGCTGTTCCGAGTTTATGGGTATGCATCCGCTGGTTCCCGAAGACCAGGCTGAAGGATACCGCGAACTGATAAAGAACCTGAGTGAGGATTTGAAGATTATCACCGGTTTTGCAGGAGTAAGCCTGCAACCGAATTCGGGTGCTGCGGGAGAATATACAGGTCTTCGCGTGATTCGCACTTACCTTGAAAGTATCGGTCAGGGACATCGGAACAAGGTTCTGATTCCGGCATCGGCTCACGGAACCAATCCTGCGTCGGCTATACAGGCAGGCTTTACAACCGTCACCTGTGCCTGCGATGAGCTGGGAAATGTAGATATGGATGACCTGCGTGCCAAAGCCGAAGAAAATAAAGATGAGTTAGCCGCATTAATGATTACCTATCCCTCGACTCATGGTATTTTTGAAACGGAGATAAAGGAGATTTGCAATATTATTCATGCGTGTGGCGCACAAGTATACATGGATGGTGCTAACATGAACGCACAAGTAGGACTGACCAATCCGGGATTTATCGGCGCTGATGTCTGCCATCTGAATCTTCACAAGACATTCGCTTCTCCTCACGGTGGCGGTGGTCCTGGAGTAGGTCCTATCTGTGTAGCAGAGCACTTGGTTCCTTTCCTGCCCGGACATGGTATCCTCGGCAATGCACAGAATCAGGTTTCTTCCGCTCCGTTCGGAAGTGCAGGTATCCTGCCTATCACATACGGATATATCCGCATGATGGGTACGGAAGGACTGACACAGGCAACTAAAATTGCGATTCTGAATGCCAACTACCTGGCTGCTTGCCTGAAAGACACTTATGGCATCGTCTATTGCGGAGCAAACGGTTTTGTAGGTCACGAAATGATTTTGGAATGCCGCAAGGTACACGAAGAAACAGGTATTTCGGAAAATGACATCGCAAAACGTCTGATGGATTATGGTTATCATGCCCCTACCCTTTCTTTCCCTGTTCACGGCACGTTGATGATTGAACCTACGGAAAGCGAAAGCCTTGCCGAACTGGATAACTTCGTAGAGGTCATGTTGAATATCTGGAAAGAAATCCAGGAAGTGAAGAATGGTGAAGCAGATAAGAATGACAATGTACTGATTAATGCTCCGCACCCCGAATATGAAGTGGTCAATGACCTTTGGGAACATTCATACACACGCGAGAAAGCTGCTTATCCGATAGAGAGTGTACGTGAAAACAAATTCTGGATAAACGTGGCACGCGTAGATAATACGTTAGGAGACCGCAAGTTATTGCCGACCCGTTACGGAACATTTGATTGACATATCCTCCTGAGATAGCTCAGAGAGCATGACGTTTTAAAAAGCTAAAGCGGCGTTTTAGGAGTCCTAAAGCGCCGCTTTACATAGTATAAAGCACCGCTTTAAGAACCGTAAAGCGTTACCTTAACAGTATTGAAGTGTCGTCTCAAGAAAATGAGATGCCGTATCAAAAATAGTAAGTCACTGGATATTTCTATCTCACGATGGTTACCATTCCTTCTTTTACTTTCTTCTCTTTTATCTGAATTTCCGGGTCAGCGTATCCTAAAGCTACACAACCATAAACCTTATGATTCTCCGGCACTCCGAGTGAAGTTATAAATTCGCGTACTTCAGAATCATCACATGTTGTACCTAACTGATTAATCCAACAAGAACCAATTCCTAAAGACTGGGCGGCAAGAAACATATTCTCTATCGCACAGGCACAGTCCATCCCTGCCCACCATTGGGTAGGCTCATTAGAGACGATGATTAAAGTCGGAGCATGGTAATAGCAGCAATAAGTCTTGCTATGACCGCGTTCCTGCAAACGGGTATCCTCACTTTTTGCGAAAGCTCCCTTTATACGTTCATTCAGTTCTGCCAATTTATCCATATTCTGAATAGCCGTGAAATGAAACGTTTCCAGATGCATTCCACTCGGAGCATAAGTTGCCGCTTCCAAAATCGCCTGCAAATTATCTTCTGAAACTTGCTGATTTGTATAAGCACGTACACTACGACGGGCTTTGATGTTTTCTAAAATCTCATTTGTTTTCATACTATCCTATGTTTAGAACCTATCCTTTTTTAATATCCTATTTTAATACTGTCTGTTTAGAGCCTATCTTTTAACCAGACCAATCTTTGCATTCAACTTGAAATAATAAACCCCGTTCTCCCTTTCCAGGAATCCGTATTTATCCTTCTCCAAAGCGCCTTTCTCCAAACGGGTATTCAAGAACAGAAAATCTTCCATAACCTGTTTTTCCGATTTATGATAACAGAGTACCTCTCCGCTCCCATCTACCAGCAAAATTCCTTCCACTGCCGAATCCAGTCCATTATAAATCTTTGCAGGACGCATGCCCAGCGCCAATGCCATCAAGAACTGCTTCACCTTAAATTCATAGAACTTATGCTTGTTTATCAACTCATCCTTAATCTTCAACGGATTTATCTGTTTGATAATCTCCGTCAGTTCACTAATACGGGACACACCGTCCAAATGCATGATACGCACCATTTCCGCCAATACACGCGGGAAATGCAAGTCAATCATCAAAAGGTTGCTACGAAATACCTTATCGGCTACATCCGAATACTTGAGTACACCGCCCAGACGTTCAATCATCATCATTCGCTCGGACACTTCATTGAGAGACTCGGGCAAAGCATTTATCTTATTCACCGTTGGAGTAGCAAATTTAACTCCACTCTGTTCCAGCTTCAGATTCGCTGCACGTCCACCGTCCAGCAACGGATTCATAGCGCTCAGTCTTGAACGGACATTGAAACCTCTCAACGGTGCTTCCGGATGCCAGAAGGCAACGGAGAAGTCCGTACGGTCTTCCGTCTTTGCCTCCAAGTCAAAAATGCCCGCTTCATCCAAAAACTCTTCTACTCCGTCCGGTGAAGTCACGTCATTCTCCGAAGAAGATTTGACAGCTTGCAATATCAGTTCGGCAACAATACCGAAATCTTCACGAGGCATGGATTTAACACTCGTTTCTCCTTCGATACGGATTGTCTCTTCTTCGATATAGTATCGACGCGTTCCGTCATGCTCTTCCCGTTGAATCATTGCAACAGGCCAGGACACTTCTCCTGCTTTCGCCTCTGCCGTACCTAATACCACTTTCCCGTCTGCCAACAAACGGAAGAATGTATAAAGTTCACACCATTCTTTTTTAGTTGCTTCAAATGCCATATATCTTGTTCTTCTTTATTTTGTTAATTATGTTTATCATTACATCACTTCTATTGACTGATAACCCGCGGCAATTCCACAGGCGGGACGAAAGGCGGAACCACATACATCACTTCTTCTAACGGCGGCAATTTGCCTACCTGTGCAAAGAGTGAATTGTGTATCCATTCCTTGGGAGTGACCACAATAAAACGTCCTGTCCAACATCCATCAAAATAAGAGGGATTACCCGGTTGTTTCTTTATAGGATAGCGGATATTTTCTCCCTTATTCCGCATCTCCGGCGAACGACCGGGGTCATTCACCCACACGTATTTATCATCAATCCCTCGAAGTACCATCCAATGTCCCCTCGGTCCGGGACGCAAGCCGCGAACTGCGCCTGTATATCTCACATTCACCAAAATAGGGATACCACGGTCAATATAATCTTTCAATATCCGATAATCTTTCTTTTGAAAATGCTCGGCACTTACCATATTTTCGTAATAACGAGCCAGCGAATCTATCTCGAAAGAATAATAACCACCCTGTCCTATCGAAGTACGACGACGGAAAGGAGCATGCTTTTTCAGAAAGTAATTCCGTTGATATTCCACCAGTTTCTTTTCAGCATCCTGAGCCGACCGTTGTTTGTCGGTCGTCATCCCCTTAAAATAGTCGAACACCATTAACGAAGAAGCCAGGGAACAATGCGAATAAGGACATCCCGTGATTTTCTGAGAATACCAGGGAACAGGAATATTATTAGGAGCTAACTGCCGAGTCTCTAAAGTCTCCGGAGTTTTCTGAACCTCCTGTGCACAAGCCTGAGTATTCCTCCATGCAAAGAAGCCCGAAAGCAGGATAAAAAATATATAGTTTTTCTTTCTCATTCAAATTCAGTCTAATCCCTCTGTCTCAACTATGACTATTTTCTACACGCTAATTCTCTTCATCATCCAGGATTCGTGCCGTCTCCACTTTTTCCAGTCGTGCCCGCAGTCTCGGCATCATCGAACGGCGAATCCGCAGTGTCATGCTGCAATCCATGTCATACGACTGATTGAGAATCTCCGGTTCTTCTTCCTTCACAATGCGCATGATGTCATTCATAAAAGGATACTCGAACATGACTGTCACATCATCATCTACCGTTTTCTCTATAATCGTAGCAGCAGCGATAGCTTCGGCAGCAGCAGCTTTATAAGCTACAATCAATCCGCTGGTTCCTAACTTGATTCCCCCGAAATAACGAACTACGATAATCAGAATATCCGTCAGTTCATTGGAATTAATCTGTCCGAGAATAGGCTTACCGGCCGTGCCGGAAGGTTCTCCGTTGTCATTGGCGCGAAAATCCTTGCGCGCCGCACCCAACATATAAGCATAACACACATGCCGGGCATCATAATACTTCTTCTGATACGTTTCAAGATGTACTTTTATCTCGTCGATAGTACGCACAGGAAGGGCAATAGCAATGAACTTGCTTCGCTTTTCTGTATAAATACCTTCAGAAGGTTCTGTGATGGTTTTATAAGTATCTTCAGCAGTCATAGCGCAAAGATACGGCTTTATTGAGAAAATTCAATCTATCATTTGGAAATATTAAGTGAAGTTCATTCATCCATATACGGTCGAACTGATACAAACAAGCGGCTGTTTCAGTGTAAATGAGCAGTCGCTTTACTGCAAACGAACGGTTATTCTATTATAAACGGGCGGTCGAACTGCTACAATTGACTGTATGATTGTAACGGTTCGACCGCTTGATTTTATTAAATAAGATTTTTTAATCCAACTTATGAATAACCAGTCCTGAGCGGAGTTTAGGTTCAAACCAGGTGGTCTTGGGCGGCATGATATTACCGGTATCTGCAATATCCATCAGTTGCTTCATAGACACAGGATAAAGTGCCAGAGCTACTTTCATTTCACCGCTATCCACACGTTTCTTGAGTTCGCCCAATCCACGGATACCACCGACAAAGTCGATACGCTTATCCGAACGCAAGTCCTTTATTCCCAAAATTTCGTCCAAAATCAAGTTGGAAGAAATGGTAACATCAAGTACACCGATAGGGTCATTATCATTGTATGTTCCGGCTTTGGCAGTCAGGCTATACCATTTATCATTCAGATAAAGAGAGAAGTTATGCAAACCGGACGGCTTGTATATATCCGCACCCTTTTCTTCTACGACAAAGTTCTTGCCTAATGCAGCAATGAACTGCTCGGGAGTCAATCCGTTGAGGTCTTTCACCACACGGTTGTAATCAATAATAGTCAGTTGGTTTGCCGGGAAGCAGACAGCCATAAAGTAATTATACTCCTCATCACCGCGATGATTCGGATTCTGCTTTGCCTTTTCAGCCCCAACCAATGCGGCAGCAGCGGAACGGTGATGTCCGTCAGCGATATACAGAGCCGGCATTTGGGCAAATTCGGCAGTAATGGCGGCAATGTCCTCATCCTGGTCAACAATCCAGAACGTATGACCGAAACCATCACCCGGAGCGATGAAGTCATAAACAGGCTTTTCTGCCGTATATTTCTTGATGATAGCATCCAACTTCTCATTATCAGGATAAGCGAAGAAAACAGGCTCGATATTCGCATTGTTCACACGGACATGCTTCATGCGGTCTTCCTCCTTGTCGCGACGGGTAAGTTCATGTTTCTTGATGACTCCATTCATGTAATCGGGAACATAAGCACCGACAACCAATCCGTACTGCGTCTTCCCGTTCATTGTCTGGGCATAGATATAATAGCTTTCTTTCGCATCCTGCACTAACCATCCTTTATCCTGAAACGCCTGAAAGTTCTCGGCAGCCTTGGCATACACCGGTTCAGCATGCTCGTCCGTACCTGCCGGAAAATCTATCTCCGGTTTGATGATATGATAAAGAGACTTTTCGTTACCTTCCGCTTCGACGCGGGCTTCTTCAGAATTCAATACATCGTAAGGACGGGAAGCAACCTGTTCCACCAAATCTTGCGGTGGACGAATGCCCTTGAAAGGTTTAATTATTGCCATGATATTAGTATTTAATATGTAAAAAATAAAAGCCACAGATTTTTAATAAATCTGTGGCTCAAATATACTACTATTTCTACGAATATTATTTATTCACGCGGAATTTTTCGCAACCGTCTTTCAAGAAACCAACGATTTGTTGGGCAGCAGCAATACCTGCATTGATATTTGCTTCGGCAGTCTGTGCACCCATCTTCTTCGGAGTTGAGAAATAACGTCCGGCAAACTTCTCCGCAAATTCTGCGTTGGCGGCAGGCATGATGTCCGTGATATATTTAAAGTCGGCACGGTCTTCCATCAACTTAATCAGTTCGGCTTCGTTAATAACTTCCTTGCGGGCAGTGTTTACCAACATGGCGCCCTTCGGCATATCTTTCAGCAACGCATAATTGATAGAATTCTTGGTTTCGGCAGTTGCAGGAATATGCAAAGACACCACCTGGCAAGTCTTATACAATTCTTCTGCCGAACCAACAGCCTTCACCCCGTCTTTTTCGATTACCTCTTTCGGGCAGAATGCGTCATAAGCATACACTTCCATTCCGAAGCCTTTGGCAACACGGGCAACATTGCGACCAACGTTTCCGTAAGCATGGATACCCAGTTTCTTGCCCATCAGTTCCGTACCGGACGTCCCGTTGTAGAAATTGCGGACAGCATACACCATCATACCCAAAGCCAGTTCGGCAACAGCATTGGAATTTTGTCCCGGAGTATTCATCACACAAACATTGTGAACAGTGGCAGCAGCCAGGTCTACGTTATCGTACCCTGCACCCGCACGAACCACAATCTTCAATTCCTTTGCAGCATCCAACACTTCAGCATCAACAATATCACTACGGATAATGATAGCGTTAGCGTCTTTCACCGCATCCAGCAACTGAGCCTTATCTGTATATTTCTCAAGTAAAGCAAGCTCATATCCGGCTGCTTCTATTTCTTTACGAATACCATCTACCGCAACTTTAGCAAACGGTTTTTCAGTAGCAACAAGTACTTTCATAACCCTTTTATTAATGAAGTTTTTCAAATTCCTGCATACAATCAATCAAAGCCTGTACACTTTCTTTCGGCATAGCGTTGTAGCAAGATGCACGGAAACCACCCACAGAACGGTGTCCCTTGATACCTACCATACCCTTTTCGGTAGCAAACTTCATAAAGTCAGCCTCAAGGTCTTTGTATTCGGGAGCCATTACGAAACAGATGTTCATGCGTGAACGGTCTTCCTTGGCAGCAGTACCTACGAACAATTTATTGCGGTCAATTTCCGCATACAGCATATCCGCCTTTTCGATGGCACGGCGTTCCATTTCTTTCACGCCACCCTGAGCTTTAATCCAACGAAGGTTCAGCATGGCAGAATAGATAGGCAATACCGGCGGAGTGTTGAACATAGAACCACCATCAATATGAGTCTGATAGTTCAACATTGACGGAATGTAACGTGACACCTTACCTACTGCATCATTCTTCACGATAACAAACGTAACGCCCGCAGGAGCCAGGTTTTTCTGAGCACCACCGTAAATACAAATATACTTGGAAACGTCAATCGGACGTGAGAAAATATCAGAAGACATATCGGCAATCATCGGAACCGGCGAATCAAGATCACTCTTCAATTCCGTACCGTAAATCGTGTTGTTAGTAGTGATGTGGAAATAATCTGCATCTGTCGGGATTGTGTAATCTTTTGGGATATAAGTATATGTAGCTTCAGCAGAAGAAGCGACCTCTACAACTTCACCAAACCCCTTAGCTTCTTTCATTGCTTTTTTTGCCCATACACCAGTGTTGAGATAAGCAGCCTTTTTTTCAAGGAAGTTATAGGGCACCATGCAGAACTCCATACTAGCACCACCACCCAGGAACAGTACCGAATAACCTTCGGGAATATTGAGTAATTCCTTGAATAATGCCACTGCTTCGTCAACCACAGGTTGGAAGTCTTTGGCACGGTGGCTGATTTCCATAATAGAAAGACCAGAGCCGTTGAAATCTAAAATAGCCTTCGCTGTGTCTTCTATTACTTCACGCGGAAGAATGGAAGGTCCTGCATTGAAATTATGCTTTTTCATTTGAAGTTTGTTTTTGGTTTAACAATTTCGTTACTTTTGTCTTTTGACCTTGCGAATTTACGAATTTATTTCTGGTGCACAAATCTTTCCTTATAAAAATACTGTTTTAAAGCAGATTTTCCTTTCTTTTTATTGTTTTATACAGGATATATACACCATATTGTTATCCATAGATAACAAGTAAGGGATAAAAGTCGAAATAGAAACATTACAAGGGGGAGTTACTAATAAAGTGAAACCAAAATGCAATAAAAACGTATATTTATTTAGCTTCTTCAATAATAGTCTTCATTCCTTTAATCTTTTCGCCTTGAATCAGGTTCAATAGTTGCTTGACCTTTGCACGCCGGACGGCAACGAACGCATAATGTTCCTTCACATCAATTGCCCCCACATCTTCACGGGTCAAGTTCCCTTTCTTATACAGGAATCCGGCAATATCCATCCGGCTCAGTTTCTCCTTCTTCCCTTTACCTATATATATGGTAGTCCAGACTGACTTCGGCGGACGGGACGGATTTTCAGGCAATGCAACCGTTTCCATATCTTCAGGGATATAAGCGGGCAGCTTTTCTTCCTCATGAAGAATCAGATAAGACGTTCCCGTAGCATCCCAGCGCGCCGTACGTCCGTTCCGGTGTGTAAAGGCTTCCTCATTCACCGGAAGATGATAATGGATGATATGCCCAATCTCCGGAATATCCAGCCCGCGGGCAGCCAAATCAGTAGAAATCAACACATGGCAACTGCCGTTACGGAATTTATATAATGCGCGTTCACGATCCGGTTGTTCCATGCCGCCATGAAAACGTTCGGCAGACAGTTTCTTATCCGCCAACAACTTCTGCACACGGTCCACCGCATCCCGGTGATTACAAAAGACAATGCTCGAACTGCTTCCCAACGTACAAAGCAGATTATATAAAGTATCAATCTTGTCTTTCACCGGAGAAAGCACCTTCATCAACGTCAGGCGGGATTCCTGTTCTTCGGCAGCGTCCGGCAGGAAATTCAACTTGACCGTCCGGTTCAGTCCTGCGAATTCGGGAATCTCTTCAGCGTCCGTAGCCGAAAGCAACATACGCTTTTTCAGTCCCGGAAGTTGGGTGATAATCCCCGCCATTTCATCATGGAAACCGAATTCCAGAGCCTTGTCGAATTCATCAATGATTAAAGTTTCAATGGTTGCGGGATTGAAATTTCCCTTTGACAAATGATCGGTAATACGTCCCGGAGTACCGATAATAATGGCGGGATGATTCCCCAGAATACTCTTCTTTTCTTCCGCGATGGGATGTCCGCCGTAGCAACAACATGTTTTCCAGGAAGTTCCCATGGCTTTAAACACGTTGTCGATTTGCAAAGCCAGCTCACGCGAAGGAACCAGAATCAAGACCTGCACATTACCGTCGTCCGGTTTCAGGGTAAGCAATAAAGGCAACAGATAAGCCAGTGTCTTGCCCGACCCTGTCGGTGACAATAATATAACATCTTTCCTTCCGGTAGCTTGTTCAAGTGAAGCTTCCTGCATCGGGTTCAGCTCTTCAATCTTCAAGTTGCGAAGAGCCGACTGTATAATTTCATTTTTCTCTAACATGGGGGCAAAGATACAAAAAGGAAAAGTATAAAGATACAAAAAGGAAAAATATGAAGAGGAAAACACGGTCAAACGAAAGACAGGCAGTAAAAAGCGTAAAAAAGAAGCGGGAAACCTGAAAAGCATATCAGCTTTTTCAGATTTCCCGCCCTGTTTCTTATGTCATCTTTCCGGTCAATTCTACCGACCGGAAATTAACTTCCGAAAAATTATCCGCCGAAGTTATCGAACATCAAGTTCTGAGCCGGTACGCCAAGGTCATCGAGCATCTTCTCAACAGCCTTCGACATCGGGCCAGGACCACACATGTAGTATTCAATATCTTCAGGAGCTTCGTGGTTCTTCAAGTAAGTTTCATAAATTACGTTGTGAACGAAGCCCGGAGTGTACTTCACGCCCGCAGCATCGGCAGCAGGATCCGGACGGTCGAGAGCCAGGTGGAATGTGAAGTTCGGGAAGTCTTTTTCGATTTGCAGGAAGTCTTCCAGATAGAACACCTCGTTCAGTGCACGGGCACCGTAGAAGTAAGACATCTTACGGTCTGTAGTATGCAAAGTCTTCGTCAAGTGCATGATTTGCGCACGCAACGGAGCCATACCGGCACCACCACCAATCCACATCATTTCCTTGTTGGAATCAAAAATCGGGTGGAAGTCTCCGTAAGGACCGCTCATGGTTACTTTGTCACCCGGTTTCAGAGTGAAGATATAAGAAGAAGCGATACCCGGCATTACATCCATAAATCCTGGCCCCTGTTCTTTCGGTTTGAACGGCGGAGTAGCGATACGTACTGTCAGCATGATGCGGTCACCTTCGGCAGGATAGTTGGCCATAGAGTAAGCACGAATCGTTTCCTCATCGTTCTTACATTTCAAGCCCAGCAGACCGAATTTCTCCCATGCAGGCAGATACTCGTCACCAATCAGGCCCTTGTCGATATCCTTGTCATAGTCCATTGAGAATTTAGGAATCTTAATCTGTGCGTAAGACCCCGGGACAAAGTCCATGTGTTCGCCCTTAGGCAGAGCCACGATAAACTCCTTGATAAACGTAGCCACGTTCTTGTTGGAGATAACTTCGCACTCCCACTCTTTCACGCCGAGTACAGATTCGTCAATCTTGATAGACATATCACTTTTCACTTTCACCTGACAGCCCAGACGCCAGTGGTCTTGCTGCTGTTTGCGGCTGAAGTGAGGAACCTCGGAAGGCAGGATTTCGCCGCCCCCTTCGAGCACCTGGCATTTGCACTGTCCGCAAGAACCCTTACCACCACAAGCGGATGACAGGAATACTCCGTTTACAGACAGCGTATTCAGCAAAGTAGAGCCGGAAGCCACTTCCAGTTCCTTTTCACCGTTGATTGTCAGTTTCACGTTACCTGACGGTACCAGAAAATTCTTGGCAACCAACAGGATAACAACAAGCAGCAGGATAACAACAAGGAATACCCCAATGCTCGCTAATATTAAATTCATATCCATTGTCTTATTCCTTTCTTTTTAGATGTTCAAACCAGAGAAACACATAAATGCGATTGCCATCAGACCTACAGTGATAAACGTGATACCCAAGCCCTTCAACGGAGCAGGCACGTCAGAGTAAGCCATTTTCTCACGGATAGCAGCCAAGCCGACGATAGCCAGCAACCAGCCGATACCCGAACCTAATGCATAGGCAAGAGCATCTGCAATGCCGCCGATGTATTTCGGATCGCTCGGACCGAGGTTGATGCGTTGCTGCATGAACAGAGAAGCACCCATGATGGCACAGTTAACGGCAATCAACGGCAGGAAGATACCCAGTGAAGCGTACAGCGACGGGCTGAAACGTTCTACCACCATCTCCACCAATTGCACGATACCGGCAATAACGGCAATAAAAAGAATAAAACTCAGGAAGCTGAGGTCGACGCCTTCAATGATAGCGTTGGCAGCCAGCACCCTGGTTTGCAACAGATAGTTGACCGGCAGCGTCACCAGCAACACGAAAGTTACGGCGATACCCAGTCCTACGGCAGTCTTCACATTCTTCGATACAGCCAGGTATGAGCACATACCGAGGAAGAACGCGAATATCATGTTGTCCACAAAGATAGAGCGGACGAATAAACTTAATAAATGTTCCATATCTTCAATTAAGAATTAAGAATGAAGAGTCTCCTTCATCTTTATTAATTACTTTCTTCTTGCAGTTCTTTGTGACGTGCACGTTGATACCAGATGATACAAGCTACAATAATCAACGCCATCGGCGGCATCAGCATCAAGCCGTTGTTCACATATCCAATGTTCCGGATAGGCTCATAGTTCAAGATATTGAAACCGAGCAACGTACCCGAACCGAGCAGTTCGCGGAAGAACGCCACGATTACCAGAATCTTGGCATAACCCAGACCATTACCGACACCATCCAAGAAAGATTCCCAAGGACCGTTCTGCATGGCAAATGCTTCCAGGCGTCCCATAAGGATACAGTTGGTAATAATCAGACCTACATATACAGAAAGCTGAACACTTACATCATAAGCAAACGCTTTCAGAATCTCGCTAACGATAGTTACCAGTGCAGCTACCACAACCAACTGAACGATGATACGGATACGGTTGGGGATGGTCTTGCGCAACAGTGAGATAACCACATTGGCAAACGCTGTAATGACCGTCACTGAAAGTCCCATTACGATAGCAGGCTCCAGTTTTGCGGTAACAGCAAGTGCAGAACAGATACCGAGCACCTGTACGGTCACCGGATTATCTATTCCCAACGGAGCAGAGAATACTTCTTTATTCTTCTTTGAAAACAGTTGTCCCATATTCTTTTCTTCTCCTTATTATTTAGTTAAAAAACTCATGTAACTACCCAGGCAAGCCTTCAGCATGGCATCCACACCAACAGAGGTGATTGTACCACCCGAAATACCGTCCACCTGATATTCAGGCTTCTCTACCTTGCCGTTCTTCACGACACCCAAAGTGATAGAACCGTTTTCCAGTGTCTTCTTACCTACGAACTCATTCTGGAAATGGTCGGTTGCGATTTCCGCACCCAGACCCGGAGTTTCACTTGCATGAGAGAAGTAAGTACCATATACAGTATCCTTATCTTCGTTCAGTGCAACGTATCCCCAGATAGAGCCCCAAAGACCGGCACCGTAAACCGGAAACACATATTTTGTCTGACCGTCCACTTCGCATACGAATACGTGAAGACGTTGTTGTTCTTTCGCTTCTTTCTCGTAGTTGGTAGCAAAATCGCCTGTATTTTCAGTCAGCGTACCGTCTACGTTCATCAGCATATCACCTTTTACATATTTCTTATATTCAGCATCCGCATCTTCCACGTTCTTGATGTTCAATGCAGCAAGAATCTGCTTTTTAGTGTCCAACTGCACATTCTTGTCCTGTGTAGCTTTCAGCGAAGAACTAACGAATGCCAGCAGGAATGCTACGATAATAACCATTACCGAAGCATAAATGATAGTATAACTATTACTATTTGTATTCATTTTCATCCGGTATTTATTGGTTAGACATAGCGCGTTTCTCGCGACGGCTGATATTACCCTGTACTACACAGTAGTCAATCAGCGGAGCGAAGATGTTCATCAGCAGGATGGCAAGCATCATACCTTCAGGATAACCCGGGTTCAGTACGCGGATGACGATAGCCATCACACCAATCAGGAATCCGAAGATGTATTTACCCCTTTCCGTACGTGCGGAAGTGACAGGGTCGGTAGCCATAAATACTGCACCGAAGCAGAAACCACCGAGAACAAGGTGTTCGTACCAAGGCATGTTAGCCATAGCGTTGTTTTCCATGCCGATGGCATTGAATACCCAAGCCATGAATGCACCACCGACAAATACGGAAATCATTGTCTTCCAGCTTGCAATGCCCGTCCACAAAAGGATAACGGCACCAATCAGGATGGCAATCACACTTGTTTCACCGATAGAACCCGGAATAAGCCCCGTCACCATATCCATGTTGAATGCAGGAGCAGCACCAGTCGTAGCAGCTTCTCCCAGTGGAGTGGCAACGGTGAGCCCGTCTACCGACTGTCCCAGCCCGAAGATGCTGTCGCCTGATACCCAAACGGCATCACCGGACATCTTGGTCGGATATGCGAAGAACAGGAATGCACGAGTAATCAACGCAACGTTGAAGATGTTCATACCTGTACCGCCGAATACCTCTTTAGCGAAGATTACAGAGAATGCAGTAGCTACTGCAAGAATCCATAGCGGACAGTCTACCGGAACAATCATCGGAATCAAGATACCCGAAACGAGGAATCCTTCCTGAATCTCTTCTTTCTTCCATTGTGCTACGACGAACTCGATGCCGAGACCTACTACATAAGATACGATAATTTTAGGCAGTACTGCCAGGAATCCGTAAGCGAACATTTCAATAAAACTACCAGTTGTATTGGTAGCGTGAAAATGCTGGTAACCTACATTGTACATACCGAACAGCAATGCCGGTACTAACGAAATAACCACAATCGACATGATGCGTTTGCTGTCAATCGCGTCGTGTATATGCGTTCCCGTTTTCGCAGTCTTGCTGGGCACGAACAGGAATGTTTCGAAGCCGTCGAACACCGACTGGAATGCGTGGAATTTGCCGCCTTCTTCAAAGTTCGGCTTTATCTTATCGAGATAATTTCTTAACGCTTTCATTTATTAAATTGAGAATTGAGAATTGAGAATTGAGAAACAGCTACGCAGTATTTACCGGAAGACGATTTCATAAAGTCCCAACTATCATTTTTTAATTTTTAATCTTTTATTTTAATTCTCTTATGCCATTTCCGAACGTAGCATGTCAAGTCCGGCACGGACGATGCGTTGCAGTTCCATCTTTGAGGAGCAGACGAATTCGCAGAGAGCGAAGTCTTCGGGAGCTACTTCATAGATGCCAAGCGCTTCCATGCGGTCGATGTCGCCGGCGATGATGGCTTTAATCAAGAACTCGGGCAAAATGTCCATCGGAAGCACTTTGTCGTACTCACCGGACATAATCATATGGCGTTCGCCACCTTTGACACGTGCATCCAGTGTGTATTCTTTCTTTCCCATCAGCCAACTGAAATAGGAACGGTTGGTACTGAACTGGTTGAAACGCGGCATAATCCATCCGAGCATTTCGTGGATGTCGTCACCTTCGGGGATAACGGTCACCTGGCTGTGGAATGCGCCTAAGAAGCCGTTCGGGGATACCTGCTTTCCTGTCAGCACGTTGCCGCTGATGTAGCGCAGGTCTTTGCCTGTCGTCACGTTGCCGGCGAATACGTTAGTCAGCAGTGCGCCTACCTGAAGTTTGCAGTAAGCGGGTTTCAACACTTCGGAACCTGTCACGGCCACTGTGCGGGTGAAATCCACACGACCTGTATTGAAAAGACGACCGATGAAGATAACGGCTTGCGGGTCGATTGTCCATACTGTCTCGCCTTTGGATATGGGAGCGATATGGTTGATTTGAACACCTACGTTACCTGCCGGGTTCGGTCCGTCGAATGCGGTGATTGTAACGTTCTTAGCCTGAGTCAGTGCGGCAGCATTCTGCTTCACGCTTATGTTCAGGTATGTTTTTGCCATCTTGGCAAGGGCATCAAGTCCTGTCTGGAAATTCGCTTCCTCACCTTTCAGCGCGAATTGGAAGTCGGGTGCCAGCGGATTGCTGTCAAACGCGGATACGAAGATGCCTTTCGGGAAACCCGACGGGTCTGCGATGATGTCATAAGGACGCTGTCTGATGAATGCGAACAGTCCGGCATTCAGCAAAGCAGCTTTCACTGAATTGCCATCCATCACGTTAACATCCATTTTACCGAACTCTTCGTAGTCCTGCTCTGCAGCAGCTTCCACTACAATGTTCAATACCTTACGACGGGCTCCACGCTCTACACTTGTCACTACGCCGCTTACGGGCGAAACAAATTTTACTTCAGGATGATACTTGTCAATAAACAAGGGTCCACCAGCCATCACATACTCCTGCTCTTTTACGACTACCTTCGGTGTCACTCCAGGAAAATCATCGGGTACGAGTGCGTAAAATCCCGGCTCTTTCACTGTCGTGTACGTCTCTGCAGCTGTACCTTTCAGGTTTATGTCAAGGCCTTTGCGTAACTTTATTACATTTGCCATGCTATAAATAAAATAATGGTTTCATAAATTTGCCGCAAAAGTAATAAATAATAATGTGATTAAAGAGGAAAAAAGAAAGGAATTACGGAAAAATATCCGTAATTCCTTTCGTGGTCGCACACATTACATCTTTCTTTTGTCTTGAAACAAAGAAAAGAACATCATTCAGCAAACATAGGGTCCCAAGCAGGAAGCCGGACAGGCTTCTGTTTTAGGACTTCAGATACTTTTTTCGTTGCATACTTGGTTTCTATCACCAGGCGGAACATGTATTCGTTGAACCACTCGTCGGTCATGATGAGATGCCCTTGATAACCGGAGCCGGCTCCCCAACTATTTTCAACCATCCATTTGGTTGGGTTTCCGTTCTTGTCGAGGTCTACTGCCATGAGCGTCATGGCGTGGCTTGAGCCGCTGGCGAAGCTTTGGATGCGTTGCTTCTTGTTCATGCCGAAGGTTGTCCCCATGAGGGCTTCGTAATCGTAGTTCTTAACATCCAGCAGACCACGGTCGGAATTGAGGAATTTGCCTACGTCGCAGGAGAAGTACATCATGGTGCTGTCTTTGAGAGAAGCTATTGCCATTTCCTTGATGTCCTCGATGGGAAGATTGACGTAAGTCCAGTTCTTGCCGTCGTAGCGGTGGCGGTCATAGTCTATCTCGTAAGATTTGTAGTAGTCGCGGCTGGGGTCATTCATGAGCATGACGTAGTTGCCGAGCAGGTTTTCGTCGCCGTACTTTTTCAGGAAAGAAAGCGGGGTGTAAGTTTCGGTGGATACAGGTTTGCCTTGGGCGTTGTATTCCGTCCAGGTGAATTCGGTGGGGGGAACGCCCAGATTCAAGACCAGCATGCGGTAGATGGTTCCGAGCATTTCGGTTTTCGTTTTTTCGAGAACTGCCGGTTTCGCACCTTTGGCGGCGAGGTCACGGAGTTGAAGCCCCTGTTCGCGGAGTTTCAGGGAGATTAGGCTTGCCATGCGGGACGTGTTTTCGCTGCTGTTCGTTTCGGGCATCACGTCTTTGGGGACAAGTCCGTATTTGCTTACGATGTCGGCTACACCGGTGAACGTTCCACCGTCACTCAAGGGATGACGAAAGAGCCATTCCACCATTTTGTCATCCATCGGTTTGTCGCTGGTGTCGATGATGCCTTGCAGGAAAAGGTTCGCCTTCTCCAGTTGGTCGAAGAAGAAAGGGTAAGTTTGCGAAAACTCGAATGAGCTGAGGTTGTGGCGGGCAATGGCCTTGGCACGCATCACGTTCAGACCGGTGAAGAGCCAGCAACGTCCGGAAGATTTCTGGTTGGTGATACCTTTGGAGTCCACTTTGATGGAGAAGTGCGTGTCCATTCCTTTCAGGTTGTCCTGGTTGAGGGCTAGTTTGCGGATATCGTTGCTGCCGATGGCGTTGCGGATAGCCTTGTCACTTGGAGTATTCTGGTAACTCTGTTTGATTTGTTGCATCATGTCGTCGCTGATGCCTCCTTTTGCACTCTGCGCTTGTGCAGAATAATAAAAAGCACAGAAAACAAAAACTGATAATATTCGTTTATTCATAAGTATAAATAGTTTATTAATCAATTACACTTCGGATATAGTAATAGAAAATCGCAAATTTACGATTCTTTTTTAGAATTATTATCTAAGAGTATCAAAACTAATCAAAATAAAAGAGTTTTCTTTGCAGTCGAATTCCTCAGAAAGAAATTATGAAGAAATATATAATAGGTGTATTGATGATGTTTGCATCCATCAATATTATGTCGGCTACCGCCGACAGCACAGCAATCTCTTTGTCGGATACCGTCCCCGCCCTCTCCAAACGTGAGGTGCGCCGCCAACGTGTGGCGAATCGAAATCTTCACTATAATATATTAGGTGGTCCCAGCTATACGCCTGACTTCGGTCTGCTAGTGGGCGGTAGCGCGTTGATGACGTTCCGGATGAATCCGAGCGATACCACCCAGCGACGTTCGGTGGTGCCGATGTCTATCGCGCTGATGTTTAAGGGCGGATTGAACCTGATGACAAAACCCCAACTGTTTTTCAAAGGCGACCGTTTCCGTATTTTCGGGACATTCTCCTATAAAAACACGATTGAGAATTTCTACGGTATCGGATACAGTACCAATAAAGACTATCCCCGTGGAGAAGATACCAGCGAATATCGTTACAGCGGCATCCAAGTAAATCCGTGGTTCCTTTTCCGTCTGGGCAAAAGCGACTTCTTTGCAGGGCCACAGGTGGATTTGAATTATGATAAAATCACCAAACCGGCAGAGGGAATGGTTCATCAGCCATCCTATATCGCGGCAGGCGGAACAGAGCATGGGTATAAGAATTTCAGTTCGGGGCTCGGCTTCCTGCTGACCTATGACACACGTGACATTCCCGCCAATGCATACCGTGGAATGTATCTCGATTTTCGCGGGATGATGTATAGCAAAGCGTTCGGTGGTGATGACAATTTTTACCGTCTGGAGATTGATTACCGCCAATACAAGACTGTCGGAAAACGCAAGGTTATCGCTTGGACGATGCAGACGAAAAATGTATTTGGAGATGTGCCGCTGACGAAATACGCGCTTAGCGGAACACCTTTCGACCTCCGCGGATATTACATGGGACAGTTTCGCGACAAGTCATCACATGTAATGATGGCAGAATACCGTCAGATGATAAATACGGACAAAAGCACATGGGTGAAGAAGATGCTCAATCATGTAGGTTATGTGGCTTGGGGCGGATGCGGCTTCATGGGCCCTACTCCGGGCAAGATAGAAGGCGTTCTTCCCAATCTCGGCGTAGGCTTGCGCATTGAGGTACAGCCCCGTATGAATATACGTCTCGATCTCGGAAGAGATATGGTGAACAAACAGAATCTGTTCTATTTCAATATGACGGAAGCGTTCTGATGCAGGCTTGTGGAATACGGGCTCAACCGCAGCCGGATGTTCTCATGGCAGAAAAGTGGATTACAATCAGGTCAATCTTCCTCATCGACCCGTCTCCTTTCACTCTTTTTGCCCTTTCTCTTTCTGCGAAAGAAGAACAGGACTTCCAGTACAATATCTAATTTTATAGTTTATATTATTGATAGGGAGACGGAAAACCGTGCACTAGCTTTCCGCCGGATGCGGACTTCTTATCCGAGAGAAGTTCAAAGATCATATTATTCTCTCCGCCACGGGTGGTCGCCGTGCTGTCGTTGGCAAGGCGCAAGGAATTATCGACCTTGAAACGAAGGTTGACACGGGTGATATTCTTCACTGTGCAGTCCTTTTCCACCTCTACACCGGGACAAATCAGCGTTGTGTAAAAGATGCCATACTTAAAAGATT
The DNA here is from genome assembly GCF_903181435.1 of Bacteroides acidifaciens. Taxonomy (NCBI): domain Bacteria; kingdom Pseudomonadati; phylum Bacteroidota; class Bacteroidia; order Bacteroidales; family Bacteroidaceae; genus Bacteroides; species Bacteroides acidifaciens. The sequence continues at coordinate 1,772,675 of NZ_CAEUHO010000001.1, forward strand.
GTTTCTACGAAAGGAAGGACATTCTCCCTTTCTGATGGTGAAACAAAGATACGGCAACACACCGGTAGCCTGACGGGTTACATCGGACTACGCAGGATTAAGAGGAAATAAAGGGAAATAAAAACAGGCATTGCTATCTTTGAATGCCCAAGATACAAAAATGGCAGCATGATTCCGAATCTCATGCCGCCATTCCTGTAAGTGCTTATCATCAGATATTTTCAATTTCTTCTACGGAAAGTCCGGAAGCCTGAGAGATAGTATCGGTGGGAACCCCTAATTTCTTAAGGTTACGGGCAATTTCCCTGCTCTTTTCCTTCATCCCTTTCTCCAGACCTTCTTCCATCCCTCTCTCCAGTCCTTTTCGCCAGCCTTTTTCTTCCGCAAACGAGATGGTAGCCAGTTGGTCACGAAACACTTTGATACTCTCATCGTATTTCATGCGTTCTTCTTTAGTCAGGGAAGCAATGTCCACAATCTTCTCCAACTTTTCGAAGACAGATTTTCGTGCCTTGAAAGGCATTCTTTTCAATGTGTCCATATTCTTCAATACATAAATCCAACGTTCAAAATCAGTTTCACATTCCGATTCCTCTTTGTGAAAAGAAGGAAGCTCGATAAAGATAAAACGTAACTTATCCGAAAATGTTTCATGCGTATCACGGTCGGCCAACACCACGTCCGTCCGAAGTTTGTGCGGAGCGTCTGCCAGACAGAAGTTCAGGAAAAACACGCCATACACCGCTTTCAAATCAAACTGCCAATGAGCGCCCCGCTCTCCTTGCCGGGCAACAGTATGCGATAAATAAAAAAGAGCCCGCTCCTTAAAATTCGTCTGCTGCTTGTTCTGCATCTCCACAATAAACTGCTCACCACTCTCTGTCGTACAATAAATATCGTAAATAACTCCACGGTCGCCCATGTATTCAGGAAGTAACTCCTTATCCAAAAAAGTGATATCCGTGATACTCTTCTCGTTTACAAGCAGGCCGTTCAAGAAATCAATCAGCAAGTCTTTTGTAATTTCCTGCCCGAATATCTTTTTAAAACCTACGTCCGTAAACGGATTGATAAATTTTCCCATTTTTCTTTGTTTTACGTTTGTATAGACCGAGATGTATCTGGTCTATACAAAGATACTATATTTTTCAAAGTGAGCGGTTTCTTTTCCTTTTTTTAACGTCCGCCCATTCCTTTTGAATCTTCCCTAATGTTTTCAAGTTCCCTCAAATGAGATTGACCCAAACTTGCACAACTCAGTAAAAATGCATAACTTTATAGCTAGTAAAAACAAACTCAACCACCCCATCAATGAAAGCAAAATCCGAAAACTTCCCGAACAGGAAGAAGAAAAAGTATTCCAATACCGCAGCTACGGAAAAGGCGAGCTTGCCGCATTATATCTCCCCTACATCAAGCAGCAGAGCGCAGTAGCCCGATTCAACGAATGGATAGACACTGCACCGGGACTGAAAGAGCGTCTGCTCGCCACCGGCATGAATCCCCGAAGCAGACGCTACACTCCCGCACAGGTACGGCTCATCGTAAAAGTGCTCGAAAAGCCTTAATCACTATTCAAACAGTTCTTTTTCCGGCAGCCAGCAGGTATTGTCGAAGATGGTATTCCGGGCACGCTGGTCGACAGGCACAGCAGGGTCATATGATTCCTCGTAGGGGAGATACCGCCCACTGACGGGGTCGTAGAAGAAAGTAGCCACACCGCCCGTTCCGAGATGCTTGAATTTCACCTTATCCACATACACACGGGTGATTCCGATTTCCTTGTCGCGCTCAACGACAATTCCGTAATCAGCCTTGTTGTAAAAATCTACGGAACCGTTGATGTCATACATTTCCACACGCGAGGTGACACCCGTCGCAGGATTTCGGTTCATTTTGCGCGGGTGGGCGGCGACTATCAACAGGCAATTATATTGAGTGGCAAATTCAGTGAATTCATTCAACAAGTTGGAGAGGTATTGCGTCTCCGACTGCCCCGGTTTGGGTTCGTGGTCGAAGCGGTTGAACGGGTCGAAGACGAAGATGCGGCAGCCGCGGCGGACAACGAGCTCGCGGGCTTTGGCTATCACACGTTCGGGAGTGGCGTTGCCTTTGAGGGAAATATGCGAGACGTTGTCCGCCAGAAACTCTTCGGAACGTGCTAAAATTCAACATAAAAATCTTTCGACCGCAAAGGTGTGTATTATTTTACATACCATATATCGCATATTTGCGATACATCGAATCTTATTTATCGGATATTTGCAACATTAACTTCTAATAAATATTTTTATAATGAAACAAAAACGCAATCAGACCCTTGATGAGATAAAAGAAAACGAGCTTGTAGACCGGATATACAACAATCAAATCCTATCAATAAAAAAATTGATTTATGCATCCAAATTGACAATCGCCGACCTGTGCGTACATCTTAATATAGACAGTGCCACGCTCCACCAATGGTATCAGGGCAAGCGCCCTACCCAAATAAATTTCCACACATACACGCACGCATCTTCTTCCACAAGTATATGACAAAACACAACATCCCTTATACGGAAGAAATTATCAAGCTGATAGAAGAAATAGAATCATTCTCCTTTATTTCATAATATTCTGACATGAATTTATACAAAAAAAAAGGAGCAAATTATCATATCTTTTCATACCTTTGTGGCAAAGCTCAGTTGATTAAGGTTCAGAAAAAAACATGAATGACAGTGAAGAGACAAACAGTACGGTGATAAAAGCACTTATTGTTTTCAGGGAAAACGGCGATACGGACAACCTGTTCGTCCCCATCTTGTGCGATGCTATCCGTATGAGCGGCATTGACGTGCGATGTTCCACAAAGAAATTTTGGGATTCGGATACAGCGTATGATATCATCCACTTCCAATGGCCCGAAGAGGTGGTGGGTTGGACTTGTGACAACCCCGATATCATCCGCCGACTGGAAGAACGGATTTGTTTCTTCCGCTCACGAGGGGCACACTTCATCTATACACGCCACAATGTACGCCCGCACTATGCCAATGAGATTATCAGCCGGGCGTATGACATCATCGAGTCGCAAAGCGATGTCGTGGTGCACATGGGGCAGTTCAGCCGCGATGAATTTGCCGCCAAATATCCCGGCAGCCGGAATGTCGTGATTCCGCACCATATCTACCAATATACCTATCAGGAGAATATCAGCGTAGAGCGTGCACGCCAGTATCTCAAGATTCCGCAGGAAGCGTTCATCGTCACCGCTTTCGGCAAATTCTGCAACCGTGAAGAAATACGCATGGTGCTCGGAGCATTCCGTGCGTGGGAGCAACCGAACAAGTTACTGCTCGCCCCCCGGCTTTACCCTTTCTCAAGACAGAACGACTATGGCGGCAATTTCCTAAAACGATGGGCTTCACGTGCCGGATATTATCTGCTCATGCCACTGCTCAACCGCTGGATGAAGCTGGAAGCCGGAGCCAACGACGAACTGGTGGACAGTTGCGACCTGCCATATTATATAGCCGCCTCAGACGTGATATTCATCCAACGAAAAGATATATTAAACTCCGACAATGTCCCCCTTGCCTTCTTTTACCACAAAGTGGTGGTGGGGCCCGCCGTGGGAAATATCGGCGAGATACTCTCCCAAACCGGTAACCCGACATTCGACCCCAACGATAAAACGGACATCGTCCAGGCACTCGAAACCGCCCGCTGGCTTGTGCTGCAAGAGAAGGGAGAAGCCAATTATTACTACGCCATGAAGAACATGAATGTCCGGAAAGTGGGAAAAGAGTACGCACAAACTTATAAAAACGCAGTAAATGGCTAACAACATCAAGCGTCAGATCTTCTCAGGAGTGTTTCAAACATCTGCTGAGAATTGACTATATTCTCCATTCGCCGGAGTCGAACTTATCATACATAACACACAAAAGGCTGCCCTCACATTTGAAGGCAGCCGTTCTTCATCTTATTTGCTTATATTTATTCTCCTACATAAATATTATCAAGCTGTACAGTGGATGTCTCATTCTTAGACTTATCTCCCAAGTAACGGAAAGCAATATAAACTTGCTGTCCGACATACTCTGTCATCATATAAGAACCTACATTAACAGATGTCCCATACTTGCCTGCCACCTGAGGTAAATTAAAGTTCTCAGTTACTTCTTTCCAAGTACCTTCCGGGTCAGCAGTTACATCTTCTTTGTTTCCAGAGAATGAAGAAGAAATATATACATGCAGGGCATCATGCGTCCAATGACCAGAAGTCATGTCAAAAGTCAATATATAATTACTCTTTATTTCCAAAGCCGGAGTTATCAGCCAAGAATCAACAGCTCCATCACTAATACCATATGCTGTACACTCTGTGTAATTGTTATCTTTATACGATTTATCATACCAAGCCTGTTTGTCTAATGCGACATTCAACCATCCTTCAAGCATTGTAGGGGCTTTAGCTGTAATCTTACGTCCATCTTCGTCAAACGTTTGATTCAAAGCAGCCTTAGGCACAGTACGCTTGTACACCCAAGCAGAACCGTCATATTCATATTCGTCAGTCATTTCCACTACGTCTGATGTAGAAGTCCAGCCAGCAACGGACTTTTGTAACTCAATAGCCATAAATTTATCTTCAGCCAATTTGAAACCAACAGCTTTAATTGTTCCGGATTGAGCATATGGATACTTTAATCCCAAATATGCAGAAATATAGGATTGCGCAGAAGATGCGGTCAGCTTCGTAACACCCATTGCTTCATAATCTTGGGGCTGCAGAAGCAGAATGTCAGTATATGCTTCCCATTTAGTACTCTCTTCATTATATTGATAGAAAGCAGAAACCTGCAAATAATGATTATCAGCCAAACTAGTAACGCTCCAGTTATTGGTATTCGCGCTTTCTGCCGACATAACTACTGTTTTCCAACTATCCAATGAATTGGATTCCAAATCATCCGTAAAAGCAAGTACTCCATCAAATGCACCATCACTATCGGCTTGGTTATAATTTACCACTGCCAGCTGCTTACCTACAGGAGCTGTAAATTCTTCCTTTAAGAAACCTGGTACATATTGAGTTGCTTTCTTTGTAGGAGAAAAATAAGTAAACGGCAAATCTTCCCACACTGCTTTGTAATCATCAGCTGTCACTGTATAAGCCGTAGCAGCAGAAACAGCTGAAACATATTCAGGAACTGAAGGCGCAAATTTGTAAGTTACCATCGCCGACGAACCTTTATCACACGTATAGTATTTTTTCTGCAACCATTCCGGCAATGTTTCTCTAGCCGGATTATCATCTGTAAAAGCAGCACCTAAATAAGTGTCTGCATATTTAGCCACATTTGTAAGAGTTTCACCTTTTACATCCAATCCCGGAAAATCCGGTTCATGGTCACAAGAGGTCCAGAGCGCCATTCCGGCAATAAATATGCTTGTATATAAAATATTTCTTTTCATATGATACTATCTTTTTAAAATCTAACCTTTAATCCCATATTCCATGTCCGTCCGAATCCATAGAATACCGTAGCATCTTCCCATCCATGTCCACCTGTCTTTGCACCATTATCCAAAGCTCTCATCACATAGTTATCATTGAAAAGATTGAAGCAGTTGGCTGTCCACGTAGCATCCAAATTGGCTATCTTGAAACGATAACTAATGTTTGCATCGAATACATAAGCTGAAGGCATACGCCAAGGTTGGACAAGTTCGACTACCGGATTGTCTTTTGTTGCCTTGACAGCCTGAGAAGCAATATCATAATCGGCATAATTACGTCCTGTGAAGTTACCACTCATTCCGACACGAAGTCCCTTCATCACTTGATAAGTAACTCCCAAAGCTGCTGTTGTCTGTGCAGAGTTGGCTACTTTTATGTCTTTCATATTAGTATAATAAATAGCTTGCTCGGGTGAACCTACTGGAACAACATTATTGTTGTAATCCAACGCTTGTCCGTTACGGTCATATACCCGACCTGCAACACCATCTTTTGCCCATTTCCAATCACCAATAGAAAACATACCGGTCACCGTCAAATCTCTTATCGGACGACAAGTGAATTCCAACTCAATACCCTGATGCAATGCATTCACACCATTCATAATCAAATAGGGACTTTCTTGCGCACTAGTCAAGGTCTTTTGGATAGAACGGTCATTCCATGTTGTACGATACAAGTTTAACTTCACGTTCCACATGGAGGATACATAACCGTAACCCAACTCATAGGAAAGCACTTTCTCATTACGAGAATCGGGATTGACAACGTTACTGCTTTGGGAATTCAAGAATACACCACCCGAGAAAAATGGAGTACGGGAGAAATAACCAATGTTAGCAAATACATTATGATGCTCTGTAAGGTTATAGTTAGCACCACCCTTTGCACCAAAACCAATTTTTCTCTCGATACTTGATTTCTCATCTTTCACATAAAAATGTCCATAACGCTGATTGCTAGCAATGTTAGCATTTCCTGAAACAACTACCGACAGTTTATCATTTGAATATTCTAACTGACCAAATACACCATATTGTCCGATAAAACTATCGAAGTTACGATAAACCACATCACCGATATACAAGCGCTCATTCTGCCAAGCAACATTATCTTTCATATACTCAACTTTGGCACGGTCTGTATCAATCACATACTCACCCCCCATCAAGTCCACAACCTTAGCCTTGTGCATACCTTTATAATAACGAAGGTCAATACCAGCCTGTAAGTCCAAATTCTTAGCAAGCTTCGTACTATATGTAGATAGCAAACCTACCCAAATATGATTGTTCATATTCTTTGCCAATGCCGCCAGACTACCATTAGCGGCTTCAGCATTATCACGTTTCAACGCTCCATAATCAAATGTTCCGTCGTCACGTCTATATGTAGTATTGGGAACACCATTGGAAGCTCCATAGAAAGCAGAGTAGTTAGAACCGACACCACGATAACCATAACCACTACCAATGGACATGTATAAGGAAGAAGATAAACTGGACTTATGATTGATAGCCCAAATATGATTCAATGAAATCTGCGGTTTGTGATAATAGTTGTAGTTTGTCCCGTGATATTCTCTACCTGCATCATCGAAACCATAAGTTGCATTATAACGGTATCCTGCACCAATACCTACATGTTTCTGTCTTTGCCATTCTTCAATAGTCAGCTTGTCGTAACGTTTGTAATGACTCTGCGGAGCACCTGTAGCGACCAATGATAAAGAATGATTGTCACCGATTCTTTTCGCAATATTCACATACCATGAATAAGATTCTCCTTCAGTACCATAGACATATCCGTCACCCCATTTCTTTGAGCCTAAAATAGAAAAGGCCCAACCATTCTTCGTCATACCAGAAGATATACTGAAAAGAATTTTGTTTTCTCCACTATTACCCATGTTATAAGAAAGAGCACCGCCTGTCTTCGTTTCCAAAGCGCTAGTCAGAATATTGATTGAACCACCAACAGAGGGAGAAGAAAGTTTTGAAGCTCCGATACCTCTTTGTATCTGAATGGAACGGGATACATCGGAAAGACCAGCCCAATTGGACCAATATATGCCCCCCCACTCCATATCATTCATCGGGACACCATTAATCATCACAGCTGTATTGGCCGAGCCAAAACCACGTACCATGATTTCAGAGTCTCCATAACCACCACCTTCTTTAGATGTATATACACTAGGTGTTGATTTCAATAATTCAGGAAACTCTTGATTTCCCAATCTTTCCTCAATAAAAGTAGGTTCGAGAGTAGAAACTGCTATTGGAGTCTTACGTGCAACGGCTACAGAAGAAGTAATTGTAACGTCTTTCAGCATCACTGCGTCAGGTTCCATACGAATAACTCCTAAATTTACCGTTCCTCTTTGGCTTATTTTCTTCGTTACATCTTTATATCCTAAATACTTAAAGACCAAAGTTGCGTTATTCCCAACTTTTTGAACAAAATTACCATCAATATCGGTAACACTACCTTGAGAAGTCCCTTCTACAGTAACAGCTGCACCAATCAACGGTTCGCCGCTCTCTACATCAACAACTTGCCCTTTTACTGTTGTCTGGGCAAAAGCTGAGGTCGCCGTACATACTATCGGCACTGACACCAGCAGGAAATGAATTAGATGTTTTCTCATAAAATTCTCTTTGTTAATTAATGAAAATCGTTTATTAATTATTGTTTGCTCAAGCAAAGGTAATTGATATTATTTAAACCTACGTTCCATTCCTGCTACAAAATTTTAAGAGAGATAAACATCTTATTGCGTTAAGAAACAAAAAAAGCCCTGCGAGTTCTTGCAGAGCCTTTTATTCTGATTTATAAAGTTTTTATAAACTTCCAATCTATTATCAAATCCTAGTCAGTCATTAGTTTTCTATAACGAACGCGCTTCGGTTCTTCATTTCCCAAACGTTTCAATTTATTTTCTTCATACTCTGAATAAGAACCTTCAAAGTAGAATACATTGGAGTCTCCTTCGAAAGCAAGAATGTGTGTACAGATACGGTCGAGGAACCAACGGTCGTGGGAAATAACTACCGCGCAACCTGCGAAATCTTCCAAACCTTCTTCCAGTGCACGCAATGTATTTACGTCGATGTCATTAGTAGGCTCATCGAGCAATAGTACGTTGCCTTCTTCTTTCAAAGCCATCGCCAGGTGCAGACGGTTTCTTTCACCACCGGAAAGGACACCGCAAAGTTTTTCCTGGTCGCCACCGGAGAAATTGAAACGGGAAAGGTAAGCACGGGCGTTCACGTCACGACCACCCATACGGATTAGTTCGTTACCGCCGGAGATGACTTGATAAACGCTCTTGTTCGGGTCGATGTCACGGTGTTGCTGGTCTACATAAGCTACTTTTACAGTCTCTCCTACTTCAAATTCGCCTTTGTCTACCGTATCCAAGCCCATAATCAAGCGGAACAAGGTCGTTTTTCCCGCACCATTGGGACCGATTACACCGACAATGCCGTTAGGAGGAAGCATGAAGTTCAAATCGTCAAAAAGAAGTTTGTTGCCATAGGCTTTGGCTACATGTTTGGCTTCGATCACTTTGTTACCTAGACGAGGACCGTTCGGGATAAAGATTTCGAGTTTTTCTTCTTTCTCTTTTACGTCTTCATTCAGCAATTTATCATAGGAGTTAAGACGGGCTTTACCTTTTGCCTGACGAGCTTTCGGAGCCATGCGCACCCATTCAAGCTCGCGTTCCAACGTTTTACGACGTTTGCTGACTGTTTTTTCTTCCATTTCCATACGTTTGGTTTTCTGTTCCAACCAGGAAGAGTAGTTGCCTTTCCAGGGAATACCTTCGCCACGGTCGAGTTCAAGAATCCATCCGGCAACGTGGTCGAGAAAGTAACGGTCGTGGGTTACGGCGATAACTGTTCCTTCGTATTGCTGCAAGTGTTGTTCCAACCAGTCGATAGATTCTGCGTCCAAGTGGTTGGTAGGCTCGTCAAGCAACAGAATGTCGGGTTTCTGCAAGAGTAAACGGCAAAGAGCCACACGGCGACGTTCACCACCAGAAAGATTTACGACCGGCTGGTCTTCAGGCGGGCAACGAAGGGCATCCATTGCACGTTCCAATTTGCTGTCGAGGTTCCATGCGTCTGTTGCGTCAATAATATCTTGCAATTCGCCCTGACGGGTAAAGAGGGCGTCCATTTTGTCCTGGTCCTCATAGTACTCCGGCAGACCGAATTTTTGGTTGATTTCTTCGTATTCTGTCAGTGCGTCAACAATAGGTTGCACGCCTTCCATTACTACTTCTTTTACTGTTTTCGTGTCATCCAAATGAGGTTCCTGCGCCAAGTAACCGACAGAGTATCCGGGTGAGAATACTACTTCGCCTTGATAGGATTTCTCCAAACCTGCGATAATCTTCAATAAAGTAGACTTACCGGAACCGTTCAAACCGATAATTCCGATTTTCGCTCCATAGAAAAAGGACAGGTAGATGTCTTTTAGCACATTCTTATTCGGAGTGAAAGCTTTGCTCACTCCCACCATTGAGAAGATAATTTTTTTATCGTCAGCAGCCATATATTAATAATGTATATTGTTGATAATGGCACAAAGATAAGAAAAATGTTTGAAATCTTTTGGAGTTATAAAAAAATGTTCTACCTTTGCACCCGCATTCGAAAGAAAGCAAATAAGGATTGATTCGCTAGCTCAGCAGGTAGAGCACAACACTTTTAATGTTGGGGTCCTGGGTTCGAGCCCCAGGCGGATCACTGAAACAACAAGAAGAATCAAGCAAATCCCTGATAATCAGACATTATCAGGGATTTCTTTTTTCTGGCAGGTAGCAAAAAATAGCCGTTTCAAGCATATTATCGGTGGATAAATCGTGGGACTAAAATTCAGTTCGAAAAAGTCCCACGAATTTGCATCTTTCTCACTGATTCATAGTATTTTGCATAGACTTACTTTGGAAGAGAATACATAGTTTTGTAACTTAAAAAACGATGTAAAAATGGCTCGAAAATCATTTTCTGTTTTGTTCTTTATCAAAAAAGCCAAGTTATTAAAGAACGGAGAAGCACCTGTGTGCATGAGAATCACTGTAAACGGCTGTATGGTAGATATTTCTATCAAAAGAAGTTGTCCCGTAAACCTATGGAATCAAGCAAAAGAGAATTCAAAAGGAAAAGACCGTATGTCGGTGGAACTGAACCACTACTTAGAAATCACACGCTCACGCATACACCAAATTTATAGGGAACTGGAAACTTCCGACAAGGTTATCACCGTTGATCTTGTGAGAAAACTGTATTATGGTGTGGATGAAGAAAGCAAAACCCTTTTGCAAGTATTCAGAGAACACAACGAACAAAGTCGTAAGCTGATCGGCAAAGATTTTGTTAGTAAAACCGTTCAACGGTATGAAACCACTACCCGATATTTGGAGGAATTCATTAAGAAAGAATATCAGTTATCTGATATTGCCCTGAATAACTTGGAAGCCAACTTCATTTCTAAGTTCGATGCTTTCTTGAAGATTGAAAAAGGTTGTGCGCAGAACTCCGCTATTACCCGATTGAAGAATTTAAAGAAGATTATCCGTATTGCTTTGGAAAACGACTGGATAAAGAAAGATCCGTTTGCTTACTACCGTTTCAAATTGGAAGAAACCGATCCTGAATTTCTGACGATGGACGAGATTAAAATCATTCTCGCCAAAGAGTTTACAATTAAACGAGTAGAACAGGTACGTGACGTTTTTGTCTTTTGCATTTTTACTGGTTTGGCGTTCAGCGATGTGAAAGATTTATCACCCGAACACTTGGTAAAAGACAACAAAGGGGAACTTTGGATAAGGAAGAACCGGCAAAAGACAAAAATCATGTGTAACATTCCTGTGCTGCCTGTGGCAGCTTCTATACTTGATAAATATAAGGATGTGGCAGAGTGTACCGGAAAACTTTTACCTGTATTGTGTAATCAACGCATGAACAGTTATTTGAAGGAGATTGCCGATGTGTGCGGAATTCATAAAAATCTTAGCACACATACCGCCCGTCATAGCTATGCTACAAGCATTTGCCTTGCAAATGGCGTAAGTATGGAGAATGTTGCTAAGATGTTAGGTCATGCAGATACAAGCGTAACAAAACACTATGCAAGGGTATTGGATCAGAATATTTTCAAGGATATGCAAAAAGTAAATAGCTGCCTGTCGGAATTGGCTATATAATAAAGATAGTAGCTAATATTGAAAAAGGATTGGGAAAAATGAATTTCATTTTCTCAATCCTTTTCTTTTATAGTAAGTTTTCCAGAACTCAATATGAAGCATTGACAAAGATAAGTTCCGTATTTAGCCTGTTCAAGTCCGAGCCTTCGATTTAGATGAAAATCTTCCTCTCACTATGTTCGAGCGTATTTTCATCTAAAGACTTGCACAGACTAAATACTTCACTGGAAAAGTCAATGATTCAAATTAAATTCCGAAAAACAATGTTTTTGGGCTTGGCAGGTTACTCTTTCCAACTTTCAAAATAGTGCCTTTGGAGCAGTTTATCAATATCACTCTGACGATAGATGATTTTACCTTTTATCTGGATAAAGGGGATTAGACCTGTATCTCTCCACTCTTGCAGGGTTCGCAAACTGACATTCAGTTTCTTGGAAACTTCATTATTAGAAAGAAAGCATTCCCCATTCAGGTGAGGCTTGTAATGCTTGACTATAGATTCAATACCATCCAGCATCGAATCGAGCGAAGAAATAAATTCTTTGACTTGTGGGGTATCTTTATTTATTAGTTCCATGATTGAAAGATTGTTTTATTGAAATATTGATTTCAAGATGGCTAGATAGCTGGTTAGTTACGCAGATAGTGACCCAAAGATGAAATGTTAAGTACGTCTTTTGCCGGATCATAATCTACATAGAGCCGTTTGGATGCAGAGGCAATAAAATACTGGCTACCATCTTGCTGTATCTCATAAGTAGCAGGTGAAGCCTGTTTGGTTGTTTCCGATACATATATAATAGAAAGAAGGTACTCTTTGTCGCTCCGATAGATGATAACCGTAGGATTCAGATTAATGCTTTCCCATGTGCCAACAATGGAAAACAGGTTGAAAAACGGATAATCTTTTTTAATTCTTTTCATAAGACGTGGGGTATTTGGGTGATTGATTTTGCGTTTCACTGTCTGCAATAATTCTTTCAATATCGGAAGTCTTATAATAAATCTTACTACCAATTTGAGAATAAGCCAATCTTCCGCTACTTCTGTAATACTGCAAAGTTCGCTTACTAACGCCTAACAACAGGCACACTTCCTGACTATCCAGCCAGTTTTCGACTTTCTGGGTATGAGTGCTGCACAAACTTTCTATCCGTTTGGCAAACTCCGTGAACCTCTCGCAGACATACGAAAAGGTTCTCTTTTCAATAGTTACTACTTCCATACTTTCAATTTTAAAAGGTTTATAAAACGTGTCGATTTTATTTTCATCGGCAAATAAAAGAAGAATCATGAGCCGTTTTCAAAACTGTCCGAAAGTGGCGAAGTAAAGTTCTTAATGACTTAATATGTACTTATCGTGGCAACATAATACAATGATTTATAGACGAAATACTCATTGATTTAGGCAGATCATATAGAAACAAAGAAAAATAAACCGATATTTCTTTGTCAATTCAAAAATAACGCTTATGTTTGCAGTGACCAATAATAACAAAATAGTCACACGGTATGGCAAAAGCATTTGATGACAACGAAAGAAAACTTATAAAGGATAAACTCAAAGAAGGAGCTTTGCTATTTATCCAGCAACAAGGGGTACGTAAAACTTCTGTAGATGAGCTTGTTAAATATGCCAATATTTCTAAAGGAGCATTTTATCTATTCTATACATCAAAAGAACTTCTTTTTTTCGATACAATAATAGACTATCATAAGAAATTGGAAAAAGAATTTCTTAATGCCATAAATAAGCATACCAATAATATTACGGTTGATACATTGACAGATATTATATCTGATTTGCTAATCAACAACAAACCATACTTTGTATCTATCTTCGTTAATAGTGATGTGGAATATCTAAATAGAAAGCTCCCTCAAGAAGTACTTTCAAAACACGTAGATGATGATGTCATGTTAGCAAACGAACTACTGAATTTTATTCCAGAAAGTAAATCAATTGATACAAAAGTATTTGCAGGGGCTTTAAGAGCTGCATTCTTGACTATTCTAAACGAGAAAACAATTGGAACAGATATTTACAATGAAGTTTTCAAGTTTATAGTTAGGGGAATAGTACAGCAACTATTTAAAGACTAATCCAATACAACAAGATTATATAATATCAACTGACTATGTGCAAATATGTTACATAGCGATACTTTGAATTTACAATATGACTATATAAACAATTTTAGTCATACGATATAAAATTTAAAAATTATGATTACAGTAAAAAACTTATCGTTTAGTTATTCTCAACTACCATTTATTGAGAATATGAATTTTCAAGTAAGAAGCGGAGAAATATTTGGCTTCTTAGGACCTTCTGGAGCAGGAAAAAGCACTCTCCAAAAGATATTAATAGGTATGCTCCCTAAATATAAAGGGAGTGTTTCTATTAATAATAATGAAATTAGAAATAAGTCTGACCAGTTCTATGAGAGTATTGGTGTCGATTTTGAATTTCCTAGTTTTTATGAGAAATTCACCGCATTGGAGAACTTAAAATTCTTTGGTTCTTTATATGACTGTAAGCTGATTCCTATCGAACAATTATTAGAAATGGTTGGACTATCACAACATGCCAATAAGAAAGTGGCAGGTTTTTCTAAAGGTATGAAATCCAGATTAAACTTTGCCCGGTCAATTATTCATCAGCCCAAAGTGTTATTTTTGGATGAGCCAACATCTGGTTTAGATCCTTCGAACTCCCAAGTGATGAAAAACATTATTCTTGATCTTAAAAATAAAGGAGTAACAATCATTCTGACTACTCACAATATGCACGATGCAACCGAACTTTGTGATCGTGTAGCATTTATTGTTGATGGCAACATTAAAGCTATGGACACTCCTCATAATCTTATCATGTCAAGGCGTTATAATGAAGTAACATATTCATATTTGGAGAATCAAAAAGAATTAAATACTACAATCGCACTTGACAAAATAAGTACAGATAAAAAGCTACAATCTCTGATTCAAGCTAATGCCTTATTATCAATACATAGCAATGAGCCAACATTAGACAATATATTCTCAGAAATAACAGGGAGGAAATTACTATGAAGCTTAAAGGTTTAATACTAGGTGATATTCGGCAACAATACAAATATGGTTTTTATGCCCTATATACGTTATTTACACTAATGTATATTACAGTATTGCGCATTCTTCCTATGCCGTGGAAAGAACTATGTACAACTACCCTTATATTTTCAGATCCCGTACTGATCGGATTAATGTTTATGGGAGCAATAATATTATTCGAGAAAAGCGAAAAAGTAATGCAGGCATTAGCTGTTTCGCCCATATCGATACACACATACATTTTGTCAAAGGTAATTTCCATTGGACTAATTTCTTTGCTAAGTGGAGTTCTCATCGCATTGTTCTCAGGCATGGAACATTCTTACATACATCTTGCTGTTGGAATTATGTTAGGTTCAGCATTATTCACACTGGTTGGAATATCACTTTCTGCTTTTATTTCAACCATGAATAATTTTATGCTGATTATGGTTCCCACTTTAATAATATCTGTAGCTCCCATATCTGTTTATACAATGGGCTATAAATCGGGAGCTATGCTATTACATCCAAGTATAAGTCTTATAGAACTTATGTCTGGAAATATCAGTGTCATATCTCTAATAGCAATAAGCATTTGGTGTATTGCAATGTATATTTTTTCTTGTCTGTCAGTAAAAAAAATGATGACGATATAATTATGAATCAGAATATTATTTCCTTCAAAATGTTTATCAGAAACATATTCTCAGATGGTATGTTATCTGCAATAATATGTATCCCGCTAATATTAGCAGCAATATATAGGTTTGTTTTCCCTTTAATTGTACAGCATTATCCGATGCTAAAGGATTTCAGCCTATATTATCCGATATTGGATTTATTCCTTGCAATTATGTGTCCTTACATGATTTGCTTCGCTTCGGTCTTAGTGGTATTAGATGAAACAGACATGAAAATCAACAGGTACATCACAATTACCCCACTTGGTAAGAAGGGGTATCTTATATCAAGATTGCTTATTCCTGTTTTATTTGCAGCCATTGTTTCTTTCGTACTGCTTTCTTTTTGTTCTGTATCAGATATGTCATTATGGACTACATTTATAATATCAATATTGGCTACAATACTAAGCGTTGTGGCTGCTATGATTATTTTGGCATATGCGGGGAATAAAGTAGAAGGTATGGCACTTGCAAAAGTATCTGCTTTAGTTATGGTGGGATTAATAATACCTTTTGTTATTACAGATAGTACCCAATATGTATTTTCATTTCTCCCTTCTTTTTGGATAGCCAAGTTTCTAATAAGTAATAACTATTGGTTTATTCTACCAACTATATTTCTTTCTGGCGGACTGATTTACATATTATATAATAGGTACAGCACAAAAATATAGTTTCTCCTAAAATTGATACTATAAATACCGAAGATATAAAAAGTATAGTACCTAAATAAGCATATTGAATTTATGATTATACGAATTAATATTATTCACTATCTAAAAATTATGCTTATGAATGAGTTATTGAAAATGAAGTTTTTTGAGCTATTGTCTAAAACTTCACAAGAAGTTACTAACACAGAAATGCAAGATGCCTATGGAGAATTTGTCAAGCACATAGTCGCTATTAGCAATTCAGAAGATTATTCCTATATCTTTCGGATGCTAAATCTCACCCGTATTGAGATAGTACCCCTAAAAGAGTTATATCAATGTGGGCAGGGGGAAAAATGCGCTTAAAATTCTCTATGTCCACAAAGCGTTATCGACAATTGATGCCGAGCTACAATTAATCAACTTAAAAATTAACCATCCAGAACAATTTAAGTTATCTATTCCTACAGCGTTCAAGTCCGACCTATATGTAATCCCTAAGTCAAAAGACTTGGGGATTATTGGCATTGCAGAAATCGTATTAGCTCTGTTTCTACAGGGGCAAATCGTTGGCGAAGATGGAAAACCTGCCCCAGAAGTTCGTTTAGCTCGTGGTTTTGAGCAGCTTTTCAATCTAAAATTCGGAAGTATTTACGATAAGGTAGGTGAAGTATTTACCCGCAAGCCGTACAACCTTACCAAAACATTGGATGCCTTACGAAATGCTATCATCAAAGAGGATCGAAAACGTAAGAACCGATAAAGATCAAAAAAGACACTTGTGTAAACTATTAATTTCCAGAGATTTGAAATTCTCTTTTCGGGGAGTAGGTAACTACTCCTCTTTTTCTGTTACATTGTTTTACTGAATTTTGCTTCATCAATCGATTGAGAACAATAATGTTAAACTAAAAATGAAGCAAAATGTATATAGACAACGAGAACTTCGATAAATGGATGGAGAAGCTATCTAAGAAACTCACTGAGATAGGACAAGACTTAAAATCCCTTATCAATACCGATCAGGTATTAGAAGAAAATGAACGATTACTTGATAATCAGGATTTAGCATTTCTATTAAAAGTGTCTTTCAGAACTTTACAACGCTATCGACTAAAAGGTAAGCTCCCCTACTTTACTATTGGGCATAAAACCTACTATCGGGCTAGCGATATTAGAGCTTTTGTACGTGAACGAGCCGATTTTCAAACTTATAAACAGTTTGAAAAAGCCAATCAATTAGAAAACAAACCTTGACAGCAAAATGCAGCAAAGGAAAGAAGCTTGTGTTTAAGCTATCACATTGTGTTACCACCCCGATTTAACAGAAACCGCTTCACCTATCGGTTCAGCCGGTTTCACTAAATCGAGCAAGAGGGAACTGGACAAGTCCTGTTCTTCCCTCTTGCCCTGCGGGGCAAAGCCTTCGGCTTTAGCGTGTTACAAGAACACGCTGTAATGACACCTGTAATAAGCATTTTCTTTGCAATGCTTATTATCAGGTATTTATCTATTCATATTTCCATAAAAAAGTAATTACCATGCCAAACAGCAGTCGAAAAACGATATTCACTACCATTTCCATAGACAAGGAAACGGCAGCTTTGGTAGAGAAGATATGCAAACGCTATTCACTGAAAAAGAGTGAAGTTGTAAAACTGGCGTTCGGGTATATAGATAAGGCGCATATCAACCCATCCGAAACACCTGAATCCGTAAAATCAGAACTGGCGAAAATAAATAAGAGACAGGATGATATTATCCGGTTCATCCGTCACTACGAGGAAGAACAACTGAATCCCATGATACGGGTTACAAATTCTATTGCTTTGCGTTTCGATGCTATTGGCAAAACTTTGGAAACTCTAATTCTCTCCCAATTGGAAGCCAGTCAGGAGAGACAAACAACCGTGCTTAAAAAGCTAAGTGAGCAGTTCGGCAATCATGCTGATGTAATAAACAACCAATCCAAAAAGATTAACGCACTCTACCAGATACATCAACGAGATTATAAAAGGTTACTTCAACTGATACAACTCCATTCAGAACTATCTGCTTGCGGTGTGACGGATAGTAAGAAGAAAGAGAACCTAAAGTCTGAAATCAGCAATCTGATAAACACATAGAGCCATGCATATAGATTTTGCCCCGCCATCGGGTGGAACATATAACAATGCAGGAAGTAGCCGACAATTAGTCTCTTACATGGAGCATGAGGATTTGGAGCGGATGGAGAAAGGAATCTATACCGATGGCTTTTTCAACCTGATGGATGATAATATCTATAAATCAAAGGTTATTAAGGATATAGACGGCAATATCGGGCAACTCCTAAAAACGGATGCTAAGTTTTACGCTATCCATATCAGCCCATCGGAAAGTGAACTTCGGGCAATGGGGAACACCGAGCAAGAGAAAGCCGAAGCGATGAAGCGGTATATCAGGGAAGTATTCATTCCTGAATATGCCAATAATTTCAACAAAGGGCTATCCGAAGCAGATATAAAGTTTTACGGCAAGATTCATTTCGACCGTAGTCGTTCCGACAACAAGCTGAATATCCACTGTCATTTGATTGTGAGCCGGAAAGACCAAGCTAACAAAAAGAAGCTATCACCGCTCACCAATCATAAGAATACCAAGAAAGGAACAGTAACAGGAGGTTTTGACCGTGTGAACCTATTCCAACAGGCGGAACAGGGCTTTGATAAACTGTTTGATTATAAACGTCAACTAGTAGAATCATTCGACTATTGCAACACTATGAAGAACGACACTATATTTGAAAGGCTCAATTTGCAAGGACAAGAACTTCAATCCAATGATAAAAAAACAGCAATCGATCAAGATAGCAATCAAGAAAACTTATTTTCTATCAAGCTTGAAAGCAAGGAAATAGACCATACATCTTGCAATACAGGCAATAATATTGATAAAGAAAAAGATAATCGAATTCCCACCCACCGATCTAATAATCAAGAAAACTATTTTTCTCCTGATTCTCTCGTCTCCTTAGTTCCATTTGGGGCTAACTTATTAATTAATTCAAATGTTCCAGAAGAACAAATACCTATATCCCAAAAGAGAAAGAAGAAATATCGCAAATTATAAACTGCTTTTGTATCCTGCAAAAGCTACATTTTTGCATACCTCTGCAAATTTTAATATTTTCAACCTCACTTTATACAAAATTCTTTGGATCATCGCATAACGTAATAGTTTTTTTGTTATTTTTGTGCATACTTAAAACTGATACACAATGGACAAAGAACGAAAAATTGCTTTTTACACTTTAGTAAAAGATATGTGGGCTAATAATGCTGACGGATTAGAAGGATTAATTCCTTTTTATGAAATAAAAGAAGTATTTAATTACATTGATGGGCGCAAAAGAAGATCTTTAAAGTTGAAAAGTAACAAAGCTTGTTCTTTGGAGTCATTTAGTATGAAGCAAGATTCTAAAGATTCTTCTATCTTGATAACAGGGCTATTTAAAAGTGCTGCATATAAATATCGTCCCCCCTATTGGGATACGGAAACAGACGAAGAACGAGAGAGTCCTAAAAAACAAACAGAAGGAGAAAAAGAAAAAACACATTTTGCAATAAAAATAACAAATGATGAGGTTTTCTTATTGGTAGAAGTTAATGGAAATGGTGTATCAGTCAATAATATCATAAGCTATTTAAATCAATTTACACGGGAATATTTGAAGAAAAAGAAAAAAACGAAGAATTTTACGGTAGAATATACAAAAATAGCTCGTGATAATTTTATATCAGAGCTTGAAAAGTTAAAACGAGCAACATCTATTGATGTCTTCTTCAATAAATCATTATTAGGAAGTCGCGCTCTTCAGTTTTCAGAAAGAACGTCAGCTATACAAGACCAAGTTAAATTGACTTTAAAAGCGGAAAGAAATAAAAGTGCAAAAGAAGTAGGTATTGATATTTTTAATCGCTTGAATAGACAAAAGAAGAATAATGCACAAGAGGTTTCCAAAATAAGAATTTATGGAAAAAACGAAAATGACAAAGATACATTTATTGATACAACTTTTATGGAAAAAAATAGAACCTATTAAGGTGTCTATAAATGAATCAACAGGTCAAGTGCAAACTATGGAAATATATCGTTTTCTTAAATCTTTAATTCTGCCTTTGTAAATTATGGAGTATATATTACTTTTTATAGATTTTCTAAGGACACGTGAAAAAAGGATTTTCTTAGTGAATGTTATTATTCCACTGATTGTAAGTATTATTGTTTTTTTGTATTCGGATTCATGCCGCTTCTATAGCGTTGTTGATGCTATTCAGAGTGATATTCTTTCAGTCATTGGCATTCTATTAGGTTTTACAATTTCTGTATTTGCTATATTCCTAACTTCCGAAGGAGCAAATATAGAAAAAGCTCGAAATAGTTATATAGAAAAAGTAAAGTTAGGTTCTGAACCTGTTTCATTATATAGAGCTATTACTATTAATTTCACTTATATAGTTGTAGTAGAAGGCTTTTTACTGTTGATTGGCATGATTTATCCAATATTTTTCTCAACTACTTTCTTAGTCGGGAAAATATTATTCTCATTTAATGTATTTTTATTGATTCATTGTATATTAATGACTTTGAGATTGATTTTGGATTTTTATTTTGTAATTACAAAAAAATAGTATGATACATATAGATAATGTTATTTTAGACAAGATATGCTTACATAAAGTAGGTAATAAAGTAGAAGAGGAAGGCGTAATCTTTTCAAAATCACCATTGTGTGTAAATGAGAATATCAGTAAGTTGCTTGTTAATTATTTTTTTGCTAATTTCAAGAGCAATGAGTATTATAACCTATTTCATGATTCTGATCTCAATTTAAATGAGATTTTCGTATATGCAAGCAATATATTTGACAACAAAGATTCTATTCTACAACAATCTAAAAATATAGCAAAGCACCTATATAATAAGTCTATGCATCCTAAAATTAATGGAGGAGAGCTTTATATTGCATATTTTAAAGACTGTGTAATAGATGGTCAATTAACAGATGGAGTTGGAATTTTTAAATCTGAAACCAAAGAAACCTATCTAAGAGTTTTTTCTACAGGGGATGATTTTGAAATTAATAGTGATTTTGGTATTAATATTAATAAATTGGACAAGGGATGTTTGATCTTTAATTTAGAGAGAGAGAAAGGTTTTTTAGTTGGTATCGTTGATAATTCCAGTAAAGGTTCAGAAGCTCGTTATTGGAAAGATGAATTTTTGCATGTAAAGCAGAGAAATGATGAATATTATTATACTAACAATATTATTTCATTATGCAAAAATTTTGTGTCTAAAAACAAAAATATAGATAATGTACAAAAAGCAGATATACTTAATAAAGCTGTATCGTTTTTTGAGAAAAACGATTTCTTTGATATAGACGAGTTCTCTAACCAAATAATTCAGGAACAAAGTCTTAGAGATGAATTTCAAAGCTACAAGAAAACATTTGAAGAAGAAAGAGAAGTTGTAATTGCGGATGATTTTACAATTTCAGAAAATGCGACTAAGAAACAATCAAGAAGCATTAAAAACATAATCAAATTAGATAAAAACTTCAAAATAACAATAGATGGTGATATTAGATATTTAGAGAAAGGTTTCGATGAACATCGCAAATTAAATTTCTATAAGCTTTTCTTTAGAGATGAAGAATAGATTTTATATTTTTATTTGCTAATACAATAAAAACAAATAACTTTGCCCCCAGTATTCTCCATGAGCAAACTACCGCAAAAGCACGTAGAAATTTAGTGGGATAATTCATGGGATATGCTTGAAGCAAGAAATATAAAGTTTTAAATATCAGCGTGGTAACTCTCTTAGGAGAATCCCAGGCGGATCACCAATCAAAGATTAAAATCGAAGAAAATCCCTGATAGTCAATAACTATCGGGGATTTTTAGTTTCTACCCACCTCCTCTTTTTACGCAGAATACGGCAAAAGAATCTGTATTCTTACATTGCAATATTGGAATTTTTTCAAAATATTATGCCCACAGTTTTTTAGGACTGATCCTATTTATATTACTTCAACTCAACCTGTCCTCTCCTCTCAACAAATTACTTTAAAATCCCTCACTTCATTCCCATCATCTCTGCCCGAATAGCAATAAAAAAGGGAATACACAGTAATCATACGCATATTCCCTTCACAAATAACATATTCAAGATTTACATTATAACTTTTCTATTTCCTCGTTAGATAAGCCGGTTGCTCCGATAATTAATTCTATTGAAGTTCCTGATGACTTTAAGTAACGAGCTACTTCTATGGCTTTCTTTTTCTCTCCTTCTTCCCTACCTTCTTCCCTACCTTTCTTTTCTGCCGTAGATATAACACTATACCAATCACGGAAATTTTTCAAACTATCCCAATACTCACTCAATTCAGTCTTGGTAAACTTTGCTATCTCGGCAGTTTCAAAAAGGCGGTCGAAAACTCTGTTCTGCAATGCTTTGGGACGTTCAAGCAGAGAGGCAAGATTACGCAGGACAAACAACCACTTGTCAAACATGCTCTCCAACTCATCCTCGGTCTTATTAAATTTAGGCATTTCAAGGTAAACAAAGGTAAGCTTGTCATAGAATACCTTGTGTGTATAAAGGTCTACAAGTTTCACCTCATGATGGAAATACTCCTCATCAGAATTATCAAAGGAGAAATTCAAGATACCCACCACATAAACAGCCTTCAGCTCATAATCCCATTCCCCGCGTTTGGCCTGCTCACGAATGGGGAAAGTGGAATAAAAGACACTGCGGTCCCTGAAGAACTGCTGCTCGCCACGCTGCATCTCAACCAGGAACTTCTCGCCCTTCTCATTCTCACAATATACATCAAATACAGCACGACGGTCATATTCCTGTGTCCCAAGATGTTCAGCATTAAGATAAGTGACATCCTTGATTACCTCCTCCTTGAATAAGAGTGCATTCAAAAAACTGATCAACAATTCCTTATTCATTGCCGTACCAAAAAGCAACTTGAATCCGAAATCGGTATATGGATTTACATATTTATCCTGTATTCCTTCCGTTCCCATGTCTTTTTCCATTCTTTATCGTTTGAAACTCCAATCCAGCCCCTTCAATATAACCAAGAATATGGACCTTCCTTTGAAATGACTCAATAGCCTTCCGGAGCATTATGTACAAAAGTAGCAATAATCAGATAAAATCAAGCGGAAAAAGATTATTTTAACGTCAGTTCGATATATTATAAGAAGATTATGCGTCATTAAACACAAAAAAATCCGGCTGTAATACTCTCGGAAAGAGAACATTACAGCCGGAACTTTTTGTGATTATCGTATTTCGTTTTACTTTTTCAAAGCCTGGAAAACGGTTTTTGCCATTATTTCAGCTCCCGCTTCGTTCGGATGAATCTTGTCCGGGAAAAGCTGGGGGATTCCGTCCATTGCAGTGTGAAGGTCGATAACCGACAGGTTATTTTTCTTGGCAACCTTCCTTATCATCGGAATGATTTCTTTGGAAATAATATCATCGTTAATTTTGTCACCGGTCTGATAAGCTTTGGAAGGATAACAGAGATAAATTTTAGGTTGGGCCGGCAGAGCTTTGAAAGCATCTACCATTGTTTGCAGGTCTTTTGTAAAGTCTGCCTTATACTTCCAGTTGAATGATTTGCTGTCGTTCGTTCCAAGTTTGATGACTACGATATTGGGGTTGAAAGCCAATGCATCCTGATAGGCTTTTTCATTCATATAAGGACGGTCGCCTTTATTTAATAAGGTGCGGCCACTTACTCCGAAATTCTTCACCCAATATGCGTCTCCCATCATGCGTCCCAAGACGGCAGGATAACTGTCGCGGTTGCGGTTCTTGATGCGGGCTCCATAGGTAATGCTATTGCCGATGCAAGCAACACGAATCGCATCTTTATGAGGAACTTTGAAGCTATGCAACCAGGAAGTCAGCTCGTTCAGCATTTCGTTCTTATAAAGAAAGCTCTCACGAATCCCCCATCCATGTCCGCCGGAAGGATAGATATGGAGAACAGCAGGAACTTTATGCTTGTTCAGAGCCAGATAATAATTCACACCGTTAGCAGGTAGAACTACCTTGTCATCATCACTATAAACGATAAAAGCACGAGGTGTCTCTTTGGTCACCTGTTTTTCGTTAGAATATTCAGTTACCAATTCGTCAGAAGCGTCTTTACCCAAAAGGTTGTTGCGTGAACCCATGTGAGTATATGATTTATCCATCGTAATCACCGGATAGAACAGAATCTGGAAGTTCGGGCGAAGTTCGGGCTTGGCGTGGGTAGCGATGGTCGATGCAAGATGACCGCCAGCAGAAGACCCCATGATACCGATGTCGTTCGGATTCAAATTCCAAACATCTGCACTGTCACGTACAATCTTCATGGCAGCTTCGGCATCCGAGATAGGCAATGCGCGGTCACCTTTCGGCATACGGTATTTGAGAACAATCAGCGCGATACCTTGTTTGTTGAAATACGGCGCCCAGTCATACCCTTCGTGGTCAACAGCCAAATGCGAATATCCACCCCCCGGACAAGCTACCACGGCACGACCTGTCGCCAATTCCGGCGCAGGAAGAAATACACGCAGTGAAGGCTGTTCAATATCAAAAGGGTTCGGAGCATTCTGGGCTACGACCCGGGAACCAGCAACCAAGAGGAACAAAAGAAGAAAAATAGTAGAAATTTTCAGTTTCATAGTATCTATGTACTTTGTTTAATTAATAATTTAGACGCGCGAAGATAGTAATTTTGTGTATCTTTGCACCCCATTTTGATTATAAAATTTATATGCAAGGAATAAAGAATCTCACACAAGGTCCTATCAATCGCCAACTGTTCAATCTGGCAATGCCAATCATGGCAACCTCATTTATCCAAATGGCGTATAGCCTTACGGACATGGCATGGGTGGGACGGTTGGGAAGCGAAGCCGTAGCCGCCATCGGTTCTGTCGGGATTCTGACATGGATGTCCGGCTCCATCTCTTTATTAAACAAGGTAGGTTCCGAAGTAAGCGTCGGACAGTCTATCGGTGCGCAGAACCAGGAAGACGCCCGAAACTTCGCATCCCACAATATCACAATCGCTTTGATTATTTCCTTGTGCTGGGGCGGATTGCTTTTCATTTTCGCAGACCCTATCATGCGTATATATGAGCTTGAGGAGCATATTACCGCCAATGCCGTACAATACCTACGAATTGTTTCAACCGGATTACCGTTCATATTCCTCTCCGCTGCCTTCACCGGAATCTACAATGCAGCAGGACGCAGCAAAGTTCCCTTTTTCATAAGTGGTACGGGATTGGTGCTGAATATAATCCTCGACCCCCTGTTCATATTCGGATTCGGACTGGGGACAAACGGTGCAGCTTATGCGACCTGGATTTCGGAAGCGAGCGTCTTTCTTATTTTCGTCTATCAGTTACGCCACAGGGATGCTTTATTGGGTGGTTTTCCATTCTTCACCCGCCTGAAGAAAAAATATACGCACAGAATTTTAAAGCTGGGATTGCCCGTAGCTACTTTAAACACCTTGTTTGCTTTCGTAAACATGTTCCTTTGCCGCACAGCTTCTGAACAAGGCGGACATATCGGACTTATGACTTTCACTACCGGCGGACAGATAGAAGCTATCACTTGGAACACTTCGCAAGGGTTCTCCACTGCACTAAGCGCCTTTATCGCCCAAAACTATGCGGCAGGGCGAATCGAACGAGTGCTCAGAGCCTGGCACACGACCTTATGGATGACAGGTATTTTCGGAACGCTCTGCACACTGCTTTTCGTTTTCTTCGGGAATGAGGTATTTTCTATTTTTGTCCCCGAACAGGCTGCGTATGAAGCCGGTGGTGTGTTCTTGCGTATCGACGGATATTCACAACTCTTCATGATGCTCGAAATCACCATGCAGGGAGTATTCTATGGCATCGGACGCACGATACCGCCTGCCGTTATCAGTATCGTCTGCAATTATATGCGTATCCCGCTTGCCATCCTGTTTGTACGGATGGGCATGGGAGTAGAAGGCATTTGGTGGGCAGTATGCATCACGACCGTTGCCAAGGGGCTGATTCTTTTAAGCTGGTTTGTCATAATCAGGAAAAAGTGCTTGAGTATCCCCAGTGCAGCTAAAGGATAGTTTTGATATCCCTCCTTATTTACGCGCAAAAAGCATCATCCGAGTTATTTTAACTTAAAAAGTACATGCTTGCCAAATAATATGTATATTTGCGGTGTTATTTATTATACGATATAATTCGTATAAAACTGTATTTTATTAACCAATAAAAAACGTCAACATTATGAACAAGATGAAATTTATGGTTCTCTTCATGAGTATTGCCATGATATTTGGGAGCTGTGGAAGTATGAACAACACTGGTAAAGGTGCTGCTATCGGCGGTGGTTCGGGTGCTGCACTAGGTGCAATCCTCGGTGGTGTTATCGGCAAAGGCAAAGGTGCCGCTATCGGTGCTGCCATTGGTACGGCAGTAGGTGCGGGAACTGGTGCTCTTATCGGCAAAAAGATGGATAAGGCAGCAGCAGAAGCAAAACAAATTGAAGGAGCACAAGTAGAACAGATAACGGACAACAACGGACTGCAAGCCGTAAAAGTCACATTCGATTCAGGAATTCTTTTCACAACAGGCAATGCAAATCTGAGTGCTGCCGCTAAGTCTGCTTTAAGCAAATTTGCCAATAATGTGCTCAACCAAAACCGCGACATGGACGTATCCATTTATGGATATACCGACAATCAAGGTTGGAAGAACAGTACTGCTGCACAAAGCCAGCAAAAGAACCTGAACCTGTCACAAGAACGTGCACAGAGCGTATCCAGCTACCTGCTGAGTTGCGGTGTTTCTCCCAACCAGATTAAAGGTGTACAAGGAATGGGCGAAAGCGACCCTGTTGCAAGCAATGACACTGCAGCCGGACGCGAACAGAACCGCCGTGTAGAAGTTTACATGTACGCTAGCGAACAGATGATTAGAGATGCACAAGCAGCTTCTAATTAAAAAATTACTGCGTTATACGCGAAACCTGCTGATATTCTTCTTTGCATCGACCTTGCTGACGGTCATAATCTATCGGTTTATGCCGGTTTATATCACTCCGTTGATGGTCATCCGAAGCGTTCAGCAGATTTTCTCAGGAGATAAACCCACGTGGAAACACACGTGGGTTTCTTTTGATAAGATATCTCCCAGTCTGCCGATGGCAGTCATCGCTTCTGAAGACAACCGCTTTGCCGGGCACTGCGGATTCGATTTCGTAGAAATCCAAAAAGCGATGAAAGAGAATGAAACACGCAAACGGAAACGGGGTGCAAGCACCATCAGTCAGCAGACAGCCAAGAATGTCTTTTTATGGCCGCAATCTTCGTGGGTACGGAAAGGACTCGAAGTTTATTTCACGTTCCTTATCGAAACATTCTGGTCGAAAGAACGAATCATGGAAGTCTATCTCAACTCTATTGAAATGGGAAATGGCATCTACGGAGCGCAAGCTGCCGCAACAAACAAATTCGGCACGACAGCCGCCAAACTAACGAAAGGGCAATGCGCCCTCATAGCTGCTACCCTTCCCAATCCGATACGGTTTAACTCGGCGAAGCCTTCGCCCTACATACTAAAACGGCAAAAACAGATATTACGGTTGATGAACTTGGTTCCCAAGTTCCCGCCGGAAGAGAAAACTACAGAAAAGAAAAGCAAGAAAAAGAAGAAACGGTAAGCAGATATCGTGACTATTTATATAGAAAAAAGAAGGAGCAATGGGAATCTATCCTTTTGCTCCTTTCATGTCAATAAACTAGTTTGTATGTGTTATCCTCATTTATACGAAGTCCTTCAGTTCTTGTTGTAAACGTTGGCGCGTGAAGAAAATGCGACTCTTCACTGTTCCTAATGGCAAACCTAATTTCTCTGCGATTTCGCGGTATTTAAAGCCGGACACGTGCATGGAGAAAGGCACTTTATACTCTTTGGGCAACGCATTGACAATACGGTGCATTTCTTTCAAGTCATAAGCACCCTCCGTGCTTTCAAGTCCTGAATCCTGCGGCAGGTTCAAGTGGTAATAATTATCGGTGGGGTCTACGAAAGTCTGGTCACGGACTATTTTCCGGTAGTTATTAATAAAGATGTTACGCATGATAGTATACATCCATCCCTTGAAATTTGTATCTGGAGCAAATTTATCCTCGTTATCCAAGGCTTTTAAAGATGTTTCCTGCAACAAATCATTCGCTTCTTCACGATTGGCCGTCAGTTTATAAGCGAAACGAAGCAACTCCTCTTGAACTCCAATTAAATCTTTTCTGAAACTTAAACTTTTCATACTTTAAGGGTTTTATGGTTAATATTTCGTTTTTCTCGTCGGTTACAAGTTTAAGGGTATTTTGCGTCTCATATAGGGGGATTTCAATCATTTCTTAGGGGTTATTTCTATCAAATGATAGTTTTCGGGTGGTTTCTGATAGTTTTTGGGTGGTATTTGAAGAAAAAGCTCCCATTCATTTGCTTAAAAGAATCAAATAGATTACTTTTGGTTAACATTAACCTAATAAATTAAAAGACGATGACGATTGAGATACTGGAACAGTTCTAAGTTCTTATTATATAATAAAGTGAAGGTCAGGATTTCTGTTTAATTTTCATTAAAGAAAAGAGAAGAGTTCCTGACTTTTTCGTATATTTGGTTGTTATATATATATCAACCTAAATGCAACTGATATGAAAACGAAGAAACAAATCCTAATGTTGTTACTAGCCTTGCTAGTAGGACTCCCTACCCTTTCAGCTCAAAGTAAAAAAGAAAAGAAGGAACAGAAGAAAGAAGCTGTGACGAAACTCATCGCATCCGAAAATTACAAAATAGATGTACAGACCGCCCTGCCGATGCGCGGACGTTCCGTCCCACTGACATCTCCCTACTCACTGGAAATCAGAAATGATTCGGTCATCTCCTACCTGCCTTATTTCGGACGGGCTTACAGCATCCCTTATGGTGGCGGGGACGGACTGAATTTCAGAGCACCCCTCAAAGAATATACAATGAAAATGGATAAGAAAGGAAATGCCGTCATCCAATTCATCGCCCGGAATCCCGAAGACAGATATGAATTCAGGGTAAAAGTGTATCCTAACGGTTCAGCAAGCATTGATGTAAACATGCAGAACCGGCAATCCATCAGTTTTCAGGGAGAGTTGGATATGAAAGACGAATAAGGGTTGTCGTCACTCTTCTTTTATCTCCTCTTTTATCTCATCGCCACCTTTTAATATAGGCAGGCAGATGTGATATTTTACAGCCAGGATGCGGGTCAGGAATACAGCCGACCCGCCGGTTAGCTGGCATCCGTATGGCTCAAGTCCCGCGACATCGCAAAGCCAGTAGGCAATACCACCTACCACACAAGCCATTGCATAAATTTCTTTTCGGAATATCAAGGGGATTTCATTGATAAAGACATCACGCATCACGCCGCCTGCCGCTCCCGTGATACTGCCCATAATGATTGCCACCCAGAAAGGATACCCCAAGGCAATGCTCTTGCCCACACCTACCACAGTGAACAATGCCAGCCCGATACTGTCGAAAATAAAAAATGTATTGTTGAGCCGGATAAGCCAACGTCCGAAGCAGATAACCCACACCAGAGCCAGCCCCGTACAAATCAGATAAATGGGGTCTGTCATCCACCCGGGGGTAACATCAAGCAGGACATCACGGATAGTACCGCCACCGATAGCCGTGGCAAGTCCGACAACATAGGCTCCGAACCAGTCGAAACGCTTCGCCGAAGCCAGCCGGATACCACTAATTGCAAAGGCAAATGTGCCTATAAAATCAAGAATTTGAACGAATGTGGGCATATATTTGTTATTTTGTATGCAAAGTAACAAATAAATTCCGTAAGAAAATGTACATTTGCTTCACGAATTAAACCGAATATGATAGAAACAAGATGAAAATAACAATTGTTGCCGGGGCACGCCCCAATTTCATGAAGATAGCTCCCATTACACGCGCTATTGAAGCCGCACGGGCGCTGGGTAAAAGTATCTCCTACCGACTGGTCTACACGGGCAGAAAAGAGGATACGAGTCTGGACGCTTCTCTCTTTTCGGACCTCGACATGAAGGCTCCCGATGTATATCTGGGAGTGGAAAGCAGTAATCCAACGAGTTTGACAGCAGGAATCATGGTAGCGTTCGAACAGGAGCTGACCGAGAACCCTGCACACGTTGTTCTTGTTGTGGACGACCTCACCGCAACGATGAGTTGCGCTATCGTTGCCAAGAAACAAGGAATCAAGGTGGCGCACCTTGTGGCCGGAACCCGCTCTTTCGACATGAAGATGCCGAAAGAAGTGAACCGCATGATTACGGACGGACTGTCCGACTACTTGTTCACAGCCGGCATGGTCGCCAACCGTAATCTGAATCAGACGGGTACGGAAAGCGAAAATGTATATTATGTAGGCAACATCCTCATAGATGCTATCCGTTACAACCGCAACCGGCTACTCAAACCGATATGGTTCTCCGTATTGGGACTCCAGGAAGGCAATTATCTCCTGCTCACCCTCAACCGTCGCGTCTTGCTCAATGACAAAGAGAATCTGCGGCAACTGATGGAAACATTGATTGAGAAATCTGCCGGCATGCCTATCGTAGCGCCATTGCACACGTATGTACGCAACGCGATTAAGGAACTGGGCATCGAAGCCCCTAACTTGCATATCATGCCACCACAGAATTACCTATTCTTCGGTTATCTGATTAATAAGGCGAAAGGGATTGTCACCGACTCCGGCAATGTCGCCGAAGAAGCAACTTTCCTGGGTATCCCTTGCATTACTCTCAATACGTACGCCGAGCATCCCGAGACATGGCGCATGGGAACCAACGAGCTTGTCGGAGAAGACCCGGCTCTGCTCGCCAAAGCAATGGACACACTGATGAAAGGCGAATGGAAGCGCGGTGAACTCCCCGAACGTTGGGACGGACGGACCGCAGAGCGTATCGTACAGATTCTATCAAGCAAATAACAATCACCTTACTTGCCCTATGCTGTCAAGTGTAGGGCAAGTTGTTTCAACATGCCTTGAAACAAAGTGTTTCACACCGAGAAACAAAGTGTTTCATTACTTGAAACAAACAGTTTCAATAGGTGAAACAAATAGTTTCAACGGATGAAACTAAATCAGGAACTAGTTGTTAAATATATATGACCAAGGCTAACTTATTTGAGCATTGGGCAATATACGCTTGTAAACAACCAAAAACGATGGGTAAAAAAAGTTATATATTCTCTCACACTGAGAGTTATTTGTTAACTTTGCACCCTACTACGAACGTTATGAGACAACGATATAACAAAATACTTATACTGCTCTTACTTGTATTGGCAGCTTCAAATGCGTTTGCACAGCAAATTAAAGGGGTAGTTACTGATTCAGTGACACATGAACCATTGATGTATATTTCCGTCTATTATCAGGAAAAAAGAGATATGGGTACTATCACCAATATCGACGGAGAATATAACCTCGATGCCCGCAGAAACGGTGGAACGCTTGTATTCTCTGCTGTCGGCTATATCAGCAAGACAGTTAAAGTCCACTATGCCAATCAGACCGTCAACGTTCAGTTGGCTCCGGATAATGTACTCCTGAATGAAGTTGTCGTAAAACCCAAGAAAGAAAAATACTCCCGTAAGAACAATCCGGCAGTCGAATTCATGAAGAAGGTCATCGAGCACAAGAAGGCGCAAGTCCTCGAAGTGAACGACTATTATCAGTACGACAAGTACGAGAAGATGAAAATGTCTATCAACGACCTCACGCCGGAGAAACTCGAAAAAGGCATCTACAAGAAATATGCCTTCCTCAAAGACCAGGTGGAAGTGTCGGAAACAACGAATAAGTTGATTCTTCCGATTTCCGTACAGGAGACGGCTTCGCAGACCATCTATCGCAAAGACCCCGAAAGCAAGAAAACCATTATCAAAGGAAAGAACTCCAACGGTATCGAAGAATTTTTCTCAACGGGAGATATGCTCGGCACAGTCTTGAAGGATGTCTTTGCTGATATTAATATTTACGATGATGACATTCGCCTGCTCCAACAACGTTTCGTAAGCCCTATCGGCAGTAACGCCATTTCTTTTTATAAGTATTATCTGATGGACACATTGATGGTGGACAAGCGCGAATGCGTGCACCTGACTTTCGTTCCACAGAATTCGCAGGATTTCGGATTTACCGGACATCTGTACGTACTGAACGATTCTACGTATGCCGTACAGAAATGTACGATGAACCTGCCCAAAAAGACCGGAGTAAACTTCGTCAACCGTATGGACATCGTGCAGCAGTACGAACAGCTGCCAAACGGCAACTGGGTATTGTCCGACGACAATATGACCGTAGACCTTTCATGGAATTCCAACAAAACGGCAGGCGGACTGCAGGTGGAACGAATCACTAAATACAGCGATTACAAGTTCGACCCTATCGAGCAACGGCTTTTCCGGTTGAAAGGAAGCGTGATAAAGGAAGCGGATATGCTTTCAAAAAGCGATGAATACTGGGCAAGTGTCCGCCAGGTGCCGCTGACAAAGAAAGAAAGTACGATGGATATATTCGTCAACCGTCTCGAACAGATTCCGGGATTCAAGTACATCATCTTCGGAGCTAAAGCCCTGATTGAGAACTTTGTGGAAACAGGAAGCAAGGGACGTCCGAGCAAAGTAGACATCGGGCCTATCAACACCATGATTTCGAGCAACTACATCGACGGAACCCGTTTCCGGTTGAGCGGTATGACTACGGCGCATTTCGACAAGCATTGGTTCTTGAGCGGTTACGGTGCATACGGTCTGAAAGACGAGCGGTGGAAATATAGCGGTACGCTGACTTATTCGTTCAACAAGCGTGATTATGTAGTCTGGGAATTCCCGAAACATTATATTTCGGCAACTTACAGTTATGATGTAATGTCGCCAATGGACAAATTCCTGTTTACAGACAAGGATAATATCTTCCTGTCACTAAAAACGACAACGGTAGACCAAATGTCTTATATGCGTGACGCGACCGTCAACTATGAACTCGAAACGCTTACAGGTTTCGGAGTGAAAGCGATGCTCCGCCACCGTAACGACGAACCTACCGGAAAACTGGAATATCTGCGCAACGATGCTGCACAAACACGTGTGCATGACGTTACGACCACCGAAGCAAGCCTGACATTGCGCTATGCTCCGGGTGAATCATTTGTCAATTCCAAACAGCGCCGCGTGCCGGTATCGCTGGATGCTCCTATCTTTACGCTGACTCATGCAATGGGATTTAAAGGGGTATTGGGCGGAGAATACAATTTCAACCGCACGGAAGCCAGTGTATGGAAACGTCTTTGGCTTCCCGCATCCTGGGGAAAAATAGATTGTAGCTTAAAAGCAGGTGCAGAATGGAATACTGTTCCTTTTCCGCTGTTGATTCTGCCGGAAGCCAATTTATCATACATCACTCAGCGGGAAACGTTCAACCTTATCAATAACATGGAATTCTTGAACGACCGTTTCGCTTCCCTATCCTTGTCTTACGACATGAATGGAAAGCTATTCAACCGTATTCCACTTATCAAGAACTTGAAATGGAGAGAGATGTTCCGTGTCCGCGCATTGTGGGGCACACTGACGGACAAGAATAACCCGTTCAAGAGCAGCAACCCCGATTTGTTCCGGTTCCCGACACGCGACGGCAAGTTTACCAGCTTCGTGATGGACCCGAAAGTGCCGTATGTCGAAGCAAGTGTCGGCATCTACAACATTTTCAAGTTGCTACATATTGAATATGTACATCGTTTCACTTACCGTGACAATCCGGGTATTAACAAGAATGGTATCCGTTTCATGGTATTAATGGTATTCTAAGAATTATGCAACCTTTAGCAGAGCGGCTACGGCCCAAGACTTTAGACGAATATATCGGTCAAAAACATTTAGTGGGACCGGGCGCCATCCTGCGCAAGATGATTGATGCAGGACGTATCTCTTCTTTTATCCTTTGGGGCCCGCCCGGAGTAGGTAAAACGACGCTGGCACAAATCATTGCCAATAAACTGGAAACTCCTTTTTATACATTGAGTGCCGTAACTTCCGGTGTGAAGGACGTGCGCGAAGTGATAGACCGTGCCAAAAGCAACCGTTTCTTTTCACAATCCAGCCCGATACTGTTTATTGATGAAATTCACAGGTTCAGCAAGTCGCAGCAGGATTCCCTGTTGGGGGCAGTGGAGAACGGAACTGTTACGTTGATTGGTGCGACGACGGAGAATCCGTCGTTCGAGGTTATCCGCCCTCTCCTGTCGCGTTGCCAGCTTTATGTGCTCAAATCATTGGAGAAAGAAGATTTGCTGGAACTTCTCCAACGTGCTGTCACTACGGATACCGTACTGAAAGAACGCAAAATCGAATTAAAAGAAACAACAGCCATGTTGCGCTTCTCCGGTGGAGATGCCCGCAAACTGCTTAATATACTGGAGCTCGTTGTCCAGTCGGAAACAGAAGAAACAGTGGTTATCACCGATGAGATGGTAACAGAACGTCTGCAACAGAATCCGCTGGCATATGACAAGGACGGAGAGATGCATTATGACATTATCTCCGCTTTTATCAAGTCAATTCGCGGAAGCGACCCCGACGGAGCTATTTATTGGCTTGCCCGCATGGTTGAAGGCGGCGAAGACCCTGCTTTCATTGCCCGCCGGCTTGTCATTTCGGCTTCGGAAGATATTGGCCTTGCCAATCCCAATGCATTGCTCCTGGCAAATGCCTGTTTTGATACACTGATGAAAATCGGCTGGCCGGAAGGACGGATTCCTTTGGCGGAAACAACGATATATCTGGCAACCAGTCCAAAAAGCAATTCGGCATACAGTGCAATTAATGACGCGTTGGAGCTGGTTCGTTCCACCGGAAATTTACCTGTTCCGTTGCATTTGCGCAACGCGCCTACTAAATTGATGAAACAATTGGGATATGGACAGGAATATAAATATGCGCATAGTTATGAAGGCAATTTTGTGAAACAGCAATTCCTACCGGATGAACTGAAAGACAAACGGATATGGCAACCACAAAATAATCCGGCGGAACAGAAGCATGCCGAACGGATGATACAATTGTGGGGGGATAAATTCAAAAAGTAAGCTATCGGCTTAAAGAAATATGCCATTGACAAGAAAGAATCAACTAATGGCAAAAGCAAAATAAAACAATAAGAAAAGACGTATAACATATTATTAATATTAAAATTGAAATGAAGATTGTAATTTTAGACGGCTATGCCGCCAATCCCGGGGACTTGTCCTGGGAAGGTATTAAAGCTCTCGGAGAATGTACGATATATGACCGCACTGCTCCCGAAGAAGTATTAGAACGTGCAGCCGGAGCAGAAGTGCTTCTGACTAATAAAGTAATCATCAACGCAGACCACATGGCTGCACTGCCCGAACTGAAATATATTGGCGTATTGGCTACCGGATACAATGTAGTTGACACTGCCGCAGCCAAGGAACGGGGAATCATCGTTACCAATATTCCTTCATACAGTACAGCTTCTGTTGCCCAAATGGTATTTGCACATATTCTGAATATCTACCAGCAAGTGCAGCACCATTCGGAAGAAGTGCACAAAGGCCGTTGGACCAACAGCAAGGATTTCTGTTTTTGGGATACTCCGTTAATGGAGCTGAGAGAAAAGAAAATCGGTCTGGTCGGACTGGGAAATACCGGATACACAACTGCACGTGTCGCCATCGGCTTTGGTATGCAAGTATATGCATTAACTTCAAAATCACATTTCCAGTTGCCACCGGAAATCAAGAAAATGGATTTAGACCAATTGTTCTGCGAGTGTGATATTATCAGCTTGCACTGTCCGCTTACTCCCGAGACACGCGAAATGGTGAATGCCCGTCGTCTTGCTATGATGAAGCCAACGGCTATCCTAATCAATACAGGTCGCGGTCCGCTGGTCAATGAACAGGATTTGGCAGATGCACTGAACAGCGGCAAGATTTACGCTGCCGGAGTAGACGTTCTTTCTACAGAACCACCGCGTGCTGACAATCCATTGTTGACAGCAAAGAACTGCTATATCACTCCGCACATCGCATGGGCAACGCTGGAAGCTCGCGAACGCTTGATGAATATCGCAACCAGCAACATACAAGCATACATTGCCGGAAAACCGGAAAACTTGGTAAATTGAGAATTGAAAATTGAGAATTAAAAAATAGGCTGCGCAATGAATACTTATTACCTCATGCGCAGCCTATTTTTTAATTCTCAATTTTCAATTCTCAATTTAATAAGAGTGTCCGCCTTCGTCCATCTCTTTCTCTGTAATCTTGTGACGGTCGATGCTACGCCAAGCGTAAAAGATATAAGCAATCACAAACGGAACGAGAATGGAAACATAAGCCATCGTTTTCAAAGTAAACTCGCTGGAACAGCTATTTGCCAAAGTCAATGAACTTTGCAAGTCGGTATAAGATGGATAATAAGCTGTGTTATTATATCCTGCCACCAATAATAAAGACAAGACTGTCAATACCGTGCCGATGCCCGTAAACCAAATACCTTTATCGAAAGTCTTTTTGAGCAATGTCTTTCCGATGCCGAAAAGAACCAAAACAACTCCTATCAGGAACAGGACAAGGACTATCGGCATTTCGATAAAGTTAGTAAAGTATTTGAAAGGTTGCATATAAATCTCCTGCGTATCCGGATTCACCGCAAAGCCATCGGAAACTAATGTACGAATGACAAATGACAGGAAGAATACAAGGAACAAGATAGTATTATTCCGTACCGCACGACGGCATTTGTCCGTCAGCTCTTTATCTGCTATATTATTAATAAAGTATAACGCTCCCAACACACGGGCAAGGAAGAATACCGCCAGCCCCAGAATCACATTCCAAATATTAGTCAACGCATCCAATCCATGCCAACCGTTCCCCCAATGGCTGATAACCGGCATAATGGTGTCCGTCATATTTCCTTTATTAATATAGAAATCGGAACCTGTGAAGAATGTAGCCACCGCCCCGCCAAGCAATAACGGCCCTACTACCCCATTAATCACCAGAAAAGTCTGATATGTCTTTTTGCCTAACAGATTTCCTGCTTTGCTCTGGAACTCATAGCTGACAGCCTGCAACACAAAACTGAAAAGAATAATCATCCAAAGCCAATAAGCACCACCGAAGCTAGTGCTATAAAATAACGGGAAGGAAGCAAAGAAAGCACCGCCAAAAGTAACCAGCGTAGTAAATGTAAACTCCCATTTACGTCCGGTAGAGTTCACCATCATTTTACGGTGTTCTTCCGTCTTACCGAGACAGAACAGCAATGAATTACCGCCTTGCACAAACAATAAAAACACAAGGATAGCCCCCAGCAAGGAAACGACAAGCCACCAATATTGTTGTAGAAATATATACATAGTCTTTACGATTAATGGTTAATAGTAACATTATCTCCCGTTTCCGGTCCTTTCTTGATAGCCTTTACCATAATTCCGGCACCCGCAATCAGCATTACTGTAAACAAGAACAGGAAGATAAAGAAAGTAGTCTGCACGGAACTCACGTCCAGTTTGGAGATGGCAACCGATGTAGGCAGCATATCACGGATAGCCCACGGCTGACGACCACATTCGGCAACCACCCATCCGGCTTGCCCGGCAATATATCCCAAAGGAATAGTCAATAGAGCAATCCAATGCATCCACCGCATCTTACTCAAATCCTTCTTATAGATAAAGAAAAGAACTACAATAAAGAAAAGGATGAAATATCCGCCCAAGATTACCATTATACGGAACGCGTAGAAATTGAGAGGGACATTCGGAACCAGTTGGTTCACATCCTTAATATATCCGTAGCCGAAATAAGGAATATTTTCCTGCAATACTTTGTAAGCCACTTGCGCGTCCTCTTCGTGTCCTGCGCTCTTTGCCGCACGATAGGCAGCCAAAGCACCGATAGCCGTTTTTCCACGTTCTATCTTCTCGGCAGCCGAAAGAGCTTTTGTACCGTCTTTCATCTCATAACCGCCCTCGATAATATTTGCAATACCCGGAACGTAGCCATCCACATCACGTTCAGCAAGAAAAGAAAGCATGCTCGGTATCTCTATGCGGAAGAGGAACGGGTCTTTTCCATCGTCATATGTCTTCTTTTCGGGATTCAGCATACCGATTCCTACTAGTCCGACATTCGTGCCGCCTTCATACAAACCTTCCAGAGCCGCCAGTTTCATGGGCTGCGTCTGTGCAATCTGATAACCGGAACCATCACCCGTCCATGCTGATAACAGCGATGCGACCAGTCCGAAGATAGCGCCAATCTTAATACTGGCAAGCGCAAACTCACGGTTGCGTTTCTTCAGCAAGTACCAACAACTGATGCCGACTACAAAAATAGCGCCAAGCACCCAACCGGATAACACTGTATGAAAGAATTTATTAACGGCTACAGGTGAAGTTGCCACCGCCCAAAAATCGACCATTTCATTACGAACAGTATCAGGATTGAACTCCATACCTACCGGATGCTGCATCCATGCGTTGGCAACGAGAATCCACCAGGCAGAGATAGTTGCTCCCAATCCCGTCAGCCAAGTTGAAGCCAGGTGGAAACGCTTGCTGACTTTTCCCCAGCCGAAAAACATCACAGCAATAAACGTGGCTTCCATAAAGAATGCCAAAATACCTTCAATAGCCAACGGCGCACCGAAAATGTCTCCTACAAACCATGAATAATTGCTCCAGTTCGTTCCAAACTCAAACTCAAGAATCAAGCCGGTTGCCACACCAATGGCAAAATTGATACCAAAAAGCTTCATCCAGAACATCGCCGTCCTCTTCCAGAATTCTTTGCCTGTTTTATAATACAACGTTTCCATGATGCCCATCACCACTGCCAGCCCGAGTGTGAGGGGAACAAAAATCCAATGGTACATTGCTGTCATCGCAAATTGGGCTCTCGACCAATCGATAAGCGAAGTGTCAATACTTTCAATCATAATCTTATGTAGTTTAAGAGTTAAAAATCAATTGATTTCTCAGGAATAGCGCGTTGTATCAGTTCGTTTCCCACATAGTTTCCCTTATCGGCATCCGTAGGATGGTCACCGAGGAAATCTGGAAAAAAGAACAATTTGAGGATGAAGAACATGACGAATAATTTCAGCAGGATAATAATCCATAAAGTACGACCAAGCGTCATACTACGGAAACCTTCCAGATAAAAATTCCAAATAGAAAGAAGTGTATTCTTCATATGTCAGCGTTATAGTTTGTAATGAGTACAAATATACAATTTTTATAACTAAAACAAACAAATACCCCGAATTGTTGCGAGATTTGTTGTGTTTTTCTGATAAAATCAACCTATCGACAGAAAAAAATCATTTAACGGTAAAATTCCGTGTTCCGTCTATCGCTTTTGCGGCTAATATAATATGTACGTACCTTCGTTATCAGTAAATCAATAGAAGTATAAATATGATGAATGTAAAAAGATTGACAGTGATGGCATTTCTTGGCGCAGGTATGTTTTCGGGCATATCTGCCCAAGAATCTCCGCTGCAAGCCGATACGCTGAACGAAGCAAAACTCCCTGCACAATGGGATTTGCAATCGTGCATCGACTATGCTTTGGAACAGAATATTACGATTCGCAAAAACCGTGTGGCTGCGGAAAGTACACAGATTGACGTGAAGACAGCTAAAGCTGCTTTGTTTCCCAGCCTTTCATTCTCTACCAGCCAGCAGGTGGTGAACCGCCCGTATCAAGAATCGAGTAGCCGGGTGAGCGGCAGCGAGATTATCAGCAGTAACAGTAAAACCAGTTATAACGGCAATTATGGTCTGAATGCTTCGTGGACTTTATATAATGGAAGCAAGCGGCTGAAGACCATCAAGCAGGAACAACTGAACAACCAAGTAGCCGAACTCGATGTGGCAACGTCCGAGAATGATATTCAAGAATCCATCGCACAGGTTTATATCCAGATTCTTTATGCGGCGGAGTCGGTCAGAGTTAACGAGAATACGTTACAGGTTTCCATTGCGCAGCGTGACCGCGGTCAGCAATTGCTGGATGCAGGAAGTATTGCCAAAAGTGATTTTGCGCAACTGGAAGCTCAGGTCAGTACCGACCGTTATCAACTTGTCACAGCGCAAGCCACCCTGCAAGATTACAAATTACAACTGAAACAACTGCTCGAACTGGATGGGGAGAATGAAATGAACGTTTATCTCCCTGCCCTGTCCGACGAGAATGTACTTGCCCCCTTGCCTACTAAAAAAGATGTATATGTGAGCGCACTTGCCCTTCGTCCTGAGATTGAAGCAAGCAAGCTCAATGTAGAAGCTTCCGAATTGGGAATTGATATTGCAAAATCCGGTTATTTCCCCACCGTCAGCCTTAGCGCAGGCATCGGAACGAATCATACGAGCGGAAGTGACTTTACTTTCGGTGAACAGGTGAAGAATGGTTGGAACAATTCCATCGGTCTGTCGGTCAGTGTGCCTATATTCAACAACCGTCAGACAAAGAGCGCCATACAGAAGGCCAAATTGCAGCGCGAAACGAGCATGCTGTCACTGCTTGACGAACAGAAGGCTTTGTACAAGACGATTGAAGGTCTTTGGCTGGATGCCAACAGTGCACAACAGCGTTATGCGGCAGCCAACGAGAAACTGAGAAGCACGCAAATCAGCTACGACCTGATTAGTGAACAGTTCAATTTGGGAATGAAAAACACCGTGGAACTTCTCACCGAGAAGAATAACTTGTTGCAAGCGCAGCAAGAACAACTTCAAGCTAAATATATGGCTATACTGAATACCCAGTTGCTGAAGTTCTATCAAGGGGATAAATTGGCATTATAATAAATAAGTAAAAGCATAAGAAACGAATGAAAACGAAAAAGATTATCTTAATCGCCGTGGCAGTCGTTGTGGTAGCAGGTGCGGGAATCTGGTTCTTCGCAGGGTCGCCCGCCAAACACAAAGTCACGTATGCCACTGTTACTGTCAGCAAAGGCGATATTTCAAATTCGGTGACTGCTACCGGAACGATTGAACCTGTGACGGAAGTAGAAGTCGGTACACAAGTATCTGGTATCATTGACAAGATTTATGTAGACTACAACTCAACAGTCACCAAAGGGCAGTTGATTGCTGAGATGGACCGCGTTACTCTGCAAAGCGAACTGGCTTCCCAACAGGCAACTTATGACGGAGCTAAAGCCGAATATGAATATCAGAAAAAGAATTACGAACGTAGCAAAGGGCTGCATGAGAAATCCCTGATTAGCGATACGGACTT
Source organism: Bacteroides acidifaciens (assembly GCF_903181435.1). Lineage (NCBI taxonomy): Bacteria > Pseudomonadati > Bacteroidota > Bacteroidia > Bacteroidales > Bacteroidaceae > Bacteroides > Bacteroides acidifaciens. The sequence continues at coordinate 1,814,305 of NZ_CAEUHO010000001.1, forward strand.
CGAACAGGCTCTTTACAATTATCAGAAGGCTAAAAGTAGTTATGACAGCAGCAAGGCATCTCTTGCGAAAGCGGAACGTAACTTGTCTTATGCAACGATTACTTCGCCCATTGACGGAGTTGTTATCAGCCGTGATGTAGAAGCCGGACAAACGGTTGCTTCCGGATTCGAAACTCCGACACTCTTCACCATCGCCGCGGATTTGACTCAGATGCAGGTGGTAGCCGATGTAGATGAAGCGGATATAGGCGGTGTGGAAGAAGGCCAGCGTGCCAGTTTTACGGTAGATGCTTACCCGAATGATACATTTGAGGGGGTAGTGACACAGATTCGTTTGGGAGATTCAAGCAGTACGAGCAACGCAAGCAGCGGTACAAGCACGGTAGTTACCTATGAAGTGGTAATCTCCGCCCCTAACCCCGACTTGAAACTGAAACCGCGTCTGACGGCTAATGTCACTATTTATATTCTTGATAAAAAAGGTGTATTGTCTGTGCCAAACAAGGCTTTGCGTTTCGTTCCGGAGAAACCGCTCATCGGTGCTAATGACATTATAAAAGATTGTGAGGGTAAACATAAACTTTGGACACGTGAAGGCACTACATTCACTGCGCATCCTGTAAAAATCGGAATTAGCAACGGGATATCTACGGAGATTATCAGCGGTATCACCGAAGGTACGAAAGTGGTATCCGAAGCTACCATAGGCGCAATGCCCGGTGAGAATTTCGAAGCTGGTCCCAATAAAGTGAACGGTGGAGAAAGAAGCCCGTTCATGCCTGGCCCTCCGGGAAGTAAGAAGAAAAACAACAAGTGACAATCATGAAGAAAGTAATTGAAATACAAAATATCAAACGGGACTTCCAGGTGGGAGACGAAACTGTTCATGCGTTACGGGGCGTTTCGTTTACTATCAACGAAGGGGAGTTTGTCACCATCATGGGTACTTCCGGTTCGGGAAAGTCCACGCTGCTTAACATATTGGGCTGCCTGGACACCCCGACAAGCGGCGAGTATCTGCTCGACGATATTCCCGTCCGCACGATGAGCAAGCCTCAACGTGCAGTACTGAGGAATCGTAAGATTGGATTCGTGTTCCAAAGCTATAATCTGTTGCCTAAAACGACCGCAGTGGAAAATGTGGAACTGCCGCTTATGTACAACTCGTCCGTCAGTGCTTCCGAACGTCACCGCCGTGCCATCGAATCTTTGCAGGCTGTGGGATTGGGCGACCGTCTGGAACATAAATCCAACCAGATGTCCGGTGGACAGATGCAGCGGGTTGCCATTGCACGTGCGCTGGTAAATAATCCAGCTGTTATTCTTGCGGATGAAGCAACGGGAAACCTCGATACCCGCACCTCTTTCGAGATACTTGTCCTGTTTCAGAAACTTCACGCGGAAGGACGCACTATTATCTTTGTAACGCATAATCCCGAAATTGCGCAATATAGCAGCCGCAATATCCGTCTGCGCGATGGTCATGTCATAGAGGACACTGTCAACTCAAAGATTCTGTCCGCTGCCGAAGCACTTGCGGCATTGCCGAAAAACGACGAGGATTAAATAGTGATTAACGGGATAGTGATTAGTGATTAATTCATAGCTATTCATTATCGCGTTAATCACTAATCATTAAATAATTAATCACTAACAACATGAATGGAACTAATTTATTCAAGATAGCTCTCCGGGCATTGGCGAACAACAAATTACGTGCTTTTCTCACCATGCTCGGTATTATCATCGGTGTCGCTTCCGTCATCACGATGCTTGCTATCGGACAAGGTTCGAAGAAAAGTATCCAACAGCAGATTTCCGAGATGGGGTCGAACATGATTATGATTCACCCGGGAGCCGATATGCGTGGTGGTGTCCGGCAAGACCCGTCTGCCATGCAGACCTTGAAACTAGCCGATTACGAAGCCTTGCGCGATGAGACAAGTTTTTTGTCTGCTGTCAGCCCTAATGTCTCTTCATCAGGACAGCTTATTGCCGGCAACAATAACTATCCGGCATCCGTGAACGGCGTAGGAACGGAATACCTTGATATTCGCCAGTTGACGGTGGAAAATGGGGAGATGTTCACCGAAGCCGACATTCAAAGCTCTGCAAAAGTATGCGTGATAGGAAAGACAATAGTGGACAATCTTTTCCCGGACGGAAGTGACCCGGTAGGCAAGATTATCCGTTTCAGCAAGATACCCTTCCGGGTGGTAGGCGTGCTCAAGGCAAAGGGCTACAACTCTATGGGACAAGACCAGGATGCCGTAGTACTTGCTCCTTATACCACTGTGATGAAGCGTTTGCTTGCCGTCACATACCTGCAAGGCGTGTTTGCTTCTGCGCTCACCGAAGATATGACAGAATATGCTACGGATGAAATCAGTACGATTCTCCGCCGCAACCATAAGTTGAAAACAACGGACAATGATGATTTCACCATCCGTACCCAACAAGAACTGAGCACGATGCTCAACTCTACCACCGACCTGATGACGACCCTGCTTGCCTGCATCGCAGGAATTTCACTGGTGGTAGGCGGTATCGGGATTATGAATATCATGTATGTATCCGTCACGGAACGTACCCGCGAGATTGGTTTGCGTATGTCTGTCGGTGCACGGGGTGTTGATATTCTGAGCCAGTTCCTTATTGAAGCCATCATGATTAGTATCACGGGCGGCATCATCGGGGTGATTATCGGTTGCGGAGCCAGTTGGATTGTGAAAAGTGTGGCGCATTGGCCTATCTTTATCCAACCTTGGAGTGTATTCCTTTCTTTTGCGGTATGCACTGTCACCGGAGTCTTCTTCGGATGGTATCCCGCCAAGAAAGCCGCAGATTTAGACCCGATAGAAGCCATCAGATACGAATAAAAAGCTATCTTTGTCTTTATGAAACAAAACTTTACATCTGCGCGTCGTCCTCTGGAGATACTGATACACATTATCGGCTGGGGGATTATGTTCGGTTTCCCGTTCTTTTTCGTTGAACGCGGAAACGGGAACATTAACTGGATGGCTTATATACGCCATCTTGCCGTACCACTTTCTTTCATGATTGTGTTCTACGTCAACTATTTCCTTCTGGTTCCCCGTTATCTTTTCCAGGGGCAGGCAAAGAGATACATCATCTATAACATTATCTTTTTATGCGCCATCGGAGTTTTACTCCACCTTTGGCAAAGCCTGACGTTCGACTCGTCATTTGCATCCAGACCAAAGCGTCCGGGTATGCCACCGGGATGGCTGTTCTTCCTTAGGGATATGCTGAGTCTCGTCTTTACCATCGGGCTGAGCGCCGCCATCCGTATGAGTGCGCGATGGACGCAGAACGAAGCCGCCCGTAAAGAAGCGGAACGAAGCCGCGCGGAAGCCGAACTGAAAAACCTGCGGAACCAGTTGAACCCGCACTTTTTGCTGAATACCTTGAATAACATTTATGCTTTGATTGCCTTTGATTCGGATAAGGCACAGGAAGCGGTACAAGAGTTGAGCAAACTTCTCCGATATGTGTTGTATGATAATCAGCAGACGTATGTCCCTCTCTGCAAGGAAGTAGATTTTATCCGCAATTATATTGAGTTGATGCGTATCCGCCTGTCCGCGAATGTACAGATGACCACTCAATTCGACATTCAGCCGGATAGCCAGATGCTTATTGCTCCGCTTATCTTCATTTCGTTGATAGAGAATGCTTTCAAGCATGGCATCTCTCCTACTGAACCTAGTTTTATCAGTATTCATATTTCGGAGAATGATAAGGAAGTGGTTTGTGAAATCCGCAACAGCAATCATCCCAAGACGGTGGAAGATAAAAGTGGTTCGGGTGTCGGGTTAGAGCAAGTGAGCCGACGGTTGGAGATACTTTACCCGGGGGCTTACACTTGGTCGAAAGGCAGCTCGGAAGACGAATCTGTCTATGAATCGAGACTGAGTATTAAAATCAAAGAGTAGACAGAAAACGTTTAGTATAAAACATCAGATATAGAATAATATGGTATTACGTTGTGCAATTGTTGATGATGAGCCTTTAGCTCTCAGCCTGTTAGAAAGTTATGTGAACAAGACTCCGTTCCTGCAACTCGCAGGAAAATATTCCAGCGCAGTCCAGGCAATGAAGGAATTGCCGGATGAAGAGGTGGAACTTCTGTTTTTGGACATTCAGATGCCGGAGCTTAACGGACTGGAGTTCTCGAAGATGGTAGACTCCCGCACCCGTATCGTGTTTACTACAGCTTTCGGGCAATATGCTATCGACGGTTATCGTGTCAACGCACTCGATTATCTGCTGAAGCCAATCTCATACGTTGATTTCCTGCAAGCGGCAAACAAAGCGCTCCAATGGTTCGAACTGGTTCAGAAGCCGGAAGAGATAGATAGTATTTTCGTGAAAAGCGACTATAAGCTGGTACAGGTAGACCTCAAGAAAATCACGTATATCGAAGGTTTGAAAGATTATATCAAAATCTATACAGAAGATGCCCCCAAACCCATTTTGTCACTTATGAGCATGAAAGCAATGGAAGAACTTTTGCCTTCCAGCCGTTTCATACGCGTGCATCGTTCGTTCATTGTCCAGAAAGATAAGATACGTGTGATTGACCGTGGTCGTATCGTCTTCGACAAGACATATATCCCCATCAGTGATAGTTACAAGCAAGTTTTCCAAACTTTTCTTGATGAAAGGAGCTAACATTAGCTATTTTATCGGTGAAATTAATATTTTTGTCGATTATTATTTGTCAAAACCCGTTTTATCCCTACCTTTGCAGAGAACAGAAAGGGATTGTGAAATTCCGAGAATAGAATAGTTTAGTTAAGTCTAGTTTAGTTTTTGTGTTGAATGGCTTCCTCGTCGGCGGACGAACAAGGAAGCCATTTTTATAATTGATATACAGCAATTTACAAATCCTAATCGAACTTTTTCTTTCTTAATTAGTATTGTTCATTAAGAGTTAAAACGTCACTTTTGACGCTATTTACATTGCCGTAACCGTGCCGCGGCAATATATATACTAATTAAATAGAATTTAAACATGGCTAATCTATTTATCACAATCGTACCAACTAAAATATTGGCAAACGGCCAACATAAAATAAGAATTGCTGTGTCTCACAACTGGGACACACGTTACATTCCGACCAGTATAGTTATAGACTCACTCAATGAGTTCAAAAATGGAAAAATTGTAAAGCGTTCAGATAAAGAACTACTAAATGCAAAACTTAAAAGAATTTATGATACTTATTACGAACGCTGTGAAAGTATAGAATACGCAGATTCACTTACCTGTACACAGTTAGTCAAAATAATAACCAGCCCAATTAACGGTGAACAACACCGCAAATTTGAGGATATAGTTGAAGAATTCCTCTCACAGATAGATGAGGATGATAGAGAAAAAACGCATAAACTTTATAAATTGGCCGCTAAACATTTTATTCGGTTTACTGGTCCAAGTACACTCATGGAACACATAACACCAATCCGGATTAATAACTATCTAACGCATTTAAGGAAAAGCAAACTCTCTCCTACCTCAATCAAAATCTATATTACACTATTGAAAGTAATAATAAACTATGCCATCAAGATGAGATACGTAGAATATAAAGTAGATCCATTTGTCACAGCTTCCATTCCTTCAGCTAAGAAAAGAGACACACATATCACAGTTGAACAACTAAAGATTATTAGAGATATGGTGCCTAATCAATATAACGTATCAGTAGTTCGCGACATATTCATGCTTACTTATTACTTAGCCGGCATGAACTTAGTTGATATGCTAGCTTACGACTTCCGGACCAACATTGTAGATTACATCAGAATCAAGACAAGGAATACTAAGGATGGCGACCGGTTGACTTCGTTTGCGATTCCTGATGAAGCAAAACCTCTCATCAAGAAATATATGAATAAGAATACCGGAAAGCTTGTATTTGGAAAGTATAAAACTTATGTATCCTGTTATAATACACTCACCCGGAAAATGAAAGTTCTGAAAACAGTAGCAGGCGTTACTCACAACTTAACATTATATTCAGCTCGCAAATCATTCGTCCAACATGGCTACGATCTTGGAATACCCCTTAGCACTCTTGAATACTGTATCGGTCAGTCAATGAAAGAAGATCGTCCAATCTTCAACTATGTATCAATCATGAAAAAACATGCAGATAAAGCGATACGCGAGATACTTGATAATCTGAAATAAAATAGTATCTTTGCAACATCAAGATAATACGGACATAATTCGGATTATTTTGGTTTGACTTTAGTGAGGGGGTGGTTCCCCTCACTTTTTTTATATCCTTACCGAACTTTTCACTTATATATTAGTACTACCTTATGTAACCCTTCTGGAGAGTTTGTTGATTCGTGTGTTGTTGATTGGAGAGATTACAAAACAAAGAGGTAGCCGAATAGCTACCTCTTATAAACTCTATTATGATTGCTACTTAGTGAGAAGAAAGCCCTAGAATAAATACTCTTAGTACTTTCTTACTTTCTGATGTCTTGAAAGAATATAACTAATAATTAAATCGATTGAACTTTTCCATTATCAATAAGCCAACGTTCTTGAAAACTTCTTCTTGCGGCCAAACATATATCATTTATAAAAGCAATATTCATAGTTGCACCAACACCGGCACCTATAAGAGGAATTGCTTGAATTGCCTTTCTTTTTGTGATATTAATACCAAGTTGTTTAGCTAGACTTTTGATTGTAATCAATATGGCTTCACTACAATACTTATTTACAGTAGCTTTTTCAGCCATTTTTTTCCAACTTTGTTTTACAAGAATAACATTTAATTGTTTAAGAGTAACTAATGCCATATTCTTTTCTTGCATAGAATTAGAACCGGCAACAGACATTATAGAATATACAAATTGAGTATCTTCTAATGTTAATGCTTTATAACCATAGCAAATTCCTATTTTATGTATTGTTCTTAATGCAATAGTTACAACCATAGGAATATCAACAAACATACCTGGTAAGCCAAAAAAGCCAGTGACTCCCCCTTCTAGACCAAGTCCGGCCAATGCCCAATTATGAACTTCATCTGCTAACTTATCGGACAATTGAAGATCTTTTGTTTTTAACTCAATTATTGAATTAACTTTTGCATTCCGTATAATATCTTGTTCATCAGTAATTAACTTTGCCAAGGTATTAGAAGCTGTTAGAGCACCTTGTATCGCTTTTTGTGGGATAATTCTATTTGCAACCAGAACAATAGGCTTAGTCATATAACCTACAGCTTTGGAAACTACCGATGGTTCAGTAGCTTTCCAAATCTTAATGTCTTTAATTTGACTTTCTTCGTACGTATTCATCTTTTTACAAAACCTGTTTTTACTATTAGTTTAATCCATTAAAAATAAATTTAATTTCTTTCCCTATGTTAATTACCTCACAAACGCAATTGTGAGCATATTTATTTTCTTTTGCCATAGTAGTTAGTCAGTGACCAAATAGACAGTACTTCCCAGTCTACGAAAAAGTTTATCGTAGTTTTTAGTACGCCCATGGATTTGAAAAGGAGTAATTTCACTTTTATCTTTCTTCACATACCATTTATTTTCATTGAGAGCATTTGCAATCTCTGTTGTTGTCATAGGAGTACCCTTTTCTTTCAACAATTTAATAATAGCTTCGTGTAATGTCATATCTTTTTAATGCTTTTTGGGATGTTTTTTATCATACATAAGTTTAGTTTGAAACCCTTTCGTTATTTCATCTTCTAAAATGATATCTTTTGATAAGACCCAGATAATGATAGGACTTCCATCATCATAACGGATACCTGCTCCAATTGCCAGCCAAATTTGAAGATGAAGTTCATAGCCGAAAACTGATGCAAAGGTATAAGAAAGCCCCGAATCAAAGAGACGGGACAATATAAAAAGGATTTATCATTAATAGAACACAACTTATCTCTAAAATAATAAATCAATAATGATTGTTTGGTACAATTACTTTAGAATCTTTCATCATACTAATATATGCTTTCAAAAATGCTTCAGCAGTATCAAGATTAGACTCAACATTAGAAGGATTATATATTCCTATTCTATCCGCATCTTGCGGTTTTGTCAAATGACTTGTATACCAGTAATACAAACCACCTTCCTTTTCAATTCTTGCATACACAGTTACCATATTATCATATTTATCTTTCACCACATAAGTGAATTTTTTTATTGTTTTAGCCATATGATGATTATATTTATAAGATATACAGATTATATACTCAATCTTAATTTCAAATTAGTTTTTGTAGGACAGCAAAATCTAGTAAGAACATCAAGAGGCAAACTAAATGCAGTTGCCATTTCCTCATTTGAGTATTCCAATTCATTCTTATGAAGTTTATAAGCTTCATTGTACATATTCGGCATATCAATATATACACTCACAGGTTCACTTTTTCTATATCCTCTTCTACTTAGTTCAATACTAAAATATTTATATTTTTCGTTAGTAATACATTTCAAATCTTTTGCCCTACGTACAATAGATGCCATGGAAGTTAACCAATATCTTTTTAATTCCACCAAATACTGCAGTTTTAGTCCACGTAAAGAATTTGATATAGCATCAGAAGGCATAAGGAATTCTGAAGCAAATCTATTTGCTTCATCTTCTTTATCCCGATATTCAGAGATTAGAAACTCATTTGAAGTATGCATGATCAAATGTCCCAGTTCATGTGCTAAAGTGAATCTTTTATGGTCATTACTGAAATTCTTATTAATAATAATCACATAATATCCACCATCTGTCAAAAAAGAAACCCCGTCAAATAGATCCACATCATAATCCAATTCTATGATTATAATCCCATTTCTTTCCAGCAAAGAGAATATATTCCGAACCGGTTCATCTTTCAAGCCTAAATACTTCCTGGTGTACTGAGCCACGGTTTCGGGTGTATATCCATCTTCAAGGTCAATCATTCGAAATGACATATCTGGAAATTCCACAGACTCCCCCATTTGGTCTACAATATAACCTAATAACTTGTTTGAAAGGTCTATTTGGGAACGTTCATTTTTAGTCATTCCTTTCTTCCTTCGGTAGTGCGCATTTTCTGCAATATTTGAGATTTTCTTCTCATAAAAGTCAGTTGGAAATCCCAGAAAATCAATTATGCGATTAAGTACATCGGTAGATAAAGGACCAATACCCTTCTCATACTTAGATAAATTGGATTGTGACAATCCAACAATCTTAGAAGCAAGCTCGGTTTGCGAGTAACCTCGATATTCACGAGCAAATATTATCTGCTTATAGTTGATTTCCATTTTTGCTATCAGTATTGTTGTTTTCTAAAATAAATTCGGTGATGTATCATATTATTAATTATTTCTTCCTTCTTTCTTTTTGATATTTTGGCGTACAGAGAGAGACGCAGCGGCTGGTTGAACATCCATTGTTCTATTAACTGTAAAAATATCATTTTCAGAAATAGTCCATCTCACTCTGTTTTCATCGATATAAACCAATTTTGGATTTATAATCTCTCCAAAACGACTTTTATTATATCCAAAAAATAAAATAGGCTCTGTCCCGTTATCATACATATCAAACAAATAACCTTGCTCTTGGTTCTGAATAGATGATGAAAAACGAGTTGGAACATTCATTGGCATATTTTTACTATTTAATTTCTTAAAAAGCATAATATATCCATTAACTCTAAGCATAAATCTTTTGTACTTTCCAAATGTCCAGCCATCTTTAAAAACAGACTGAACACTTTGAATTATTTTTGAGTTTAAGAGGGAGGCTTCAAATCCTCGACAACGAGCTGTAAACGGGGTTTGTATTACCTCTTTTTCATAATTACGTACAGCATTCCAAAATGCATCAAATAGCTTTTCTAACGACTCACGAAGTTCGTATTCACATTCTTTAGCGTTTATTATACGCTTCCTTTTGGCTGTTTCAGCCACATTCTTTAATTTTGCCATAAAAATAAAATTTTATATTTTTACATCACCGAATTTAAAGTTTATCTCTGCGCCAACAGAGATATTCTTTTGCTGCAAAGATATATATTATTTCCGCAATATTGTATTTTATCACATATAATTTCTCCCCGAAATTGTATTTTCAATAAAAGAAAGGCTTATTTCTTAAATTTACACCCCAACCATCCCGCAAGAATCAAGCCAATGACATAGCAATAAACTTTATCTTTATGCAAATCCCACCAAGATAACTCGGCTACCTTCTCTCTTTGATTTAGTAAAGCATTCACCTTGTTACTTATAGTATCAAGTCGATTCGAAAACTGCTGCAAAGTAATGGATAATGTTTCATCAATTTCAGTCCGTTCTTGCTCCTGTTTGGAAGCGGTAGTAGTACTTTCTTTGACTGGATACTGTTTTCCGGCTGAATCCGGAAGCGACAAGTAAACTGTTTTATTCTCAATTTTCAGATTACTCAACTTGTCAGTAGTAACTTTCGTTTGCTTATTCACATCCAGCTGTAATGATTCAATTAAGTTTCGCAAATACAAAAAATCCCCTGAATAGTCAATCTGCTTTTGTGACTCAATGTTATGAGAAGTTTTGCAGGAAGTAAACCATATTCCTGACATCAAGAACATGGTTATATAGATTAGCATTTTCATACTTTCAGATATTTACAAATACCTTTCACATGAAGAGAGACAATAGTCCGTTTACCTTCTTCTGACAACAGGAAATCCACATCTTCTCTGTTATCCTGAAATAGATTCTCCGTCAGAACAGCCGGACACTTCGTATGCTTCAAGATATAAAAACTACTCTCCTTATCTGGATCACCGTCTGCCATATCCTTCCGTATCTTCATTCCAGGCAAGCATTCCTCAGCAGCCCCATACAGATAGTCAGCTAACTTATCGGCTTTTGTCTGCCCCACGCTAGTCCATGCTTCCCAACCACGTGCCTGCATCCAATTTGAGCCATTACCAGCTGCATTACAATGGATAGAAATAAGAATTGCTTCGGAAGCCTTATACTCGCTCACTCTCCGACAACGTTCTGCCAATGGTACATCCGCCTCTTCTTTCACAATACATTCAGTATCTACTCCCAGTTTACGCAATTCAAATACTACACGCCCAGCTATTTCACGGGTATAGGCGTATTCTTTTAACCTACCATCCGGAGAACACTTACCCGGAGTATTACTACCGTGACCGTTATCAATCAATACTTTCATTTTTTTCCTCCTTTTTATTAATTAGTGCAATTCTACGTGGTGGAATACGGCGACCGCATTCACTATCAGGCCGGTCACAGCGATTATGTTCAGCATCTTTCAACTGCAATTCCAGTTCATGACATTTATGTATCCAAGACAATTTATCATTTTGTTCATTACGTAATTCAACATAGATAGTATCTATCTTCATATCACGTTGTGCAATACGATCCTCTAACCAATCCACCTGCTTACGCTCATTCTCATCTTCCATAGAATCAGCAGAAGCATCTTCCTTACGCGCATTTGTTTTGCGATTCACGTAAAAATTAACGATCCATTTAATCGCTTCAAACCCGCCCAATGCTCCTAGTACAGCTAACCATTCATTTAAGCCCATTATTTTCTCAATCAATAGAAATGAACAAGAACAACCAGTATAGCAATTATACCAGGAAACAAGACAGTTGCTAACGCATCCAGCCAATCAAAGACAAATCCACATTTCTTTTGAATGTACTCAACCACTATTGCAGCAATAGCAGTTGTCGCTAAAGAAACAATAGCAGATTTACAGAAATCAATGCCTAATAGAAGGAAACAGAAGGCAAGCATTACAACATAGACGAACATACCGGCTTTAACGTGTGCCGGCCGGTTAGATTGCAAAATCCAATCATACAATACTTTTATACCCATACTCATAGCGTTTAATTATTTAATAAAATATTCTGTATGAGACAAATGTATCGAGTATAATAACCAGTTTTACAAAAACAGAAAATCTTGAAAATCAATTCTATGATAAACCACTATAAAACAAGTTATTATAATTTTCGCTTTTTCTTAAATAAAAAAGAGATGCTAGAACAGCACCCCTAAAATAACCAACAGATTGAACTATTAATCCGTAAACATATACATAGAAAGGTCAACCTTTTCTATTTCATCAGAAATTGTATCTCCATACATGGTCAAAGAAACCCGATAACGGTCAATACTTCTTTGAATCTGTTGTATTGTTGGTTTATCGGGATATTCCGAACTGGCAAAAGTTACCAGTTCTTCACCATTATCATCTTTTCCGACCACTCTGAAATGATGGCGGACAATCCAGGTTCCATCCGGTTGCTGCTCGATAGGCTTAGCACATATCCGGGGTAAGATATTTTTTTGCTCCATGTTTTTTGATATGTTTAATTAGTTGTTTTCTTTCATTGTATTTATTCTTCAACACAAATTTCTCAAAGGGGCCGTCGATGTAGACATATTCCCACCATTCCGCCACAAGCATTGTTGCCAATTTCCTTCGTATATTGTACGTTGCAAAGTGGCGCATCAGGCCGTAATAAGAGTTCATTGTACTTATAAACTTTTCAGCGTATGCTTCCGCAAGCCCTGTTTCTGCTATCTTATTAAATTTCCTCACAGCGTCATAAGCATTGCCGACAACCCTCTTGCTGATATAAATCCTGCCCGGCAGGATGAACGCACCAACAAACAGGACTCCTTTTTTATAGTGTTGAAAATAGACTTTCTTCGGATGCAGTTGTAGAAGGAGTTGCTCCTTCAGGAAACCGTTCATTAGAGAAACCTTGGGCAAAATATCCTCAGGCGACTTCACCACGATGCAGAAATCATCAACAAAACGAACGTAATGCTTGAATCCCAATATCTCCATTACATAGTAATCGAAAACTGATGCCAGGAAATTGGCTATAAGCTGAGAAAGGAGATTGCCCGGCGGAGTACCGTTGCCCTTATCATTATAAAAAAGACTTTTGCTACAGGGGAACTTGTCCCACATGGATAATGGCGACCGTCGGTGACACTTATCTTGCGGGCAATGGAAGATTGTGACGACAAGGAGATAGAGCAGACAGTCGATATCATCATCCTTATAGTTGTCTCTCAAGAAAATATCCATCATCTCCCAAACCAAAGACTTGGAAATCGACATGAAAAAATTCAGAAAGTCGGCTTTAAGAACATAAGCGTCGATAGTATAATTCTTACTCACTTCGACAATCATGCTATTCAGGTAGTGTACGGCAGACAGACACCCCTCACCTTTACGGCAGTTCTTAGAGACATTGCCTTGTGCTTTGAACCGTAGTTCCAACAGAGGTTCAATACGGATGGCAATCCAATGATGCACTATTCGGTCGATGAATGCAGCAGCAAAGATTTCCCGGTAAACCGGGCGGGTACGGACAAAGGCTTTCGAGAAGTCCGGTACATATTCACCATGAACGATTGCGTTCCATAGCCGCACCAGCGTGTATTGGTAATCGTCATAGAATTTAATACAGTCATGGCTTGTACGCTTCTGCCGGACGCATTCGTACATGGCTTCAAAAATACTGCTAAGGGTGATGTCATAGACTATATTATCTGTTGCGGAAACGGGGCGAACACGATAGGCGCTCAGGCGGCCGTTGGTGTTGACGTTGCCGTTGTTGAAGTTCACCCCCCAAGCGCTGGAAGCCCTTGTATCCACTTTTTCAGTGTTTTGATGCTGACTCTTTCCCAACTCATCGTTGGAAGGATACCCAATAAATAATTCTAGTTGCTCACCCATAACCACCGTGACAGTTATGGCTCCGGCTTTGCGAAATACTCAAGTTGGTACTGGTATTCCCGCAGGGCACGTTCGTCCTTGCCTGTTGACCTTTCCCAATCAGAGAGTGTTTTTTTATACCAGCCCGTGGCTTGTTTGCCGACACTCGCCAACAGAAGAGTGATGTCGGCCGCCATCTTGACGCTGATAAACTTTCGTTCTTGACATATCCTTAGCAGTACTCCTAAATTATCCAGCTCGCAACGAAGTCTCATCAGGTTATCAGCCCGGCGCGGCGGGTACATATCCGAATTGGCGTAACGGATATATTTCATGCAGTTCAGGGCGCAGGAAATGATATCGGAAGCAAATTCGTAACGGAATTCCTTCGGAAAATGGACACGCGCATCAATTATCTTATTCAGTAACCGATACATTGCATCTGATATTTTGAGGTCTTCGGAGAGAGCCATGTTAATTTTTTATATATTTTAATGTGTGTTACGAGGACACAAAGTTAACAGATGATAAACAATTAACAATATTTTAGGGCGTTTTTTTACAATAAAAAAGCCCCTACCGGGGCTTTTGCTTCGCTAAACAGCTAAGGATTAAAGAGATAAAGTCTAAAGAGACAAAGAGGTTATTGCGGAAACGGGGCGAACACGATAGGCGCTCAGGCGGCCGTAGGTGTTGACGCCGCCGCTGCCGAAGTACACCCCCCAAGCGCTGGAAGCGTCGTATTCGATATTAGACCAATACCAGTCAGTTGTAAGGATATTTTGAGAGCCAAACATAGAAGATATGAGCTCATTGATTTCGGTTTTATACTTGGCCATAAGCATAAGTTCACCCAGTGCGGCCAGGTTCCACACGGTTGTATCTTCAATTCCGTCAGATTCAAGCGTACAACCACGGTATGCGCGGGCGGCTTCAGCAGCTGGCGCACCGACAATTCCTTGCGAATCTTTAACACCTGCAAGGGTTTCTATGATAATATCGGTATTTTCCTTGCTATCAAAGGTATCATAGAGTCCTTGGTTACCACTGCCGTAGTTTTTCAGACCACGTATGTCTATACCGTAGCCGCCCCATTTGAAGGTTTTCGCACCATCGGCGGCGACACAGTCGCTTTTGGCAATGATAAACTGGCGGCATTCGGCACGCATACGGATACCGATACGGATATACTTGGAGCGGTTATTCGCGCTCATGGAGTTCCATTCGGCTGCCGTGAAGAAGACTTGTTCACCATCCTCGATGCGGAGAGTGGCCAAGGACAAATCCAAAAGCGTGCCTGCCCATTTCATATACTTGGCGATGTCGCTTGCGGGGGTATTTTCATTGACGGTTGTAAAACCTATTGACTTTAAAGCTTCTATCTGGTCTTGTTTATTCAAGCGCAAAAGCATTGCGTTAGCGATATTTTTATCCATTTTATTGTATAATATTAAGTTAATACTATTTAGAAGTAATAGATCTAACATGGAGAAGGACTGAATTTTTGTTTTGAACCGTAAAATGGAAAATTTAAAGTCGATTGACCCACTATTATACTCTAAATTGACCCATCAAAAAAATATTAGATTTAAATAAAGAAAAATGCATTTTAACCCGGGTCATTTTCAATTATAATAATCTACAATATATACTATTTCTTTTTAGCATTAATCTTTCTTACAGAATCCCCGGTAAGTTCAATCTTGTGTGCTGTATGTACAATTCTGTCCAGGATTGCGTCAGCTACTGTAGGATCACCAATTGCATCATACCAGCTTTCGACAGGAAGTTGTGATGTTATTATGATTGATTTTAATCCGTGTCTGTCTTCTATTATTTCCATAAGGATTGACCTTTCCCTGGCATCCAGTCCTATAAGAAACAGATCGTCAAGAATCAGCAGTTGACACTTTTCTATTTTTTTCATCTCAGATTCTATAGTGCCCTTGTTTTTGGCAATTTTAAGCTGTCCCATAAGCTTTGACGCATTTGAATACAAAGTCTTTATTCCATTCTTACATGCCTCATATCCTATGGCTGAAGCTATATAGCTTTTACCTGTACCGGAGCTTCCCGTGATGAAAACATTCTGTCCGTCTCTTATAAAATCAAGAGATGCAAGTCTCTCAAGCTGGTTACGGTCAAGGTTACGTTTTATGGTATAGTCTATTTTTTCCATATATGCCTTATATCTGAAGTTTGCAGACTTTATCAGTCTCTCAATGCTTACATTGCGTCTGTAATCATATTCGCTTTCAAGAAGCCATTTAAGAAACTCATCGTTTGTCATACCATCAGAGGATGTGGTCCTGCAGTCATTTCTATATGTTTCAAGCATGCCGTAAAAACGTAACTTGGAGAGTAGTTCCATTATTCTGTCCATATTTTTTCCGACAGTTCTGCTTGTTTTATTATTACTTGTCATTTTTATCCATGTTTTTAGAGTTAAAATAATCCTTGCCTCTGAGATTTCTGTGTTTGGGGGTAAGTTCGGGAGCCTGTCCCTCCATCTGTACATGATACTTCTCATCTTCCCTGTTTACCAGAATACTTTCAAGTTCGTTGTACCCGAACATACCGAATTCCATTGCCACCTGGCATGAAAGAACCACCCTGTCATGTCCGAAACGCTCCACAAGACTTAATATACCATCGGCTGAACGTACGGCCTGGACCGGATATTTCTTGGCAACGGCCACACGCTTTATGTACTCTTCCAATACCGGATCAATTTCACATGCCTTGCGGTATATATCATCCATTCTGATTCTGTATTCATGTAGCACTCCCGAAAGTTTGTGGGACGGTTTTTCTGAATAAGTGAAAGGTGTATCATCCCTGCGATGTGTCGTTATGTGTCTGAACTTATGATATATCTCCACTGTGTCCCCATCATACAGTAATTCTACAGTATCGCCGATATACTCTTTAGGAACACTGTAATAGTGATTGTTAAGCGATACATAACTGTTTCTCATGACAGTTGCCGTTTTCCGGCTTTTTGATATAAATTTTGTTGCCGGCAATGTATGCAGCCTGTCTTTCTCGACTTCGAGGAAACGTTCCCGACGGCTGTAGTTGCGATTGTACATCTTTCGGCTGTTCAACGCATCCGTATGCTTCATTATTTCTATGTTCAAGGCTTCAAGATCATTGAATTTCAATCCCGTCATCTTTGAATACACCTCCCTGTAGAGCAGTCTTACAGCATTCTCAACCAGAGCTTTGTCTTTAGGCTTTCGTACTCTTGCCGGGAAGACAACACATCCATAATGGTCTGCAAATGCAGCAAAGTCGTCATTGATTACAGGTTCAACACCTCCAGGCTTTGTTACGGCTGATTTCAGGTTGTCTGGAACTATGGCATTGGGGACACCTCCAAAATAATGGAAAGCATTTTCACATGCCTGGATAAGGTGTTCTTTCTTTTGTGATGGTACAGCCTCGTAATAAGTAATCTGGCTGCATGGAAGTATAGCGGCAAATACTTCTACGGGAACCTTATTGCCTGTTTTTTCGTATGAGAGATAAAGTTTGTCGCCGGCAAAATCCACATACATCTGATCACCGGCTATATGATCTATGCGTCCAACAGGAATCTTTACTTCCCTTTCTCGTCTGATATATAAACAAAAAGAACAGTAGCTGTAACCTTGTGGACGATTTTTAAGATATTCCTCATACAAAGACCTTCTTGTTGTCCCACGGACCTTAAGTCGTTTCATGTAATCAGGTATACGTTCTTGAAGATACTTATACTCTGCAGAGCCAGACGATTCTTTGTCAGTCTCCGTACCGAAAAGCTCATGCAGATGCTGCTCGTCCATTTTCAACAGACGCTCAAGTTCTATACCCATATCTTCGTATATACGGATATAACGTTTGACTGTATTACGTGAAACAAGGAGAGAAGAACTGATACCGCGGATACTCATTCCTGACTGATAACACCGCAGTATGTGCTTGATTCTTATTTTCATTCTTTAAAATTTTATTCAGTTAATAATACCGGGTTAAAATGCTTTGTAAAGTACGAAAACAAGACTGAAATATGGTAATTATACAGGGGCAATTTTTATTATAATCACAGCGGATCAGTTTCGGTTATAAAGGTGGGTCAGAAGACTTTTATAATAGTGGGTCAATCGACTTTAAATTTTCCATAAGACAATCTATCATAATAAAGCCGAGCTTCATCTTTCAGTTCATCTACCGAATATTCGTATTGTGTTCCTTTATTAGCTTTTATGATATTAGCAACACTATCATCTATCGAATTGATAGAAACAGTATTTCCATCATAGGTCAATGAACCGAAATCCAGTCGGCAACTGAAGAATTCATCATAAGTATGAGAATCGGTTATAGTATAAACAGAGATACTGGCATTAGAAGCCAGGTACTTGCTCAAATACTCCTCCAAAATGAGGTCATAGGCTTCTCCAACAAACTGGAATTTTGAAGTAAAAGTTCTAGTTATCCCTTCAAGTCCGGAGCGTTTACGGGAAAACTTAATTTCATCCCAATTCTGAATACAAGATTTAGGAATATCATAGGAAATACTATCAACTGTAAGTACATATTTACAAAGCATTTTAACTCGTTTTGAACGTTCACGAGCAAATATATAGAAAAAGCCAACCGGTTTCCCGATTGGCTAAATTCTTGAAAATTGCACTTTGCAGAAGCAAGACATAACTACTTATTTTTCAACGCAATAGATGAAATATAAAATAATTATGACTTTCTGCATTCTCAATTTACAAATTAATACTTTCATAAAAAAGCTCCGAACCCATATATAAAGGAACGGAGCCTGCCTTTGTCTTAAAACGGTCTCGCTTCACAGCGGTACACTATCTTTAGAAAGTAGCTGCGGAAAGTTCTTTAGATATACGTTCCACCGCTACCCGTATCTTATCATATTGTTTTTGTCCGGCTGCTGTCACACCGGAAGTATATTGCCTCATCAATGAAGCATTGATACCTGCCAACTCTGCAACCTTAGTAACATTCAGAAATGAAAAATAGTTGAAAAAAGACTGCATATCATATTTGTAAATAAACTCCAATTCCGGCATTTCCTTGCCTTCTTCTGCCTGCATCTCCTTTATTTCCTCATATGCTTTCATCATATCCTCTTTCGCGGCTTCCGCCGTATCTCCATACCCTGCCAAACCAAAGCCGGGTAAATCTTCCTCAACAAAGCATGAGTAATACCCATCGCTCGCCTTTTCCATGATTACAGTTACTTTCATATCTATTGAATTAAAATAGGAGTACGGCACTATTACCGTACCCCATTGCCCCAACAAAAACAGTCTCTAACTATGAACAAAAAAGGTAGGGGGATTACTCCCCCAAAAGAACCTTTCTTGCTTTACGTTCCATTCCGGTAGGTACTTCTTGTTTGCCATGCCTTGACAGGGCAAATTTGTTTCCCGTTTTGGGACTATACCAAATATCATGGTTAGCCCCATGTCTGAGAACGTAACAACCTGCTGCGGTAAGTTCCGCAAAAAACTGATTGTACTTCATAATGTAAAAGACCGTTTATTTAAGACGATACAAATATAGCGTTTTTGCTATAAACAGCCAAATAAAAACATAACTATTTTGCTATATTTATGAAAAAGTTATTTCCATACCCTTTTAATCAATCGTCAATACCCAATTTCGTGAAGCAGAAACTTCCGACCGGAAGAGATACGACTTCTTACAGTTCCAACAGGAATGTTCAGGATTTCACTTATCTCATCATAAGAATATCCACTAGCATAATACATCACACTATCAATACAACGGGACTTTTTAGCACACCGTTGTATTGTGGAAACCAAATCATCAAACAGTATTGAATGAGCTGTACAGTTAGAAATGGCACTTCCATCTACCATATCAAGCCCTGTAAAATGTATAAGGGAATTTCTATTGTATCTTATTATATAAGTATTCCTCATTACAATAAGGCACCACGGTTGAAGTGGTTTAGAACAATCAAATTTATCACGATTCACAAGTAGCTTATAAACTGTATCACCGGCTAAGTCTTCAGCATCTTGCATGGAACAGCAGAATTTTCTTGCCACCCTTAATATCCAAGGATATATTTCTGATAATTCCTTTTCAAAGTCCATTGTCAGCCCTCCTTATTAGGTGTATCTTCGGTTCGCCATTAATGCACCTTTCCACGTATTCCCGGTGCATGATACTTTGCTCGTGCATTTCCTTAGCAGAACGCTCGATTGAACTAATAAGAGTGCCAATATCGGGGGGCAATAAGGCAATCATTTTTTTTACCTCGGACACTTCTGCTGTTATCCGATTACACTTCGTCTCTAATGTACGTAATTCTGACAATAAAACATTGTATAAATGCCTATTTATACAATGGATGCTGTTTTTTCTATTCATAAAAAAGTCGTTTGTGATTCCAAAAGAGATGTACAAACGACTGTATGAAATAATTCGCTTTAATTAAAAATTAATCGAATTACAGTATATATGTAATGCCCAATATTATCATGTGCTTCTTTTTCTGATTGATATTTCAACATCAGCTTGATGAACGATATTCGCATAGACAGCAGCATTAATTACGCGGGAATCAATACTCATTTTAAAGAATGTCATTAGAAAAGCAATCTCTGCATCAAAAGAAGAACGAATTTGTTCAGGAGTAGCTTTACTTCCTTTATATTCCTCACTGCGTCTCTCCTCATTCCGTTTTTGCTCAAAAATTGCAGAATGAAGTAAATAATCAATCTTCGATATTACTTGCTCATCACTCATATTCCGGATATCTACATTTAGTTGACCCAATACCTGACGAACATCATCATAAAAGCCAAGAGAAACAAGAGCCTGACAAATACGAAGACTCAATAGTTTGGCACGTTCTTTCAGCATATCCTCTTTGTCCATTACCATAGCCTTCATATTTGAGGGATTAACAATACTTCTGTATTCGACAAGTAATTTAGACGCTATTTCTTTAAGCGTGCTTTCGGACATAGATTTGCAGTCCAAAAGCAAACAAGCATAGTTTCCGCAAGAAAGCTCAATGAAATCATTCAATGTTATCTGATTTAATCTTTCAATCATGACTATTTCAGTTTAGATAATTTATACAGTTCAAATTCACGGTTAGAAGCATCTTGGCGTTGCATTTTTAGACTCTTCATCAAAAGAAAATTTGTTCTATCAACCCTTTTTTCTAATCGGGAATAATCATTGAAAACAATGGTGTCACCGGAAGAAGATGCAAAATATGTCGGTGAAAATGTAGGAAAGTCCCAATCCGGCATATCAAATTTAGAGATATCTACCTTATCGACATCAGGAAAGACTTGCGCACCTTTAGGAATATCAACTAAAGTTGGAGTATCAGGAGTAATCCATGCTTTTCCGGAATACATGATAATTTCATGCTTACCAGCATCACCTACCAAAGCAGTACCACCAGGGTGCCTATCATTACCTTTTGTACCTTCCGCATAAGAAGGGATAGGAGTAGCAAGAATTGTTGCAACTTGCATAGCCCCCATTGCCCCAATAACAATAGATAAAGGTATATTAGGTAAGGCTTCAGTTATTGCCAGTGCAGTGGCTATTCCAGCTTGAGCGACACTAGTCGCCTTTTCCCAAATAGCTTGTTTACGTGCCATTTCCTGCTTTTGCCTTTCCAAGTCCTTATCTTTGGCTTCAGTTCGTTCCTTTGCAGCTCGTTTTCGTGCTTCCGCTTCCTCTTCGGATATGGATCCAGACTCTGCCAAATTCTCAATTCGTTCAATATCCTCATCATACTTTTCCTCATTAGCTTCCCGCTCTTCTTCTATTTTCTGAATCTGACCATCATAAATAGAAGAGACTAAGTTTCCAATAGCCCCCACAGCTTGAGATGCAGTTTGAAGCCATTTTTTCAAGTTCTTTTGACGCTCTTTCTGTGCTTTCTCATCCGCTTTAGTAACTTTATTGATAGCATCTATTTCTGTTTCTGCTTCTTTTTGGGCAAGGTCCGCTTTCAATTTTGCAAGTTTCTCCTCAAGTTTCTCCCTTTTGTCCGTACTCAAGTTGGCAGTAGCAAGTTCGGATTCCAAAGCGTCAATGGCAGCTTCCGAGGTTTTACGTACATAATCTAATTTTAACTGATACTCAAGTTCTGCATACTCTTGCTGGGTTATTTCCTTAGAAGCTAACTGTTTTTTAAGAGCAAGCGTATCCATAACATATGCAGCATCCCGGATTTCCTGCTCATGCGCTGCATTCTCTGCAATTAACTGCACCTGATCGGATGCATGTCTTTCGTAAAGTTCTTGTTTCTTTTTTGCATATTTTTCATCAATGAGAAAAACATCTTCACCAGTTTTCTCCGCTGCATCAATTTCTGCTTCACGTTGCAACTCCAACTGGTGCAATTTCAAATCAAGTTCTTCCTGGGATCCCTTTTTTACAACAGCAAGAGCGTTCTCAACATCTTTCTTTTCACGGTCAGAATTATACTTAATAGAGAATTCATCTAATTTATCCTGCATTTCTTTCGCCAAATTCTGACGAGTAGCGATTTCTTCTTTACTATAACCCTTAACAGCAGCAATCTTCTTTGAGTACGCTAAACCAATTTTAGCAAGTTCCTTTTCTAAGCCTTCATCCATGAGGGCGAGTTCAGACTCTTGATAGGTTTCCTTAATCTTTTGTTTTTCCTTAGCAGCTTTCTCCAGTTCACGTTTTTCTTTATCTGTGAGAGGTTTGTTGAATGTACTTCCCGTATTTTCCTCTTGATAATCATTGGTAATACCTTTGATTTGCTCTATTTTTTCTTTCAACCCAGCAACATATGCAGTTTGCTCTTCAACAAGCTTGAAAGACTCATCTATGTCTTTTTTCATCTGATTAGTAGTTTTTTGAAGCCCTAGGCCTTGTTTCAATAAACTACGATTATTATACTCACTCCACTGCTTTTGGTTTCGTTTAGTATAAAGTTGCAATCTAGCTTCTTCTTGTGATAAAGTTCTTTCTAATATTTTAAGTTGTTCTCCTCTAGCTTTCTCAAAAGCTTCTGCACCGTCAACTCCCTCTTTTCTATATTTCAAAGCGACCCTATCAATACTTTCCTCCTTAGATTTAACCCATTCCTTATCCAGTTTAGCAGCTTCTTGACCGTTACGGACTGCATTAGCTAATCTTTCCTCGCCAAGTTCTTCTGCCGTAGCTATTACGGCACGCATAGAACGGACAAGGTCGGTAAATTCGTTTATTATCCCAGATAAAACGCCTGTGTTTTTACCTAAAGAGATCATCAGGGCTTCCCAAGCAGATTTTAAACTATCAATTGCACCTTTGGCATTATCTTCCATAGTATGAGCCATATCACCCAATTCACCTTCAACACCTGTTATTTGTTCGCGTAATGGAACAATCTTATCGGCAGCGGTAAGAAATGCATTGAAAGCAGCAACACTCCGTTTATCAGTCATTTCAAGAGTACTATTCAAATCTACTCCCTGCTCTTTCAATTTTTGTAATCCAGCGACCAACTCAGGTAATGTTCTCACAGGGCCACCTAACGACTTGGCAAGTACCCCGTTTGTATCAGCTAAATTTAGAAGAATATTACGTGTAGCAGTAGCAGACATTGAAGCGTCAAAGCCAGCGTCTGATAATTTACCTAGTAAAGCCAAAGTATCTTCAATAGAGAAATTAAAAGCCTTAGCTACCGGTCCAACGATTGGAAGTGCAGTAGCAAGATATGAAAACGATAACGCACTCTTTGTTGTAGCAACAGCCATTGCAGATACATAACGTTCTGTCTCACGAGTATCTGCATTGAACATTCTCAATGCAGCTCCAGTTAGCGAAGCAGCTTCCCCTAACTCTGCACCGGTAGCTTGAGCAAAACGTAAAATCGATTCTGTTGCATCTAATATTTCTTTCCGTGTAAAACCTAACTTGGCTAATTCTATCTGCAATTCGGTAGCTTCAGAAGCTGTATATTTGGTTGTAGCTCCCAACCTTTTAGCATCAAGAGTTAATTCTTTTATTTGGTCTGATGTGGTACCGAGTATTGCAGCAAGCCGGCTATTAGCGAATTCAAATTCAACAACACTACCTACACCCTCACGAAGTTTAGTGAAAAGAGCAACGACACCACTTACAACAGCTTGCGCACCTATATATCCAGCAGCCCATCCTTTCAATCCGGCACCAACTTTACTTAACCCAGGAGCAAATTCAGAATTAAGTATTTTTCCTGCATTCCGGGCAATAATACCCATATTCTGCATGGACTTATTACCGTTCTGTATCTCAACCCATGCAGCCTTTACTTCTTCCCGATATGCACCGATAGTCATTTTCTGTTGACTATATCGATCGGAATTTCGTTTTATGTAATCGGTATTGATTCCGATTGTAGAATTAAGACGGGCAAGTGTACGAATATAATTCTCATCCGTATCTTTCAAAACATCAACAGCCTTTTGCAGCTGCTTATTCATTTCCTTTGCTTGTGAACGGCTATGTACTTCCTGATTAGTCAAGGTAATAGCAGTTCTGATAAGTTTTAAACGTTCTTCTTCAGATAAAACAGCTTTCTTACGAGTAGTATTACCGGCATTCTGCGCTTTTGTCAAGTTAGCTTCCGCTTTAGCAGCCTTTTCCAAGGACGCAGCATTATCCGAGTTTGCCTTGGTTAGTTTCTTCAGTTCAGCAGCAGATAATTTCTCTACATTTAGCTTTTCCTCTATCTTCTTACTGACAGTTTGAGTTATTTCAGACTGTTTTCTAAGAGCCTCGGTTAATTCAGCAGATGCAGAACCAGCCGTTTTTGCTTGAGTATTATAAAGATTACTCAACTTTTCAAGATCAGCAACGCCTTCTACATTTAGTTTCAAACCTTTTGCTAATTCTTTGGCTGCATTAACATAGTCAGCTCTCACACGCTCAATAGTATTATCAAGCTCTACCAATTTCTGCAAGTCGTTCTCATCAACGAAATCTTTCAATTTTAAATCCATAATTACAGGTAATGTCTATATTCAACAATCTTTCCTTTTATTTCATCTCCTAGTTTATCAAAAGCATAGGTACCATCTTCTTTCTGATAAACGACATACACGCAGCCGTCCAAGACAGCCGCTTTCTTTGCAAGCTCGCTGATACGTTCCAGTTCACTCTGCATCTTTCTTATTTCGCAACTACAAGCCATTTTCTACCGATATCCACATTCTGAAAAGAAACGTTCCATCCAGGGACGGAGATACATAATATTAAAGTACTCTTTAGCTGTATCACCAATACCTAAAATCAGCTCACCGTATTTCTTCTCAATAGAGCTACCGTCCGTAAATCCTTTCGTTGAGAATCGAAGCCCGGAATCAATTCTATCGGCAGTTATGCTATCATAGAAAGTACCAGTAATAAAAAGGTTAGGTACCTCAACCGGACGCGGTGGCAAATAAAGCATCTCACTTCTAAGAGGTGGAGTTATCCTCTCCTTCCATCGTTTATATTGTTCCGCACGGTTCTGCCAGGGACCGGGCTCGTTAAAATAGGTGTCAGTATCATAATCAGGATTCAATAGATGTTCAGTACCGTCCAGACCGGAATATAATTGCTCCTGAATGCAATCAACGAGCACATTCTTATGTTCTTCCATACACCTAATACATTCCTCTTTAAACCCGGATGCAATGGAATGAATAACTCTATGTAATTCATCAAAATCTGCCATACAGTAAAAATATAACGGGCCGGGCTGTAATCACACCCCAGCCCGTCGGTTACTTAGTTATCGCATCGTACACTTCCGAGAGCTTCTTCTTGCGGTCAGCTTCCTTCAGTTCCTGCCACACGACTTTAATGTGTGCATTAATAAACTCTTCCTTCGTCATGCCCTTCACAGCAACCTCGACGAACGTAACATTATCTACTTTCATGACACCTGCTCGATACCTCTGATTCCTTTTTCATACAATACAGAAGGAGCTTTCAACGAAGGAACCGCCCCGGCTTTAGGAACAATGGTAATGATACCATCCGAATATGTAGCAGAAGTTACGTTATTCATAACTTCAGCAGCACCATCAGCAATAAGACTGCCAAATTCTTCTGTACGGTCATAACCACCAACAACTTCGACAATTTTGTAGGTATTTTCAGTCTCCAACTTTTGAAGCACAACATCAACCAAGCCTTTAACGAAATTCTTGGGATTGAAGTCTAACTGCACGTAGTCAAAGTGCAATTGGCTGTCTTCCACATCTTCATGTGAAAAACTAACAGTCATCGCAGACTTAGCACTACTGGTCGGGTACTGTGTCACGGTCGGGTAAACAGTAGACATCGGAATACCGGCAAGGATATCAGTGTCATCATTATAACCGATCAACATATTATCCTGATTCCAAAAGTAAACGTCCCATCCTTTATTGGCACATTTCAGAAGCTGGGCATTCAAAACCTCATCAAATTTCTTCAAAGTGAAGGTGTCTGTTTGAGCGCTAAGCCCGTTGTATTCACTTGCACCGTACCCTACAGCATTAACTTGGGGCTCTCCACCATTCTTGGCATACTCCAGGAATGGCAAAATAGGGTAAATACGCCCGGGACGGTCTGCATGGCACAATTCGAGCAACTTCTCACCTGTTATATCAGCAGGGAGTTTGACACCGTGTTCTGTCAAGATAGCACCTTTGACTTTTTTCCAGTCAATGCTACAAGCAGAACTACCAGTGTTCATCCGGGAACCCTTACACGTTCTAATCTTTCTCATTTTCTTCTACAATTAAGATTATTAATTTTTATTTCCATCGAGCGTATATTTATGGCATCAATCGGCTCGCTCACAGCCTCACCGGAATCTGTATAGGCTCCGTATCTGCCATATGAATAGTTTTCTGAATAACTATGTTTCACTTTTTCGTCATAGTCGCAGTCGAACCGAGAATCTTCATATAATACTTCCAATAAACGTTTATAGATTGGCCGAAGGATATTTTTAAAAGATGTGGTTCTGCGCATCTCATTGCTCCACTCTTTACAAGAAGAACATGCTATAATTAACGAAACCTTTGCTTTTGAAAAATAATCCGCGTCACCTCTATCCTCACTAATTGGAGTGAATAGTGCAACCAACGGAAACTTCCTTTCAGACTGGGCAGAAGACTTACTGTATTCATCTAAAATATCTTTGATATATTGACTGCTACCGAAGATGTAATTCAACCTTGGGGACTTCACAACTTTAGTTCCCCCTTTCCCATTTGGATAGAGGATTTCAAGCCCTTCTGGAAGTTCCTTTACAATCTCCTCAAACAGTTCTGTTATATCTAAATCTATCATAAATTGAAAGCATTAATTGGGGTCAAAAGATTCTTGGTTATTTTCACATCGAAAGGACAATCATTCGACATAGCCCATTCAACAAACTGTTTATTCTTCTCTACCATGCTATTCCATGTGCTTACTTGTCTCTTCAAAGGAGCTACATATTCATTAGCACATTTCAAACGGACAAGCCCGGTTATTGTAGCCTGGGTGTTTGCGTCACGAAGAATATGATAAAAGACATAGTCAGCGAACGGTTCACACAGCTTCTCGCATAATACTGCATATCCGGACTGGGGGGCTTCCTTCTCTTCTGAAATATCAACTTCATCTGAAGAATCTTCCTTTTCCCGTTCAATAAGCTCCAAATAATCTGTGATAGCTTGGGAAAGAGTCACACCAACAACATTCCGGAGAAATTCGGGCTGAAATGCCTTAATATACCCATTTATCACCTCATTCACAGCAAGAGATTGGGGCGAAGGCATTTCAGCGACCGAAACATTCTCAATATGCCTGGGACCTGACATAAAATATGAAACATCAATCAACATAGCGATAGTTATTTAGAAGTCTTGCCTTTCCCGGTTTTCTTTTCATCTTCCACGGAAACGGCTTTATCATCTGTAACAGTTACCTCCTTGGCATCTTCCTCTTGCAAATCTTTTGAATCGGCAACCGGAAGATTCTTTTCATCAGAAGGCACCTGTACTTCAAGTTCTGCAATGCGAGCTTTCATTGTTTCACGCTCTTCTGTCAGTTCAACAATTGTCTTATCTTTCTCTGCAATGGATGCAGTAAGCCTGCCAATCTCTTCATTTTTCTCTGCAAGCATACATTCCAATGTCTTTCGGGCATCTTCTTCTGTAACAAGACCACATTCGGAAATAGGGATGAGTTGAATCATCCCTCTATTAATCCGAATGCGTTGCTCTTTAAGCACATTGGTTACATCCTTATCGTTACCTCTAAGTATGTAATCCATAATCCTACGCTTTAGTTATTGCAGTCTTCAATGCGGCCAAATCCCCATAAGCGAAAGCCCACGGCATATAAATCGGGAAGATAACTTCTTCTTGTGCCATCAGCACAACCTCATTGCAAAGCTTGGTCTCCACATCTTCAGCCCATTCAAGTGTCAAAGTGGTATAATCAACCAAATTTGCGGCTTGGTTAAAGTCACCTAAAAGATACTTACCTGGAAGAATACCACCATACTCGATAATCGGACGACCGGCAATATATTTCACCCCATCAACCATTTTAACGATACCAAGATTACGTCCTGTCGTATCTTTCTCTGATTCCATACCGTTAACAGTCATTGGATTAAGAATAATAGCATTCGGAAAATACTGGGCATATGTCATTGCGGCGAAAGCTGTTTTCACTACATCTTCAGAGTTGGGTTCCTCAATGTTCTTAAAGCCGGCTTCATGAACACTGAATGTCATTTTATCCGTAGCCGTTTCAGCACCGGAGAACGCGACACCAGGAATAAGGATACGACCATCTTCCATTTTCACAAGAGCGTGTGTTTTGTTCAGTTCTGTAAGAACAGCGGCACCAGCGAACGTGATGCTCATTCCATCAAGTATCAAATCCTGTGGTTCTGCAAACTCTACAATCACATCCTTATCACCGTTATATCCGGTAATAGCTTTTACAGCACCAGCGGCACCTGTAACAATGGCTGTACTGATAATCTTCTCTACAGAAGTCACCCCAGTATTATTAATAATACCAAGCAAATTCTCACCATTACCGTCACCAAACAAGATGTTCCAGTCTTCTGCCATCCAAACAGCTTCAGGAAGCATGTTCAAGATGTAGGAACGAATGTACACTCTTGATTTCAACATACGTTTTGAGATACGGATATGAGTACCAAGGCGCTTAGTTCCTGTCTGTATCTCTTTTACCTTGATGCTTGATTCAGGCAAACGCCCATTCTCTGTTACAAAACGGGCATTGCGGTTGAAAGCATATACTTGTGCATAGGCAAGTTGAGGGTATGCAGGATCAGCAGTCAACGTCGTTAATACATCACGCATATGCAACTTTTTGTTGGCAACCTGAGTCACAACACGTTTCTGTTGTTGAGTAATCAACAAATCACCGGTGTAATTGTCAGTCATGGAAACGACATCTTTCAAGGAGAAGCCGTCAAATTCTCCTGATTTGCGTGTTTTTCCTTCTGCGAAATCTCTGAATTTTTCAGAATCAAGCATCTCGTTCAACTTCTCATCGAACTTGTTGATAGTATCCATAGAAAGACCTTTCTGCTTCATTTTCTCGATACTTTCACCTAGAGTTTTAACTTGTTCTACAAGTTGCTCGTTGTCCTTTACCAATTGCTGGAACTTTTCTCCATCATAGGCTTTCAATAGATTATTGATGTCACCAAACTGTTTCGTTACCTCCTCCGGTGAGGCAAATCCTTCAAGTGACTTGTTAACTACTTCACACATCATGCCGACAATGTTTTCCATGAATGTTTTCTGTTCTGCCGGCAGACCGTCCGTTTTCAGATTAAAATCTGATACTGTAAATTTTCTAATTGGCATAAAATTTAAATTTTAAGTTATTTATTCTCGAAACAGCTATTCAAACTCTTGAAATCGAGTAAAGTGCCATTATCAGCGGCTTTAATCGTTACTTCATCGTTCCCATTTTCCCCGTCATTCTTTTCTTGAGTGTCAACAGACGGCTCATTTTTTCCGGTGGTATTTTCAGAAGTGTTTTGCAGAATAGCATTCGAACGATATACTTTTCCCCAACAGTGGGGACATCTTACATAATTCATAAGGTCTTGTAGACCCTTTTGAGTAAATTCTTTCTTTTCTGATTTGACAGAATCAATAAGAGAAATTACTTGGGTTCTAATCTCCGGAGTGAGCTTCTCCATTTCTTCCCTTACAATGTCCTGTGTTATCCATCTCTGATAATCAGCAGCATAATCTAATACCTGTTGGGCAAAGGTATGCTCTGTTTCTGCATCATAATCAAATTGATAACCACAATGAGGACATGAGACAACGGCACCACCGTTGAGGCTCTTCAGTAATAAACTTAATTCCATATCGTATCCTTTTAAACGTTCATCACTATATCCATGCTGCAAGAACGCTTTCCGGACGAAATCAACAGCTTCCTTTACCTGGTCAGCAGTAGCAGACTTGATATTCACAAGGAACGTCTGTGGATTACTCCCCCAACTTGTCAATGTTGAATATTCCATCATACGCCATTCAAGCACCTTACAAGGATCGATAGAATCCCTTTTGATGGCTTTTACTCCGATAGAGTGTTCTAGGGTTCTTCCATTCTCTGCAAACAGCTTATAATCAGCTAACGTATCACGGCCAATCTGTTTTTCAAGATTTAACTGACCGACCATAACCAAATTACCTTCTGTTTCCTTACCACTCAACGGAACACCTAACAACTGGTCTGTACGATGATTCAGGAACCAACGCATCCGACCAATATTTTCTTTCAATGTCTTATTGAATGAGCCAGGCATAGATATGTCATTTTGTGAGTCCTTCACACCGATACCGTTCACCGCAACGGTAACGATACCCTTCTCATCAACATCATTTGCCTTTGTCTTGTACTGAAGGCTTTTGATTTTCTCTTCCATCTTTTTCATCTCCACTTTTAGTGTTAAAAACTCGATTTACTTTATCCAGTTCCTCATCTGACATATCAAATTTCAATTTGTCAAACAAGGGATTTTCTATCATACTTTCGCCTATTTGGGCACGCCAGTCATTGAGTGTTATAAGCCCACATGAGAATTGTTCACGACAACGTTTATTTATATTTGTCTTTACGTCTTCGGATTCTTTCAATCCTTCCTGCAAACAATCAACATCAGAGAAATCACAATCCAAATAATATCCCCCTCCTTCAAGACCAAGGAAAGCTGTAAAATCCTTGCAGAATTGTTTGGCCATAGGAATAACAGTTGAACAATATACGCTCTTTTCAGCAGTAGCCTGATTGCTAAATGTGGACTGGTCTTTTCGCGGAACAAGAACGGCAGGGATGCCGTATGCCCCTGCAATATTTATTGCATCAGCCAAAGTCTCTTCAAACGGCTGTAACTCTGCAATAGAAAGATTAGTACGAACAAAGTCAATGTCTGCATCTGAAATACCATAAGGTACCTGGCCCTTCCTTACACCATACTTCTCAAAATTTTGCTTCAAAAGCTGTTCCTTTTCATCGTCAGTCAACGCTATTGAACCGGTAGCATCAGTTTTCTTACTTACAATAAAGCCCAATCCACCCCGCTTTACATAAATCACATTTCTAGCTTCATATACAGCTATTAGATTTGACATTGGCTTATTTTGGGAAGCAAGACGACTTTTGGACTTCAAGAACATAGCCCCTGAATAGAACTCTGCACTTCCGTCTCTATCATGCCATATTTGGTATGGAGGAATTTCCAAACTACCATTCCAACCATACTCCAAACGATAGCTACGAATAATATCTTCTGTTTGGGCAATGCCAAACAATGGTATATTCCCGTAAACAGGTTCTACAATAGTCTTATCAGAAGGTAGCACCCAATAATTATCGCAATATCTCCATTTTTCAGCTGTAGAAAAGACATCAGGCATAGCGGCACGAATAAAGCTATTCCCTGTACACAATTTATAAATATGGTGCTGATAAATCAATTCTTTCCAACGCATCAAACAATTAGGACGACTAAGTATGCCATTCATTCGTTTATTCGCCCATACTATACTGTCATCCTTAGTTTTCTTCAATTGAAAATTAGCACCTGCAATTCGCGATGCAATATAATCGATCGGGAAAAAGACTTCAGGTATCGTACTGAATAGCGTTAGATAGTTACTGCCCGCTACAATAGGACTAGTAAGGTCCTCAATGTATGCAACTGACCATTTTTCAGCCTTGCCACTTTGAGTATCTATATCCTTATTTTCAGATGAAGTAACTATTTCAACTTCACCTTTAGTCTTAGATTTCTTTCCAAATAGATTATCAAAAAAAATATTCATTGGGTTCCTTTTTGAGCAAAACTAAGTAAAAAGGAAAACCGTTTTCCAAAACACTAAAATCTTGAAATTACGAAAACATAATATCAACAATACAACATCCTTATTTTCAATCACATATAACGCAATTCAATTCAAACCTAATTTTACAACGAACTGTACTAGCCCACTCAAAACAGCACTGGCCTCTTTTGTTTCACTATCTTTATTATAGTCCATCAGATTATTCATGAAGGCAACATATTCCGTATCAGATTCTACTTTTGATGCAGAAAAAAGAATACTATTTTTCACATAATCAGATGTTGCAGCAATACGCTTATCTACATCCGGAAACTCTTTCATTACACGAATCTCCTTGTTTGTACTAGAACGGAGTTCCCGGATAAAAGGGAAATAAGCATCTGTACATTCAATTACACATGAATCAGATTCATGGGACAAAATAGAAGAACGTATATCTTCTGTTGAAGTAGTATCCATAAATACGACATCAACAACATGCCATTTATTTCCACATCTAAACGCTTGTATAAGGACAAATTTCCCATTAACATTCGGCATCACATATAGAATCTTCTTAGTGTATTTACATTCGGTATCTGGATTGAAGAAATTAATAGTGCCATTACAAGCATACAAGTTCCTTTTTCGCCGGTTACTAAACTCTATATACTGCTCACTACACAAATCCACAACGACATATCGGAACGTATCGCAATTATGAACCAATACACCATTGGCAAAGAAACGATGCGATACTGTCGAAATATCATAAAGGTCAGCTATTCCTCCGATTCTTAGCAATACATTTCCGTGAACAAAAGATCTTCTTAGAATATTTATTGATAATAAATTTAGTCCCACAAATTGGACAAATACGTTCTTCATTGTCCACTCCCGATAATCTACGCCATTGGCTTTTGCAATTGTTAGAACAAAATTTTGGAGCTCCGATACTGCGCGACGTATATACTTTCCCACAAACTTGACAAACATATTCTCTATACTTCCTATTTTCCATCTGCCTTTTCGCTTTCTTTGAGTGCCATTCACGTCCTGCGTCAGACTTATGCCATTCTGTTGCTTTGTCTCTGTTGTTATCCAACCCCTCTTTAATTTTCTTCCACTGATGTTCCGTATAATTGTCTGTATGAAGTTTTTCATGTTCAGAGGCAAGCATAAGAGCAAAGTTATCAATTGAATTATGGTTGTAATCACCATCAATATGGTGAACGCAATAGTCTTGAGGTATTTCGCCACACTCACATAACCACATATACCGATGAAGGCTTTCTTTTCTCCATTTTCCATTTTCCTTAACCCATCCCTTAAAGTACTTGCTATCGCTTTCACGTTCACTATTTGGGTAACGAATAAATCTAAAACCGTTATATTCGACAATTTCTTTTTCCATACTTTCTCATTTTCTTTTACGATTATTTCATCTCCGACTTTCAATTCACAAACTGGTACAAAACCTCGTTGAGTATAAACCGGATGATCAATAGTACACTTAATTATATTATCACATAAAGTTAATAAAAAATACCGAGATTTCCTACTAGTACACAATGAATTATATACATCAGATTCCCCATTTTCAATAATAACCTTATCCCCCTTCTTTATTTCTGAAATAGGAATATCTCCATGTGTTGTACTAACTAAAGTATCACTAGTAAAACATAAATGCCCGTGCTCCTCATAAGTCTGCAAGGTAGTTTTATTCTTGACCTTGGTTTTAAGAATGGCACCGTTAGCATCTTTCTGTACGCTCATGTAGTCCTCAATAGATACCGAACATGATTCGTCAATGTATATCTCTATACCGGGAACTGTACAATCAAAAATGGCATTAATAAACTCACCGGTCATCGCTACACTCGGATTCTTGTTGCCTACCTTATCTTCAATCTCGAACCCTTCTTTTTGCAATGTATCTATGAATAAGTCCATCCAAGAACGTTTTTCATCATCAATGCTATTGGCCGCCTTTGTTGAGGCATCCCCGTGTAGGTAGACTTTATCACTATACCTGATATCTTTCAGATACTTGGCTACAAGTTTAGAGGACTTCTTTACTGTATTGTTAGGACTTTCGGCGCATGTCTCATGGAACTGCCAAACCTTGATACCGGTAGTGAAATCTACTTGCCAGTACGACACACTGATATATGGCAGTACGTTATTATCTACTGATATATGAATAGGCAGGTCCGGGATATATTTATGTTCACCGGAATGTTTGCCACGATTGAAAGAACCGAAGAACTCGCTACCGGTACGAATGACACCCCATTCTCCCAATGCGTACACATTGTAATAGTCCGGGTCGTGAACTCTATCATACTCAAAATCGGCAACACATTGCTCATCATAGAAACCATACGTACCGTCAGGACTACCGACAACCCAAAAATTATTCAAATAGGTAGATTGGATAATAACTGTATTAGGTGCCTGTTCCTCGATTTGCTTAGTACGAAGATTAAGTATTTGCCTGGGTGCGTTCTTTCTTACGGATTTGACCTTGGTAAGTTCTTCCGGCAACTCTTTGCCGGCAATGGTAACCGTCATCGGTACATCATGCCATTTGTCTTTATCAATGAACTCTTTCTTTATCCAGTGGCTTTCACTGATCGGATTAAAGGTACAAATAATTTGCTGCCCTTTCTTACCACGCAAACGCTTACGTAGCTGCTTGAAATCCGGATGCTCGAACTCTGACCATTCCTCTAACTGAACTCGCTTATAATTGGAGATACCTTTTATCTTTTCCGGATCGTCAAGACCGGAAAAATCTATCTTCGCACCATTAACCAGACACTTAATAGTATTCTGTTGGAACTTGAACAAATGGGATATGCCAAGACCGGCCGCAGCGACTTTATAATCTTCATAAATGGTTTTGAGAATAGAAGCTCCTACTTTACGCATGACAAGAGTGTTCTCACCATCCTGTAATGTCTGTATCAGTATTGTTTGTGCCACACTATACGACTTACCGGAAGATGAACCTCCATAGAGAATGATAAAACGGATAGTCTCATCATTCAAGTACTTCAATAGATAGAATCCGTTAGGATTTAGCTTCTTATAATTTATAACCATATTGTTCTAAAAGTAAGGTTTCTCCGTAGGGTGAATACTAGATTTTGCAGTTCAAATTGTTCTATTCTTCCGAATCCTCATTATCTTCAAATCCGATACGAAGTTCACCGACTTTATTTCCGTCTCCACCTTTGATGTTGACATTCTTATCGGCTTCCCATCCATTCCAGGCACCAAGAATCCGGGCGGCTTCTGTCTTGCCGTTGAACTCATAATTAACCACTCCTCTATTATTCTGAATCTTCTTCAACGCATTACGGGCGCGCTTTGGAAGTTGGGACGGACTTCTCATCTTTGTTTTCCCGGTAACAGGGTCTACATAATGTAAATCATCGGGATCAGCGAGTACAATATCCATTAATACCTTCTCGACCGTTTTCCTCTCTACTTCAGTCTCTTTCGCCCTCTGTTGCTTAATCTCACTTATCCTTGCACTAACCTTGCTATTGGCTAACAATCTGCTAGCAGCACTCCAAATCGTTTCAGGTTTCATCTTTGACGCATCATAAGACATCCTATATGCTTCACTAGCATTACCTTCTGTATCAACGTAGTATTTACAGAATTTCTCTTGCTTGAATGTTAATGGTTTCTCTTGCTTTCCCATATCATTTGTTATTTATTCCTACGAGAAAAAGAAGCTGCTCTCTATCCTTTAAAAGCTCATAGGTGGCAAGCAGTGTGCTGCCAGTTGTTAATATGTCATCATACACTATTATTTTCTTTTCCTTTATCGGACGAAGAAGAAAGAATTCTGGATTCAATCTATCTTTAGTTAGGCACTGGATTGCATTCTCATAGAATGGTATTTTCACCGCCCCCGCAATTTTCGTACAGATAGAGGTTGAAAAATGAAAGCCCTCGTTGTGTCTCCGTCGCGGTGTGGTGACTATACACCATCCTTCATATCCCCCTACTATGAAGCGGTGGAGAAACTCACACGCTCTCTCTGCAAAGAATGATGCAAGTTCCTCCGACTGTTTAATTTCTGAAAAGCTGGTACCAGTCTTGGAACGGGTGAACTGGGAGATGTAATAGATATCACCCTTTTTATGAAGTGATACCTTTTCTTTCAGATCACATAACCGTTCCTGATGAGACCAGCTCTTACATTTCACCGCTTCCGGCTTATCCCAGTCGTCAATACGACATATCTTTCCCTTTCCTTTCATCAAAGATCTTCTTTACTCCGTCCTCGACAGATGTGTAAGACAAAGGTACTAAATAGATATCCCGGTTCACCGACTGCTCTAAATTGTCAAAATCCCGTTTTTCATTAATTAGCTCAATTTCAAGCGGTTTGTAGTATCTTACTAAAGAAGCAAAATACATAGTAGTCACAGGTTGGACGTTACAAATATTGATAAGTTGCCGGTTACAACCCACCGAATAGATAAGCCCCTCAATGACATCATCTATGTAAGTGAAGCACCGGATATTCTGACCACAGTTGTATAATGACACGTTTTCCTTTTCCATCAGGAACCAGAGAAGAGTTCTTTTTCGCGGATTAGGTCCATATACATTATGCAGCCGACACCCGGTCGCAGCCTTACAATAGATAGATGCATACTGTTCATCGAAATACTTGCTTATTCCATACATAGAAGTGGTATTCTCCGGATTCGCAGTTGACGAACTGGCATACACTAACTTTACATGATATTGATTACATGCATTAGCAACTCGCATGAAAGTATCAATGTTATCTCTCCTGATTTGTTCCAGGTTTCCATTAAACACACTGGTTTGCGCCGCCAAATGGAACACACAATCAATCCCCCCATTCTTCAGGAGCTCGCATACTTCCGTAGCTTCAGTACCACACTTTCGATCAAGTCCTATGACTTCAACACCTCTTTTTGCTAATTCTCGGCAAAGGGCTTTACCAATAAATCCCTCACTGCCGGTTACAACTACTTTCATCATCACAAAAATAAAAGGATGTATCAGATAACCGATACACCCAGATTCAACATCAAAATTACTTATACCAACGTCCACCATAATATCTGCATACAAAATAATCCCCCATACTCGTTATTTGGACTTTTTCATCAACGCATATACGACACATACAAATCTTGTGATACCCGTCTGATTCAGGTTCCTGGATTCTATCATATTCCCAAAATGATAATTTCCCTTTAGCCGGTATCGGTTCTGGAAATAATATAGGATTAGCTAGCACCCAGTTATAAATAGGATTTTCATAATAGCCTTTACTATCATCGGATTTCTCTGCCCATTTAGAAGGATGATTGATAGAGCATCCAATTATTTCTACACTTCCAATGATAGCAGAATTGACAATGCCCTCTGCACATATTATTTTTCGTTGAAACTCAACAGGCAGACTATCCCATTGAGTTTTTGTAAATACACTATTGGGATTTCTCATTTCTACAGGTTTTCCACTTGCATGGATTAACACTCTATGTCCTATGTATTTCCATGGACACGCCCAAGTACGGTTCTCAATATCTTTGATACCGTGGATTATCAAAGAGGCCCACGGCTGTTTTATTGTTATTGCTTTCATTGTTCCAAACTTTTTTTGTTGCTACTTGTTTAATTAAAAAATAGATTATATGAAAACTAAATTACTACTTACGTTATTCTGTATATCATTATGCCTTAACATTACTTCATGTATGTCGGTGAGGGTTCACCCACATAAGGATAAAACAATTCCTCCAGGACAAATAAAGAAAGTAACAGGCAGTAAGTCTGCGAGATATTATACTCCGGGGCACAATAAGTAGAATCGTTATTATTTCTGTTTTGAGGGTTAATTCCACTTGGTTACTGTTGAAAAGTCACAAGGGGAATTGAATCTATTAGTTAATATGTATGCCGCCTTGTACTGGTTCCTCAAAGTATCACCGTGGAATACGATACCGGATATTCCCCTGACAGCCAGATTAAATAAAAGGAAAGGTACTGTTTTGTCTGACAACTCACCGCATACAATCAAATGGTCGTTAGGCTTGTAATCTAAGAAACTAATACTATTCCGGTGATTGTACCAATTTGAAATGAGCATTCCGCCTGTTCCGGCTGTTGGCTCATAGGTTACGCCCGTATCAGAACCTAATAATTTAGAAACCAAAGTTGAAATACATTTAGGAGTGAAATCCTGCTTGTTGTTCTTTCGGTCAGCATGTTCATCTTCAAAGTATTCATGGAACCAATCATAACTGACATCACATTTGAAGTAGTCCAAAAAGTCTTTGAATACCTTTGTCCGTTCTTTTTCCTCTCCAAACAAAAGACTCATTATCCGTTCCGGTGCCTGATAACTGTCTGTTATTCCCAACATTCCATTTATGTCAGATAATATATTTCTCATGGGATAATTTAATTTCGTCATTGGTTGATTGTGCATAGATAGTAGTTGTCTCAATGCTCTCATGACCTAGCATCTTCTGTACCTGTTCTATTGGCATTCCTCGTTTTAGGGCTGTAGTTGCCGCTGTTCTCCTAAGTCTATGTGGATGTACATTGGATATACCCGCCTTTTTCCCTAGATTCCTTAGCATGATTTCAACTGCTCCCTTGGATATCCGGGATAGTTTATTCATATCTTTTATCTGCTGGCACATTCCCTCATAATCAGATAAAAATAGGGCTTCTAAATCATCTGTTCTTGAATCAACATATTCCTGAAGAGCTATTTTACAGCGAGCAGACAAGTAAACAGTTCGATACTTACGCCCTTTTCCAAGTACATCAATCTGCCCATTTTGCCAATCTACATCACCGAGATTCACATTTACCATTTCGGATACGCGACAGCCGGTGGAAAACAAGAATTCGATTATAGCCTTATTCCTTTTTGTCCTAGCCAAAGACCTTAATTTCTCCATATCATCCTCACTTAATGGCTTCTTCAATTTCTTCACTTGTCGCACTCCCTTGATTCTAAGCATTGGATTCCTATCAAGTACACCTTCTTCTGTGCACCAAGTAAAGAAGCTGCTCAAAGTTCTTCGAATGTTGTTAAGAGTATTATCACTACATTTATTAATCTTCTTATAGGCTAAATAGACACGGACATCATCGGTAACGATTTCCTTGATATGTTTTCCTACTTGTATGATAAACGCTCTTAATATGATACGATAGTAATCTAATGAACTTTGGCATAATCCTTCCACAGCTTTAGCTATGAAAAATCGGTTTATGATCTGCATATCGGAATTATCATAAACTACAACAGAAGTTTCTTTTGCCGTAATCTCATAATTTCTCAAACAAAATGATATGGAATCAATTACGGTTGAGATTTCCTCATTGGAGATTTTACCAAATAAGGTATTACGTATTTCAGTTAAAATATATTCTTTCATTTAATTTCTTTCTTGTAATTAAAAAATAACCTTTGTAAATTCATATGAACTAAGTGCATTCTCTAAACTATCAAAAGAGTCAAATTCTCTTTTAATACGTCCAAACTGATATGAATATACTTCTTCACCTCGTTTACGCTCCATGCTAATAATATATCTGAAACCATCTTCCCGTATAACTGTAACAGGATAACCTTCTGTTATACTATCAACTATTTTTTGTCCGTTTAATGTCACTTTATTCATACTATTCTATGTATTATTGATATATTTATTTGACTTTTAGTTCTTTACATCTATAAAGGTAATCGTTATTGACAAGTTTTACAAACAGAAACTTCGCCTTTTTAACGCCATTTTACCCAGTCTTTTTCTTCAATAATTCAAGTATGTTTTCATATTACGTAAATAAACTAAGTTGGGTTGTAAATTCGGGTTTATAAATTCTAAACTTACGGCTAAAGAAAGTCTCAAAGGCTGTTACAATTTCAGAGATGGTATTATCAGTAATGCCTAACAACTTGTCATCGGCAACTATAAGGGACAAAGCCTTGTCAAGAGTCATCCTCTTCTCAATAAACAGGGAATATACCAAATATCTATGAGTGTATTCTCCTGCCTTGAGTGACGCTACTTCTTCAGGTGTAGCCTTTCTCTTGTATAGCACTTTGTACCAGTGCGTTTCAGCAGTACGAGCACGCTTTTGTCTCGGTAACAAGTCATAAAACACAGCTATTTCATTCTTCTTAATAGACTTGTGTTTTTTACGAACTCCATACATTACGTAGGGAATATCCCAATCTGGATGGGTTCTTCGATATTCAAGCTCTTTCTCCCGGTCAATAAGGTCTTGCTCAAAGTCTTGTTTCATCAACCATTCTTTGAACCAGGCAGCAAGTGCTTCTTCTCGATCATAATAATCTTTTCCATTTACACATATGGGAATCATAATAACCCTTTTTGTTGCATTTCACGTTTAAATCTTTCCTCTAAATCAAAAATGTTTTCTCCACTATTACGCCGATAAGGTCTATCAGTATTTAACTGAAGTTCTTTCAACTTTTTCCAATACCATGGAAGATACAAATACATATTCTTCAACTCCTTCAAGTTCTTATTTCCACAACACCAGCAGCTCACACGATCAAGTAGCTCATATAGCCTTACTCCATCCTCATGCCAAACAAAGCCTTTTGTGTAACAATACTGGAGTGCATCTGCTTCAGTAATGCCCCAATCACGAAGTGGTAAAACCCGATTGGGTCGTTTTTCCTTTTCAAAGCGATGGGTCTCATCGGCAGCAATACCGACATAATCAATTCCGTCTTTTGTGTGAGTTTTCAATGCACGAAGTTTTTCACTCGTTCCCCACCGACATGTTCCCCCACACCAACTATATCCTTTTTTATGGATAATATTGGTCCCTCTTTTCTTAACCGGCCTTTCAAACATTGTCCAAAGAAAAGGTTGCTCCGGATGTAGTTCTGTATATTTAATGCCAAGTTTTTTAAGAATTGGAAGAACAGCATCACGAGTGTTATAGATTGCCTGAAATTCCATACCTGTATCATAGAAAACGACTTCATCCAACTGATATCCTTTATCTATTAGCATGAAAAGCATTGCCAAGGAATCCTTTCCAAAGCTGACTGAAGCATAATATTTCATACAAAAAATTTAATAGACAAGTCACTTTTTCTTCTTTGCCCTCTGATTATTAATCTGTGACATACACATACGGCACCAGGAAGTCAACAAATGATATTCCTTACCTTTTCTCACCACTATACGATTGTAGAACCGGTTCAAGTAGAAGTAATTTCCGCAATGGGTACATCTTTTCATTTCACGTCCTGAATCATCTATAATCCGATTACGCGGCTTACGACGAATTAGAGTACAACTTTTACACTTCTCATCAGTTTCGCGGTGCCGCCGGCAATGTGATAAGGATTTTGCTCCACATTTAGCAAACACCTTACAATCTCTACGAGGTATTGATTGACACACATTCATGGCTTCCTCGCATTCAAGAATTTATTTACTACACGAGAAAGTACATCCTCATTCTCCGGCATCAGCCATTCTTTTGCAACGTTCCAAGCAATACTCATAGCAGGATTGAAGTTATCCTTCCTGACAGTGTGATGAGACAAACGTCCTTCAGTGGGCTTCAAACCCTTATCATGTAAGATACACAGTCCATTCTCGAAAAAAGCACAATACTCCTTACCAGCAACGGGCTGAATCATCGGAATAGCAATATTAATAACCCCTAAGAATATACCAGCAGCCCAGTTCGTCAGCGCTAACCTGTCGGCATAACCTGCATCAATAATTCGTTCAATATCATCAGGAGTACCTAAACATGGCGTATGACATTGTTGTTTACAAACACTGCATGAGCATTGTACAGGTACACGACCTGAAGCCCTCATTACCCTTTGTAATGAGGTTTCTTTTGATAATTCTCTCATAGTAAATTATTTGAGATACTACAGATTATTAAACATCGCCCCACAGCTTTACTGCAAGGTCATAATTTTTTTAGCCTCTTTTACTGCTTTATTGGCATAAGCCATAGCGTATGTATGCTCGCGTCGGTACTTACCGGACTTCAATCCTTCGTGATATTCTTTTGCTTGTTCCAACTTATGTTCGTAGAAATCTATACTTTCCGGCATGGACAAGTTTATCGTATTAGCCCTTTTTTCCCAATACTTCGCAACTCTTTCATGTTCGGCAGCCTTATCGCTAAACTCAACGCTTTTCCCCATGTTATTCCAGGCATCATCTATCATTTTGCGATGTCCTCGTTCGCTATGGTGTCCAACTTTGATAGGCTCACCCAAAGAAAGGAAATCGCGATGTTTATTTGATTTCTGAAAATACTCATTGCTTTTTTGTACTGCCGATGACGCCCATTCATGCCTGCGTTCCGCTCTTTGCTTAGCCCATTCTTGAACATTAAAGCCGTCAGCTCTAACGATGGAATAATAGTAAAACCCATCTTTTTCGAAGATTAGGTTAAATACTATACTTTCGTTCTCCTTACCATACTTGGTGGTAACTTCAATAGTTTCACCTTTTTCGTGCTTCTCATCACACTTTGCCAAAAATACATTTGGCGCAAATTTGTAATACGTGTTCATTTTCTAAATTAAATTGGTTTGACTTATATGAAAAATGAGAAACCACAGCTACTTAGCCGTGGTTTCATCATTAAATAACTTTGGTTGACTGGGTTGAACCAAATCATCGAATAAACCAGGAACACGAGGTTGTAACGCCTTGTATTCTTCCTGAAAGAATTCTTCTTTGGTTCTCCCATGTTTTTTCCCCTTTCGTGTATGTACATCGAAAGTGTAATCTGGAATAGGAATAGGGTAACGCCTGACATCATTTATCCACTTTTCTATATCAATATCCTTTCTATCATAGATGAAGTTTTGCAAATGATCCGCATCACGATTCTTTCTACATTCACAAAGGAGAATAACAGCTTTACTGACAAATATCCTCCCTTTGGGTTCAGTAGCAGTCTTGTTTACCAGCTCATGCCCCTGCCACAATGCTTCTATCTCTTTAGTAATGATTCCATAGCAATCTTCAGCACTAATGGTAAACAGACGCTTCCACACATAGTCGCGGTACCCACTCGCCCAAAGTTCCAATGCAAAAAAGCCGGCTACCCCGGTGTCGGCTCGCCTAATGGCTTTCTGCATTGCAGAACTCACCTCAAAGAAATCATATCCGCAAACTGTTCTTATAATCATAATTCTAATTTAATGGTTTGACTTTTAGTTTATTACATCAGTAAAATTAGCTAAAAAAGGCGAATATGACAAACAGAATGGACACCATTTAAACGCCTTTTTTACAGACTATTAGAATTTGAATTTGCATGATATATTATATTGAACGAGCTGCTTTGTTTTGTCTTTCCCATTAGTGGTTGCACTCTTTAGCAAAATACTATCACCAAAATTCTTTTTGATAAAGAGGATAGATTTACGTTCCTCTTCCTGATTCCTTATAGAAGCAAGCCCACCAGCGTTTACAAAAGTGTTCTTTTGCTCAAAATTATACCGCAAATCGGTTAAAACCTTACGTTCTTTGTACTTCATGTAACAAGAAATCCAAAAATCTTCTTTCAAACGTATTTCCTCATTCCACCAAGTGTTTTTGTTATAGATTACTCCATAACTGCAACCGGTTATCA
This sequence comes from Bacteroides acidifaciens, assembly GCF_903181435.1. Classification (NCBI taxonomy): domain Bacteria; kingdom Pseudomonadati; phylum Bacteroidota; class Bacteroidia; order Bacteroidales; family Bacteroidaceae; genus Bacteroides; species Bacteroides acidifaciens. The sequence continues at coordinate 1,858,136 of NZ_CAEUHO010000001.1, forward strand.
TTTTCGAAAGAGAAAGAAAAGCGGATTCATCATACATTACCGGCGATATCCGAGCGGTGAAGCCAAACAGATGTACATCCATCATACTGGCTATCTCAAATAATGACTGAATGATATTAGTTATCTTATCTTTATCCTTTATCCGGCTAGGTTCTCCTTTTTCCACATAAATAGGTTTGCAGGCATGGACATCATCATCAAGCATGAAAAGTTCTCCAAAATGCTTTGCCATCCAATTACGTTTCGGGATGAGGCCCATAACGTCGTCAGGATGAGTAACAATTTCACATTCCGGGTTAAATTGCTGATATAAGTCAGCTTGACTTTCAGCAACGCAAATGATAGGATCGTTCACCAACTTTTTAGCGAACACCCGGTCATGGCGTTTATGACTTGGTATTACTATCTTGCAGGGCATGGCGAACGTCTTTTATATCAATTACATTGGATTTACTTATTTTCCCGGTTTTGTACGACTTCATGTGCTGCATGTCCAGCCTTTCACGAAGCCAGTTGCTATCTACCTCATTACTTGAGGTGATGATAAACAACTCATGTTTTTCGTCATACTTTGGAATGAGAGGATAAATGGCTGTATCATCCGTGATGGCATCAAAGCGCTCTTTAAATTCATCCTCTTTCTTCTCCGGAGCAAATTCGATGCCCCAGTCTTGGAGTTCCGCCTTATTCCACTCGTTTTCCATAACGTCCAAATCATTCTCACCAAAATTGACATTATCTTTAGTGGCATATTCCCTCAACTTCTTAACGGGGATATCAGGTGCCAGAATTTTACAAGGCAGTTCTTTATAACCTAACTCCTTGCAAGCTCGCAAACGTAAATTACCACAAACAACAATATATCTGCCATCATTGTAGGGAAAAACTATAAGTTCCCGAAGCTCAAGCATCTCTGGCGAATCCTGAATGCTTTTCTTCATCGCTTCAAAGCGGTAATCACGAAAAAAACGTGGATTTTTCGGCAATCCCGTGAGCTGCCCCTTATTAAAATCAAGTAGGCAGACTTGAATAATCTCTGTCATAACTAACTATATTAAAATCAACAACACAAAATCAACAACACAAACAGTCAGTAACAACACCTAATCATTTTTTCTATCATCGAACTCTATCTTATCTTTGATAAGCTGTTCAATGTCCTCACAACCAAATCTTTTTAAATAGGCAACAAGGTAAATTATCATCTCGGCTGCCAATTCTTCATCTTCCGAATATTTAGGAAGATTATCACTCCTATATTTAGAAGCAATATCGAATTTTCTCCAAACGGCTTCAATTCTTATGCTAAACGCTTTTCTTGAGCTATGCTCATTCATCTTAAAGCGCTTCCTCATGATATTCAAGCATCTCTGGGCAAACCTATTCAATGTTATCATATCGATCGGGTTAAATTGTTAGACTATGAATAATCTCACACGATTCTATTAGGTTGGTCTCTGATGCGAAACCAATGAACATATTCTTTATATATCAGCATACTAATTATTTATTTTGAGGGGTCTGTTGTATCTAAATATTTCCTGTACTCTAATTCAGTCTTAGCAAGATTGATTACGGTATTAACCCCTTGGAAAACTTGTTTTGCTTGGCTCACTTTACTAGGATCTTCTTTCACATCCTTTATTTGTTGAAGAACCAAATTCCTCAAATCTTGTAAAATGGTAGGGTTCACTGTAGACACCTTATTCAACCGTTCATTAGCTAACACGACAACTGTATTTGTTATTGGCCGGAAACGGTTCAATTTGGAAGCCAAATCAAACATACTAAATACCAACACTTTGCCATTATTCAAGTATATCTCAACTTCGGTACCATCATCACCAGTACCGTCACAGTAATTAAGAATTACAACTTCTTCATTCTGATAAAGGAATGGTTTATTAACCATTTCTTTCAATCTATCTATTGCTCCATCAGTCATGATTCATTCTTTTTCGTTACTTTATTAATTTGTCTATTCAAAGCTCCTTTTAGCTTGATTAGGTACTGAACATCTTCCGGATATCGGGCATACAAAGAATTCTCTTTTTTTAATTGTTCAGAACGACTAATCATGTAAAGGTTCTCAATGGAAACGTTTTGCCTGTTGCCATCCTTAAACTGAATATTATAACCAGGAGGGATTTCTCCATTATGCTCAACCCATACAAGCCGATGTTTAAGTTCAAAGACATTCGGTTCAGCAGTTTTCACTTCAATGTAACCGTCACGAGTTATGCGTTCATAACCGACTGGTTTATGATTTTTGGGGATATGTCCTTTCTTAAATCGAGTAGCTTTCGTTTTTGCCAATTGTTCCTCTGACATATATTCCGTTTGCTTACGTCCCTTGTTCATCGGTTGGTGGCCTTTGGGAAAGAAACTTTTAGAAGCGCATTGAAATTTAAACTCTTTAGATTTAAAGAGCCGTAATTTAAATGCAATTCTATTTACAGCAGAATAAGTGGTACCTAATATCTGTGCTATTTCCTCATTAGTATGATTGGAATATAACTTTTTCAATTTATCAAGCCTCTCACTATTCCAAAACGAGATTCTCGGAGAGCGCCTAAGTTTTCGAATCAAGGCCTTTGTTTTAACAGCACTAAGTGTTTTATCAAGACGCCTAGCAAGTTCTTTTAAATCAGCAGTCGGGTACTCACTGTCAAGTATAGCAAGTTGTTCGTCAGTCCACGTTTTCATAAGTGCGTCAATAAAGAGAGGAAACCACTAGGCTTCCTCTGTGTTATCGTTATTTAGTTCTTTCAGTCTTTCTTTGAGCTTCTTTTCTTTCTTATCATATGAATCCGCAAGTTTCTTAGAGAGCGCTTTGAAATCATCCGGATATTGTTCTGCAAAAAGGATTTTCTGACACTTTTGCAAATAGGAGTAGAAATTCACATTATTCGATGATAAGCATTCAGCAATAAAGGCTCTATACCATTGGTGTCGGTCAGCTTGGTTGTTCTTGACATAATTTACAAAATCACTCTCACCATTCCATTTTTTTAAATTCAGTTTTTCAAGATAAGTACTGCTACAACCGCTAAGAACCAGCACATCAAAAACAAGTTGTTCATTTTCAGAGAATTCTTTTGTTCTCTGATAATATGTTTTCTCTTGCGCCCACTTGCGCATTTCTTCAGCAGACTTCTCCTTGACTATATCCTTCGCTCTTTTTAATTGGGCGTTTATTTTTTCCCTTTCTATCTCTTTTAGATCGGCAACGGCGGAAGTAGAGGAAGCCGTTTCTTTTCTAACATAATAGAAACTAACGTTAAATTCGGGAGAATAATGTCCAAAAAATGAAAGACAACGATAAACTTCTCCATCTTCAAGCATTTTCAAAGTGCGTTCATCATCTTCTGAATACCAGCACTTACATCTAAAGATTTCATCAGGATCAACTATTTCAAATCCAAGTTGTTTAACAGCTTCCAAAGTTTTTTCATAGAAAACCTTTCTATCTTCTCCCCAATATGTATCGGGACGTCTAGCGATAATTACTGTTTTTCCAAATGAAAGAGGTTCGCCAACTTTAACAAGATGTTCATATTCTAGTTGAATTTTCCGCGTCACATAAGCAATCTGTTTTTTCTCATAGCAAGCAGCATTGATACATCTAGCATCCTTACTATTCATTTCATAGAACAAACAACCATGATTACACGTATTATTCTCACATTGAGAACATGATTTAATATCAGTATTTTCCCAATTATCGGAATCATCTTTAATCCAAGGTGCGTTACCAAGCTCCATGAAAGAATTACTCACAAATTCTCGAATCATAGCAGTAGTACATTGTTCTTCCTCCTCCTCATGAAACTCTTTTTGAGTATCTTCATCCAATTTAGAAAGAATCATAGCACCGGACAATGGTATATCTCCATTTCTTACCCGCTCTTTTAGTTCAGGAATAAGAGAATTCAATTTAATACGGTCAAATACAAACCGGGTAGACTTTCCTATTTTAAGAGCGATATCTTCCAAAGTTCGTCCTTTTTCAGCCAACTGCGCAAAGGCAAAAGCTTCTTCGATGGGATCAACATCTTTTCTTTGAAGATTCTCGGTAATCATCGCTTCAAAAGCCTCATCATCTGTCATTTCTCTGACAATGCAGGATATTGTCTGAAATTTTTCCGACTTTTTTCGATGGGCTTTGATTTTTGCAACATTCGCTTCATCTTCCTTTGCTTTCAAAAGTGACACAGCCCGGAAACGACGCTCACCGCAAACAATTTCGTATGTGTAAGGTAATGGGGTAACATCTCCGGTTTCTAGGTTAGTCATCTCCTCGGATTTAGCAACTCTGACAGTGACAGGTTGCAATAAACCTTGCTTTTCAATGTTGCTTGCAAGCTCTTCAAGAGCTGCTTCATCAAAAGTCTTTCTCGGATTCAAAGGAGAAGGACTGATAAGGTCAATTCTAATGTTTTGTACTTCCATAATTTAATTATATTGGTTTGACTTTTAATTCATTACATCAGTAAAGTTGTCGTAAAATGACAAGTTATGCAAACAGAAACTTCGCCATTTTAACGCCATTTTCATGCGGGCTTATTACGTATTTGAATGAAGCCACGTTTTTCCGTTTCCCGAAGCAATTCCATATCTTCCTCACGGATATAACAATCCGTTTCACCATTAACAGTTGTGTGATTAGGAATACCAAAACGCTCCCGTATTCTTCTTTTCACTTCAGGAATATCTTCAAGTTTGATATGCCTAGTGTTCCAGTAAATTGTCACCTTCTGCTTCTTGTTTGCCATATTCTCTTTTGTTTAGATAAGAGATTATTTCATTTGAGAGACTTAACGCTTTAGCAGCTTCTTCATCTCCTTGCTCAACTCTAAGTTTGAGTTCGTTCCGGTATTCTTCATACGACAAGCCACTTGTATAGCCCACTTCCTCCGACAAATTCTCTTTATGAAAATTCCATGACTGATTATCAGCAACAGCACAACGTTCTTTATTGTATTCACGAAGCCAACTCATGATGACCTGACCATCAATTCTATTATAGATATTGCCATATTTCATTTTCATTGCGTTCTTGAAACACAGTTTAAAATCATCAGTTTTCATATATGGATATTCTTCAATGATTAAATCTACTGTAGTAGCGACTTGTGTAGCCGACATTGGATTACCGACATTGAAAAACTCCAAGGCATCAGCTATCAATATGACCAACACTGCTCTGGCTTGCGGCTCACCAAACTTTCTTATAATAGTGCCAATAGAAGGTTCATCACTTTGAAATACATCTTCAACCTTCTTGGGGCATAGAGCTTTGCAATAGTTTTTCGGCGAGGTCCGTAAGACTGCTAACCGATTCTCTTCTTGTGGCCGCAGTATCAGTTCGTTTTCCATTGTAATTTCCTTCTAAAATTTTAGTAAAATTCGCAGACTTGAATATCCAGTCAAAAGTGCACCTCCAATTTTTATCGTTTTGTCCAAGCAAGAAAGGACTGTCTAAAACCAATTGGAACACATCGAATACAGCTTGCTTCCCGTATTGTGCGACACGTGCTTTAATAGCTTTCTTTCGTTTTGCATCTATGGACTTTATAGCAGGAAGTTTACCTTTAAACGTGGAATTAAAATAATCCATTAGCCCACCCCAATCAATCTTTTCCTCGGGGAACAAAGAAAGCTCGTCTTTCTTTGATTCTCCTTTAGGAGAAGTTTCTTTCTTTTTTAAATGAGAATCATTATCATCTACATAATCATTATCATATTCATTATCATTATCGGGTTTTGTGGGTTCTTTTGGGTTTCCAAATAACCCAGTGGGTTTTGTGGGTTCTTTGGGTTCTTTTGGGTTTTCACTTTTCGGACGTCCCCCCTTAGAACCATTGCTCTTATTCCTTTCCACAATAGACATATACTTTTCAGTATCCCTGTCTATATCTATCTTTATAAAGTTGAAAGCAATATTTGCCATAGGTTTCAACCCCCGAAGATTTCCCGTTGTCGCATACTCAATTATGCTTTCGTAAATCTCCAGCCTGACATCATCCGGCAAATCCTTGATTGCTTCTCTCCACCCTTTATAAAAGATGAATGAATTTCTTTCCATATTTTAAGGGATTATACTCCGATTAGTAATAAAACTCACAGACCTTTTGCTTCCTTCAGTTTTTTCGCTTCTTCCTTGTAATGAGTAATCAGCTTTTCTAATTGAAAGTCACTAAATTGCTTAGTAACATTTTTCTTGGCTTCCAGGATCAGCACATTTCGTTCACCATACTTGGCAACTAGACGTCTGCGATAATCCTGAATATTTCCTTCCATGAAGCGGTTACAATGTGAACATTGAGCATTGCAGTTCATTTCATCAAAGCGAGTACTCATGTGTTGGCGGTTGATGTAATGACCGCAATCTGCTTTATTGAAAGGCTTTATTTTACCACATGAAATACACTGAAAATATCCATTAGGCATCGTATCACGATAACGGATGAATAAACTAAATATTCTGTCTAGTTTATCGACAAGATCAGGTTTCTTCTTGACCTTAACACCTTCTACCTCGAAAAGAGGCTTTTTCTTTTCTTTCTTCTTGTAATTTCTCCACATGATAATTAAAATACTACATTGGTTAATTGACGGCCACGACTCATTATACACCATTTTCCCTTTTCAGGCTGTTCTATGCGTAACTCTTCAACACGCCCAAAACGCCGGAAATTCCCACTCAAATCAACAACCCAACCCTCTTTACCTTGGCAGGGACGAATAACACGACCGACCATTTGATAATAGAGGGAAAGGGATTTGGTTGGACGTGCAAGAACAATCGTATCAAGCTCCGGGTAATCGAATCCGGTTGTAAGTACTCCGACATTAGCAACAACTTTTATTCTTCCATCTTTAAAACCTTTCAGAATTCGTGCCCTTTCTTCCTTTGGAGTAGAACCGCTAACGATCGCACAATTAGGAATTTCGGAAGCCAGTTTTTCAGCTTCACGAATAAACCTCGTGAATATTAAAATACCTTTGCGTGGTATGCCCGATTTGGGGTTCAACAGACGTTTTGTCCATCCAACTATATCTTTGTATATGTCCACACGTTCAAACTCTTGCAGAAGACTTTTTTCATCATAATCTGCACCAGTAGAATTAGTCCTGACTCTACTTAAATCCAACTTTGTAATATCATAGTATTTCAAACTTGCGAGAAATCCTTTAGCAAGTAGTTCACTCACCTGACAGTGATAAATAACATCAGTGAAAACCTTTGGCCGGGTACGAGTTATAAATTTAAGCATAGCACCACCTCTTCCTGAACATAATCTGTAAGGAGTCGCTGTCAGCCCAATAACTTTCCTTTGCTCATCTTCAAAGAATTCCTTATACATTCCTTTCTCCGGATTCACTAAATGACATTCATCAATCAGAACGTGCTTAAAATGTTTGAAGAAACTCATGTGTTTCATCACACTACCAATCATAGCAAACGTAATACGATTGATATCCTTTCTTCCGGCAGAAGCTGAATAAACTCCACAATCGAATATGCCGTATGATTGAAGTTTTGCAAAATTTTGTTCGAGTATTTCCTTGCTAGGCTGGAACACTATCAGCGGCCCGTCTATCCGTGCAGCTATATTGGCAATGACAAGGGACTTCCCGGCACCAGTGGGAAGAACTATCACGTAGTTTTTCTTTTCCTTGGATTTAAAAACGCTGACCGCTGCATCACTAGCACTTTTTTGGTAGTCTCTTAACTGGTATGTCATAATTTGATGTGATATTTATGAACTTTCAAATGACAGTCACCACAAAGGGTAACGAGACAATCAAGATGTTCAAGCTCATGACCAACGATTGATTTTCCGTTAACCCTGTATGTTTTGTGGTGAATCTCTAAATTAAAGTCTTTACCGCACATCTGGCATTTATGTCCGTCCCTAATACGAACTTTACGCTTGGCTTCTTCCCAATCTGGATTATTCACAAGCCGCTTCACATAGTTGGACTTCCTGCCTTTTTTGTGCTGCAATCTACTCATCGTCTTCCGGTTCTTCTTCAGGAAGTTTATCAGACAGGTCTTCTTCGAACTTGTCCCCATAATCTTCTGTATCATCAATAGGACGTTCTACTTCAGGATATTCAATACCAAACAAATCAAGCATCGCTTTTCTGTTTCGATCTTCCTGTGCCCAAAGAGAACGTTTGTCCCAATCAGGAATTTTTTCAGCTTTCACAAGCTTAAACTCACCGTTCACCCATGAATAATACAGGAAATATCCATCAAGAGCAAACCGGATCGTATTCTTACTTGAAAGATGATACTCCCTCGTCCCCTTTTTGACCTCGGCAGCCAGGTCTTTAATTTCAGTCTTAATAGAAGCTAACCTGTCTTGTGCATCACTCTTAATTTTCTTTGCACGTTCAATGGCTTCCAACAGTTCACGTTCGCGTTTGGGGACCTCATTCTCTTGCTTGATGCAATACTCTTCACGAATTTCGGAAATCTCAAATTCATCCAGTAAACGTTGTGTCACCTCACTTTCAGGGAATGTAGCATTGAAATGCTCATTCACCAACTTTATCAATTCATCTACATTCGTAGAACCCTGAAATAAAACAGGGGGAAATTTTTCCCGAATAGAATCGGGAACTACAAACTCGATTGTCTCGGGTTCGTAGTTTCTCAAATTTGCAATCATAAATTATAAAAGGATTAATTAGTACCGGTTTTGGTACTCATGAATAAAATCTAAGTAATGCTGGTCTTCAGGCAATGGAAGTGTAATACCAAACTCGGTGGCCGCATCTATTTTCACGCTTTCCATGAAATTATGCATCTCTAAAGTATTAAGTTTACTTGTTCCTCGCACAATAGTTTCCACCTTACCATTCACATGAACCTGTTTCACAAGAAACTTCTTACAATACAAGTCATGTATATCCTGAACTCCAGCAGCAGTGCTCCAATACTCTTCACCTGTGTATTCACGCAAACAGGCACCAATACACTGAAACCATTTCCACATGAGAGCATTTTGATTTAATGTTCTCGGCTGTGTTTTTTTCTTAATGGTTACAGTGTATTCTCCATTACGAAGTGTGCTGCACATGAACTCGAAAGACTTATCCATTTGGATTTTGCCATCTTTCTTCGTCAATGTTGCTTCCATAACCTATCAGAATGGCAAATCGTCCTTGGTCGGTGGTGGCGGTGGCGGGCACTCATTCACCGCACTTCGAGTCTGATTATTGGTGTGTTCCGGAAGAGGTGGCGGTGGTGGCGCTTGTTGAGGCTTAACAGAAAGCATCTCCATATTATCAACAAAAAGTTCTGTAATATACCGTTTAATTCCTCTGCTATCATCATAACTCCGAGTTCTTATCTTTCCTTCCAGATACAACTTGTCTCCCTTATGGACATACTTCTCAACAACATCGGCAAGACCACGCCAAACAACAATATTATGCCATTCAGTTCTTTCAGGAACCTGTGTTCCATTGGCAAGGGTATAACCTTTTTCAGTGGTGGCAAAGGAGAAAGTGGCCACTTTAGAACCAGCTTCCAAAATTCTAATATCGGGGTCTTTGCCAACATGCCCGATAAGCATCAATTTGTTTAAACTCATGATTTATCCTCCCTTATTGTTACACGGATACTATCAGCTTTAGGAACTGTTTTGATATACTTAGAATATAATTCCGGATAGTCAGCCTGAAACTTTTTAGTATCAAAATTGTCACTCGTAGAAGCGGGTGTATAACTAACTCGCAATCTTCCGGCATCCCATGACTTGACACCATTCTCACGCATAGCAGTTTTCAATTTTGCCTTATAATCTTTCTGAATCTTGGTTAGATCTGCAAGTTCTTCCTCAATTCCGATTATAGTATTTACAAGTTGCATTGGAATAAGTAACTTGTCATCATCAGGGGCAGGAACAGGAAGAATGGATAGATATTGCTCACCCTTCTTCTCGCATTCCATTAATTTCTTGACTTCTTTATCAGGCTTACGAGGAATTTCAACCAATTCATGTTTATCACCACGTACCCAAATGCCGAACAATTTATCAACTTTGAGTAATGGATTTTGTAGTTCAAACAGATAAGCATAAATTGACAACTGCCAACTCAAATACTCTTCGTCAAGATGCAGCGTAGTTTTGATGTCACCAAGACAGATTCTACCGGCTTTCTCCCAAACACAATCTATATTCGATGCAAAGTATTCGTTATCAGACACCGTGTACTCATTAGCAAAAGCCTTATATCCAGCTTTCGTCCGCTCTTTCAAATAATTCTCTGCTTCAATACTTTCAGGCGGTAAGCCTGTTGCATCAACAAACTGGCATTGAGCATGAATAAGGCTCCCCTTCTCAGCAGCTCTCTTCAATACAAAATCTGGGACATCTTTATATTTGTCAGGGAACAACTGCCGGCTAATCATACCGGTTATACCTTGCAACTGTTTTTCACCGAGCATATAAGTGTGGTTTTCCTCATTGAAAACCACACTGGATTTCACTAATTCTATCATTATTATCAATTTCTAGGGGGATATGTTTTCTGCATGTCAATAGTTATGTTTCTGAACTCCTTATTATTGTGAAGTTCAGGATGTTCAGCCCAAACTCTTTCAAGCTCTTCGCGGCTTTTAACACCAGTCATTTGTTTAATTGCACGATCCAGGTCTACACCAGTATATACTTTGCCCGAAGCGTTTGAAGCAGAAACATTGGGAGCATATACTTTTTCCTTTGTATTACCATAAGCAAAACGAACACGGTTTTTATTGTCCACAATAACAAGTAGAATAATCTCCTTTTGCTCGTTATAGCCAATCTCTTTCACACTGAATTTGGTATATAGAGCAGGAGAACCTGTTTTGCTCTGATATACTTCATTTTTCTCAAGTGGAATCCAAATGAAAGGACCCGTATAAAGTTCACGCCCAATTCCCCAGTTAAATCCTGCACGTTTAAAGGCATCCGAAGCCTGCCCTTTCTCTTTTTCTGTACTGGATTCTGTCCCAACATCCTGTTTACTCACCCATTCCTTCTTTTCATTATCCCAAATGGACAACGTACAGAATAGATTCCCATTAACGACATCATGGTGCCGTTTCCAGTTCATTTCTCCGAACACTTCATCAAGTATTCTCATGTCTACTCGAGCATCCTTGTATAATAGCAAGGAGCAGCCCGAACCGTCCGGTTTCATAGTACCAACCCTACATTCAATTTCAGAAGCTAGAAGCGGTCTGATAGAGTTTTTCTTCTTCTCTTCATTCTGAATCGTTGATACAGTGTTTTTTCTCGCTGTCATAATTCTAATTTAATGGTTTGACTTTTAGTTTATTACATCAGTAAAGATAATCGTTATTATCAAGTTTAGCAAACAGAAACTTCGCCATTTTAACGCCATTTTCAAGTAGTAAAAACTGCCTGTACAATATCGTACAGGCAGAAAAATAAGAATAATCCAATGTACCTTATGGAACGGCTACGCTTGAAGGGTGTACGGCTCCCTGATTTATACATAATGTAAATGCTAGTGGACGGAACCGGAGTCGAACCGGTCTCACGGAATATTGGTGCACCTCACCGCAGTTTCAACCAACGATATACATATCCGCCCGATTAATTAAAAAGGTGCACTATCTTCACAGACCATACACCCTAATCACAAACACAAAACAAAACTCATGAACTACTATAATTTAATTAGGATCAGAAGGGTGAATGGCGTGGGGATCGAACCCACATCACGCATATCTGCGTATGCTGCCAATTACACCAGCCATCCGTTTAAAGTGAACTATTCTCACGAACCATTCACTTAGAACACAAACACAAAATAAAACACGACATTAACTATAAAATAGCACTCTCACGAGCTTCTTGCTTCCGGATAGCCGTTCAAAGCACACCGGAATGGTATAGAACAATTAAAACTCAAATAACAGGGGCTTTAACCCTACAGCGTCCTTTTCGCTGGCAACATTAGTTAAACATAAAAAGAAAAATTCTCTGTGAAGGAACCCGGACTCGAACCGGGATGACAGATTACCTATGTATGACTTTCTTCAATCTATCTGCATACTTGCGTCTACCAATTCCGCCATTCCTTCAGGTCGTAGCCAGACGATTCTGGCTACATTGATTGATTGTTATTGATACAAACATAATTTTCCCCCTCACGGGTTACTTAACTCTGATTGAGTTGAGCCGGGAAACGGATTCGAACCGCTGACCTCATGTAGAAACATGCGCTCTAACCAACTGGGCTATCCCGGCAGATGCCCGGCGAACCGGGCTAAATAAACATGACAAATACTAAAATTAAGCAATGCAAACCTTCACAGGCTATTTTTATATCCTTCCCCTTTCCTCATATTCGAATCTCACAGCCAATAGTACAACAGTAATAATGAATATGATATACGACCAATTAATATCACTTTTCGTTGCTTCGATTCCCCCACCTATATACATAGCTACCAATATGGCAACTACTGTAAAAATGTTATGAATGAGTTTTAATTTTTTCATCTCTTCCGTTTTTTAGATTTGACTTTCCTTCTTGCACATCGGCAATGAAGTAATACTTGAGCAGCATTACAATGCCATTTACCGTTTTGGACATTAGTGGGCTTATCACTTTCAATCTTACCCGCTTCTATAAGATTCATCAATTTCTTTTCCCCACCTACGTAATATGCAGACTTATCTTTTCCAAATGTCTCTGTAGAAAACAGACGGAGAATATTATCTAACAATATTTCAGCCATTTCACCTCTAATAGTTTCCATAAGCTTTAATTACTTACTCAACTCGTGTGACCGTGACAATACCGCTGTTCCTATCAGACTTAATACCCCATTTTTTATCAGGCTCCTTCTCCTTTAGCCTGTAAGAAGTCAGATTCAAAAGATACGCCCTTTTGGAAATGGGAAAGTCTTTTTTGTCATCAATCTCCATTTCACGAAGAATGCACATAATACTCTTTTCTTTTTCCATACTGATTAATTTTAAAATAAAAGCTCCCCCGAACCAATTCGATCGGCAGCATCACGCTTTATTCGGAGGATTTACTTAACTTTGGGGTGTATAATCAAAAATTAAGTAATATGAGAGCTGAATTTTACAAAAAACACGCAGAAGATATACTTTCTAACCTTGAAAGCATACGAGCAACATTTAAAGAATTGGTTGATTCTAACAAGATAGCGCCCAAAAGCTATAAAGATAGTACTCCAGGAACAAATGATGTATATTCATGCAAATTCAAAGAAGTACAAGATGATTTCATCAATCTTGTACATGCTTTTGACCAAGAAATGCCATTTTACAAAAAAATGATGTCAGAACCTCGACCTCGATTTGATTCAGGTTTTTTAGATCATTATTACAATGATGATTGCAACAAGCTAAAATCACTCATAGAAAAATTCATTCATTATCTCTCTTTTTATCTCGATTAAACCCGACTTTACAATCTGAATAATCCCGAAAAGCTTTCTGTATCATAGCAGGAAGCTTTTCGGCTACTACTTTAGCTGATTTTATCGGCATATTCTCTACACTTAATGAGAATGTGGCATCTTCCAAATTCTCATTCCTATCGTTTTTAATTGTTACTTGAATCATAAATATGTTGATTAATTAATGTGGCTACTCAATGAGTAAGATAGTCCAATAACCGTTCCCAATCAGACTCATCGCCTGACCCACATTCATCTTTGAAATGAGTGACACACCACAATCGGATGCGCCACTCTTTCAAAGGTGCGTTAATTACAAAAGAGACTGCTTTTTGGTAATCTCCATCGGGTTGTATTTTCTTAACAACTCGCATCTTAATCATTCGGATTAAGTATTTACGGATAAACTTGGGAAATTTCATTATTGAGTTATTTTCAGAAAATCAGGAGCAATACCATAGAGCGGTGTTTTTCCATCCCATTTATCAATAAACTGCTTATACAGGATTTCTTTAGTCAATCCTTTCGATGTAATAAGAGCCTGTTCCGTTTTCAATCGTTCCAATTCATTTTGTTTCTTCTGCTCTTCAATTTTCTGATCGAGAACAGATATATTGGTATTTACTTCATTGCGACTATCAATCTTATCACGAACAGCTCTTGAAAACTCCAACTGTGCAGAAAAAGTAAGTAATTGTAATCCTCGTTTATCAAACTCTTTATCTACTATTTGCTCCAGTCTCTTTTCAAAAACTAACGAACCACCATCCGCCATCAGGCTATCAGTCTTATGTTTTCGGCTTTCCTCCTTAATAAGGTCATAAATACGAGGTTCCAAGATATTATCTTCCAACGATTGCATAAAGCCATCCTTTCCTGATGGAGTATCGGCTTTATCAATATGCTTGTTGTCAAATACAATATCAATAGCCCTATTCTTCATCACCTTATAGGAATAAGTCGGACGTGCTGTAAACTCCGTATTGTCAGCAGCCTTTAATGTTACTGGCTCTGCGAATTCTCCACGTTGGTCAAACAAAGGAACTTGAAATAGCTCCGTCCCCCATTCCCATGTAGATACTTTGCCCGAAACTACCTTAAAATCATCTTTCCCCTGTTTACCGTAATTCTCCATGAGCACACCGGCATAATTAGGAGCAACTCTTTCACACGATGCAAATAAAATAATGGCAATCAATGCCAAAAACAGACAATCAATGTTTCTTCTCATTTTTCAGTGCTTTTATTAATTTATATGTGACAAAAAATATCGTGAACAAGATTACACCCACACCTATCCACGCATTTACATGATTAAATATTCTATTTCCAACAAATAGACCGATGATGAACATCACAATTAGCGTTATGTAATTCTTCATAATACGCTTAATATTAATTGATTAATAATTTCCCCCGTTCCAAGATTATTCGCTAATAAAAAAGGAACGGGGGATTTTCTTATTTTTGAAGTGTCAAATCAAAAAACAAGAAAATGAACAAATTTATTGAGATTACCGAAAACGGTAAACGCATCCTTATCAATCTAGGATGTGTTATTAAAATTGAGGACCATAGAAAACAGTGTATCCTACATTTCATTGATGGAACACCACCATTAACAATCACTCTTGCTTATGAGAGTTTGAAGTCGATTCTTCAGGATCCCAATCATTCAATCTATGGGTAATTCGCTTAATGGGAATGCCAAAGAAAGTTATCACCTTGTAGCTTTCAAATACTTTCACGCAATCCCTGATAGGTTTACCTCTTCCCCTATTGATGTCGCCTATCTCTCGAAAGGCGACATCTTTAATTTCAATTATTGCTTTCATATCTCTTCTTTATTGCATCCAACTTATCTGAAAATGCTTGTAAGGCATTCATTAATATCCGGAACATTCCGTATGTAAATAGAGCACTTACCGCACCGAGAACAAATGAAGCTGTTCTTTCTTCAAAATCACTCAACGTAAATGTTGTAATAAAAAAGTAACACGAAGAAACAATAGAAGCGAGCAACATAAGCACTGCTCCTAATATTATTCCAACTATTACAAACTGGAAAAACCTTGTCATAACTCTATATTCTTTAATTAAACATTGAAGTGATGGGTGGATTCGAACCGCCGACCTCATGTAAAAACATGTGCTCTAACCTGCCTGAGCTACATCACCTTTATATACATAAAGCAAATACCTCGATTTGCCGACAAACGTCTAACTGATTTATTTTTACAACGATACGGCTTGACCATTAACCACAGCATTATATCGTTGAGAAGCCCGCCTACATCAGTAATCCCTTTCGGCACGTGTCGGCTTCCAAAACACCATTTTACCAATATGTCAAAGAACTCTTCTCTGTTGTTCCCAGTCTCCCTTCAAGGGCAGGCTCAAAGACCGGACTGGGTACCGGATAACCGGCGGTTTGGTTTGACTTTAGTGAGGGTTATGATTTAGCAGCGGTGCAAATCAAGTTAGCTATTGTAGAAATGGATTTGACATTCTCCGCCAGTTCGTAGTTTTTAGCATCCGCTTTTCTCCACCAATCCTCATACATAGCTCTTTCTTTTCTTAGCTGTTCGTTCTCTTTCTTCAGTTCCTCTACTTGTTCTTCAAGAATCTGCTCACGTGATTTCTTTTGTTCTTCCATGATTATTTTATAATTTGATTAATCTCCGACATAATGTGCACCGTAATGAGTACTATTTGAGTTATAGTAAGCGGAAGCGGGAATACTGAGGTTATTGTACCCCTCATGCCTTGTAGCTTTAGCCGCTTTACTCATTACCTCGTTTCTTTCTGATAAGAATTTATCCGTTCTTGCTTTCATGGCTTCCTGTGAGAAATTTTCTTGAAGTTTAGCAAGTCTCCAGGTAGCTTTCAGAACCTCTCCAAAAGTTTTTCCCTGCTTCTTGCCTGAATACTTATAGGTTCTATGAGCATTTCTCATTATTTCGGATAAATCAAATCTTTTCATGTCTGTCACATTTATTTGGTTTCACATTTGTTTTATCAATCATTTTTTATACTTTTGGAGTATTGATTGATTGATGATGCAAATATAAACGTATTTACGTTAATTACAAAGCATAAAACTTGATAAATAATCGTATTTACGTTAATTAACTATTGATATAGATATGACTGAAACAAGCGTAAACGAAAAAATTAGAGAGATTATCTCTTATTATAAGCTGTCAGACAGGCAGTTTTCCATTAAAATTGGGGTAACCCAATCGGTGATTGGTTCTATGTTTCAAAAAAACACAGAACCTTCCTCTAAAGTAATTAGGCTCACATTAAACGCATTTACGGATATTTCAGCAGATTGGTTACTACGCAATAAAGGTCCAATGCTGATTTCAGATATCAAACCTGATCCAAGTATTGAACGCATGGAACGTTTAGTTGATACAATAGCAACCCTTCAGGGAACTATAAATGAGCAAATGAAAACTAATCAATTACTAACAGAGAAGTTGAAAAAGATCGAAGGTGAACTAGCGATGTTGAAAAATGAACGAAATGTAGGATAAAAAATAAAAAGACAATGATG
The DNA here is from genome assembly GCF_903181435.1 of Bacteroides acidifaciens. Classification (NCBI taxonomy): domain Bacteria; kingdom Pseudomonadati; phylum Bacteroidota; class Bacteroidia; order Bacteroidales; family Bacteroidaceae; genus Bacteroides; species Bacteroides acidifaciens. The sequence continues at coordinate 1,875,166 of NZ_CAEUHO010000001.1, forward strand.
AAAAACAAACTACTATACATACTTTTATTAAGTATTATTGTAACATCTTGCAATACACTCCCAAAGCCACAAACTTTTATTAAGATTATAGACTATTCACTACTTACCAAAGAAGGCATCTATGTGACAGAATCTAATTCCGTTAATTTCGATTATATAGCGGTAGGAAGTATTATTGTAACTGAAAAAGGAGGATGGGAATTTGAAAAAAGAATCGATCCCAATATTGAATCAGCATTAAAGAAACTTGTTATAGAACTAAAAAAAATAAACGCAAATGGAATTATTAATTTAACAGTGTCATATTCTTCCGAACTCGCAAGCTTCTCCACATCTCAAGTATATGTCCCTACAATTACGGTTAGAGGCATGGCTATCAAAACTTCAGAAAACAAATTAACAGATATACCTATAATAAAAACATCACCTCAAAAAGAAAAGGACAATTATCTTGGAAAAGTTGACGATGTAGAATGTTGGATAATAAAAAAATACACTAACGGTGTCCGAATAAGGACATCTAAAAAACTCTCAGTAGAGCAAATAAGAAGGGCTAAGGACGTATTTCTATTAAAAGGACAGATTATGTTTTATTTAAAAGGAGATGAAGAAAAAAAACAGTCATATGCAGGAATAGATGATAAACATATCATACTGTACGACAGAAACGATTTCATCGAACTATAATTTAAACATAATAAAGCGCTTACACCGCAAGAAATATTGATATATTAAAATCTTTTGATGATATATCTACCGAATAGCTTTTAAGAGGTAATGGAAATATGTTTAAATAGAAAAAAGAACCAGGAATGGACAAATTGAAAAGTATAGTATATACCATAGCGAATCTACAGGATGAGATTAATGAAAAGACGATGCTCACTCAACGTCTTTTGGAAGAGAATCAAAAGTTAAAGGGTGAACTGGCTATGTTGAAGAATGAAAGAAATATTGGATAATTTAAATTTATACACACTAATGAAAACATTATTATTTATCGTTGCATCAGCTACCATATTATTAAGTGGATGCAAATCTAAAGAAGAAAAAGCTAATGAATTAATTAAGGACGATATGTTTAAAGTCCTATATGATTTTGCTAGCTATGAACCTATTGAAACCAATATAGACAGTGCTTTTACATCTGTATATACAGATTCAATCATTACAAGACATGCCTATTTCATTAAAATAGCTATTGAAAAAGCAGATGAATATCTAGATGAAATGAAAGATGCACGAAAAACCATGGAGATTTGGAGTGATGGTTATTCTTCATATAGTAACTCTAGATATTATGAAGCTAAAAATAAATTCAATGAAAATCTAGAAAAAGCCAAAGCATGTACTAATATGGTTTCACTACATTCGGACAGTATAAAAGACAGAGCTAATTTTATAAAAAAAGAATTTTGTGGTTGGAAAGCAATACATAAATTTAGATGTAAAACTAAAGGAGGTAGCCCAGACATAGGAAATTATGAATATATATTTGATAAGGATTTCAAGGAAATTATTAATAAAGAAGATTTAGATGACAAAGATTACATTAAAATCAAAGAACTTATTAATGAAGTATTAGAAAGCAAAAAAGAAAGTGATGAAACTGATTCTAAAAGTAATAATGAAATATAAGTTTAGAACTGTTGAAGCATGAACGAAATATAGGATAGAACCAATCAATAAAACAGATACGACATGAAAATAATTACATTTATCACTTTTGCCATTGTACCAATGGCACTATTTGCACAAGCTCCTGCACCTACATCATCCGGCGGATTCGGTTCAGTACTTATGGTATTACTTATCTGTGCTATAATCTTTATCGTTTGCAGAGAACTACTCTGCTGGTACTATAAAATTAATAAAATGGTATCTAACCAGGAAGAAATTATTAGGCTGCTAAAGCTAATAGCAGACAGAGATAATAGTAAAATTAACCAAGAGAATAAAGAAATAATTATCGATCCATTTCACAAAAAATAAACTATGATAGCACGTAATAGAATATGGGAAGAATTAAAGCAAGCAAGAGCAAATGTTTTATGTTTGCAAAAATACACCGACATTAGACGTGCTCACAATAGATATTACAATGGATTTATAGCACTTTCTGCATCAGCTGGAGCTTTGGGATTTTCCATTAATGAATACATTCCATTTATCACTTCATTGTTAATTGGTTTCGTATCAATAACTAAATCTATAATGCCCAACTTCCTGCAATCAGAACCCGAACTATCTGAATTAGATAATTTGTCCAACTTTTATGTACGCTACATGAATCATTTAGAAAATATATGGTATGATTTTGATCATGAACATATAGATGAAAAAGAAGCAATGAAACGCTTTTTTGAGATAAAAGAGACAGAGTGCGATAAAGAATCACAATTAAATAAAGGTATCAGATATATATCTAAAAGACTTCAACATCAAATAGATGAACAAGCTGAAGAATATATTAACCGAGTATATTTTGAAAAAGAAAATTAATTATGGCTAAAACGACAAATTCAGGAAAGACCTCCAATCACGAAACTAATTATGGAGGTGGGTATGGAAAGATTCATATTATACATGATAAACCAATATCACCTGTTGGCTCTATGCCTTTACCGTGTAAAACACCACCACCTCCTAAAAGTAAAACAAGTAAATAACTTAATAATATAAATATGGGATATACAAAGAAAATTAATAATGGAGATTATACTCCAAAAGAGATGCCACGCAGTTCCTCTATTCCACCTCCCCCAAAAAGGGAAGAAAGGTCTATACCTCAAACAACGAACACTCCTCCGTCAAACAAAAGCGGTAATAGTGGAAAAAAGTAATCATATTCTCTTCTTCCATTCCCATGGTTTGGGAGAAGGAATATAGTCGACAGGAATTCCTTTTTCAGATAAGATCCTTTGCAAATGCCAAACAAGTGCTTCATCAGTAACATTTTTTTCGCCTGTAAGGTATCTTATCTGATAAACGATTCCTTCCAATGAGGCTTTTGAAATAGGCTTTATTCTCTTGAACATACGATAATCAATTCTAGTGATGCGCAAATATAACATTTAAAGTAATATAAAACATGAAATACAGAAATCTTGATAGTACATGATACAACAACATTGCTGTTACCGTGCTGTTTAGCATTTTTCAACGGCTATAACTAATTAAGATTGAAGTCATTCATAGACAAATTTAAGAATATGTCTAGTTTAGTTTTTGTGTTGAATGGCTTCCTCGTCGGCGGACGAACAAGGAAGCCATTTTTATATATTACAAGAATAATATTGCACAAAATATACATATTTTCCATAACTTTGCAGCGACAAAATATCACACAAATGGAATATGCTGTAGAAGAGTTGAAAAGTGCACTAATAGAGAAATGCGAAAGTGAAGGAATCTTATACGCAATGGTTGCGGTAGACCGTCGTACGAAAGAAATAATTCTTCCTGATACTTTAAAAGGAGCGTTGCAACATCCTGAATACTTTGTATGTACTTGCAAGAAAGTAAAAGATGAATATATAGTAGAGGAGATTACGAAAGCGTAACTCTCCTCGATTGCCGATAAACATACTTTCCGGCATTTGTTTAGTTTAAATCTTTTTTATTCAGGTCATCAATATAAAAAGCAGCTCCTTTATCCATAAACAGTTCTACATTCTGTGCATGATGAGCAATGTATGCTGCCGGTCCGGTATCACCCGAATTACAGATTTCCTCTACTACATCCGCTTTGCTTTTTCCCGTTATCAGAAATATGACATGACGGGCATTCAGAATGGGATAGCCGGTCATCGCAATACGTTTCTGTCCGTTGCGGGGATGGGTGCTGACCACATAAATGTCATTGGAAGTCAACAAATCTTCTTGTCCGGGGAAAATGGAAGAAGTATGCCCGTCATCTCCTGCCCCCAACAATATAATATCAAACTCCGGCCAACCTTGCTTGAGCGGCACTTGCTTCTTGACTAATTCCGAATAGCGGACAGCTTCTTTCAGCGGCTTTGCTTCACCACGAATACGAAAGACATTCTCATAAGGAATGGGAGCCAATCCTAAAAGAAGGTTACGCATCATCCCATAATTACTGTCCGAGTCATCGGGCGGCACACAACGTTCGTCCACCCAATAGATATGCATGCGGTTCCAGGGAGTAATATCCATATACTCATTCGCCCATAAGTCGAACATCAGAGCAGGGGTGTTGCCACCGCTCACAGCTATATTGAACACCTTGCCAGGTTCTTCTTTTATGATTTCCACCAGGCGGAGTATCAACTCCCGGGACGTCTCTATGGACGAGGGAAAAACTTCTAGTCTCATAATTCACAATATTGATCTGTGTTTGTCAAATTCTTACAGGGATTCGTCCAGTCAGCTCCATGTTCGTGCATCATAGCTTCACTTTCCAAAGGTCCCCACGTACCCGCAGGATAGCCGTAAAGAGGTGCATCGGGATTCTCTTTCCAATAACGGAGTACCGGCTCGAAGAATTTCCATGAGGCTTCCACTGCGTCACTTCGAGTAAACAAGGTCGGGTCACCCTGGATACAATCGTCTATCAGACGTGCATAAGCGTCACCGCTAGGCACACCACCCAACTGGGCATAACTGAAGTCCATCGTCACCTGGCGGACTTCGAAGCCTGCACCAGGGACTTTCATTCCAATCTTGAGGACTATTCCTTCGTTTGGCTGCAAACGAAGAATCAATTTATTTGCCCGCGGACAGTTTCCACCGGCACAATGAAACATCTGGTGGGGTGTCTCCCGGAAATGCACTACGATTTCCGTCACCTTTGTCGGCATCTGTTTGCCTGTGCGGATGTAGAACGGAACACCGCTCCAGCGCCAATTGCTGATGCCCAGTTTCATGGCAATATAAGTTTCCGTGCGCGAATCGGGAGATACGCCTTTTTCTTCACGGTATCCTTTCTTATTGCCGGAAGCAGTATATTGTCCGCGAACGATATGTTCGTTTAAGTCTTCTTCATTCAACGGAGTCAGAGATTCGTAGACCTTCACGACTTCGTTACGGAAATTATCAGCGTTGAAAACAGCAGGCGGCTCCATAGCCGTGAGGGCTACAAGTTGGATAAGATGGTTCTGCACCATATCACGCAAGGCTCCTGCCGTTTCGTAGAATCCGCCACGCTGTTCGATACCGAGATTTTCAACGGCAGTTATTTCTACATAGTCGATATAGTTCCGGTTCCAGAGCGGTTCGAAGATACCGTTAGCAAAACGGAAAGCCAGTACGTTCTGGGCAGTCTCTTTGCCAAGGAAATGGTCGATACGGTAAATCTGCTGTTCGTTGAAGACCGAAGCATAGATTTTGTTCAGCTCACGTGCCGATTCGAGGTCGTAGCCGAAAGGCTTCTCAACAATGATACGTGAATGGGGAGTATTGAGTCCGGCTGCTTTCAGATGCAGGGGCACTACGCCATAAAGTGACGGCGGAGTGGCAAGATAGAACAGCAGGTTGTCAGGGTCTACCTCGTTGGTCAACTCTACCAGCCGTTGACGAAGTGTCGGGTAACCTTCTTCTTTTGCCGGGTCCATTGGCAGGTAATACAAATGAGAGACAAAGGCATCCATCAATGCCGCATCCTGTTCTTCAGACTTCACAAAAGTCTGAAGTTCACCTAATATATATGAACGGTAATCCTCGTCAGAGTAGATTGTACGCCCGATACCCACGATACTATAATCTCCGGTCAACCGCTTCTCGCGGAAGAGGGAGTAAAGGGCGGGCATCAACTTACGCTTGGTAAGGTCGCCGGACGCACCGAAAATAATCATTGCAAATTTATCCATTGTCGCTTTTTTATTTCTTACTTATAAAACAATCTTATTACTCATAATTTCCTGTCAGACGTTGTACGTGCCCGACTTCGTATCGCCACCGCGTCCCGTCCAGTTTTCGTGGAAGAACTGGCCGCGCAACTCATCTTTACGTTCGAAAGTGTGCGCGCCGAAATAGTCACGCTGTGCCTGTACAAGGTTGGCGGGCAAATCGGCAGAAGTGAGCGAATAGAAATAGTTCAAGGCGGAAGAGAAAGCAGGAACAGGAAGTTCTTCTTTCATAGCTTCGGTCACGAGGCTCTTCCAACCGGGGAGTAACGTTTTCATCTCTTCCTTGAAATAAGGAGCCAACAACAAGTGCTTAGGCTTGTCGGTGGCTTCGAAGGCGGCTGCAATGTCGTTCAGGAATATGCTGCGGATGATGCATCCACCACGCCACATACGGGCAATGGAAGCCAAGTCGAGATGCCAAGCGAAAGCGTCGGAAGCACGTTGCAACACGGCGAATCCTTGGGCATAGGAGACGAGCTTGGAAGCATAAAGAGCGGAGAAAATGTCCTTGACGAGTTCCACCTTATTATATATAGGTTGTGTATGTTGGCACTGGAATTGTTTGGAAGCCAGGCGGCGCAAATCTTTCTGGGCGGAGAGACTGCGTTCAAACACGGCTGTGGCAATCAGTCCTAACGGCATGCCGAGTTCCATAGCATTGATGACCGACCATTTGCCTGTTCCTTTCTGTCCGGCAGCGTCCAGAATCTTATCAATGAGATAACCGCCGGCTTTGTCTTTATGACGCAAGATGTTGGCAGTAATTTCGATAAGGTAACTGCGAAGTTTGCCTTCGTTCCAACGGGCAAAGACGTCTGCCATTTCCTCATTGTTCAAATCGAGCAGTTTCTTCATTACCCAATAGGCTTCGGCAATCAGTTGCATGTCGCCATATTCGATACCGTTGTGAATCATCTTCACGAAGTGACCGGAACCTGCCGGACCTACCCATTGGCAGCAAGGAGTACCGTCCGGCGCTTTTGCCGCAATGCTCTGAAGAATCGGTTTCACTTCCGGCCATGCTTTTTCCGAACCGCCGGGCATGATGGAAGCACCGTTCAAAGCCCCTTCTTCACCACCGGACACGCCACTGCCGACGAAAAGAAAACCTTTCGATTCGGCAAGCTCGACACGGCGGTTGGTATCCTCGTAATTGGAATTACCACCGTCGATAAGAATATCACCGGATGAGAGCAACGGGAAAAGCTGCTCCATCAGTTCGTCTACCGGACTTCCGGCACGAACCATCATCATTATTTTCCGGGGGGTAGCTATTGAGTCTACAAAAGCTTTTATATCTGTGAATCCTTCGATATTTTTGCCTTTTGCCCGGCCGTTCATAAAGCGGTCTACTACTCCTTCTTCCACTCCGGGAACGGTACGGTTATAAACCGATACATGCCATCCCTTACTCTCCATATTTAAAGCAAGATTCTCGCCCATCACAGCCAAGCCGATAAGTCCGATATCTGTTTTATTCTGATTTGCCATAACTTGTATATTTTGTAATAATATTTACCATAGTAACAATTGAAATGAACATTTGTTCGATATATTTAGATTAAAATATTATTTTTGCGGGCAACAAATAGAAACAGAAATGAAGAAAATCAGAATCGGTTTATTAGCCCGTATTGTCATCGCTATCATTCTAGGCATTGCCATCGGTACCTTTTTCCCGTCTCCGCTGGTACGGATATTCGTCACTTTCAACGGCATTTTCAGTGAGTTTCTGAACTTCTCCATTCCGTTGATTATCCTCGGACTGGTCACTGTGGCTATTGCCGACATCGGCAAAGGTGCGGGAAAGATGCTGCTCATCACCGCTCTGATTGCATACGGGGCTACTCTGTTTTCGGGTTTCCTCTCTTATTTCACCGGTGTCACGGTATTTCCGTCGCTTATCGAACCGGGCGTGCCACTCGAAGAAGTGAGCGAAGCACAAGGGATTCTCCCCTATTTCTCCGTATCCATCCCCCCGTTGATGAATGTGATGACGGCTTTGATTCTCGCTTTCACTCTTGGATTGGGGCTCGCTTCGCTGAACAGCGATGCTTTGAAGAATGTAGCACGGGATTTTCAGGAGATTATCGTCCGTATGATTAGTGCGGTGATTCTACCTTTATTGCCGCTTTACATCTTCGGTATTTTCCTGAATATGACACATTCGGGACAAGTGTATTCTATCTTGATGGTATTTATCAAAATCATCGGAGTAATCTTTATCCTGCATATATTCCTGTTGGTCTTCCAATATTCCATTGCAGCGCTGTTTGTACGCAAAAACCCGTTCAAGCTACTCGGCAAGATGATGCCGGCTTATTTCACGGCGTTGGGTACGCAATCATCGGCCGCTACCATTCCTGTAACGTTGGAACAGACGAAGAAGAACGGAGTTTCGGCAGATATTGCAGGCTTCGTGATTCCGCTATGTGCCACGATTCATCTGTCGGGCAGTACGCTGAAAATCGTAGCTTGCGCACTGGCGTTGATGATGATGCAAGGAATGCCGTTCGACTTCCCCCTCTTTGCCGGTTTTATCTTTATGCTGGGAATCACGATGGTGGCTGCACCGGGCGTTCCGGGCGGGGCTATCATGGCTGCTTTGGGAATCCTTCAATCCATGCTCGGCTTCGATGAATCGGCTCAAGCCTTGATGATTGCTCTTCACATTGCAATGGATAGTTTCGGAACAGCCTGCAACGTCACCGGTGACGGAGCTATTGCGCTGATTATCGACAAAATGATGGGCAAAAACCGTGCTGAGAAACTGTGCTGAAAAATAAATGGAAAGTGGTTTGCATATACAACAAAAAATACCGACATTTGCACCCACATTTTCAATTATTAAATACATAGCGTATGAAAAAAGCCCTAATTTCAGGCATCACCGGGCAGGATGGTTCTTATCTTGCCGAGTTTTTATTGCAAAAAGGTTACGAAGTACACGGTATTCTCCGGCGTTCTTCTTCGTTCAATACAGGACGTATTGAACATTTGTATTTTGACGAGTGGGTGCGCGACATGAAACAAAAACGTACTATCAATCTGCATTATGGGGATATGACAGATTCTAGTTCGTTAATCCGTATTATCCAACAGGTGCAACCGGATGAAATCTACAATCTGGCTGCCCAAAGCCACGTAAAAGTTTCATTCGACGTTCCCGAGTACACTGCCGAAGCGGATGCTGTCGGCACACTGCGTATGCTCGAAGCAGTACGCATTCTGGGACTGGAAAAGAAAACCCGCATCTATCAGGCTTCTACTTCCGAATTGTTCGGCAAGGTGCAGGAAGTGCCACAAAAAGAGACAACTCCGTTCTATCCCCGCTCTCCGTACGGGGTAGCCAAACAATATGGTTTCTGGATTACTAAGAATTACCGTGAAAGTTATGGTATGTTCGCTGTAAACGGTATCTTGTTCAACCATGAGAGCGAACGCCGTGGCGAAACTTTCGTTACCCGTAAAATTTCTCTGGCTGCTGCACGTATCGCGCAGGGAGAACAGGACAAGCTGTATTTAGGTAATCTGGATGCACGCCGCGACTGGGGATACGCCAAGGATTACGTAGAATGTATGTGGCTGATTCTGCAACATGAGGTTCCCGAAGATTTCGTGATTGCTACGGGAGAAATGCACACTGTACGCGAGTTTGCGACACTGGCTTTCAAAGAGGCAGGCATCGAACTTCGTTGGGAAGGTGAAGGCGTGAACGAAAAAGGTATCGATGTAGTTACCGGAAAGACTTTGGTAGAAGTTGACCCCAAATATTTCCGTCCGTCGGAAGTGGAACAATTGTTGGGCGACCCGACTAAAGCGAAAACTTTATTGGGATGGAATCCGTGCAAGACTTCATTCGAAGAACTGGTAAGTATCATGGTCCGCCACGATATGGAGAAGGTAAAACGCATGATAGCTACCAAACATTAATACTTGTTTCACCACAGATTAACACAGATTTCCACGGATATAAAGAAAATATTCTGTGAAAATCTGTGGTAATCTGTGGTAAGAATAAAATAAGATAAAATGGAAAAGAATGCAAAGATATATGTAGCAGGACACCGCGGTCTTGTAGGCTCTGCTATCTGGAAAAATTTGCAAGATAAAGGATATACCAATCTGATAGGTCGTTCCCATAAGGAACTTGACCTACTGGACGGTGCAGCTGTCCGCAAGTTCTTTGATGAAGAAAAACCGGAGTATGTATTCCTTGCCGCTGCCTTTGTAGGCGGTATCATGGCAAACAGTATCTACCGTGCCGACTTTATTTACAAGAATTTGCAGATTCAGCAGAATGTGATTGGAGAAAGTTTCCGTCACAATGTAAAGAAGTTGCTCTTTCTGGGTAGTACGTGTATTTACCCGCGTGATGCAGAACAGCCCATGAAAGAAGATGTGCTACTCACTTCTCCGCTAGAATACACTAATGAGCCGTATGCCATTGCCAAAATTGCCGGATTAAAGATGTGCGAAAGTTTCAACCTGCAATATGGCACAAACTATATCGCTGTGATGCCGACCAATCTCTACGGTCCGAATGATAATTTCGATTTGGAACGCAGTCATGTATTGCCTGCCATGATTCGAAAAATCCATCTGGCTCACTGTTTGAAAGAAGGCGATTGGGAAGCTGTACGCAAGGATATGAACCTGCGTCCGGTAGAAGGTGTCAATGGTGACAGCTCCAAAGAAGAGATCCTCGCTATTCTAGGAAAATATGGTATCAGCGACACGGAAGTGACGCTTTGGGGCACAGGCACTCCGCTTCGTGAATTCCTTTGGAGTGAAGAAATGGCAGATGCCAGCGTATTCGTCATGGAACATGTGGACTTCAAGGATACCTATAAAGAAGGTGACAAGGATATTCGCAACTGCCACATCAACATCGGAACCGGTAAGGAAATCACAATCCGCCAACTTGCCGAAAGTATCGTAGAAACCGTAGGGTATCAAGGTAAACTGACCTTCGACAGCAGTAAACCGGACGGCACTATGCGGAAACTGACCGACCCTTCAAAACTGCATGCGCTCGGATGGCATCATAAAATCGAAATCGAGGAAGGCGTACGGAAAATGTACGAATGGTACTTGAAATAAGAAGTAAAACAATCTGTTGATATGCTATCAGCATCATTATTTTAGCTTATAGCATAATTAATTATCATTATAGCATATATGATTTTCATTATAGCATATCAGAATTAGCTCATAGCATATCACAGATTTTCTCCCTCTTCCCCCCCCTCTACCCAAAAATTCTTCACTCATAGTTCTTCATTCTTAATTAAATTGTTATATTTGCACAATTTAATACCAAATGTGCAAAAACAATGGAACAGAGTTTTATAGCTTACATTGAAAACAGTATCAAGAATAATTGGGACTTGGATGCCTTGACCGATTACAAGGGTGCCACCCTACAGTATAAAGACGTAGCTCGCAAAATCGAAAAACTCCATATCATTTTTGAGGAAAGTGGAATCCGCAAGGGAGACAAGATTGCCGTATGCGGAAGAAACAGTTCGCATTGGGGAGTAACTTTCCTGGCTACGCTGACATATGGAGCGGTTATCGTGCCTATTCTCCATGAGTTTAAAGCAGACAATGTGCACAACATCGTCAACCACTCCGAAGCGAAATTGCTACTTGTAGGAGACATGGTATGGGAAAACCTGAACGAATCGGCAATGCCGCTACTGGAAGGTATCCTGATGATGAACGATTTCAGTCTGCTGGTATCGCGCAGCGAACGTCTGACTTACGCACGCGAACATCTGAATGAAATGTTCGGTAAGAAATACCCCAAGAACTTCCGAAAAGAACATGTCGCATATCATAAAGACGAACCCGAAGAATTAGCCGTTATCAATTATACTTCCGGCACGACCAGTTACTCCAAAGGAGTAATGCTCCCCTATCGCAGTTTGTGGTCGAATACCCAATTTGCATTTGATGTGTTGGATTTGAAAGCCGGAGATAAAATCGTATCCATGCTTCCTATGGCGCACATGTACGGATTGGCGTTCGAATTTCTTTATGAGTTTGCCGTCGGATGCCACATTTACTTCCTTACCCGCATGCCGAGTCCGAAAATCATCTTCCAGGCATTTGAAGAAGTTAAACCCAGCTTGATTGTGGCTGTCCCGCTTATCATCGAAAAAATCATAAAGAAAAGCGTACTTCCGAAACTGGAAACTCCTGCTATGAAGATATTGTTGAAAGTACCTATCATCAATGATAAAATCAAAGCAACAGTACGCGAGGAGATGATAAAAGCATTCGGTGGGAACTTTAAAGAAATTATCGTCGGGGGAGCTGCATTCAACCAGGAAGTGGAACAATTCTTGAAAATGATTGATTTCCCTTATACGGTAGGATATGGAATGACGGAATGCGGTCCGATTATCTGCTACGAAGACTGGACAAAATTCAAGCCGGGCTCTTGCGGAAAGGCTGCCCCCCGTATGGATGTACGGATTCTGTCTTCCGACCCGGAGAATATCGTCGGAGAAATTGTATGTAAAGGCCCGAATGTGATGTTGGGATATTATAAGAATGAGGAAGCTACACAGGAAGTTATTGATAAAGACGGCTGGCTGCACACAGGCGACCTCGCATTGATGGATGCGGAAGGCAATGTAACTATCAAGGGACGCAGCAAAAACTTGCTTCTCAGCGCAAGCGGGCAGAACATTTATCCTGAAGAAATCGAAGATAAACTGAATAATATGCCGTACGTGGCCGAAAGTATCATCGTTCAGCAGAACGAGAAGCTCGTCGGTCTTGTTTATCCTGATTTTGACGACGCTTTCGCCCACGGTCTGAAGAATGAGGACATCGAAAGAGTAATGGAAGAAAACCGGGTGACACTGAATACAATGCTACCGGCATACAGCCAGATTTCCAAGATGAAGATTTATCCCGAGGAATTCGAAAAAACACCGAAGAAGAGCATCAAACGGTATTTGTATCAGGAAGCTAAAGGTTAAGGCTACTAAACATAGCATAGAAGAATATAACTTAAACCGAAGATAAAGAGCTATAGAATGAAGATAAAGAAAACAATAATTACGGCAGCTATCCTAATGGCTGCCGTTTGTTTACCGGCGCAGAATAAGAGTGCCGGTATTAATATTTCCATTTGGAAAGATATTTGTACGCAACCACATGACAGTACGCAGACTACTTATGTGAATATCGGTCTGTTGTCTACTATGAATCGTCTGAATGGGGTAGGAATCAACGCATTGGGAAGCGTAATCCACGGTGATATGAACGGTGTTCAGATTACAGGATTGGCAAACTTGGCAGGTGGAACAATGCGAGGCGTTCAAATAGCCGGTATCAGCAATATCAGCGGAGACAATACGATAGGATTTTCCACTGCCGGACTGGTTAATATAACCGGTGACGGTACACGGGGAGTAACCATTGCCGGACTTACCGGTATCGGTGGAGACAATACCTCAGGAGTAATGATAAGCGGTTTTATGAATGTGACGGGGAACATGGCTTCGGGTATTCATTTCTCCGGCGCAGCAAATATCACGGGACAAAGTTTCAATGGTATGATGACTTCCGGACTCTTGAATGTGGTAGGCGAAAACATGAATGGTCTGCAAATAGCCGGCATTGCCAATATTACGGCTACAAAGTTGAATGGCATGCAAATAGCATTGTGCAATTACGCTACCAAAGCCTGTGGACTACAGATTGGTCTGGTCAACTATTACAGGGAAGATATGAAAGGACTTCAATTAGGATTGGTCAACGCGAATCCTAATACAAGAATACAGATGATGGTATATGGCGGTAATGCGACTCCTGCTAATGTAGGTGTACGCTTCAAGAACCAATTATTCTATACGATTCTGGGAGTGGGTTCCATGTACCAGGGATTGAATGACAAGTTTTCTATGAGTGCGTCCTATCGTGCCGGGCTGTCTCTTCCTATTTATAAGGGACTCTCCATTAGTGGTGACCTCGGATACCAGCATATAGAAGCTTGTGATAATAAAGATGAAGTAATTCCAAGACGCCTGTACGCATTGCAGGCACGTGCAAATTTGGAATATCAGTTCACTAAGAAATTCGGTATCTTCGCGACAGGCGGCTACGGCTTGACCAGGTTCTATAATAAATCAAGCAATTACGATAAAGGAGCGATTATCGAAGCGGGTATTATTCTTTTCTAAGTTGGTCTCATCTAAAAGAAAGAAATAATAAACGACAAGCTCACCAGAAAATAAAGGAATAGCCCTGTAAGAATGAGACTTCAAATTCATCATTCTACAGGGCTTATTTATTATATAATGTATGACTTATCTATTACACCTTTTCTTTAATCAACCCCGTACAATAAGCTACAAGCAACTTCTTCAAATCCTGAATTTGCGTCACAAGTTCTTTCCCTTTATCGGTATCCTTCACCATCATCCGCTGGGAGTTAAACTCTAAAACAAAGTTAGTCGATTTTATATCCAAGCCCTCTTCAATAGCTTTCTGACGAGACTGGAACGGTTCATGCTGCACGAGCTGCATACCGTGAGAGTGATAAACAAGCGTATATCCCGCAATTCCCGTTTCTGGCTGATAAGCTTTTGAGAATCCGCCATCAATAACGAAAAGCTTGCCGTTGGCTTTCATAGGTTGCTCTCCCTGGATTGTTTTCACAGGCACATGACCATTGATAATATGCGAATGAGGACCTAAAGCCCCGAACTCGGCCAATATCTGGTCACATATATCTTCCCGGTTACGCAGCGTATAATAATGCCCTTTCTTCTCTTTATGCAACTCTTTGTCATCCACAAAGTAACGTTCGAAAGTTGCCATCTTATCCTTGTCGAACAAAGGAGCTTCCGGGCCGCACCACATATACCAGATATAGTCCATTGCAAATTCCTTGTCCTCTTCCCCATCTTCATCAAAATATGCGGTACGAATCAATTGGTCGGCTTTATCCAACAATTTGCGTCCCCAGTATTCCTTGTCCCGTATCCTGACATGCTTGAAGCTGCCATCTTCATTCAAAGGTACGGAAGCATGATAAAGAAGGTTAGAGTTGGAAACCAGATACATTCCGCCATATGTAAACAGACAGCGCATATGCTTCTTCAGTTTTTCACTATTCATAAACGAATAATGAATCTTCTCCACCAGTTCGCGCTCTTCATCCGTCAAACGATAAGGGTCGGCAGGGTCTATGGTCGGGAAGTTCGTATCGCGGAGCACATATTCTTTTCCTTCATAAACAAAGACACCACGTTCAAAATCTATCTTCTCCAGCAGTTTGCGGTTTGCCATCCCAAACTCTGGACGACGGTCGATAATCTCAGCTTCCAGTTTAAACTGAATAATAGTGATAGCCTTATGCATCTGGGTTATCAGGCGCAAAGTCTTTTCATTATAATGAGCATCGGCAAAATTCATTTTCGGCATGAAGATGGAACAAGGGTCGTCGGCATAAGTATCCATGGCGAAGGTAGCCAAGGGAAGCAAGTTAATTCCGTAACCATCTTCAAGTGTAGCCAGATTGCCATAACGCATAGACATACGGATAACGTTGGCGATACAACTGTCATTGCCGGAAGCAGCGCCCATCCAAAGAATGTCATGGTTACCCCATTGAATATCAAAGTTATGATAGTTGCACAAAGTATCCATAATAATGTGAGCGCCCGGGCCACGGTCGTAGATATCACCTACGATATGAAGAGAGTCTATAGTGAGACGCTGAATCAGGTTGCACATGGCAATGATAAAATCATCCGCACGCTTTGTAGTAATAATCGTACTGATAATCACATTGATATAAGCATGCTTATTCGGCTCGATGGAAGATTCGTGCAACAGTTCCTGTATGATATAAGAAAATTCGGCAGGCAGGGATTTGCGCACTTTGGAACGGGTGTACTTGGATGATACATTCTGGCAGACTTTCACCAGTTGGTTCAACGTTATCAGATACCAGTCGTCCAAATCCTTTTCACGCGCTTTCACGAGTTGGAGCTTTTCTTCGGGATAGTAAATCAGAGTACAGATTTCTTTCTTTTCCGCCTCACGGAGAGTATTACCGAATATTTCATTCACTTTACGTTTTACCGCACCCGACGCATTTTTCAGTACATGTTGAAAGGCTTCATATTCACCATGTATATCTGTCAAAAAATGCTCCGTCCCCTTCGGTAGATTCAAGATAGCTTCCAGGTTGATTATTTCCGTACTTGCATCGGCAATCGTAGGAAAACTTCGGGAAAGCAATTGCAGATAGCGAAGGTCGCTCACAATACTTTCAGGAGTTATATTACTTTGAGCAGTCATTTTATTTTATTACAATTTACTAATTACCAATTATTTTACTTCTTAATGTTCTTTAGTTTGGAATCATACGATTCAGTTATTCGTGATAAATATAGTACTTTTATAACACAAGTCTATTATTTCTCAATTTTTAATTCTCAATTTTCAATTTAACAAGAACATCAACAACACTTGTGCGATAATCACCCGCAGAAACATACACAGCGGATATACTGTCGCATAAGCTACGGACGGATTGTCACCGGGGATTGTATCATTTGCATAATTCAACGCCATCGGATTCGCCATACTTCCGCACAACATACCGGACACCGTGCCGAAATCTATCTTCATCATCTTGAAGGCTATAAAGCCTACCAAGACTGTCGGGACAATCGTCAATCCTGCTCCCAAAGCAATCCATAACAAGCCTTCCGGGCGGAATACAGTGTCGAAGAAATGCGCTCCGGCATCCAGTCCCAAACAGGCGAGATACATAGAAAGTCCCAGTGCGCGCAACATCAGATTTGCGCTGCGAGTGGTATAGGTAATCATGTGTATCCGCGGTCCGAATGTACCCAAAAGGATACCCACAATAATCGGTCCACCCGCCAATCCCAGCTTCACGGGAGTGCTTACACCCGGGATGGAAAAAGGAATGGCACCCAATGCCAATCCAAACACGATACCGATAAATATAACCACTAGATTAGGCTCTTTCAAACTCTTGACAGCATTACCCAGTACTTTCTCCACATTTTGGATGGCAGCCTTCTCTCCTACTACCGTCAAGCGGTCGCCCAACTGAAGTATCAATTCCGGAGTGGCAAGCAGTTGCACGCCCGAACGGTAAACACGGCTGATATTAATCCCATAATGATTTCTCAACCGGAGAGCGCCCAGTTTTTTTCCGTTCAACTCAGGACGAGTGACAACGATACGTTGGGAAACCAATTCGCTGTCAATCGCATTCCAGTCAATATCCTCTTTGTTCCAATCCGTATTTTCCTGTTCTCCGAAAAGAACGGTCAAGGCTAAAGCATCTTTCTCTGCGGTTATCACCAGCAAGCGGTCTCCCTCTTTCAATACTTTATCGGAAGTCGGGATGCTGACATGCCCGTCCCGCCACAAACGGGAGATGACAAACTTCGGGTAACTCATATGAGCTATATCCTTTATACTCTTATTGAAAATAGCAGGATTGTGTACTTGAAACGCAGCAATATAAGTTTTGTTCGCATCATCTTTCTCTTTTATCTCCAAATCTTCTTTGCGAACCAGCACTTTACGGATTAATAAAACGGCAAGAATTACGCCGACTACTCCCATCGGATATGCCACCGCACATCCTAGGGCAGGCGTACTGCTCTCCATTCCCATCTGTTTCAAAGTTTGCTGTGCAGCTCCCAATGCCGGAGTATTGGTCGTTGCACCACAAAGAATACCAACCATATCGGGAAGAGACACACCCGTGGCATAACTGGCTACCACCGTCAACAATGTTCCTAAAAGAACGACTCCGAGCGCCAGCATGTTCAGCGTCACTCCGCCTTTACGAAAAGAGCTGAAGAAACCGGGCCCCACTTGCAGCCCAAGGGAATAAACAAATATGACGAGTCCGAAACTTTCTGCATAATTCAACATCTGCGCATCCACCGAAAGCCCGAAATGCCCGGCAAGAATACCCGCAAAAAAAACAAAAGTGACTCCCAGGGAAACTCCCCAGAAATGCACTCTTCCCAGCCCCAGACCTATTGCCGAAATCAGCGAAAGTACCACAACAGCCTGTAAGGCAGAATGTTCGAGAAATAAACTATATAACCACTCCATGTATATTCAAACTAATAGGGCGCAAAGATAAAAACTATTTAGTCCCATTCAAAACTTTTAGCTTTCATTTCGCGCCCCATATATGGTCTGATTCTTAATATCCTGAAATCTTATTGGCAACCCTTTACCGCCTTACCTATTATTTTGTTTTTAATCTTTGCAAAACTTCTGTCTTTACTTTATTATCCTTTCTCTTTTTACCCGCATATTGACATTTACAGACTTTTCACCTATTATCCCATTACATATTCTTTGTTATTTCTTTGTTATCTTTTCCCCTGATATTCCACAAAGTTATTCCGTCCGTCCAGATAACCGCTCAACCTGTTGCCACCGATATATACGTCATCCAGATATGATACATCATTCGGTCCATAAGACATACGGATAGAGGTCTGTGCGTAGTTATCCCAGCTCCAACGGAATTTATATTCAAATTCCTTTACGTAACCGTTGGGATACTTCACCCGTATATAGTCAATCCCTGTACGATCTAAAAAGAAGTCTAGTTCCTGACGGCAATAGTTACCATCTATATCCCAATAAGAACTCGCCCACGTGCGGCTGCATAAATCGACAGAACGATTGTAATAACCTCCGCTAATATTATCATCATCATAAAAGCTGTCAATTTCTACTTCGCAAGAAGTAAAGCTTATCATCAATACGGCCATCAAAGCCAAGCCTAAGTATCTGAATGTGTTCGTTTTCATATTCCTTTATTTTTAATGGTTATTTATTATTATCTATCATTTATCTTTCGATATGACAAAAGTATAGAATGAAATTTCCCCATAAAACTGAAAATTCCTACTGATTGAGAGGAAATCCCCTAAAGCTTCCGGAACTGATAAAATTCGTTTCAAGGAATTATGAAGTTCATTTCAAGGAATTCTTGTATCTTTGTCCCCCACTGACAACACATAAAATCATCTGTCGTATGAAGTCTATCAAATCGCATATCACCCAATTACTAAAGTCTCTCAACGAGGGAGTATTTGAAAAGGAACATACCATCGCACTTTCCCTGCTGTCAGCTATGGCAGGTGAGAGCATCTTTCTGTTGGGTCCCCCCGGGGTAGCCAAGAGTCTGGTGGCTCGAAGGCTCAAGCTTGCTTTCAAGGATGCGGACGCTTTTGAGTATCTGATGTCACGCTTCAGTACACCCGACGAAATATTCGGCCCAGTTTCTATATCCAAGTTGAAGGACGAAGATACATACGAACGCATCACAAAAGGGTATTTACCCACGGCCACGATTGTTTTCCTGGATGAAATATGGAAAGCCGGACCTGCCATTCAGAATTCACTCCTGACGGTTATCAATGAAAAGATATATCGCAACGGACAGTTCACGGTTCGTGTACCTCTGAAAGCCCTGATTGCCGCTTCCAACGAACTATCCGCCAAAGGCGAAGGACTGGAAGCATTGTACGACCGTTTCCTGGTTCGCCAGTTTGTAGGATGCATCGAGCAGGAATATGCTTTCGACCAGATGATTTCTTCCACGAAAGAGATGGAACCCGAAATTCCCAGAGAACTCCAGATAAACGATGAATTATACTCTAAAATACAAGCTGAAAGTGAAAAAGTAGGAATCCATTATACAATCTTCGAACTGATTCATAATATCAAACGGGAAATAGAGCTGTATAACACAGGACGCGATGAAAATACCCCGCCCATCTATATATCTGACCGCCGCTGGAAGAAAATAGTAGGTCTGCTCCGCACTTCCGCCTATCTGAACGAATCTGCGGGAATCCACTTCTCCGATTGTCTCTTGATGAGTGCCTGCCTGTGGGACGAAGTCTCTCAATTACCCATTATCGAAGAAATGGTAGAGCAATCCATAACACGGGGTATCAATGCTTATCTGTTAGGCGAAAAAAGGTTGGAGCAGAAACTGGATAGCTTGAAAGAAAATATGAAATCCGAACATAGCCTGCGGGAACTCAGCGACCCGGGAATCCAGGTGGTAGATACATTTTATCATCGCATCGAGGGATATCATATCGCCGGAAACCTGCTCATATTTGCTTCGGACTACCAATCTCTGAAAAAAGACAGCAACCGGCTATTCTATATCCAGCAAGATAAGTTTCGCCCTGTCAACAAAATCCTGAAAGCCTACGACTTCGTAAAAAACAGGAACGTTGCACAAAAGAACATTTATTCTCTCCGAAAAGGAAAGCGCTCTGTTTTTGTCAACAACCAGGAGTATCCGCTATTATGCTACGACAATTGCGACCCTCTGCCGGCACAGCAAGATGACAGTACTCCGTTCGAATTCACCTTGCAGGAAGTCATCGACCTGCTCCATCAGATGGAAGTAGAATACAAGACGATTTCAGAACGGGAGACTGCATACACGAAAGAACATCTTTTCCTGAGCCCATCACAGAAAAGCAAGATTAGACGGATTTTAGGAGAAACTGCACATATCATCGAAAACTACCGGAACGAGCTTCGCATCATCGCCCATGCCCATGAACAAGAGAACAGAGAGTATTAGGCTCAAACACCTGCAAGACATCTACTACGAGAAATTGCAGGGAATAGCCTACGACGTGTACGACGAACAACTGCACAACTTGATTATCCGCCCCGAAGAACTGGATGCGGATATTCATCAGTATTTTCGCCATACACAACCCTCTTTGCAGGATTTCTATTCCCGTTATGCATCGCAATGGGAATATTTCCACGAAATGGATGAAGCGTCCGATGCCAAGTTTCTCCAATTTCTGAAAAACAGTGCTTATCCCTTTTCCATGAAATATCACCTGGTAGACCTGAACGTGAAATATTATCTCCAACGTTTTGCTGTTATCAGCCCGCGTTCCAAGGAATGGAAAGCTCTGCGTGCTCTTTTTTTCGACAAATGGCATACGTTACTCTCGAACAACGAGTTCAACTACCAGATGGAGCATATCGAACAACTCTGTGATGACTTTTACCGTCTTCAACTGTCACTCTCCAAAAATCTCCCGGTGCGCGGCGGTTCACGCCTCGTCTGGCTGCTCCGTAACCACAAACAGATAGCGGAGCAAATCCTGGAATACGAAGAAACCATCAAACGGAATCCAGTAATCCGCGAATTGGTGGAGATATTAGGAAAGAAGCATCAAAGCAGCCGGAAACGTTTCAAAATGACTGCGGGCATCCATCGGGAGCAAATCGTGTCGCATGCCACACGCAGTGATATTACAGGCATCAGTGAAGGAAACGATTTGAACAGCCTTCTCCCTCTCGAATATTGCTACCTGGCAGAAAAAAGCCTGCAAACCGTATTCTTCGAACGTTTTATAGAGAAACGGCTTCAAGTTATCGATTACCAATCGCACGAAAAGCAAGCTATCAATGACAAGAAAATGGCAGGAAATGAAGTCTCCGAAGAAGCCGAAGGTCCTTTCATCGTCTGCCTGGATACTTCCGGTTCTATGGCGGGAGAACGGGAAAGAATCGCGAAGTCAACCTTGCTCGCCATCGCCGAACTGACGGAAGTGCAACATCGGAAATGCTATATCATCCTTTTCTCGGATGATATTGAATGTATTGAAATCACCGATTTGGGGAGTAGCTTCGACCGTCTTGTCGATTTCCTGAGCCAGTCTTTTCATGGTGGCACAGATATGGAACCCGTTATCACTCATGCTTTGCGAAAAATCAGCGAGGAAGGATATATGAAAGCAGACATCATCACAGTGTCCGACTTTGAAATGCATCCTGTCGATAATATGTTAGCCAAAAGCATAGAGCGGGCAAAAGCCAAACAGACAAAGATGTATGCCATTTCTTTAGGCGGTAAAAGCGCTGAAGCCAGTTATCTGAAATTATGTGATAAATATTGGGAATATAGCATTCAGAGCGCCGAAAAACTTAATAAAAATAGAATTGAAGAATCAAATATTTAATCAATGTTATAAAACATGCGTTTTTCCTTGTTTTATTTGCTAATTTCACAGAAGTCCGTATATTTGCAATGTGTTTTTCATAGTATTAGATTTAAGGTTAACAAAAAAGATTGGCTGTCTGGGATAGATAGCCTTTTTTTTATGCTTATTTCTCTGCTCTTTTTTTCTGTATCCCTATAATGTCAATATCCAGTCAACATAGTTACTTTATTATATAAGAATGACAAAAGCCAAAGACACCGAAAAAAAATTCTCCCGTTTAATATTTGAAACATAGGATGTTATCTCCTTTCTCAAAAAAACAGTAAAAAAAATCTTGCTAAAAGATTTGCATAGTCGAAAACTTCCCCTTATCTTTGCACCGCATTTGAGAGAGAATGCGGGTTCAAGGAAGTTTGGGTGAGTGGCTGAAACCACCAGTTTGCTAAACTGACGTACTCGTAAGGGTACCGGGGGTTCGAATCCCCCAGCTTCCGCAAAATCTCAATATAAAAAAGAGCTAAGTTTTAGAACTTAGCTCTTTTTAAATCAATTAAAACTCCGGTGGGTTCGTCTAACGGTTAGGACACATGCCTCTCACGCATGTAATACGAGTTCGATTCTCGTACCCACTACTTTCTGATTATTAGCCCCTTACAAGTAGTAAGGGGCTTTTTTATTACCTCATATTTATCTCAAGATATTGTTTTTAGGCGTTATAAAGTAATATTCTCAAAAGAAAAAACGCAAATTGTAGTTAGAACTACACTTACTCTTCTAATTTATATATCTCAAAGAAAGATTCCCTATCAATCCTCAGTCGAATTCTATCTTCCCGCTTCTGCCCTGCCAGATTCACAAACAAGTTGAAATATAACTGGCTGAAAGAAAGGTTCGAACGATTATATTCTATATCGAATGTCCAGGTTCTGCGAAAAGAGTCGAAATAGGCAAATGATTGCTCCCCGCCTGTACACATAAAGACTTCAGGGAAAGATGCAGGCGGATACGGCTGAAACAAGCTCGCCAGTTGGGCATAAACAAAGTCAATCATCCATTCGTCCCCAGACAAGGTCAATTCGCCTTTCAAGCGAAGCTTTACTGCATATGCCGTGGTTACGTCCGGCGAGGTATAGACAGGAACCTGGCTTTCTTCCGGATAGTTGCCATCCTTGTAGCCAAGGCTCATCGTCAATCCCGATTTACCGATTCCATTAAACCCGTTTGCTTCCTGACCAGCCAATTGATTTTTCAGATTCACCATAAATGTCAGTTTGCCGAGGATAGGATCCCCCGGATATTGCGCTACCGTGTCCAGCACATAATCTTCAGTATTATAACTTCGGGCAACCAATTCACCCTTTCCATCTTCCAAAGCCGGACCGCCATTCTCTACATCCACATTACCTACCGGATAATAAATAGCATCATTATCCCTCGCACAGCTACAGAAACAAAGCAGTAATACTGCCAATCCTATTATCTTATTCATTATCATCTTACATCTTGATTTAGAGAACAAATATACATCTTTTTTGCAGCACACTTGATTTATGTCAACCGTTTTTAGTATTTTTGCACACAACAAGACAGAAAAGACATGGATACACTATTAAGAGATACCGTAAATGCCGTTGTAAACTCCCGTTTTCCCGAGATGAGTATAGAAGGAAGGCGACAGATAGAAAGCATACTGATTCGTAAAGAATTCCCTAAAGGCGCTATCGCGCTGAATGAAGGAGAAGTTGCCCACGAAATCGTATTTGTCGGCAAAGGAATGCTCAGACAGTACTACTATAAGAATGGAAAAGACGTCACCGAACACTTCTCTTATGAAGGCTGTATTGTCATGTGTATCGAAAGTTTTTTGAAACAAGTACCTACACGGCTGATTGTAGAAACCCTGGAACCTTCCATCATCTACCTGTTCCCCCGGGATATGATACAAAAACTGGCGAGAGAGAACTGGGAAATCAATATGTTCTATCAGAAAATATTGGAATACTCCCTTATCGTATCACAAGTAAAAGCAGACTCCTGGCGTTTTGAATCCGCCCGCGAACGCTATAACCTCTTGCTCGAAACCCATCCCGAAATCATCAAACGGGCTCCACTGGCGCACATAGCCTCTTACCTGCTGATGACACCCGAAACATTAAGCCGCGTACGTTCCGGGGTGCTATAAAGACATTCCCATCTGCGATAACGGAATTTCCCGTTATCGGCTTTTCCGATATTCCTTGGGAGACATGCCCGTATAATGCTTAAAGTACTTCCCAAAGAAAGACTGGTTCGCGAAATTCAACCGGTCGGCAATCTCCTGTATATTCATACTTGAAGAATTCAACAACGCTTTCGCTTCCAGAATAACAAATTCATCAATCCACTCTCCTACTGTTTTTCCACTAACCTCTTTCACCACGCCCGATAAATGCTTGGGAGTCAGACAGAGTTGGTCCGCATAAAATTGCACACTACGCTCAGACTGATATGACTCAACCAACGACTCATAAAAACGTTCGAAGATATACTCTTTCCTGCTTTTCGCTTTAGGCGAGGCAGCCGCCGCAGGAGCATGGTTGTTAAAGATATTGCAAAGTTCGAAGAAAAAGCCCTGCATCAGCCCCAACACAACTTCCCTGCGGTATGTCCCCTCTTTATCCCTCAACCGCTTTCTCACAAACACATGATACTCCTTAACCACTTCCTGCTCATGCGGAGCAAGGTTGAAACACGGATAATCCTTCAGATAGAAAAACAATGAAAGCATATTTCCCATTTTAGGCAACGTCTCAAATACATTCTTCGACACGGCAAAAAATATACCTTTATAGTCAGGACTGAAATACCGGTGTTCTATAATCTGATTCGGCAACGCCACCACCATCACCCCCGGCGATAGGTGAAACTCACGTAAACTGATATTAAAAGCCCCCTCACCTTCCAGACAAAGCCCTATCGTCAACACTTCCATCTTACTTGGACCGTTGTACAATGATATAACGCTCTCCGTATCGAAGAGCGCTATATCATTATCGACAACATCTATCTTCTTGAAATCTATATGCTTAGAATGAACTACCGAAGAAATACCAATCTTCGGAACATTTTGAATATCCATGTTCTCTCTCTTTTTTCCGACAAATATACCAGCTATAAATCAGAAACACAAGCCAAGACAGGATATTACAAGACAAAATGAACACTTTTTGCTACTTATTGACCACCCCAAATAGATAGAAACGAAGATCCTTATCCAACCGGAAAGGAGAACCATCCGCCATACTGACAATCAAATGAAGAAGATAAAAAGATATCCGGAATACTTTGGCATAATCATGCAGTTTTGATGTGTCAATTCATTTATTTAAGCTGCAAATATAATAAAACTTGTCGGGTTTATGAGATTTATATGTATTTTTGTCGCTCATTCATTTTCAAAAAACTGTTTATGGAATTATTTCACAAAATGATTTCCGGACTGTTAGGAATACCGGAAAGACAAATAAGCAGTACCCTCCGTCTTTTGGACGAAGGTGCTACGATTCCTTTCATCAGCCGCTACCGTAAAGAAGTTACGGGCGGGCTGGATGAAGTCCAGATAGAGCAAATCAAGGAGCAACACGATAAGTTGTGCGACATAGCCAAACGGAAAGAGACGATTCTCAGCACCATCACCGAACAGGGAAAACTGACCGCCGAACTGGAAAAACGTATCAACGACACTTGGAACCCGACGGAATTGGAAGATATTTATCTCCCCTACAAGCCCAAACGGAAGACACGTGCCGAAGCAGCCCGCCAGAAAGGATTGGAACCGCTTGCCACTATCCTGATGTTACAAAGAGAAAACAATCTCGACGCCCGTGCCGCATCTTTCGTGAAAGGTGAAGTGAAAGACGTGGAAGACGCTCTGAAAGGAGCCCGTGACATCATCGCCGAACAAGTGAACGAAGACGAACGTGCCCGTAATGCCGTGCGTAACCAATTCGCCCGACAGGCGGAAATCAGCGCCAAAGTAGTGAAAGGCAAAGAGGAAGAAGCCGCCAAGTACCGTGATTACTTCGACTTCTCCGAACCGCTCAAACGCTGCACTTCCCACCGCCTGCTAGCCATCCGCCGGGCAGAAGCGGAAGGACTGCTGAAAGTCTCCATCACCCCGGACGACGAAGCGTGCATCGAACGCCTGGAACGCCAGTTCGTACGCGGCAACACCGAATGTAGCCGGCAAGTGAACGAAGCCACCGTCGACGCTTACAAACGCCTGCTCAAACCTTCCATCGAAACGGAATTTGCCGCCCAATCGAAAGAGAAGGCGGACGATGAAGCCATCCGCGTATTTGCCGAAAACCTTCGCCAGCTACTTCTCGCAGCTCCATTGGGGCAGAAACGGGTGCTCGCCATCGACCCCGGATTCCGTACCGGATGCAAAGTCGTCTGTCTCGACGCACAAGGAAACCTGCTGCACAACGAAAATATCTACCCACATCCGCCGGTCAACAAAACCAGTGAAGCAGCAGCAAAACTCCGTAAGATGGTCGAAGCCTATCAGATAGAAGCCATCTCCATCGGCAACGGGACGGCAAGCCGTGAAACGGAAGACTTCATCAGCCGCCAAAGTTTCGACCGCCAGATTCCCGTATTTGTAGTCAGCGAGCAGGGAGCTTCCATCTATTCGGCTTCCAAAATCGCCCGCGACGAATTTCCCGAATATGACGTGACAGTCAGAGGAGCCGTTTCCATCGGACGCCGGCTGATGGACCCGTTGGCGGAATTAGTCAAGATAGACCCTAAATCCATCGGAGTCGGTCAGTACCAGCACGATGTAGACCAGACGAAACTAAAGAAAGCGCTCGACCAGACCGTAGAGAACTGCGTGAACCTCGTCGGAGTCAACCTGAACACGGCAAGCAGCCATCTGCTGACCTATATTTCCGGCTTAGGCCCGCAACTGGCGCAAAACATCGTCAACTACCGGGCAGAGAACGGCGCCTTCGGCTCACGCAAAGAACTGATGAAAGTCCCGCGCATGGGTGCAAAAGCCTTCGAGCAATGTGCAGGATTCCTACGTATCCCCGGAGCAAAGAACCCGCTGGACAACACAGCCGTGCATCCCGAAAGCTACCACATCGTAGAGCAGATGGCAAAAGACCTGAAATGTACCGTCAACGAACTGATAGCCGGCAAGGAACTTCGCCAGAAGATTAACATCTCCGACTATATCACTCCCACGGTCGGTCTGCCTACCTTACAGGATATCCTGCAAGAGCTTGACAAACCGGGACGTGACCCGCGTAAAGCTATCAAGGTATTCGAATTTGACAAGAACGTGCGTACCATAGCCGATTTGCGCGAAGGCATGATTCTTCCGGGCATTGTCGGCAATATCACCAATTTCGGTGCTTTCGTCGATATAGGAATCAAGGAGAACGGACTCGTGCATCTCTCCCAACTAGCCGAACGTTTCATCTCCGACCCGACGGAAGTCGTATCCATCCATCAGCAAGTCATGGTGAGAGTGATGAACGTAGATACCGACCGGAAACGGATTCAACTCAGCATGATTGGGGTACCGCAAGACTGATTGCCTCTCTCTTCTCTCCCCACCAGACTATCAGAATCGTAAATACTATCATAAGTACTGTGCAAATGAGCGAGCCTTCAAAACCGAAGGCTCCGCCATTCAGCACATTTTCTTCGGGCATATGCAATTTCAGCATCGTAGACATGAAATTGTTCCCGCTCACCTGGTAGCCTAGAATCGGACCTTGTATCCAGTTCCAGAAAAGATGCAGCGAGATGGGGAAACAAAGATTCCGGGTATATAAATAGGAAGCTCCCAGCAACATGCCTGCCAACACAAGATTTATCATCGGCAGGAAGTCTATCTCCGGATTAAAAATATGCAGGAATGCGAACAACGCCGCCGAAATGAACAGCGACAGGAATTTATTTAAACGGGTATGCAGCAGATGTCCGAGAATATACCCGCGCATCAGAATCTCTTCAAACAGCGCGACTAACAGAAAAAACAGCAACGCTCCCAGTAAATCCAACGGCTTGAACTGAAAACCGGTCACTTCCACTTCTCCCATAACCAGGGACAATCCGAAGCCTACCAGATACAGCAAAACAGCCAACAGAAATCCATACCACAACCCTTTGGCATGCCCCTTGACGGACAATCCCAAATCGGAGAACGGACGCCGCTCCAACCGGAGCATAATGACAGTAGCAGTAAGAACAGCCAGCAGCATACTGCCTTCGAGCAGAATATACCCCACCATCCCCGGATGACGTGCTTCCACACCAAGAACCAATGACAAGAACCCTTGAGCCAATATACCATACAATCCCATACATACAAAAAACACCACAATAAACAGGGGAATACACGCCCATACGGGAAGTCTCTTAGGCTCTTTTTTCTCTACGATGTTGTCTGCCGTCATCTTTACAATTTGTTAATCCGACTACAAAATTAGATATAAAACATAAAAAAACATCATGTAATCTCTATTTTTCCTATATTTGTCAGAACAAATCCGCAAAATTATGAAAATTAAACTACTATTGATAAGCTTCTTATTGGCTGCCAACTCATTAGGAGCCACAGCGCAAGTGAGTAAAACGTATTATGTGAGCAAACCGGGAACACTGATTTCCATGATGACGGAAGACGAAGCCAACGCCGTCACCCACCTCACCCTTACCGGAAAATTGAATGCCGAAGATTTCAGACACCTGCGTGATGAGTTCGATAACCTGAAAGTGCTGGATATTTCGAATGCCGAAATAAAAATGTACAGCGGGAAATCGGGAACCTATCCCAACGGCAAGTTCTACATTTATATGCCGAACTTTATCCCTGCCTATGCTTTCTCCAGCGTAGTGGACGGAGTGACCAAAGGCAAACAAACTTTAGAAAAAGTAATCCTCTCCGAAAAGACCAAGAATATCGAAGACGCCGCTTTCAAAGGCTGCGAGAATCTGAAAATTTGCCAGATTCGCAAAAAGACAGCTCCCAACCTGTTGCCGGAAGCATTGGCGGACAGCGTTACCGCTATCTTCGTCCCTCTGGGCAGCAGCGACGCTTACCGCTACAAGGACAGATGGCAGAACTTTGCTTTCATCGAAGGCGAACCGGTAGAAGCAACTTTGCAGGTAGGACTTATGGGCAAACTGGAAGAAGAGATTCTGAAAGCAGGGCTTCAACCCCGCGACATCAACTTCCTCACCGTTGAAGGTAAACTGGACAATGCCGATTTCAAACTTATCCGCGATTATATGCCGAATCTGGTATCGGTCGATATTTCAAAAACAAATGCAACGGCTATCCCCGATTTTACTTTCGCGCAGAAGAAGTATCTGTTGAATATGAAATTACCGCATAATCTGAAATCTATCGGGCAGCGCGTGTTCAGCAATTGCGGTCGCCTGTGCGGTACGTTGGAGCTGCCGGCCAGTGTGACGGCTATCGAGTTCGGTGCGTTTATGGGATGCGATAATCTGCGTTACGTGTTGGCTACGGGAGATAAGATTACAACGCTGGGCGATAGTTTGTTTGGAGACGGTGTGCCGAGCAAGTTGGTTTATAAGAAATAAGAAGAAAAAAAATTCCCCTGATATAAACTGGTTATTAGTGAGTTTATATCAGGGGAAAATATAAATTCAGCTTGAGCCATATTCAACTTTTCTCTTGCATTTCGTATCTTAAAACCGATACGCAAAGCCTCAAGTTCCCGTTCAAGCCTATCCCGTTCCGGCATTCCAATTTCACCGTAATATTCATTCTTAATCTGGTCTAAAGTCTTTGTATTCATTTTAATATCTCCTTTCCTCTTTCTTCGTAATAATCAGTCATAAGTCGTTCGGCTCTTTTTATTTCTTCGGTTTTCAATATAACTTTCAATCTTACGATATAGCATATTACACTTTTCGAATAATATTAAGACTGATAAAATTGCTGCACGGCATGAACATGATATGGTAAGGCTTTCCATCCGTATGCCGTGCGACTTGAACGGCTTGAGCGGAAGATGGTCATCGAAGCGCTTGTCTCACATTTACCAAAAGGACATGCCTTTTAATCGTTTGATATTCTGATGTTTTATAGATACCGTTACATTTTACGCGGTGAACTGTGAATTTTTACGCAGCGGCAAGCGTCGCGACCCCAGCCAGCTTATTCCAACACACTGTCCAGATGGGCATAATTCAGCAGGCTGATTTCTCCGGCGGTGTTTTCGAGCGTGCCCGCATAGACCACCGCCTTGCCCTCTACAGGACCTTTGACCCAACCGTCCATCTGTTTCAACGCCTTTTCAAAGTCCGCATGATAAGTCATTGCCGACTTGATTTCGATACCGTAAAATCCCAAACCTTTTTTCAGCAGCAGATCTATCTCATTCTGGTTTGAATCCCGGTAGAAATAGAGGTTGCTCTCCTTACCCCGATTATACCGCCGTTTCAACGCTTCCATCACGATGAAGTTCTCGAACAGCGCCCCCCGCATCTTATCCCGGGCAAGTTGTTCCGGAGATTCGATACCGAGCAGATGGCAGGCAAGCCCCGTGTCCGTAAAGTAGAGCTTTGGAGTTTTGGTCAGCCGTTTGCGCGTATTCTCGAAATACGGGGGCAGCAGGGTCACGATATAGGATGCCTGCAAGACGGAAAGCCACGCCGTGACCGTGTGCGAGCTGATACCGATTTCGTTCGCCAGCTCAGAGGCTTTGAACAGCGAACCGATACGCCCGGCGCACAGACGGATAAACGTGTGGAACTGCATCATGTCCTTGATTTGCAGCAAATCGCGCACGTCCTTGTCCAGATAGGTTTTCATGTAGGCCGGATAGAGGAATTTGGGCACATTGCGCCCCGAATAAATCGCGGGATAGAACCCGTTCAGCAGCAGATTGTAAAGCGGCGTATCGGCGGCAATCTCCCGTATCTCGGAGTAAGACATGGGCAGCAGCTCGAATACACCGGTACGTCCCGCCAGGGACTGCGTAACCTTTTTCAGCATGGCGAACTGCGAACTGCCCGAAAGGATGAACCGCCGGTCTGCGTCATCGTCCACCATACCTTGTATATACGACAAGAGATTCGGAGCATTATGCACTTCATCGAGAATCATGCCCTCCGCATGCTGGTTCAGAAAAGCGACCGGGTCGTTTTCGGCAAAGCTCCGCACATCAAGGTTCTCCAAAGAGTAGTACGGCAGGTGCGGGAACAGATTACGGATCAGCGTTGTCTTGCCGGACTGACGGGGACCGGTAATGGTTATGACCGAGAAATAGCGGTACGCCTCTTCTATCACGGCGGATAATTCCCTGCGGATATATTTTGTCTCCATATTTATTTATGCAATTTTGAAATACAACTGCAAAATTACATAAACTTTGCTGCGATGCAAATTTTCTGGGGTATTTTCTCCTGTCTCTCACCGCTTTACCCTGTTATATCTGCAATTTTCTCTCCTCCGTCGGCAGGTCAGCCTTTCTCTTTTCGTCGGCGAAGTTGGTATAAAGCGCATCGCCGCCAAGCCGCATTCCATTCGGATAACGGAAACAGACTATTGCATGGTCGGTTTCCTATCCGGGTTTGGCTTATCATGCTTTCTTTTATCTTTTTTCCTGCCTTGAAAAACTGAAAACAGACCTACTCGGCCGGACGAAAGCAGAGAAAGAAAAAAAAATGTTCAACAACTAAAAAACAAGACAGTATGAAAGACGAAATCAGACAGAACGGCAAAGTCGTATTGAAAAGCGAGGACGGGGTTTCTATCCCGATGTTCTTCAACAACCTGTGTGGAAAAAACTTTTCGGGCACACAGTATCGGAACTATATCAGGAACATAGCCCTCGGCGAAATGGGTTTCAAATCCGGACGAATCGAGTTCTACCGGGACGGAATATTGCAAAGGGCAGGAGAAATACCGAAACTCTGAACCGTAAAACGACCCCTAAAAATCAACAAAGAGAAATACATAATTTAATGACTTACAAATATGGAAACTGACACTATTCATCCAGCGGAAGCCTATCTCCGCAACGAGAAAAACCCTTCGTCATTGTATGTAAAGATTGAGGGAAAACGCAGACGTTTGTTTATCAACCGTAACGAGAATGTCATCGGCATTATCGCATTGGGAAAACGGTATTACAACCGGTACACGTATCGACAGCAAGTACAATCGCCAAATCAAAAAATTCCTGCCCAAAAAACAAAATGTATCATTGAAACACATCTTAACATAAAAAAATGTGATTTTTAGTGCAAATTAAAAGCCTGTTTAAACTCAATTAAACAGGCTTTTACCATGTAAACAGATAAATCAGGGTAAGACACTAATGATATTTGTGATTATTCAGTTCATATTTATTTCGATATAGCTATGATACTCCTAATAATATTGTTTTATCAATAACCCATTTATTGTTAATTTTGCGAATACAAATAATTACTTCCTCACCACAAAGCCGTCCACAAGCATAAAAACAATAAAAGAGTCCAACTCTCTTTTCTTTATCAAAGTATATCCTCGACATACCCAATATTCCTGAAAAAAGAAAATTATAGTTTTCTCTTTCCCATATTTTAAATCCTTCAGGAAACTCTGAAGTGTATTTCAATATGAACCGTTTTCTATTCTCTATTTCGGACAAATTCAGTGGACGACTTTGTATTGAGTACTTATTCACAGAGTTAAGTGCCTCAATATAATCCGGTTCCATTAATTGTTTTCCGATATAGTTCATATCTAAATTTAGATTATAACAAGGGAATAGAGTATCAAAAACAGCAATAACGAAGGTCGTATCTCTCATTTTCCTATTTTTTCTCTCAATCTCAGCAATCTTTTTATCATATCCAGCAGTGTCATACACTATTGGATTGTTGTTATCAAGAAATGGTATTGGAGGAGGGGGAACTTCAAAACTACTTAATGCCCCCATCTCCTCAATCAAGTTATCAAAAATCTCATTAAACACTTTCATTTCATAACTACCAGCCCTATCTATTCTGCATGATAGCACTCCAATCAATAACATTATTACTATAAGATACTTTTTCATAATCAATTAATTTAAAAATCCATACATTGACTTCACTATAGCATCATTTGATCTTATTATTCCTTGTGAGTTGTAATATTGTTGTAATATGGGTAGTCCAATTCTTTTCATAGCCTTATTCACATATCTTTCTTGCCAATGCTGTTTAAAATTGTCTGTATTTATCCATTTTTCTTAATGCAGGATAAATATTTGAATTATTCATCACTTTGTCATCATAAGAATCGGCAACTTTTCAGATTGCCGATTCAATTTTTATGGGGATTTTCTTATCCCAACCCCATATCAAATATTTCAGAAACTCACAATTGGTTGTTATCCGATAGATTATAATCTGGGAGCATGAAAAGTATCTGTTTGCATTGATGTTTTTTGCAGAATTTTTTTAGGAATACCTCTAAATTTACATAAAAAGGTGATTGGGAAACAATTCGTTCGTCACTGCAATAGTAACGAAGAGGTTTTCCAAAATTATATTCCAACATAGAGAATATGGGAACTGTATCATTCTCATATATATAATATTTATATGGTATGGAACCATTAGAAATATCAATATATTTTTGTTGAGTCAGTCGAATACCTTTTTCAAAATCTTGATAAACCTTATCGGGAAAGAAAATAATTCTATTATTGGACGAATAACAACGGGGCACACGTAACTTTTCATAATAGTGATAATAATCATTAGGTCTTTCTCCTATAAAAAACGAATTTTCGCAGGGAGAAAAAGGCCAGAATCCAGGTGGCACATATACCAAAGTATCGCCTTCCATCCGCATAGTATAAGTATATTCTTTCTCTTCTTCTATTGATATACGTTTCTTGTTCTTTTTCAAATAGGGAAGGATATTTATTTCAAGATTACTCTTAGTGGCGTTATCGTTAGAATAAGTCTTTAAGAAATATTCTGTAAAACGAATCAAATCCTCGACTGAATCGGGAAATTTGAAATAGCAATTGTGATAGTTGGCAACAATTACATCCAAATGTGGATAAAACATATTATCCCTCTTCAAATATTGTGCATTACATAGAAATGTACACAATAGAATACTAAATAAGAACGTTGTTTTTCTTCTCATTTAAATCTATCTTTAAATAGTTTATTATATCTATTATAAAAATTAGAAGCTGTCTTTTTATCATAAAATACAATCTGTACTGCATTGACAATCTTATCACCTTTTGTATTCATACGTTCAAAATAAATAGGAATGCCGGATTTTAATGCCCCTGTTCCTCTATTTCCTTGTCCACGTACGATACCTTTCCTTGCATATTCCAACCCACCAACTTTTACTTGGTTTTTTACACCTTTATCTGTTTTAAAATAGGCAACAGAACCTCCTTCAATCTCAAATTGAAAATATGTAGATTCTCTCAATCCCAAGGCACTTACTCTGTTATATTCACCTATATCAAAATCGGTAGATTCATCTCCGCTCAGCTTATTTCCAAATCCGTCATTCACTTCTGGAACTGCATACTTTATCAAATGTTGCCCTGATAGTCCTGAATGAAGTAATGATACTTATTATCATCAAGTGATACATATCCCGCTTCGGTCAACAACATCTTCGGAACACCATTTTCATAGACCACATTGCCGCAATAGTCCGTCACGGTAGCATCCTTTCCTATCACATACGTGGTGCGGAGCTTCGTTCCGTCCGCAGCATACGAGAAAGAAATGTCATTCCCGTTTTCAAACTCGATTCGACTCGGTAAATTTAAACAATTATATTGAATATCAATGATATTCTTATTTAAATCTTTCGTTAGATTGCCATTTACATCATAAATGTATTCTGTCGACGAATCAGCGCCATCTTTGAATTCCATCCCGGAAAGTGCAGCAGAAAGAGTAGCATTATCATACACCGACTGCAATTGGTTACCCTCATACGCCAGGTTCAAGTTGTCTATCAAGCCATAAGTAGAAGCATCGGTTTGTCCGTAACGCAGCAAACCTGTGATATTCCCGTTCTTATCATAACCTGTCACTTGTTCATTGAACCGGTCCGCATTAGCGGACAATGACGTTCCTTCGCCATATACCGCATCCGTCAAGCGTGACAGCCCGTCATAGGAATACTTATAACCTTTATCAGCTGAAGAGTCTCCTGTCTTCCATGTCATGCTACTGATATTTCCGTTGTAGCAAGGAACACCGACACCGTCCGTTATAAAACGAGCCATTTCGTCTACTCCAATATAGTCCAGTTGTTGGACCAACTCGTACCGCAAAGGCTCTTTGTTGTAACTGAACGAAATAGAATGCTTTCCAGTGGGCGCAGTTATTTGATGAAGATACCATGAATTTCCCAAACATTCGGAAAAATCATATCTCGTACCGTCATCATTGGTGATATGGAATGCATCTATCGAACTGTTTCTGATAGCGGAGTCGGATACTCAAAATTATGAGTATATTGTGCAAATGATGTTGCATATGCACATATGAATAAAAAAAAGATAATTTTTCTCATCATATCAATGGATTAAAACATTATATTGAATGTAGCAGCTTAATTTATAAGACGTATAAGAATGATTGTGGCACCATATCATTGACATAATGCCACAATCCTCATAGTCTCATGTCGCCCGCACCGCAGAGCGGGGCACATTTTTACAGATTCATCGCATTAGCGCCCAAAACGCCAGCCAAAGCCGAAGCCATTGCGATAACCACTTTCAGGATCATATCCCATACGGATTTCTTCATTGCCATAATTTACCTCCTTTCTGTTTCTTTAAATAGTTGTTTTACTCTGTGTCCTTCCGTGTCCTCCGTCTGTGCCGTGAATGCTCCGGAATCCTTGAATTCCTTCGCCACATCGAAACACGGGCACTGTTTAATCCACTCTTCCGGTTCTATCTCACCGTTTCCGTTGCGGTCCGGCGAGAGGTCGCGGTGTCCGCACACCCGGCAACCGGGGAATCTCTCCTGCAACTGCCCGACGAGCTGCCGGAGCGTGGAACGCTGTGCCGGAGTCCGGATGTCTGCCGGGCGTCCCCGGCAGTCCAGACCACCTTCATAGCAGATACCTATCGAGTGAGCGTTGAAGCCTTTAGCGTGGGCTCCGACGCGTTCCAGCAACCGGGTGAGGTGCAACGTTCCATCCTTGCGGATGTAATAGTGGTATCCTGTCCCGTTGAAGCCGCGGCGGCGGTGCTGCTGCTCCAAGTCGCCTGCGGTGAGCGAACGGTCGGCACGCGTAGCGGAACAGTGGATAACGATTAAGTTTATCTTTCTCATGATGTAGCTGATAGTTTAATGGTTGATTACCGATAATTCTGTAGCTGATTACTGATAATTCTGTAGCTGATTACTGATCGTCCAATGACCGGTTATCGCTTATCGGTCTGTTTATGCTGCCGGATCCGGAGTTTCATCACCGTCATCTCCACCCGGAGTGGGGTCGGGCGTCTCGCCTCCCTCATTATCGTCTTCTCCTCCAGCGTCCGCCGACAATGACTTGAGCTGCTGCTCGAGGTCGACAAAGTCCATCTTGCCTTCCGCACGGGTAGCGGCAAGGTTGGGACGCACGCTGCTCGAGGCGCGGAAGTTGATGCGCACCGTGCGGATGTTTTCGGGCAGGCAGTCCTTCTTCAACTCAGTGCCTATGGTGGTGGCGGAGAGGCTGAACACACCGAAATTCTCGATATTCACCGAATGACCGTGGTAGAGTTCGTGAAGCATCACTTCAACGAAGGTGGTCAACACACTCTTTATGTCGCCCAAGCTGAGCGAAGTCTTGTCCTTCATCTGGACGGCAATGGTGTCCAACGTAGCGGGTTTTCCCCACGTGATAAGATGCGGGTAGTATTTGCCCGCGCTGTCCTTGTCGAACGGAGATTTTCGTAAAATCTTTTTAAATGTAATAGACATACGTTTCTTGTTTTTTAAATGACTGAATAAAATGATTGTTTTTTCTCTCGTTGTCCTCGCGAAGGAGAGCCTGGCGACGTCTTTCCCGCCTATCTTTCCGAGAACACGACAAAGGTCGGGAAACTGATGCTGATGGGATGTCGTAACGGTACATACCGGTACGAAGCAGGAAATACAGATTATTACTTTGACATAGAAAGACGCAGAAAGGCGTACTTGCACACACAAAGAGACATCCATTTGCACAAAAGGCACACTCTTTCACAAAAGGCACGTCCTTGCAAGAGAGGTACATTCTTGCAGGAGAGGTATGTTCTTGCAGGAGAGAAAGAAAAGAGGGAAGATTGCTTGTCATTGTCCGAATAATTTCATATCTTTACAAGGAAATAACAAGGGGAGACACACCCTCCAAAAATAAGCATCATGGAAAAAAGACAAGAAGATTTTCAAATACGGGTCTATCTAAAAACAGAACTCGCACAACTCTATGCTCCACACCTTTCGCCCGAAGCTGCACTGCGGAAAATGCGAAAATGGATACACCGCAACCCCGAACTATACCATCGGCTATACGATGAGGGAAACGAAGGGAAAAACGAACAGGCATACAGCAAAAGACAGGTGGGAATCATCGTGCAATACCTTGACACACCCTGAATCACGCTATCATATACGCAGACTATTACGTACACACATTATTATATACGCACGCGCGCGATATTTTCTTATTTATAATCCCATGTGGGGGGAGAATTTCAGGTGGTGGTCCGCTACCTCCTGAAATTCTCCCCCCTGCTTCTTCTAAAAATTATATACATAATATATATGACTTAAATAATGTAAGTTCGATATAATTTCGTCCGCATGGTTTCCCCTTCTTCGGGAAGGAGGGGTGTCCGAAGGACGGGGTGGTAGGACAAACGAGGTTCTTTCTATCTTACTGTAGATGATAGACTTATGTATTTACCTACCACCTCCCCCTACGGGGACTCCTCCTTCCTGAAGCTACCCTTTATACACAAGTCTTAGCTGATTAACTCATACAATTCAAACTGTGTATAAAATCTATCCAGTCCATTCTTAAAAGTTATATATCCTGGAATGGACTGGCTCTTGTATGCACTCCATGCTCCTAACCTTGCAATAATCCATGCCGCCCATGCCATTGATTCTTTTTTATATGGATTTTGCTGTATTTTTGTATTTCCCTCACTCTTTTTTCCTACTATATGTAATAATTCTATTTCTTTGCTTGTAAAGTAGATTTCTGAAGAGAGGTTTTCATCTTCTTTATCAAAAGAAAGTTTGAGTACCATCACCTGCAGGGCTGCCTGCAAGGAAATTAAGATTAGTTTTTGTAATGCCGAAACTGTTTCCAACTGTGCGTCCTCAATCATGAATCCCTTTCTTTTGAGTACTCTGAACAACTCTTCAATCAGCCATCTACAACGATACCAACCGATACATTCAATTGCTTGTTCTACAGTCTCCACCACATGTGTAGTTAGCAGTCTCCATTCAATAGGACTCTCATTTATCGGTGTACTGGAAGATTTTTCTTTAAC
The DNA here is from genome assembly GCF_903181435.1 of Bacteroides acidifaciens. Taxonomy (NCBI): domain Bacteria; kingdom Pseudomonadati; phylum Bacteroidota; class Bacteroidia; order Bacteroidales; family Bacteroidaceae; genus Bacteroides; species Bacteroides acidifaciens. The sequence goes on from NZ_CAEUHO010000001.1 coordinate 1,913,611, forward strand.
ATGTATGCAATAAAGACTAACAGGGGGACTGCCCTTTGCCGGACCGTTAACAGGAGCGCACAAAGTGACTCTTTCAAAGCGAAGTTCCATACACGCTATCCGTTTCTTACGTCCGCTTCCCGGGAGCACTTCAAAGCTATACTCTGCCCGTAGAACAGCCTGATCCATTAATGTATTCAGATGGACAGAACAGTCTGGATTATCCAACCGGCAATTCCTTTCATGAACAGAACGGATCAGCAAGTGAACATTATCAGCAGGGATACGGCTGAAAAGCTCGAAAATGTCCGCTTCACGGTCACCGATAATCGTTTTAACTGCATCCCGGGGCATTTGCTCACTGGCAGCCATGCCACTTTCTATCCAACGATATGACTCTTTTTCTTCTATAGGCTGATATCTGTAATTACGTTCTTCACGACTTAAAGCATCCGGTGAGCGATTCCACTGCTTGACCGAAGAAAAGCCTATAGGAATATGGCTGGAGGCATCCACTACCAAGACTGGATGCAAAAAAGTACCACATTGCTTTTGACCGACAATGCCGGGACTGACTGTTTTTTTCTTCATTCGCTCAACATGAGCCTCATAGTTTATCTCCGAGGTATCTTGAATACACAGTAAATGCTTACGACCGGAAGCATTCTTACAGCAAGTTTGTATCAGACCTGATAAGATAGCATCAGAACTGACTGAGGAATTGTTCAAAAATCTATAAGCACCCATCTTTTCTTTATGTTCCTTACTAAATTGATTCACTATAGCACTTTGATGGACAACCATCTGAGAGCAAATTAAGTTTAAACGTCGCAAAAGCCGAGGATCACGAATTTGATCTGTCTCTAATAACATCAAGCAAAGATAAAAAAATAATATATACTTGTGTATAAAGGGTAGCTTCCTGAAGGAGGAGAATCGAAAAGTACAGGCTTACATCAAGCTCCTTTACATCGAACTCTTTTATATCGAACTCTTTTACATCGAACTGCCGTTCAACAGAGATTCTACTGCAAATAATCCTTGGATTGTGATGAAATATCGTCAAAAAAATACACTTTTGTGCTTTTTTTCAAAAAAAACGAATTTTATTACTCATCTAAAACTGTTAAAATTATGTCTAAAAAGGACTTTTTACCAAAGGATTTATCTATCAGAACAAGCAAGCTGTGACACTCGACAAGGAAGCATTTCCCACCACCGACCTACTTGTCACACAAGTACTCAACACCGTCGATCACCTATACACGCATCGCATCGTCGTGCTGCCCGCCGAACGGAAACAGTATATAATGCCCTTTGCAAAGCTCTGCTACAACTCCCTTTTACATTATCACAAAGGACCGAAGTTCTTCGCACAGATACTTTGGCTCTCTTTCGACTTCAGGAAAAACGAGAATTCGGAAGAATCACTCAGTGTGGATGAAATCGATTTTGAGATACAAAAACTGAAAAGACTCCTGTTCGAATAACTGGTTATCAACCATTTGCGGAATGCCGATTGAACATCAAGCAAGCACTGGACAAGCATCAAGCAAGCACAGGATGAACATCAAACGGCAAAGAACGGAAAATATGTTAAAAAACGGGTTTTAGGCTTCTAAAATCCGTTTTTTTATTCCAGCCCAAAGCCGTTCCTTTGCAGCATATCAAAAAAACAGAATAAAAAAACACTTATTTATGAACACGATTAATGTCACTACGTACAAGGGACTATCAGCCGTATCCGGAAGTATCAGTATCAAACAACTGTTCGAGCTCATCCGCAGCAACACCTATCGCGAACGTATCCAACGCCTGCGTCTCGCCACGGAAACCGGTGAGAACGACAAGGCCGACCGCATGAAGCGGCAACTGCCCTATCACACCGTCACCGCCACATACTCCACTGAGAGACTCGCCTGCAGCCTTGCCACCTATCAGGATATCATCACGCTCGACTGTGACGAGATGCCTGCCGAACGCTTGCCGGAATTCCGCCGCCTGACAAACGAATGCCCCGACACGATAGGCAGCTTCACCAGTCCGCGCATGCATGGACTGAAAATCTTCGTCTACCTCAAAGGACGGGAAGCCGAAGCCCTGCGCACCGAACTGAACGCACGCGGAACCATTGATTTCGCCACCCTCAACATCTACCACCACCGCATGTATACCCTCGCCTGCCGACAATACGAACAGCTGCTCGGCACGAAGGTGGACAGCAGCGGAAGCGACATCGGACGCGGCTTTTTCGTATCATACGACCCCGAGGCGTTCCTCTCCGACGAACGGCTGGCAGCTGTACGACCGCTCACCGTGATGGTGACTCTCCCCACCCGCGAAGCATGCAAAAGCACCAAGCGCAAGTCTGTCTCCACCCCGCCCTCCGACGTCACGGACAACACCGCACACGATGCTACGGATGCCTCCTCCATCATCGACCTGCAAGTGCAACTCGACTTCCGCAAAGCAATGGACTACACCCGCCGCAAGGAACGACTGGCGGAGGGCAACCGCGACAATTATTTCTACTGCCTGGGCAACCAGTGTTACCAACGCCACATCACCGAACAGGAAGCGCTGGCACTCACCGGCAAACATTTTACCGACCTCGGCGGATTCGACTTCGCCACACCTCTTCGCAATGCCTATCGATACACCTCCAAGACCGACAACGCTGAAGAGCACCCCAAAGAGCCGCGCATCAACCAGCTCATCCGGTTCATGGACACGCACTATGAGATTCAACGCAACGTAGTGAAGGAGCAACTCGAATTCCGACGCATCACGCCCGATGCCCCCAACACACCACCGCAACCTTTCACCACCCTGCGCGCCAAGGACATCAACACGTTCTATGTCAACGCCCAGCTGGATGGCATCTCCTGCTCAACCACCGCCCTGCGGGCACTCGTCGACTCTGACTATGCGCAACCCTTCAACCCCATCCTCCACTACTTCAACTCGCTTGACCCGTGGGACGGGAAAACAGACCATATCGGGATACTGTCACGCCGCGTGCATGCCACCGACCAGCAGTTTTTCGACGACAGCTTCCGGCGCTGGCTCGTGGGAATGGTGGCATGTGCCATCGACGACGACAAGCAAAACCACCAGCTACTCCTCCTCCACGGCGCACAGGGAAAAGGGAAAAGTACCTTCATCCGCCACCTCCTACCGCCCAAACTGAAGGATTACTACCGCAGCAACATGATCAATCCCGACAACAAAGACCATTTGCTGCAACTCTCGTCGTGCCTGCTCATCAATCTCGATGAGTTTGACACACTTTCCCCCTCACGCATGCAAGAGCTGAAGAGTCTCATCACACAGGATGTCATCACGGAACGGAAAGCGTTCGACATACAGACCTACAGTTTCGTCCGCCGCGCCTCGTTCGTGGCAAGCACCAACAATCCGCAATGCCTGCCGGACATCGGCGAAAACCGGCGTATCCTCTTCAATAGCATCACCGACGTCGATTACCGTACGCCTGTCGACCACCAAGGGATATATGCACAAGCGCTCGCACTCTACCGACAGGGGTTCCACTACTGGTACGAGAACGAAGAAGTGACCTATCTCAACCAACGCAACGAGGAATTCCGCCAGAAGGATCCGGTGGAAGAAAGCCTTTTCTTCTACTTCCGCCCTGCAAAAGGAGGCGATCTGAAAGCTCAATGGTATCCCGCCACGTATCTGCTCTCCATACTGAGCCTGAACGGACGCATACAGTCGAACTCGCAAGCGAAACAAACGCTCACCGCCGTACTCGAAAACCACCATTTCCTCAGCCGCAAGACTCTGAACGGCATCACCGAATATTGTGTGGTGGAATACACACAGGATGAACGCAAGCAAAACGCTACACTGCCGCTACCCCCTGTTCAAAACAAACTGGAGCTGTGACAAGCCGAAACCGGAACGAAAAGAGACGGGAAATGACATAAGAAGCAATGGGGCACACCGTAAGAAGCAATGGGATGCATCATAAGAAGCAATAGGACGGGGCACAAGAAGCAATGGGGTGCATCGTAAGAATCCATTCTTTGTGCGATTACCCAGGAAATTGCACAAAGTTGGCTTATTAATTCATTCTTTTTCCGTATATTTGCTTCAATTATGAATCTCTGATAAAGAAAGGAATCGCAATATGCTGAAGCAAATACCATACGGATTGACGGACTTCGGACGCATCCAGAAAGAAAACTATTATTATGTGGATAAGACGATGTTTATCGAAAAGATAGAAATGCAACCGTCTTACCTGTTTCTGATTCGTCCCCGACGTTTCGGAAAAAGCCTTACGCTGGCTATGCTGGAAGCCTATTATGATGTCCGGTATGCCGACCAGTTCGACGAATTGTTCGGCAATCTGTATATCGGGAAGCACCCCACACCGATACATAACCAGTTTCTCATCATGAGATTCAATTTCTCTGAGGTGAGTTCGAATATCAATGAGGTGGAAGAATCTTTCCGGTTGCATTGCTGCGGGAAACTCAGACATTTTCTGCAAAAGTACGAGCATATATTGGGAAAGGAAATCTGGGACGTGCTGAATGAGGAGACGCTCGAAGAACCGGGAGCATTATTGTCCACCATCAATTCGTACGCCACTCTCAAGGGAGATATCAAGATTTATCTCCTGATTGATGAATACGATAATTTCACGAATACCATTCTTTCAACTTACGGCACGGACCTTTACCGGAAAGCGACGCATGGCGAAGGATACATCCGCCGTTTTTTCAACGTCATCAAAGCCGCCACAACGGGCATGGGCTCTGCCGTCAACCGTTTGTTCATCACCGGAGTAAGCCCGGTGACGATGGACGACGTGACAAGCGGATTCAACATCGGAACGAACATCACTACCGACCCTTGGTTTAACGACCTTGTTGGTTTCAGCGAGAAGGAACTACGCGAGATGCTGACGTATTACAAAGAGCAAGGGGCTTTGCCTTTGTCGGTAGATGACGCGGTGGCAATGATGAAGCCGAATTATAACAATTATTGCTTTAGCAGAAACAAATTGGCGGATTGCATGTTCAACTCGGACATGGTGCTCTACTGTATGAAGTCGTTGATATTGCACGGAGTTAAACCGGACGAGATTGTAGACCCCAATATTCGTACGGACTTTAACAAGCTGGCTTACCTTGTCCGCCTTGACCACGGACTGGGAGAGAATTTCTCCGTCATCAAGGAGATTGCGGAAAAGGGAGAGATAGTGACTGATATCGTCACTCATTTCTCTGCATTGGAAATGACGGACGTGAGCAACTTCAAATCTCTGCTGTTCTATTTCGGACTGCTTTCTATCAAAGGCGTGGATATGATGGGACGCCCCATCCTGCACGTTCCCAACCTGGTGGTTCGCGAACAGTTATTCAATTTCCTGATTCAGGGATATGCCCGCCATGATGTCTTCAAGCTCGACGTGAACCGTCTGTTCTCCTTGTTTGAGAATATGTCTTTCAAGGGAGATTGGAAGCCGTTGTTCGAATTTGTTGCCGGAGCTATCCGCGAGCAGAGCCGCATCCGCGAGTATATAGAAGGAGAAGCACATATCAAGGGCTTTCTTCTCGCCTATCTGAGTATGTTCCGCTATTATCAACTGTATCCGGAATATGAGATGAACAAAGGTTTTGCCGATTTCTTCTTTAAACCCAGTCCGGCAGTACCCGTAATGCCGCCGTACACTTATCTGCTGGAAGTGAAGTATGCGAAAGCCGGTGCGTCGGATAAGGAAATCAGGGCACTTGCCGATGATGCGCGGGAGCAGTTGGTTCGTTATAGCGGGGATGAATGTGTGGTGGAAGCTCGGGAGAAAGGGGGACTGAAACTGATAACTGTTGTATGGCGCAGTTGGGAATTGGCGCTGACGGAAGAAGTAGAGATATAGGAAGACTTAATCACACGAGAGGTATAGGGAAACTTATCACATGAGAAGTACAGGGAGACTTAATCACATGAAATGTGTGAGTGGGGCTTATCAATAAAAATCAGGCACGGATTGCTAAATAAAAAATTAGGCGCGGATTACGCGGATTTCACGGTTTTTGTTAATCAAAAATGATTAGTTATCGTGTTATCCACGTAATCCGCGCCTTAGTTTTATGGCTATGGCTAAGCGTTAGCGTGATTATTTGTCACCGTACATCTTCGCTCTCAGTTCCTTGATGTGGTCTGACGTGATATATTCGTCATATTCCATCATCTTGTCGATGATGCCGTTCGGAGTCAGTTCGATGATGCGGTTGGCAACGGTCTGGATGAATTCGTGGTCATGGGAAGAGAAGAGGATATTTCCCTTGTACGTCTTCAGGTTGTTGTTGAATGCCTGGATAGATTCCAAATCCAAGTGGTTGGTAGGAGTATCCAGAATCAGACAGTTGGCGTTGCGGAGCTGCATGCGGGCAATCATACAACGCATCTTCTCGCCACCGGAGAGTACGCTTACTTTCTTCAGCACTTCTTCGCCGGAGAACAGCATACGGCCGAGGAAGCCTTTCATATATACTTCGTTGCCTTCGCCGAACTGGCTGAGCCAGTCTACGAGGTTGAGGTCGGTGTTGAAGAAGTCGGTGTTGTCCAACGGAAGATAAGCGGTGGTGATAGTCACGCCCCAGTTGAAGGTTCCGGCATCCGGCTTCATGTTTCCGTTGATGATTTCGAAAAAGGCAGTCATCGCACGCGGGTTGCGTGAAAGGAATACAATTTTGTCGCCTTTCTCTACGTTGAAGTTGACATCGTTGAAGAGCACTACGCCTTCTTCCGTCTTCTTGCTCAGTCCGGAGACTTCCAGAATCTGGTTGCCCGGTTCGCGTTCGGGAGTGAAGATGATACCCGGATATTTGCGTGAAGAGGGTTTGATTTCTTCTACGTTCAACTTCTCAAGCATCTTCTTGCGGCTTGTAGTCTGCTTGCTCTTCGCTACGTTGGCACTGAATCGGCGGATGAACTCTTCCAGTTCTTTCTTCTTCTCTTCAGCCTTCGCCTTCTGGTTCTGCTGCTGGCGGAGTGCCAACTGGCTTGATTCGTACCAGAAGCTATAGTTACCGGCAAACATGTTGATTTTTCCGTAGTCGATGTCCACCGTATGCGTACATACGGAGTCGAGGAAGTGACGGTCGTGGCTTACTACGAGCACGGTGTGTTCGAAGTTGGAGAGATATTCTTCCAGCCAAGTCACTGTTTCCATATCGAGGTCATTGGTAGGCTCGTCCAGCAGCAGGTTGTCCGGATTCCCGTACAAGGCTTGTGCCAACATCACACGTACCTTTTCTTTACCGCTCAATTCACCCATCAATGTGTAATGCTTGTCTTCCTTAATGCCCAGTCCGCTCAACAGCATGGCTGCGTCACTTTCCGCATTCCATCCGTCCAGCTCGGCAAATCTTTCTTCGAGTTCGGATACTTTCAGTCCGTCTTCGTCTGTGAAGTCTTCTTTGGCATACAATACTTCGCGCTGTTTCATTATGTCCCACAACACGGTATGCCCCATCATTACGGTATCCATCACGGTAAAGGCGTCCCACTTGAAGTGGTCCTGGCTCAATACGGAGAGGCGTTCGCCCGGTCCCAGGGCAATCGAACCGGTAGTAGGGTCCAAATCCCCGTATATCGTACGGAGGAATGTAGATTTTCCCGCACCGTTCGCACCGATAATACCATAACAATTACCACTCGTAAACTTCAGGTTTACGTCATTAAACAACACTCTTTTACCAAACTGTACCGATACGTTTGAAACTGTAATCATCTTACCTTTTTCTATTTAACTTTAAACTTTTTCGCTTTGAAGTTGCAAAGGTAGGCAATTAAAATGAATTATGAGCTATCCGGTATGTGCCAATCTGACATAAAAGTGTTACCTTTGCAGCATTTTTGGCAAAAACGCCAACTTGGCAAAGTTTTTGCTTGGGAAATTGATATTACGAATAAAAAATAAAAAAAGATATGAATCCGAAAGAAAAAAAGGTGAAGGAAGAAGAGATGAATGTGGAAGACATTCTGAACAATGGTGCGGAAGAACAACCGCAGAACGAACAGGCTGAGGACGCGGCTCCGCTGACGCACGAGGAAGAGCTCGAGCAGGAGTTGGGAAAGGCTCAGGAGACGATTGAGGAGCAGAAGGACAAGTATCTGCGCCTGTCTGCCGAGTTCGACAATTACCGCAAACGCACCATGAAGGAGAAAGCCGAACTGATTCTGAACGGCGGCGAAAAGAGCCTGAGCAGTATTCTTCCGGTAGTGGATGACTTCGAACGTGCCATCAAGACGATGGAGACGGCAACGGACGTGAATGCCGTGAAAGAGGGCATCGAGCTGATTTACAACAAATTCCTGGCTGTGTTGGCACAAAACGGGGTGAAGGTCATCGATACGAAAGACCAGCCGTTGGATACGGATTATCACGAAGCCATCGCAGTAATTCCTGCACCGTCGGAAGCACAGAAGGGCAAGATTCTGGATTGTGTGCAGACGGGATATACATTGAATGACAAGGTGTTGCGACACGCTAAAGTAGTGGTAGGGGAATAAGATTAATTTGTAATTGACAAAGAAGCATGGCAGAAAAAAGAGATTATTACGAAATACTGGGAGTGACGAAGACCGCCACAGCAGAAGAAATTAAAAAGGCTTACCGCAAGAAAGCGATTCAGTATCACCCTGACAAGAATCCGGGGGATAAAGAAGCGGAAGAGAAGTTCAAGGAAGCGGCCGAGGCTTATGACGTATTGAGTAATCCGGATAAGCGTTCGCGTTATGACCAGTTCGGTCATGCGGGTGTGAGCGGTGCGGCAGGCAATGGCGGGCCGTTCGGCGGTTTCGGTGGCGAAGGTATGTCGATGGATGACATTTTCTCTATGTTCGGTGATATTTTCGGTGGTCGTGGCGGTGGCTTCGGCGGCGGATTCAGCGGTTTTGGCGGATTCGGTGGCGGTGGCGGCGGTTCACAACAACGCCGGTATCGCGGTAGTGACCTTCGCGTGAAAGTGAAACTGACTTTGAAGGAAATCTCCGAAGGGGTGGAAAAGAAGTTCAAGCTCAAGAAATATGTGCCGTGCGACCATTGCCACGGTTCGGGTGCCGAGGGTGACGGCGGTTCGGAAACGTGTCCTACTTGTAAGGGTAGCGGCTCGGTGATTCGCAACCAACAGACGATTCTGGGCACTATGCAGACGCGTGTCACTTGTTCTACTTGTAACGGTGAAGGTAAGATTATCAAGAACAAGTGTAAGAAGTGTGGCGGCGACGGAATCATTTACGGTGAAGAAGTGGTGACGGTGAAAATTCCTGCCGGTGTGGCAGAAGGTATGCAGCTCTCGATGGGCGGCAAGGGTAATGCCGGAAAGCACAATGGCGTGTCGGGCGATTTGCTGATTCTTGTAGAGGAAGAACCGCATCAGGACTTGATTCGCGACGAGAATGACTTGATTTACAATCTGTTGTTGAGTTTCCCGATGGCTGCGTTGGGTGGCGCTGTGGAAATTCCGACGATTGACGGTAAGGTGAAAGTGAAGATTGATTCGGGTACTCAGCCGGGTAAAGTGCTTCGCCTTCGTGGCAAGGGGTTGCCGAACGTGAATGGATATGGAACGGGGGATTTGCTCGTGAATATCAGTATTTACGTGCCGGAAGCTCTAAACAAGGAAGAGAAGGCTACGCTGGAGAAAATGGATGCTTCGGATAACTTCAAGCCGAACACTTCGGTGAAGGAGAAGATTTTCAAGAAGTTCAAGAGCTTCTTCGATTGATTTTTTGCTGTTATATATAGATAAAAATAAGTGAGCTGTAATTTTTTGCGGCTCACTTATGCTTTATATAAGGGTATGTGAGTGCGATAGATGTTCGCCCGCATGGCTTCCCCTCCTTCGGGAAGCTACCCTTTATACACAAGTCTTAGCTGATTAACTCATACAATTCAAACTGTGTATAAAATCTATCCAGTCCATTCTTAAAGGTTATATATCCTGGAATGGACTGGCTCTTGTATGCACTCCATGCTCCTAACCTTGCAATAATCCATGCCGCCCATGCCATTGATTCTTTTTTATATGGATTTTGCTGTATTTTTGTATTTCCCTCACTCTTTTTTCCTACTATATGTAATAATTCTATTTCTTTGCTTGTAAAGTAGATTTCTGAAGAGAGGTTTTCATCTTCTTTATCAAAAGAAAGTTTGAGTACCATCACCTGCAGGGCTGCCTGCAAGGAAATTAAGATTAGTTTTTGTAATGCCGAAACTGTTTCCAACTGTGCGTCCTCAATCATGAATCCCTTTCTTTTGAGTACTCTGAACAACTCTTCAATCAGCCATCTACAACGATACCAACCGATACATTCAATTGCTTGTTCTACAGTCTCCACCACATGTGTAGTTAGCAGTCTCCATTCAATAGGACTCTCATTTATCGGTGTACTGGAAGATTTTTCTTTAACATGTATGCAATAAAGACTAACAGGGGGACTGCCCTTTGCCGGACCGTTAACAGGAGCGCACAAAGTGACTCTTTCAAAGCGAAGTTCCATACACGCTATCCGTTTCTTACGTCCGCTTCCCGGGAGCACTTCAAAGCTATACTCTGCCCGTAGAACAGCCTGATCCATTAATGTATTCAGATGGACAGAACAGTCTGGATTATCCAACCGGCAATTCCTTTCATGAACAGAACGGATCAGCAAGTGAACATTATCAGCAGGGATACGGCTGAAAAGCTCGAAAATGTCCGCTTCACGGTCACCGATAATCGTTTTAACTGCATCCCGGGGCATTTGCTCACTGGCAGCCATGCCACTTTCTATCCAACGATATGACTCTTTTTCTTCTATAGGCTGATATCTGTAATTACGTTCTTCACGACTTAAAGCATCCGGTGAGCGATTCCACTGCTTGACCGAAGAAAAGCCTATAGGAATATGGCTGGAGGCATCCACTACCAAGACTGGATGCAAAAAAGTACCACATTGCTTTTGACCGACAATGCCGGGACTGACTGTTTTTTTCTTCATTCGCTCAACATGAGCCTCATAGTTTATCTCCGAGGTATCTTGAATACACAGTAAATGCTTACGACCGGAAGCATTCTTACAGCAAGTTTGTATCAGACCTGATAAGATAGCATCAGAACTGACTGAGGAATTGTTCAAAAATCTATAAGCACCCATCTTTTCTTTATGTTCCTTACTAAATTGATTCACTATAGCACTTTGATGGACAACCATCTGAGAGCAAATTAAGTTTAAACGTCGCAAAAGCCGAGGATCACGAATTTGATCTGTCTCTAATAACATCAAGCAAAGATAAAAAAATAATATATACTTGTGTATAAAGGGTAGCTTCGGGAAGGAGGAGAAACCATGCGGGCGGATATCTATTTCACGATTATCTCGTCAGTAAATATCCAGCCGCCGAACTCTTTTCCGGCTTGTGCCTGATAGCGTACATATCTTCCTTGTGCGTTTCCTTCCCAAGAGATGTCCATGAATTTAATAGGGACTTCTTTGGTTACTTCAAAGGTTTGATGTTTCAACTCTGTGAAGTTGCTTCCGTCGTCGGAAATAGAAATCGTGACAGATGCAGGCAGGAATACTTCTGCGCCTATCACCTGCATAAAGGCGGCGGTAACGGAGTGGATGGAAGTTTTGGTTTCCATATCAATCGTTACATCCAGACGTTTGCCGTCGATAAAGCCTTGCCAACAACCGTCACCGTAAGTCCAGTCGCCACGTATGCCATCCGTCAAGGCGGTGTTTCCCTGAGCGGGATAGTGGGGGCTGTACGGAGTGTTGTAAATCACTTTCTTTCCTAAGGCAAGGTGAGCGGCAGGTTTGGTAGATTCCGGGCGGCTACCGATTTCATTTTTAAGGTCGAAAGGATGGTAGCCTTTTGCCTGCAAATCCGATACGGCTTTCAAAGCACGGGCATGGAAGTCCGGCCATGACTTACGTTCGGGAGCCGACCAGGCAACTTCCGCCAACGCCAATGTGCGGGGATATAACATATACTCTACATGCTCGGGAGTCGGAACATATTCTGTAAAAAGGTTAACTTGTGCGCCATACACAAGTTTCGCCTGTTCCGCCGACAATGAAGCGGCAACCGGATTGTAAGCATAGACCTTTTTCAGAGGCAGGTATCCGCCGATGGCTTCCGGCTGGGAGTACGGGGCATCCTGATAACTGTCCAGATAACAGTGGCTTCCCGGCGTCATGACAGCCCGGTGACCGGAAGTAACGGCAGCAATGCCGCCTTCTTCGCCACGCCACGACATAACTGTCGCATTAGGAGCCAAACCGCCTTTAAGTATCTCGTCCCAGCCCAACAAACGACGGCCGCGGGCGTTCAGAAACTTTTCTATCCGGTGAATCAGGTAGCTTTGCAGTTCGTCTACGTGAGAGAGGTGCTCGTCCTTCATTCTCTTCTGGCATTTCGGGCAGTTTTTCCATGCTGCCATACCGGCTTCGTCACCGCCTATATGAATGTATTCGGAAGGGAAAAGTTCGAGGACTTCGGTCAGTACATTCTCTAGGAAAGTGAATGTCTCTTCGTTTCCGACACAAAAATCCGCATTCTTATAAGGTTCACCCGAACAAGAGAGTTGCGGATAGGCTGCCAATACCTCTTCCGAGTGGGAAGGCATTTCAATCTCCGGAATAACGGTGATAAAATGCTGACGGGCATATTCTACAATTTCACGGATATCATCCTGGGTATAGTAACCGCCGGAAGCTCCGGGTTCGTCGAAACGGACGTATTTGCGGTCGCCATTCCACCATTTTTTCCAGTTGGCATCGGTACGCCAGGCTGCAAATTCTGTCAGCAGAGGGTATTTCTTGATTTCAATCCGCCAGCCTGCCGCATCCGTGAGGTGCAGATGCAGACGGTTGATTTTATAGTATGCCAGTACGTCTATCTGTTTTTTCACAAATTCTTTGGTGAAGAAATGGCGGGATACGTCGAGCATCAATCCGCGATAAGCGAAACGGGGCGTATCCTGCACTTCAACGGCAGAGACGGTGATGACGCCCGTGCCCGAAGAAACCGATAGCTGCAAGAGTGTCTGAATCCCGTAGAAGAGTCCGGCTCCCGAAGTTGCTTGAATCTGGATTCGCTCCGGTGTGACGGACAGCGTATAACTTTCAGGAGTAGGCAACTGCCCGCTCTTTTCCGTTATCAATAGAGAAAGTACATTCTGTGTATCTTTCTTTTTCCCTTTCTTGAGATGAACTGGCAATGCTTGCAGGCAATTCTCCAGAAGCTGCGCTTCTCCACCTTGTAGGTTTGTATAAAGTTTTGTTTTCTCTGAGAGCAAAAAAGAGCCCGTCCCCTGCTCCATTTTCAACGGGACAGGAATGACGGACTGTGCTTGTAGGGAATGTGCGGTCAAGCACATTCCCAATACCCATAAGAAAAGACAAACTTTAGCGTATCTATTCTTTATATTCATTAATCTATCGTGATTTCGTCTACAAACAAGAATGCCGGACTGTCTTTGCCACCATGCCATGCTGGTATTTTACTTTCAGACAGGGCAACCACTTTCACATATTGAGTTTTCACCGGGCTGAATGACAGTTTATGTTCGTAGATGCCATTCTTATCGCTTTCTTTCATAACAGGATACTCCTCGGAAGCAACTTTGGTAAAGTTCTTGCCATCGTCCGAAACTTCTACGGAGAGTCCTCTCGCATCGAACACCCAGTCGCCCTTCTCCACGCAAGTAGAAATAGCAACGCTCGAAATCTCGGTGGGCTGCTGAAGGTCGATAGTCATATCCATATCGTTCTTGTAGAATGCAATCCAACGCCCGGTCTTGTAATTGCCGTTTCCTTTCAAGCCGTCTACCAGTGTAGATTCGCCTTTGAACATGTATTGCTTATTGACAGGTTGGTTGGCTACAATCGGCTTCATACTTGACTTGCTGAAATTCATCTTTTCAGAAACCACACGGCTGTTTCCGGTAGGACGGACAGCAATGGCAGAGAAGGTCACATTTTCCTTGATTTTCAGCGGGCTTTCATAAAGCGGAGAAGCGGCGGTAGGTTCCGTGCCGTCCAAAGTATAGTGGATAGGCGCATTGTCGATAGTAGACAAGGTGATGTCCAGCGTACCGTCTGCCGGGTTCGGAGTGTATTCGGCAGTAACGTTGAATACATGTTTGGCGTAATTGTATCCTTCCGCATCGTACCACTTAATCAGACGTGGCAGACGGGACAGGAAGTCTTCATAATTCTTCTTGTCGGGAGCCGACCACTGGACTTCGGACAAGGCAGCCCAACGGGGTAATACCATATACTGGGCATGAGAGAAAGTAGGAACGTACTCAGTCCAGAGGTTAGCCTGCACGCCTTTGATATATTTCTGTTCTTCCGGAGTGAGGGAAGCCGGCATCGGCTCGTAGCTGTACACTCTTTCAAGAGGCAGGTAACCACCAATACCGAGAGGTTCGTTCTCCGTGTCTTTTGTCTGGTAGTAGTCGAAATACAGGTAAGTGTTCGGTGTCATGATGACATCATGTTTCTGCTTAGCCGCTTCGATACCACCCTTTTCGCCACGCCATGACATGACAGTCGCGTTCGGTGCAAGCCCGCCTTCGAGGATTTCATCCCAACCGATAATCTGACGTCCGTGCTCGTTGAGGAATTTTTCGATATGGTTGATTATGAAGCTCTGCAAGCGTTCTTCCTTACTATGCTTATCATCCGATTTCAAGCCCAGCGCCTTGATACGTGCCTGGCATTTCGGACATTTCTCCCAACGTACTTTCGGACATTCGTCACCACCTACATGGATATATTCTGACGGGAAGATTTCAATCAGTTCGGCATATACGTCTTCGAGGAATTTCAATACCTGGTCGTTTCCGGCACAGAGCACGTCTTCGGATACACCCCATTGTCTCCATACTTCGTACGGGCCACCTGTACATCCGAGTTCCGGATAAGCGGCAAGAGCAGCCTGCATATGTCCCGGCAGGTCGATTTCGGGGATAACCGTGATATAACGTTCGGCAGCATAAGCTACTATGTCTTTCGCCTGTTCCTGAGTGTAGAAACCACCGTAAGGTTTGCCGTCATATTCGCCGGAATTGCGTCCGATGACTGTCTCCGTTCTCTTAGAACCGATTTCCGTCAGTTTCGGGTATTTCTTGATTTCCAAACGCCAGCCCTGGTCTTCAGTAATATGCCAGTGGAAACGGTTCATATTGTGTAAAGCCATCATGTCAATATATGTCTTCACTTCATCTACGGTAAAGAAATGGCGGCTGGTGTCGAAGTGCGCGCCACGATAAGAGAAACGGGGAGCATCCTTTATCTCTACTGCCGGCAAAGCTATATCCGCACCCATTGCAACGGGCAAGGATTTGCGCAAAGACTGGATTCCGTAGAATACTCCGGCTTCCGTAGGACCGGTGATAGTGATTCCGTCACCTGCTACTTTCAACTGGTAGGATTCGGGATTTTCGGCTTCCGCTCCCAATGCCAGTACAATAGCGTTCTTGCCTTCTGTTCCGGCTTCGATGGCAAAGTCTTTTCCGGTAGCTGTTTTCAGATAGTCTGCCAGGAACTTTGCGTTGCGTTGCATCTTTTCGTTACCCTCCGGATAAAGGATTTTCACTCCGCTCTTCAGGATGAAGGGACTTCCCTGAGCTGTAACGATTTCCTGCGGCAAGGGGATGATTTGGTAATCAGCTTCTTGTTGCGCGGATTGGCACGAAGCAAAAAGTCCCGCCACTGCCAAGCATCCGGTTAGCTTTAAAAGTTGTTTCATAAACTAAAAAATTAGGTATTAAGTTACTAATAGATATTTAATTATAGGTTTCACGAATATGTTTGAGTCTCAATGGCAACTCTTCCCCTTTCTTTATTTGGGGAGAAGTGATGACGACCGTTTTACGCTCTCCGGGCAAAAGGTCGAAGAAGTTGTCGCTGAAACGGGCACCCTGCAAAGGTATTTCGATAAAGACATCCTTTGCCAAAGCAGGAGAAAGAAGAGTCAGTTCGCATTTGCCGTCTGTCTGCTTCATCTTGCAGGTGATGGTCGTTTCGGGCAGGAGCAGGTCTTTGGTCTTCTCGAAGAAATAGACTGTTTCGGCTACCGTATGACCGGATTTGTCTTTCAAGGTCAGTTGCATAAAGCAATGGCGGAGTGCTTCCGAAAGCCGTTTTTCCGCAGAAGATTGAGACGTTTCCGAGGATTTACGCTCTATTAAAGAGAGCAAATCGCTGGGCTTCGCCTTGTACACACATTTGGAAGTATTTGCCGGAATCGACAAGGATTTCAGTTGTATCGGCTTTCCTGCCTTTTTCCCTTCAAAGTCTGTTATCTTCATTTCCAATGTCATCTTCTCCATCGTATCGAGACGGTCTGAGAGAAGATAGACGCACAGGCTGTCATTCTGCCGGATGGGGTTGATATGGATAGGGGCGAAAGCTCGTTTCGCCTGATAATGCAGGGCTTTCCAGTTGCCGTAATAATCAATGCCCGACCAAGAGACAACAGGCCAACTGTCGTTCAATTGCCAGTATAATGTACCCATACAGTAGGGACGGTTGCGACGGTGGGCTTCCAGTCCGTGGCGCATGCCTTGTCCTTGTAATACAAGTCCGACATAAACGAAGTCCTCAAATTTCTCGGGTACGATATAATCACGTTCCATATAAGTGCGAATCAAGTCATTGCCGATGCTGCTCTTTTGATGAGCGTTCATCACTTCCGATTCGATTTCGTAATCTTCGGGAGATGCGAATGTGGCAATGGTTTTCATTTCGGGGAAAGACTGGAAACCGAATTCGCTCATGAAACGCGGCAAATCGGTGTCCAATGATTCAAAGGTTTTCTTTCCGTACCAGACGCCCCAGTTGTGGCTATCCCCTATTCCCCATGATTCGGGACGTCCCCAGTTGGCGAGATAGGGAGAGCTGTGGATGTAAAAGCGGTCTGCGTCGAGCTCTTTCACTTTGGCGGGAAGCAACTCGCGGAAGAGTTTGTCGTAGCCGGTCATCATTTCCTGGTAGATTTCCGGAGTGTATTTTTTCTGATAGCCCCAGTATTTCAAGGCTTCGAGTATTTCGTTGTTACCGCACCACATGGCTAGCGAAGGGTGGTTGCGGAGACGGCGGATGTTGTAGCAGGCTTCCGCCTCTACCCTCTTCAGGAAGGTGGGGTCGGACGGATAAGGGGTGCAGGCAAACATGAAGTCCTGCCATACCAGTATTCCGTTCTCATCAGCCAGATTGTAAAAGCGGTCGTCTTCGTAAGTTCCGCCGCCCCATACGCGGATGACGTTCATGTTCGCTTCCTTGATGTCGCGGAACAATGTCTGATAGCGTTCGGTAGTCACATTCGTCAATAGCGCGTCCTGGGGGATATAGTTGGCTCCCTTGGCAAACATCGGAATACCGTTTACTTCAAAATAGAAGGATTCTCCGTCCGCGTCCTTTTCATTCACCAGTCGGACGGTGCGGAGTCCGATTCTGTGGGATTGTTCAGCTACAACGTTGCCTTCGGTGATGATTTGGGCGGAGAAGTCGTATAAGGTCGGAGCTCCCCAGCCGTTCGGCATCCAGCGTACCGGTGAGACAACTTCCGTAGGGATACAGATGCGGTTGATTCCGGGTTGCAGGGTGACTGTTTGGCTCGTGGCGGATTCCTGTTCCCCTTCGAGCGAGGTGTTTATTTTTATTTCTGCTTGAAGCGGATGGGGAAGTATGTTGTTTATTTCCAATTCATTGGATAGCTTCGCTACCTGGTCGGTCAGAGATAGTTGCTTCACGTGGTAGTCGCTGATTGAGGCGGCATCGTAGAAACGGATGGTTACCGGACGCCAGACGCCGCTGGTCACCATGCGGATTCCCCAGTCCCAACCGTAGCTGTAAGGGGCTTTGCGGGAGAATACACTCAGGTGTTTCTCGTGATGGTCGTTGTCGGCGGGATAGTTGAATCCGTTGGAAGCGTATTGAGGCAATGTCTGCCGGATGGGCGAATGAAAATATATGTGAAGGAGATTTTCTCCGGAACGAAGGTATTGTTTTACGGGGATTGTATAGCCGACGAACATGTTGTCGGCTTTAAATAGCAGTGCTCCGTTGAGGTAGACGTCAGCGTAGGTGTCGAGCCCTTCAAAGGTGAGTTGGGCGTCATCACGTTTCAGTTGGTCGGGGGTGATTGTGAAAGCCGTCCTGTATTCCCAGTCTTCATTTTCTATCCATTGGATTTTCTGTTCGTTGGTACCGTAGAAGGGATTGGGAATGAGGTCGTGATGAATAAGGTCCTGATGTACCGTGCCGGGCACCACGGCTGTGCGCCATATCTCTGTCCCCACTTGGGAAAACTCCCAGCCTGTGTGCAAAGTTAAAACTTCTGAATTGTCATTGCTCTGGGCATAGGCCATGCTGCAACAGCAGAGTAATCCACACGCTATTTGAGCTTTTTTTCTGATTAAATTAATCATCATAGTGGGGGTATTAGATATTAATGGGGTCAAAGATATTATTTTTTCATCAATTTCCCCTGATAATTTAACAAAATATAGATTAACGTCAGCGCGATAGAAGTTCGCCCGAAGGAGGAGAACCGAATAGTACAACTGACGTCAGATTACAAGCAGCATTGTTTTTATTACTCGATTGTTATCCTGACTATTTCGGGAGTGCGGACACCCGGCTTCAATTCTCCGTTTATATTGTAATAAGTTTTATCCCATCCTGTCAACGCCGCTCCGGCACGGGCTGTTTGCGGGGTACGGGCGACTTCCTGCCATGTGTTTTGACTAATATTATAGATTAATATACGGTCATTGAATTTGTACCATTCGGCTGGATGAAGAAGATAGTCCTTTTGGGGCTGTCGGAGAGCTGCGAGGAAGATATCCTTATTCACTCCGCCTGTACAGAGAATCAGGTTTTCATTGATGGCGATGGCTGTTCCGCCACCCAAGGAGATGGTTTCACCGTCGTTTCCTGTCGGGGTAGCTATGGGAGTCCATTGCCGGGATGCGGACGAGTAGCAATAGCCATCGGTGGAAAGTGTTGCCGATTTGCCATCGGTGGAAGCAGCGAATCCGCCCCATAGGAAGATACGGGCTTCACCGTCTTTATGCTGTCCGGCACAGACGGCTTGCGTCCGTGCATCTCCGGGAAAATCCGGTAACTCCTGCCAACCCCTCTCAAGATTATCCAAATCGAGACAAAGGAATGAGTTGGAAGGTTTGCCGTTTTTGTTGCCGCCTGCAACAAACAGTTGCCCGCCTGTCAATGTACCACACATGTTGTCTAGTGTATAAGGCAAAGCTGGAAGAGTTTCTATCTTGACTTTCCCTTGCTTTGCTGCCTTCGGATTGTCCTCAAAACTGATTTTATAGACAGATGTCAGCGCATCTTTTCCATCCGTTCCCCCTATGCAGATGATACCGTCCGGACAAGATACGGAAACTCCGTAAGCGGAAGCGACCGGCAACTCTCCTACCTTACGCCAGGCAAGTACCGTATCGGGATTCATCGTTGCCGCATAAATTCCCCGATAGAATTTCTTCTTTCCACCATCGCTGGCAGGAACACCGGGAAAATTGCAACCGCCCGCCATCAGCAGATTGCCGCCCAGGATTCCTGAGTAGCAGGCGGAAACGCCTAGTTTGAAGCCTTTCTCCGATTGGGGGAATCCTTCCATTTTCTGCAAGTGAATGTCCGTAATGAACCGTTCGGGTGCTTCTGCACGAAAGGTGGAAGCCGGCAGGCCTGCTTCATTCACCAGGTTTGCCCGTGTGAAAGGCTGCCAACCGTAGCGGACGTATCGCGGATGCTTTACTTGTTCACTATATACTTTTATCCGACCGTCTGTTATCTCGGCAACGGCAGGGTAATAAATGCCGTCCGTCTCGGCGACCTCAAACGTGCGCAAAGGATGACCGTCCGAACTCTTTAAGCCTTTGCCGTAATTGAAAGTTATATATACGGCATTTTCACGGAAATCGGCTTGGTGAAATAACGGGCCGGATGGCAGTATATGGTTCATGCCATACGTTTTATTCAATGCCCAACGGGCGAGACGTTCGCCAATCGGTTTCTTATTTCTAGGGTGTACGTCTAATGAGTCGCCATTATCACTAGATACCGCCATACCCGTATTCGGTATTTCGTTCATCATCCTGCGCTGGCTGTCACGGAACCACGGCCAGGAAGGACGGGCTACACTGGAAAGCTGAACGTAGTAGAACGGCAGTTCCTCATTCTCCCAGTTCTTTCGCCAACTGCTTATCAAGAGTTTGAAGAGTTTCTCGTGCGCTTTGTAATTATGGGCGTTCGATTCCCCCTGATACCAAATCACACCTTTGACCGGATATTGCGCTAACGGACGAATACCGGACTCGTACAAATAACAAGGTTCGTAAGGGTGGCGTTGGTATTTATCTTCCGATTGTTTGATGTTTAATGCAGCGCGTCTGCGTACCCAGTCTTGTATAAAGTCATTATGTGTCCAGTCTTTCAATATAGCCGGAAAGTGGTATTCCAACGTGTTCCGGTCTATCCATGATTCGGTAGGCGAACCGCCGATTGCATTGCATATCAACCCTACCGGAACTTTCAAGCTATCCCGCAACATCTGGCCGAAATAAGATGCTATCGCCGAAAAACGGGCGGCATTGTCGGGAGTACAGGCTTGCCATTCTGTGTCTTTATAATATTGAAGATGATTCAGGGAGTCGAGGACGGAAGCGTCCCATTGCACGGCGTTTGTATGCCAACGGGCTTTCATGTCATACAAGCGCAACTGTTCGTCGGCAACTTGAGGAATGTCTTTTTTGTCGGTAGTGGTCTGGCTCAACATAAATGCCATGTTCGACTGACCGGAGCATAGCCAGACTTCTCCTGCCAGGACGTTGGTGTATTTCAAGGTTCTTTTTGAGGTAGAGATTACCAGCGTATAAGGACCGCCTGCTTTCAACGGTGATAATTTCACCGACCATTTCCCGTCCGGTGTAGTTTTTGTAATCCACTGCTGACGGTCTATGCGGACTGTTACTTGTTCTCCCGCATTGGCTGTTCCCTGTATCAGCAAGGGGGTATCACGTTGGAGAACCATATTATCCGTGTAAAGTGGGGATAATTTCAAGCCGCCATACTCTCCGGTTATAGCCGAATAAACTGTTTTTGCAATGATAGATGCCCCTTCGGCAGTAGGATGAACGGCATCCGGCAGCAAGAAAGGATAAGGATAAAGCGGTTCGTGGAAATCTATCAACTGCACACCGGCATAACGTGCTACTGTTTCGATAGCCGTCTGTATCTCGCCGTGCCAGTCACGGGTTCCCGAAAGGAAACGGTTATGGCGGTCGGCAATCGGGGTCATTCGCGCTATGATAATCCGTACGCCGGGATTGGCTTTGCGGAATGTATCAATCAGACTCAGATAGTTTTTCACAAAGAAATCACGGTAGTTTGTCCAGTCGCGGGGGTCGGTATCATTGATTCCCAAATGAATGACGACAATGTCTCCTGCAAAATCCAATGCTTTCTGATATTCTTCTTGCCGGGTATAGGGGCGGTGTCCCTGATTGAGCAGGGTAGCGCCGGGCTTTCCGAAATTTTCGACTTCATAACGCTCCCCCAGTAGTTTCTGCAACTGTATGGGGTAAGATTGTGTTGCACGGTCGGACAATCCGGTTCCGTAGGTGATGCTGTTTCCTACACATGCAACTTTTATCCGTTGTTGGGCAGAAAGCACGCAACAAACGAACAGACAGACGGATAGTATCAGAATCTTTTTCATTTATTTTCTCCCGGTATTTAGTTTTCTCTAATAGTTAGCTTTCTCTAATAGTTAGCTTTCTCTAATATTTAGTTGTTTCAGATATTTACTTCTTCCCAATGTAAGGTTTCACAATCTCCACCCATTTCAGATAACCTTTTCCGAGAAGGTGCAGACCGTCATTGGTGTAGGCAGTGTTCATCTTTCCGGTTTGCCCGTCTATAAAGTGAGAGTACAAGTCTATATAAGTCAATCCTTCCTTCTCTGCGAGGCGGACTAATCCTTTATTGATTTCGGGGATAACCTGCCAACGGGAAGTATGCCCCTTGAACGTATTGTAATGGTCGGTGACGGGAAGAACACTTTGCAGATATAATTTTGTCTTCGGAGAATCAGCCTTTATCTTTTGGGCAATCATTCCGATACGGGATACAATCGTATCGGCAGGAGTTTCGCGGCTCACATCATTAATACCAATCAGAAGAAATATTTTAGCCGGTTTTCCTTTCAGGATGGCGTCCAGGCGGTCATATACTCCCATGCAAATATCACCGCTGATTCCACGGTTTTTCACGTGTTTATTTTGAAACAGTTCTGCCCATTCGGCACCGTTCGTGATACTGTTTCCGAGGAAAATAATGTCGTTGGAAGTAACGGGTAGTTCTTCAAACAACGTAGCACGTTGGTAATAAAACGTAGAATATTTGCGTTCCTGAGCATGGCATGCCAAAGTTAAGGTCAATATGACCATTAATAAAAAGTTCTTCTTCATGGCTGTTCTTTTTATTTATCAATTAGTATATCCGTATTTCATTATAGCATATTTATTTTCATTATATAGCATATTCAAATTAGCTCATGGCATATTCATAAAAGTCCTTCCCTTTATGATTGGTATGTCACTTTAGTCTTTTATCCGGTGAGTAGACGAGTCCATCTACAGCCTTCTGTCCGTCGAGGGTAACAAAGACGGTGGTGAACATCCATTTTACCAACCGGACTTCGGAAGTAGTAAACTTCCCTATCGGCAATTTCAGCAATACCTTGTTCCACCCTTTTTGCAGATGAACTTTCAAAGGAGGGCGTGCTACACAGTTTTCGTTGCCCAATGCTACTTCGTTGCTTTTAGTCCGATGGGTGGCTGTCCAGACTGGTGGGATTATTTCCTGCCCATTTATCCAGATACGGCTTTCTTTATAATCCCATTTTCCCGGCAAGGGCGGCAGGTCTGCTTCGGAACGTCCGTAATTCTGAAATTCAGCCCACAGACCGACGGTTTGTTCTTTCGGTGAATAGACATAGGTGTAGGCATAGGCCGTATGGTTCTCTTTCGGTTCTTTGTAGAATCCGGGGATAAGCGTGCCCCACACATGACGGAGATAGATTCCCGCACCAATGGCGGGGCGTACATTATATGTCTTTCCTGCGTAGCTGTAACTATCCTGCAAAGTTTCTTCCGGTGGAAAAACCTTTGCCAAATCCCCTTCATTCGGGAAAGGGTCTGTTATATTCCATTTCACATTTGTCTGACGGACATATGCAAACGGATAGCCGGTAAAAGTGTGTTCTTTATGCCATAATAAGCGACGTTCAAAATCGGCAAAGTTCTTGAACAGTTCCGACTGTTCGTCAGTGGGAAGTATTGTGCCGTTCTTATCGAAGTACTCTGTCCCACCGCCTTTCCAAGCACGTTCTGCCATAGCCAGCATATTGGGATAGAAATTATTTTCGACAATCATCCCCCATTCGGTATCTACTAACCGGTCATTCCAAATAGCCAGAATCGTGCCTGCAAGGTCATCGCTTCCTTGTTCCTTATTATAAATACGGCTATTGTACAATGCGATAATATCACCGAAGGTATCGAAATGGTTCAGATAATGGAAACGCGAGTCAATGGCGGGAATACCTTCCTGTGCCTTTCCCCGATAACTCCAAAGTTGGGTCATGTCAATTTCTCCGGGTTTATAGTGCCATCCCGGATTCCAGGAGATTACTTTCTTGCCTTTGGAACGTACATAGGATACCATTTCCGGTACAAACCGGGGATTGGTAAATTGGACTTCATCCGTACCGATATGCAAATAAGGTACGTCAAACGTTTCACAGACTTCATCCAACAGGAGTTTTAATATTTTCATCCCTTCAGGGCTTTGCATATCGTGGCGGAAGGTGCGTATGAATGCGGCACTGTGTCCGGGCATATCTATTTCAGGGATTAGCGTCATGTGGTGTGCCTTACAGAAAGCGACCAGTTCTTTGGCTTCTTCCAGCGTGTAATATTTGCCGGGCATCCGGGTGGTGTTCACGCTATCATTCAGCATCGGGAATATCTTGCTTTCCAAACGCCAGGATTGGTTCTCGGTCAGATGCCAGTGGAAGACGTTGATTTTGAATTTGGCGAGCGCGGCGATTTCACGCTTGAGTTCTTCCAGAGAAATGTAGCTACGTCCTACGTCCTGCATGAATCCGCGAATGCGGAAAGCAGGCCAGTCAACGATTTCGGCTCCTTGAATCTGTGTTTTTGAGTTTCTTTTCTCTGCCAGTTGCCTTAAAGTCTGCATAGCCCAATAAACGCCGCGTTCGGTCACAGCCTCAACGGTTATCCGTTTCTTGGTTACATTCAGGCGGTAAGCCTCATCCTGGTTCATCGGTATTCCGGGGAGAGAAGGCAGTAATTTCACCTCAATGACGGCAGTTGCCTTTGGCGAGATAGTTCCGCCCATTTCAGCGATAAAAGCTTCCCACTCCTGTTGAAGCACAGGAGTGGAAAGCATCACCTTATTCACTTGAAAGTTTGTATGAGAGGGGGTAAACTTTTGTGGCTGGGGGAGCAGGTGATAATCACCTGCTTTTGCCACTGAAGTTGTGTATAAGTTAATTATAAAATATATTAGTAAAATGAGTTTGTTTTTCATGATTACAGGTCGTATGGTAAGTACTCGTTTTAAATTAGTACTTGATGTCTATTTTATTATATCCCTTAGCCGAACAGCCTGGAAAGTCATGTGGGCTACACTACTTTCATATAATATACCAATTGTCTCCTTATCAATCATTGTCAGGCAAGAATATCCCCATCCTTCACCCTCGTCCAGCATCACCTGATGTTCGGGCAACCATGTGATACCTCCGTCCAGACTTGCTTTGATGGTGATATGATGGCGGCCTTTAACTGTATTCGGATTGGAGAACAAAAGGACATCTTTGTTTAATGCATTATCTTTCGCTTTCACACTAATCAAGCTCGCCATACAAATAGGCTCCTGCAAAGCCTTGCGGGAAGAGGGATGTTCTGTCCATGTCTTGCCTAAATCCTTTGTAGTAGAGATAGCACGGCTACCGCCACGGTTGTCTCTCATGTTCAGCATCAACACACCCGGTTCTACTTCCGCCACTTGGGCTTCTGTTGTATTGGTACGTGCGTAGTTGTGGATTTTCCATGTCTCGCCACGGTCTTTGCTATACATGATTCCCGCATTCGGGACACGGGTAGAGTCGATAAACTGAATCGGGAATACCAATGTACCATCCTGCATGGTGATACCCCGTCCCGGACCTTGCAGAAGGAAATACCATGAAGGGTCTTTCACCTGCTCTGTGATATTGATGGGTTTAGACCATGTCTTACCGTCGTCCGTACTCTTTGACAGTACCAATTGGGCTGTATGATTCATATCCATTCCCGGATATGAGCTCCACCAGGCGCGTTGGTTACCCATTCCGTGCGTCCACGCTGCCACCACCCATACTGTGTTGGTCTTGGTATCCACCAGGATGGAAGGGTCGCCGACACCGTTCTGCGCAGCAGGCAAATCACCCGTTTCGCCGAAAGCCAAAGGCAAGCGCATCTTCTCCCAGGTTTTGCCACCGTCTACACTGCGACTCAAACCTATGTCTACATGTTCCTGCAAATCGGCACTGTTATTATAACGTACATCATATACCCCGAGCAATGTTCCCTTATTGGTAGTCACCAATCCCGGAATACGGAAGGCAGCCGAACCGTCGTCACCGGCATGACGTACGCCTACCCCTACCCTATGAACTATATTCTCCGGTGAAACTATGTGCATAAGGGCTTCTTTGTTATCAACCTTAATCGCAGCAATCTTAGCCGAAACCTTATCCAACAAAGATGCATCCGGCTTCATCTGCAAACTAATCCAGAAATAGTTGATTCCGGGAAAAAGCTTCTGATTAGCTTTCAACGCAACTTTCTGCTTCGGATTATTCACTTGCGACTTATTAATCGAATAAGAAGGATTCGCCGCCAATGTCTTTCCCGGTGTATGACTGGAAACATAGGATACAGGAGCAAAGAAATTCTTATCGTAGTTCTGTCTGGCTTCCGTACCACTATAATATAACTTAACGGATTGTATATCCGACATATTTACATCTTTGCCGAAATTCAAAACAACTTCGTCCAAAGTACGACTCTCTCTAGCATTCAAACGCAGCATAAACAACACATTGTCTTGTCGTTCAATCAAAACAGGAATCTGAGTTTCACGCACAAATACAGTATCCGATGCAAAAGCCTGCAAAATCACCCAGAAAGAAAAGATGATTGATAAAAATAGATTCTTTTTCATGGTATTATTTAAATATTTCATGCCGCAAATATATAAAATTACAACGAATTCCCGCTATATTTAATAAAATAATTTATTATAAAAAGTACAATTAATAAATTAACTACCACAAAAACGAGAACGTATATGCCAAAACGCACATACGTTCTCTTGTTTTATTTAATTATCAGCCTGAATTAATACTATTCTTCACCTTCTCCACCGGTGAGATACCCTTTAGTCTGAACCAACTCTCTATTATTTGTCAACGTATTGGCATCAATCGGCCATAACAGCCGTTTTTCATTTGCCGTAGAATATTTTGCCGTATAACCTAAAGTACGTATATCATACCAACGTTTTCCTTCATACATCAATTCACGCAAACGTTCTTTCAGAATTGTCTCAATAGGGTCATCATCACCTGCTACAAACGGGTTGGCAGAATAAAACTCACCGCCTTTCTCATTTGGATATGCCAGGGTTGCTTTATTTGCCTCGAAATAAGTTTCACCATATGCACGTTTACGAACAGTATTAATTTCCGTAGTGATATCTTCACCTAACAAAGCTTTAGCTTCTGCAAGAAGTAACAAACAGTCCGCATAACGATAAATAGGATAATCGTCTAACCATGCGCGCTCTGAAGCACCAGGCAACATCGTTCCTTGAAATTTATAAGGAATACAAGCCTTATATACCAAGTTTTCCCCCTCCTTCGTATAAACAGCTTTCACTGAACCGGCTTTACGAGTATCACCTTCACGGAATACTTTATCATAGAACTCTCCTTTAATCTGAAGCCTAATCAAACCATTCATTTCGGCATCTTTAGTTTTGGCATAAGAAACTCCATTCTCATCAAAGTAATTGCCTGAAGTCATGTAAGCTTGCTGAGGAACAAGATTATTTCTAAAATTAGTATCCCCCCACATATTATACTCATCACGTCCATTATGAATGGTGAAGATTATTTCTTCATTTTTCTTGTTCGCATAAGCGAAAACATCTGCAAAGTTTTCTTCCAGAGCGATACCCGGACAGTTGTTCACTTCTTGTAAAGCACCTTTAGCAGTACGGTAGTCAGCATCGCCACCGCCCATTTGCTTACCACTCCACAAGTACACTTCACCTTTCAACATCTTAGTAGCTCCCAGCGACCAGTAATGTTTTCCAAATTTATAGGAATAATCATTATTAAATGCCGCCTCAGATGCAGTAATATCTTCTTTGATACGAGCCATCACTTCCGTTGCCGGAGAAGCAGCCTTTTGTATATTTGCCAAATCAATGGTCGAACCACTGGTGTAAGTCAAATGAAGAATGACATCTCCCCATGAGCGAAGCAAATGAAAGTAAAGAAAAGCACGCATGCCATAAGCTTCTCCCAAATAATATTTCTTGGTGTCTCCGGACAACAATCCGGTTTCTTCCGTCTTGGCAATCATAAGGTTTATCTGATTGATAACTCCGTACAAATTAGCAAAATTGCTGAGTCCTACGTTTTCCCTATTCAGTGAGTTGGCAGGAAAAATTTCCATCCCTTGAGTTGCCTCACCACCAAAAGGTGCATCACCATAAATATCAGCACGGGGTTCACCCAATATAAACAAGTTGTACGAACGTTCTCTGAGCTGCGCATGCAAACCTACATTGAAAGCACTGAAGTGCGTGTCACTTTTCCAGTAGTTGGCGTCGGTTATTGTACTTTCCGATTCAATATCCAAGGAGTTGCATCCGGCAAGGAAAGGCAGCAAAGCTGCGCTTGCCAATAAATATTTGAATATATTTTTCATAATTCTATTCCTTTTTAAGTCCTGTTAAACTAGAATGTTAGAGATAAACCGAACAAAAGTGTTCTCGGAGTAGGATAACGACCATTATCGATACCACGACCGTATGTAGTCGACACAGCAGGCTCAGGAGATACACCACCATATCCGGTGACATAGAATAAGTTCTGTCCGGTGACGTACACAGATGCCTCTGTCATATGTACCTTGCTGATAAGCGATTTCGGCAACTGATAGCTCAATGTGACTTCGCGCAAAGCAAGATAATCACCTTTTTCATAATAACGAGAGCTGTTATTATCGGCTGCAGTAGAAGCATTATTTGAACGGGTAATATTCTTTTTTGCCAACTGATCGGCATAGTAGAATTTCGTAAGGTCTGAGTTCGGATTTGAGTCGCTCCACATATCTTTCACATCTGTGATAATATTGAATTGTCCTTGATATTGCCCCAACGAACGCGCTTTCAAGTCATTATATAGTGTATGTCCTAATGCATAGTCGAAACGTGCGTAAAGTGACAGACCTTTATATCCGAATGTAGTAGAAAAGCCACCTGTTACATTCGGGAAAATGTTACCCATTACAGAACGGTCATAACCGTTAATTACATTGTCACCGTTGATATCTTCCCAACAAGCGTCACCCGGTTCGATAGGTTGCCACCCGGAAGATTCCTTATATGTCTTTCCGGTAGCCGGATTGATTTGATCAGCCAATCCGGGACCATACAAGTTGGCAACCTCATCCACCCGATAGTTAGCATGTTGCTTTACGTCATCCCAGTCTTTGAAAACATGCTCTTGCTTATACCCTACCAGTTCTCCAAGTTTGCCACCTTCCTGACGACCGGCAATCCATTTTTTCGGGAACTTGCCATCAGCATCTACTTTGCCTGCCGCTACTTCATAACCACCTACGCGGTTGTTCTCAACTCCGTTATAAGGCAATGAAATTATCTTGTTGGCAACAGAAGTGATATTTGCCGTCATATCCCATGAGAACCCACCCTTATTGATGATATTCGCTTTCACTTCCGCTTCAAACCCGGAGTTACGTAATGTTCCCATATTTGTCACAATATCCGAGAATCCTGTATATCCGGGCAATGCTTGTTTTGTCAGCAAATCCTTTGTCTGCCGACTGTAGAAATCGAGAATAAAGGAAAGTCTGTTCTGCAAAAATCCGATGTCCAAACCAACTTCAAAAGTCTGGCTCTGTTCCCAACGCAGGTTAGTATTGAGCAATTTGGAATTATAAAGAGCCGTCGCTCCAGCATAAGTTTTAGCCTTCACTTGCGCGTACTCTCCATACACTTCATAGTTTCCGATACCATTTACATTACCATTCACACCATAACTGAGACGCGGTTTCAAATTGGAAATAATATCAGACACTTTCGATTCTTTCCAAAAATCTTCTTCCATTATATTCCACCCGACAGATACTCCCGGGAAAAATCCCCAACGATTGTCTTTCAAACGAGAAATTCCGTCATAACGAGCCGTGAAAGACAGCAGATATTTCATATTGTAATTATAATTAATGCGACCGAAACCGGAAAGAATGCGATAAGCCGTCTTTTCCGTACGAGTGAAAGTCCTTTCAGAGCCAACATTTAAGGTCGAAACATCGTCCGTGGGAGAACCTTGTGTCTTAGCCTCAAAATCAAATTGATTGTAGGTATAATACTCTCCACCAATCATTGCGTCCAAATTATGCTTTTCGGCAAACGTTTTGGTATATGCCAATGAAGCGTTAAGCTGAATCTGATTATATTTCTGAATCCAAGCTTCCGCATTGCGAGTTTTATTAGGAGTAGAAGATGTCTGCGTCTGATATGCCTTGTCAAACTTCTCTCTCTGATATTGATAATTCAGTAAAGAAGCATTTCCATTCAATACCAATTCTTTTGGAAGAATATCCAACGTAAAACCAAGATTGTATGTGGCGCGTGCTGTACTGTTCTTTTGGGTTAGCAAATCACGATAGTAAGCCGGGTTACCATCCCCGGTACCACCACCTGATGCAGGAGAACCATCTTCCATCCAAGGATTCCATGTAGGACGTTGCGAACGGGTACGATAAAAGAATTCATAAGTGCCAATCCACAGTTCTGGGCGGGTAGACCATACATATGAGACACCGGCTTTTACGTTTAATATCGGAAAAATCTTATACGACCCGTTGAACGCCCCACTGAAACGTTTGAAACCTGTTCCTTTAACCATACCATCTTCGTTATAGTACCCCAAACTGCTAGCAAAGGTACTTTTCTCATTCCCACCCGTAATATTAAGGTAATGATCTTGCGTAATGGCACTGCTGCTAAATACCTCATCATCCAACTGTCCGTTGTAATCTCTAAATAAAATCTGCTTTCCGTCATAATATGGATCATTCATTACAGACCATCCTTCATTCTGAAGATGAGCCGTTTCATCGGTCAGATAACGAATATCATACAATGTATTCCCCACACCATATCCAGCCTGTGTATCTACATTGTATGTCCCCATACGTCCTTCCCTTGCCTGGTTAGTACGGAGCATTCCCAAACGGTTATAATAGATATAATCTTCCGCATTTACAAACTCATACCCCTTACGAGTGAAATTCTTACCGATCTTGAATTTGTAATTGACAGAAGTTTTTCCTTCTTTTCCACTTTTCGTTTCAATCAAAATAACACCACCATTCGCGCGAGCTCCGTAAATAGCCGTAGAAGCCGCATCTTTCAAAATTTGGATAGATTCGATATCGGAAGGATTCACATCAGACATACTGTTACGCACAATACCATCCACTACCACCAAAGCGTTACTGTTGTCGCCAGTAATAGTCGCCCCACCACGTAAAGTAATATCCGGATTCGTACCTGGCTGACCGGTAGTGTTTACTACCCGAAGACCTGTCACGGAACCTTGCAAAGACTGCCCGGCATTACTGAATGCTGCGTTTTTCAAAACAGAGTTGTCCAATTTAGAGATTGCAGTCGTCAATGTGGCACGCTTCTGAGCCCCACCATACCCTGTAACTACCACTTCATCCAAGACTTCTGTGTCGTCTCGTAAAACAACATTCAACATCTGTCCCGCAAACTTAATTTCCTGTGTTTTATAACCGACGAAAGATATTTGAATTATATCTCCGTCCTTCACATTGCTTAAGGTAAATTTACCATCAATATCCGTAATAGTACCATTAGTGGTACCTTTCACAATTACGGACGCACCAATAACAGTCTCACCGGACTGGTCAGTAACCACACCTGTAGCAGTTTTAGTCTGTGCCATAGCCCCTATCAAGCCAAATAAGCACAACATCAACAAAAAGATGTTTCTTTTCATAAGTATTACTTTTAGTTAATAAAAAAGAGTTGTTCACATTTCTCACCTAAGTTCGATTAGAACTAATCCTATCGTAATATTTATGTTTATCTTATTAAGAAGCGGCTGTGCTAAGCTAAATACGAAAAAGAAACTTCAAAAGAAATACCTATTATCTACTTAATTAGTAAATATTCGAGTACAGAGTATTAATAATGCAATTTAATAAACAATTATATGCTTATCAACATATATAAATAAAATTATTTATTAAATAGTTTGTTATTATTAATAATATAGATATATTTGCAACGTTTTTAAGAAATGTACATTGATAGCTAAGAATAAAATTGCTTATGAAACAGAAATAATTCCAAGAAATAACTCACCTAAGTTCTAATCGAACTTATGCATCCATTAATAATCACCACCCATTATTTTAATAATAATACTTATAAAGACAAGCTGTTATTTATTGGCAATACTACACTTATTCAAGTTTCTAGGAGTTATTAGAAAAACATAATCACTCACCGGTATGATGACAAATAACATAAGCCAAACAAAGTTTTTGATATAAGTGTAGTAGAAATAGGTATCACAAATGATACAGAAACATAAGTTATGAAGTAAGAAAGTATTAGTTATCTTGCCTTTATCCTTTCGTTAGGCTGCCGGTATTCTTTCATTAGATTACCGGTAGCCTAACAAAAGTTATCTCTGGGTGCTATCATAACCTGCTCTCATAGCTGAAGCTACGATGAATAAAGGCTTTGAGGAAATTTATGAGAGTATGAGGGTAAATCGTGAAAACTTTCGTTTGGAGGCGTGTTTAGTTCTGAAATCGATTTAGTTCATTTTCGCACGAATTTGAACTAATTGCGTTTGCTATTAATCAATATATAAACATCAAATATTTACTCTAAATGTTTCTTTAACCAAGGAAGAACTAATTCCGATTTAAAATAATGATTAGGACCATCTACGTTCACCAATCTATAGAACTCATCTCTATCAAGCCCTTTCGGCAGTACGTCAAAGTCCGTTCGATTATGCGGACTGGCATACTTAGGATAATGGTGTATCTCGATATTCTCCGGGTGTCCGGCAATCTTATATGCGGCACGTACAAGATTCAAGTCACGGTCTAGTCCTCCTTCCGTCAATATCACAGGACGAGGAGCCAAGGCAGCTACAATATCAGGGAAATTGAATTTACGCCAAAAGTCAGGTATCAGATGGCGGATAGAGTTAGGGAAAGGTCGTGTGCCATCCTTATCAGGTACGGTCATGACCAATGCACGTTCTTGCGTTTGGCACAAAAAATCATTGTAAACAAAAGCATAGAGTGACGTATCCAGCGTTCCCAGTACCATCAAAGGCTCTGTCCCCAAAGAAAAGCCACTTACGATAATCCGGTCTTTACGGATATAGGACTGTGTTTTCATCCATTGAAGAACTTGCATATCCAGATAAGAAGTATATCCCAGATAACTCCACCCCAACTCTAACAGAACTCGCGACACCAAATCATAGTTATAATTTCTTCCGCGTGCATAACGTTCCAAATCCGAGGATTCACCGGCTGCCGGATTATCTACGGCTACCGCCACATAACCTGCTTTCGCGAAATTCCGTGCCATTGTTACCTTGGGATTCTGATAATCATCATTCAGTTTCGGGAAAATGCCCGGCTCGCCCGCCAATCCCTCTTTACTGCCACCGGAACCGGGAATACATAAAACAGCAGAAATCGGCTGCTGCAAAGAATCCGGTATCAGTACTAGAAAGGTAGATACACATTCAGGCAAAGGATAAAATTCCCACTTTTCCAGTTTGTAACCGTCACACTGTTTGTTGTATAGTCGTTTAGGTGAGGGCATGTCCTTTATTTCGGGAAAGTTCATTATTTCCTGCATCGACTTCCGTACTTTATGTTGCCATTCACGGAATTCTTCCGAAGTCATATCCGGCTGAAATGCACATTCCGGTTTTATGTGTGAAAGCATTGCGTGAACAACTCCATAAGTACTCAGGAAGCGTCCATCTTGTCGCTCTGATTGAATGATATTATGTTCACGCCCTATTACTTCCGGAGTTTGGGCAGAAGTTATGCTACTGTGAACTGTCAGCATTAATAAACCTACTATTATACTTTCTCTCATTGTAATGTTGTATTATAAAAAAGATCACTCCTATCGTCCTATAATGAAAAGAATCCTTGGCATGATTTGGATAAAGCACGCCAAGGATTTATAAAATGAAAAGCTATTTAGTTTGTGGTATTGTCTTTCATACAACGAACCGGGTAGCCATATGTTCTAGCTTGGCTTCTCAAAGGGAAGAAATTAGCAGTATCATACATCAAACAACAACCATTTGCCACAGTTACCGGACTGTTACTCCAAGATTGCCCTCTATTAGCCGGGTTCTTTATTACAAATGTAGCATTATTCACATATCCCGAAGTTGCATAACTAGGAGTTGCTCCGACAGCAAAAGTACCTCCGGCTTTTGAAATAAAATCAGCCATTGTTCCATTGACATTAACAGTAACCGCACCAGTACTATATTTACCTCCAGCCGCAACATTAACAAATCCTGTCCAGACATATGCATGAGGTACACGGTACCCCGGTGGACATGGATCATAAATAGTCTTACTACCGGATTCATTCACTACCGGACTGGATGCCGTCACAATATTGGCGTTACCCCACAGATCATTGCCACCATCCACGAGCCAACTTTTTGCACCAGACGCTATATAACACATTGGATATCGGGCAATATCATTAGCTTCTATTGGCGTAGTAATCCACCCCCAAGTATTATCTGTAGCAGCAGCTAATGATTTAATAGCGTCAAATGCATTACCATCCTTATCATAAGTCGTCAGGACTGTCACCGATCCTGCACTAGCATCATTTCTTTCCGGGAATGGATCTTTACGTCCCCATTGATAACGCATTCCTTGAGCTTTATTGTTGTTATTTACTGCCCAATATCCGTCAGAAAGAGCACCTAAGTTCCTATCCATCATTATGGGATTGACTAATTTATCATAGTCATTATAATCTGAATGAATGGTATATGTTTCCACTTTGGAATCCAAATCAACATCTGTCACCCAAATATGCCAACTCCAAAGGATTGTAGTGCCATCTGCTGCATAAGCTGCAATAACAGCGTTTCCTGCATCCAAAGGTGTATTCTCAGACCCATTCAAGGTAAAGTAAATATATCCATTTTTCAGTTGGACTCCATAAATTAATCCTGGCGCAGTCTGCCAAAGTATATTAGCCGATACCGGCGCCAATGTTTTCGGAGTAATCCCAGGAGCAGTTCCCGATAGCGGGTCATAATCAGCAACAGGCTGAGTAGTAGCACCATTTCCCATCACCGTAGCTTTGAAACGATATTCCTGCCCGACCTTACCAGCGATGTAACAATTTGCCGTTTCGCTCTCGCTCAAATCAATTGAAGTATCCACGACAGAACCACTAGTCAATTGATCTAAATCCAAAGTCAAAATAGTAAATTCTCCGGCAATAATATTCATCCAATCAACTTCACCAGTCAAAGCAATATCTTCAACACCTGTTTTCTCCAATATGAGTTTAACAGAGCATTTTGTAGAAGACAGCGCCAATGGATTTACTGAAATATATCCATGAAATTCTTTGTTTGCGACCAATTCCGGTGCATTATCTATTTTTAACAAGACATCGGAAGAACCTTCGGAAATACTAAATGAGCCCGTGGTCAAATTGAATTTATAATTTCCAACCAAAGGTGTTCCCTCTGCCGCAGAAAGTTCTATCGACTTTACTTTCCATCCCGGATACTTGGTAGCTGTAGTATAAGCGACATCCAAATATCCCAATGCATGCTTAAATGTCACCGGAACGGCATTTTCCACTTCGGACGCAGTTATTGTCGCATAAGTCAAAGCAGTACTTGTCAAATGGGCATTGGATGTACCCGACTGCAATTGTGTACTATTCAAAGTCCCGGCTATGGATGTTGCCGTAGTGTTAGTTTTACTGTAAGGTGAATAAACATAAAATGTATGTTCACCACTCCCCCATGCCACTTTCGTATAGAACAAGCCTTCGGTCTGCCCTACACAAGGAGCTGCAACCCCTACGGCAAGATTAGCAGTTTTTGTCTGCTCACAGAAGAAACCAATTTTACTATCTGCCGCCCAAACCGTCTTATTATCATCCAACTGTGACTGGCAATTGAGGAAAATCTGATTTCCCCCCGCCGGACGCGTAAAATCAGTCTGGGTATAGTCATCGTCACTACATGCAACGACAAGAAATGCCGCACAGAGTCCTAAGACCGGAAATATAGATTGTTTTTTCATCTTTGTATGATTTAATTTTTAATGAATGATATGAATCTGACAGGCAGATTAATAACCTGGTGTCTGCTGCACTAACGGGTCTTTCGACATTACCGCAGCATCGACAGGCCATAACAGATGTTTCTCGACAAGGTCGCCCGTAACGCTAATCTGAAGAGCTTTAGCCAATTCTCCATCCTTCATACGGCGGATGTCATACCAACGCTTACCTTCACCGACAAACTCTTTAGAGCGTTCTTCCAAAATCGCTTCTTCTGCTGTTTCACCACTACGGGGGTATTTATTGGCAGCATAGGCGGAACCGTATGCACGTTCACGGACACTATTGATATATGCAGCGGGATCACCTCCTTGTAATGCTACAATTTCAGCCAGCATCAACTGCAAATCCGCATAGCGATAGACGGGCCAATCGTTCGTGAACTTACGTATATCATTGTCAAGTTCTCCTTTATATTTATTCAAAAGTATAGCTGCCGCTCCACCGTCGATCTTATATACATCAAAGAAAGTGGCGCTACGGCGAATGTCGCTTTCACTGAACGTATCAAAAAACTCTTTTGCATACTGGTAGTTGGATGCAGTACCATTCAGTTTCAAAGGATTCACATTGTTGCCTTTGTACTCCACACCATCTGCATTTTCGAAACCTACCAGATTGGTATTCGTAGGATACATGAATTTGCTAAAGAAATTTTCTTTCTCATTCAGCATGTAGCGGATTACGAATATCATTTCTTTATTATCTTTCTTCGTTACGTCAAAAACCTCTTCAAAGCTAGTATTGGAAGCAAAACCATATTTGCCGCAATCTATAATATCCTGCAACGCTTGCTTGGCTGCTGCCAGGTCGGCAGGAATATTTTTTGAATAGACGCTTCCACCGCCAATGGGTTTCACCTTACATCCCCACAACAGGATTTCGGCTCTCAACATTTTTGTTGCTGCCTTGCTCCAATAAGAACTTTTGTCTGTAGAATTGATGGTAAATGCATCATCTGCGAAATAATCTTCCGATGCCTTGATATCTTTTACAAGGAAATTGTAGACTTCTTCTTCCGTGGCCCGTGGCTGATTCAAGTCGGCAGGGGTAAAACTACCGTCCATCACGCGTGCGGTTTCAATCAGAGGAACTCCGCCATAGGTACGGAACAGATGGAAGTAATAGAAACTTCTCAATCCGTGCAACACACCCATATAATAGTTCTTTTCTGTTTCATTCAAGGCAGAACTGCCGGGGACGGACTGGATGGCATGGTTAATCTGCATGATGTCCATATAAAAGTTGCCCCAGTTGCTTATCACAGAATTAGCTTCAGTAAGATTGTTTGTCACAGCCGGCACATCACTAATAGTCTGATTGAACAAAGAAGAGTTTGAACCGTAAAAAGTTCCACCTCTAAGTTCTCCCATCTTGAACAGTACTTCCTGACGCTCGCGAACACGATAATGCAAACCACGCACAAAGCGTTCCACCTGATCTTTGGTACTCCAGTAATTACTGATACCATAGGAGTCTACCGGACTCAAGTCCAAATAATCACAAGACTGCATGACTCCTATCAACAACACTAACAATGTATATTTTATATTTTTCATAATGCTATCTTTCTTTATGATTTTAGAACACGACCTTTAATCCCATCAGAACTGTCTTAGGCAAAGCATATCCGCCCTTGTTGCTACTGGTAGTTCCATATTCAGGAGTGTAGAGACGATTGTCTGTTATGTAGAACAAATTCTGTCCGGTTAGCGTCACCGTCACTTTATCCATGAGGGCTTTTTTAGTCCACTGCGAAGGTAAATCGTAACTCAAGGAAATCTCACGAGCGCACAAATAAGAAGCATCCTCCCAGAATAGTGAAGTGTTGCGGGTATAGTTCTTTTTAAAGTTAGTGTCGTTAGTCATCAATACCGGAAGTTCCGCACCCGGATTATCCTCCGTCCATGTCTTTTTAGCCAAATCCGGGACATTGAAGTGACCAGAAGTGATACCCATAAAATATTGATAACCGCTATTCCATTTCTTGTATCCCAACGCATAGTCAAATCGGGCAAATAAGGTCAGACCTTTCCATGTAACGGACGTATTGAAACCACCCATCCATTTTGGGATTTCGTTGCCAAGCTTCACCTGATCATACGTGTCGATAGTTCCGTCACCATTCACATCATACCATACAGCATCACCAGGAGCCAACTGCTGTGCATTTTTCTGTTGCTCAACCGTCAACTGTGCATAAGCCGCCGGACCATATATCGGTTTAGAGGGAACCTTATCTACGTAATAAGCATAGTTTGCTAAATCGGCTTCGTCACGTACAACATTCATCATCTTAAATCCGTAGATATCACCATAAGATTGTCCTTCTTGTATTCCACCCTTCCACACAGTTTCATTACTACCTTTGCCTTTGTACACTTCCGTTCCGCCCTGGCGGTTGTTCTCATTACCATTATCGGGCAATTGCAAGATTTTGGATTTCACGTAAGTGATGTTGGCACCTACATTCCACTTAAAGTCCTTACGATCAAAAATACGGTAATTGACTTCAAGTTCCATACCCTGACTACGAACAGCACCATTGTTTGTCGTCATCGAGCCTACACCGGATGAGGAAGCCAAAGGTACATTGGCAATCAAGTCGGTAGTCTTCTTGTTGAAATAACCGGCACTCAGGTCTACCTTATTATACAGTCCTAACTCCATCGCAGTATCAAAAGAAGTAGTTTTCTCCCAACGCAATCCAGGATAAGCAATATCGTCAATCAACAGACCGTAAATACCGTTGTAGTTACCGGCATTTGCATAGCTGCCTTGTAGCTCGTACAACCCGATGCCGTTCACGTTACCATTCTGCCCGTATCCCATACGAACCTTTATGTTGGAAAATATATCCAGATATTTCTCCATGAATTCTTCACGATACACATTCCATGCAGCACTGACACCTGGGAAAAATCCCCAACGGTTGTCTACCAGTTTAGAATAGCCATCATAACGTCCGGAGAAAGAGAAAAGATACTTGCTCTTATAGTCATAGGTTGCATTTACGAAACCGGACATTATACGCTCCTGTGTATGAGTGGTAGACATGTTACGGGTAGATTTCCCATTAGCATCCAACGGGGCGGTAAACTGCAACCCGATAAAGTCGTCGGAAGTAGCTCCCTGACCTGATGCCGAGAGTCCGTAGCTATATTTGTCTATTATTTCAAAACCACCGACTGCGCTGACGTTATGGTCGCCAAATGAGGCATTGTAATTAAGAATGGCGTTATAAGTCTGATCCAGTTTGCGCGCATAAGTAGCAGAAGCTTTGCGGTTAGAATTCAACTTACCGGGAGCTGTAGGCAATTCTTTATCAAATGATTCTGTTTCTTTCATCCAAAGATACCACATGCCACTCAGTTTCAGACTCAATCCTTTCATCAAATCCACTTGGAAAGAAGTTCCCAATGTGGTCTTATAAGCCGTATTTCTACGATAATAGTAGTTCTTCATTTCATTCCAGTTGGCATTCTGGGTATTATTGAGCAGTGTTATAACTGTCCCATCCAGATTAGCCCCTTTGAAAGTAGGCGGAGCCGCAGCCACCACGCTCCAGAAATTAGCGTCGCTCATGTAGTTAGGATTTGTTTCCGAACGTGAAAAGTTTACGAAACCGGAAGCTTTCAACCAACTCTTAATCTTATATTCACCGTTTAAATTGAAAGACAAACGCTGATATCCCGACTCCAATGGGAAACCCGTTTCATCATAATATCCGATGCTCGAATAGTACTTGCCTTTATCGTTTCCACCGGAGAATGAAACATTATAATCCTGCGTCCAGGCATCCTGTGTGTTCAACTTCATAAAATCAGTTTCCTTGAACAATAGATAATTGTCTGATGCAGGATCTTTCATCGACTGCCAGCCGTAGTCCAGAAGATATTTATTCTTATCCGTCAGAATAGATGTACTATAGATACCGTTGCTGCTTTTATTTCCGTCGGCAGTAATGTCATTTCCTGTCCCCCATCCGTTCACCAGGTTCAAATCGTCTCCACTACGCTTTGCCGCCATACGCTCCCAATAGAGATAATCACGGGCATTCATAAAATCATAGTTGTCGCGGGCAAAACCTTTACCGATATTTACGTTCAAGGTTACAGTTGTTTTTCCCACATGACCGCTCTTGGTAGTCACCAATACTACACCATTGTTAGCACGTGCGCCATACAACGCTGTCGCAGCAGCATCTTTCAAGACTTCGATAGACTCAATATCATTACTATTAATATCGTTCATATCGTCTTTCTGTACACCATCAATAATATACAATGGACTACCGGAACCATTCAAAGAAGCACCCGCACGTACCTGGATAGAAGGTCCTGCTCCCGGCTGACCGGAAGTTTGTGTAACTCGTACACCGGTAACCGTACCTGCCAAAGCTGTCAACGGATTGGAACGTACACCTTTCTCCAAAACTTCGGAAGATACTTTTGATATAGCTGCCGTCAGTTTATCTTTAGTAACGGTCTTGCCATAACCTGTGACGATAACTTCCTGCAGACCTATGGCATCATCTTTCATCACTACCATAATATTCTTACGTCCATCCACCGGAATATTCTGCTGAGCATAGCCTATGTATGAAAAAGCAAGAACCGATTTGCTCTTCGTCAACGTTAACGTATATTTTCCATCCAAATCTGTAATAGCACCATTTGATGTGCCCACTTCCAATACAGAAACACCAATCAAAGGTTCTCCAGCAACATCCTTCACAACGCCATTTACCGTTTGCCCAACTTGTGCATATATGCTGTCAATGGAACAAAGCATGGCCACTACCATGAAAATTATTTCACGGTAGAACTTTAAATGTATTTTTCGCATATTAAAGAGGTTATTTTGTAGATAATATAAATAGTTCCAGTCTCATCCATCCAGCCGGACGAGTCGATAGTTTTTGAAATCCCGGCTCATCACCGAGTTCGGCAATAACAGCCATACCACCATCAGGCAAAAGAGCCATACATGTATATCCTGCTGCTTTGTCATAAAGTACCATCTGATCTGTCGGTTCGAATGTATGTGAATGACCTCCAAAGAATTTAGCTTTGGCCAAATATAATATACCACGATCGTCATGAGCTGCCGTCTCGGTAATCCCCTTCGCTCCACAGTAATACAGCCAGCCATCCTTTACTATGACACTGCCTGCACAGCCTTTGGCTGGAGTAGGTAATGCTGTTGGAGCATAATCCGTAAAAGAAGGCCATTTGGCACCACCATCTGTACTTACATAGTTTTGACGGTATCCATTATAACGGATATTTCCGATCAATGCACCATCAGGAGCTTCCGTCACTGTCCATTCACCTGATTTATTAGGTTGCCCAGTCTCCCATGTCACTCCGTTATCATCTGACCACATAACTGTATTTCCACCATTTGACACGGTTCCTGCAGCTTCATTCACTTTGAAAGTACGTATAGGAACAATCAGACGGTTCTTATATTGTTCGCTTGATGTCATTTGTACCCCGGAACCAGGACCGAAACTACCGATCATTCTTGTCGCACCACTAAAAACACCAACTGTCACTTCGTCTGTGAGATCTTTTCTTGTCCAATTTAATCCATCATCTTCCGAAGTATACATTATGGCCCTATTGTTATAACCTTGCTTAGCAGACTCTTTACCTACGGCATCCCATAAAGAGGTAAACAAAAAGATTTTTCCTGTAACTTGGTCAACGACAACAGTCGGATCCATATATGACAACTTTGACGAAGTAGCTTGATTAGTTAAATTCTTTTCAGTCCATGTTACCCCCTTATCAGTACTACGCTTCATCAGAATATCCGTCCGACCAGCTTTGTCTTGCCAAGTTCCATAGCGAGCTTCACAAAAAACTAGTATGCTACCTTTCTTTGTAACCGCGATAGCAGGAACACGATATGAAATGTCATTACTTGCTTTCGAATTGAATACAGTAATTGTTGGAGAAGCTATCTTCCATATCGGTTCAGAATCAGGATCAAGGGCAGGATCTGGGTCCACAACTTCGTCCGGATAAGGTACCGGACTGAAGTCATTAACATTATCATCTGAGCAGGCATTAAAAAGGAACAATCCAATGCTTAAAGCTAAAGCATTAAATAACCATTTCATAAATAAAAAAATTAAAGATTAATAATAGGCACTAAAATTAAATCTAGCTTCATCCATTCAGCCGGACGTTTAAGAGGTTTTATATTAGGTAATGATTTGCGAGTAAACGATTGCGTATCTGCTGTTTCAAAGATTATCGCCATTCGTCCATCCGGTAGTAAAGCCATACAGCTATATCCGGAAGCCTTGTCATATAAAAGCAGACCATCATTCCAAGTTCTTCCACCATTACAGCTTTTATATAAAGTCAATCCAGCTCTTTCGTCATATTCCGGTGTTTCCGGGATTCCCTTTATTCCGGAGAAATAAAGATTTGCATTTTCCCCTAACACACTAGCTTGGCAGCCTTTAGACACACCAGGCAGAGCCGACTCTTTCATTGCTTTACTCCAAGTCATGCCTCCATCTTTGCTATATGCTACCATACGTGCACCTGATACTCGAGCATTATACACTAAAACTCCATTTGGAGATTCTGCAATCTGGAACTCATTATCTGTATCTCCATTCTCTCCTACCGTCCACGTTTCACCATGATTGTCAGAAAAAATAGCAACATCGTGTGCAGCTTTTCTTTCTGTATCAGAAATACGGGCGGGCAGAATTAAACGTCCTTTGTACTTCTCACCTACCATCTGCAATCCTGCTCCCGGACCAAAACCATATATATAACGTCCATCTGGCATTAAAGATGCAGTAACATCGACAGGAGTAGACCATGTCTGCCCATTATCATCCGAAGTAATAAGAATGGCACGGTTGCCAGCTCCTGAAAGATCATCTGCCGGCCAAAAAGTCGTAAAAAGAAAGACTTTGCCAGTGATTGAATCCAAAATGGGAGTTGGATCCATATAAGCACCAGTGATTCCTTTTGTCAAATCCTGCATAACCGACCATGTCTGACCATTATCTGTACTACGCTTCACTACTATATCTGTACGACTTTTATCTTGCCAACTTTCTCTACGTGCTTCACAAAATACAAGTAAAGAACCATCTTTAGCTGTCAATAATGAGGGAATACGATAACTATTCACATTATCATCCCCGGCAGAAAACACGGTGTATTTAGGAAACTCAGAAAAAGTGTTTTTAGCGCCGGACTGCGCTTCTCCTTTCATACAAGAAAAGAGAAGCATAAGTCCTGCTAATAATATGCTTTTCAAAATTCGCATAGTAATAGTTTTAGATTCTATCTTTAAAAGCTACGCAATACTTCAAAGAAGTTCCTTGCAAAGCATATAACTACGAATCATCATACGAGGTATATGGAAAGGACCTTTAAAAAGATTCCCTTTGGCGGGTTGGGCTACGGTACCGTCA
Source organism: Bacteroides acidifaciens (assembly GCF_903181435.1). Classification (NCBI taxonomy): domain Bacteria; kingdom Pseudomonadati; phylum Bacteroidota; class Bacteroidia; order Bacteroidales; family Bacteroidaceae; genus Bacteroides; species Bacteroides acidifaciens. The sequence goes on from NZ_CAEUHO010000001.1 coordinate 1,956,914, forward strand.
CGATGAAGATAACCATACCATTCTCCGTACTCCTTATCGGGGAAATGAGCGTACGTCCAATCACTGATCTGCTTGTGCATCTGAAGATATTTCTCATCTCCGGTAGCTTGATAGGCATATAAAGTAGCAATAATAGCTTCTGTTTGCGGCCACCAGAATTTCATATCCTGAGAATACTCTTGAACCGGAAGATTACGGCAGTCACGGAAATTGATGATTCCACCAAACTCCTTGTCCCATCCCCATTCCCAAGACCAATCAAGAATTTGAAGAGCCAATTGGAGTAAATCTTTATCCCAGTTGCGATATTTAGCTTCTTCCATGATGAACCAGGCTGTTTCAATACAATGTCCCGGATTTATGAGACGTCCGTTACAAGTATCAATAAATTCACCATTGGGTCCTACCATCTCAAGCAAAGCTTTAAATTCGGGATGAATGAAGTATTGACGCAATGCTGCAATCGAACGGTCGATCTGTTCTGTCAACACCGGGTCGTCAACAACCATACGGATTCGAGAAGCTGTATTAATCAAAATCATCGTTATTGAATGACCTCGTGCTTCCAATGAAGGCAGATATTTCGGTTCTAGCAAACCGGGAGTTTCTAAGAAATGCTGTATGCTCTTGAAAATCTCCAAAGCTCTTTCTGCATATTTTTTATCACCGGTTGCCAAAGCATATTCAGCCATTGCAATAGCAGCAAACCCTTCGGAGAACACATAACGACGTTTACGCAAAGGAGTACCTTCTTCCGTTACTTCAAAAAACATGTGTCCATCTGTATCAAAGCAATGGGCTTCTATAAAGTCAATACAACTTTTCGAAGCGGAAAGCCATTCGGGATTCTTTTCTATATTATTATATGCAAATGCTGCAATGAAACCAAAACGTCCCTGAAACCACACAGACTTTGTGGTATCTATTATACTGCCATCGCGATCGATACAAGTATAAACACCGCCATGCTTACGGTCCAAGCCGTGCTTCATCCAAAACGGCATAATATTGTTCATTATGTCGTCCTTATAAGATGCAGCCCATTGATTAATATATTCTGTTTCGTTCATGCCTCGTACAATTAGAATTTATTACAACGTTCGAAGAAATGGATTGCTTCCAATTCCGCTCTCATCTGCGCCTCTTCTGCATCTGTCATGTTCTGAAATGGAGTACGGTTCTTACCTAAATCAAGACCTATCAATTTCATTATGCGTTTTCCACCGACTATATTTCCACGGAAATGGCAAATAACGTTAATCACTTCCTGTGAGAAGTTCTGACGTTCACGGGCTGTCTCCAAATCACCGGCTTTCCATGCATCAATAATACCAACCAATTCTTTTCCGTTATAATTGGTAGTTCCGCCAATGCCACCCTGAGCACCGCCCATAGCCAAACAAGGAAGAATCGTTTCGTCCTGACCATGCAGCATATCGAATTTACCATTCTTATATAAACGACACTGATTGTACTCATACATGCTTTCAAATGTATATTTGATACCCGCGAAATTAGGAATACGCCCGTCTACTGCTTCCAATAATTTAACCATTGGCAAAAAAGCGCCATTAAATGCCGGAATATGATAATAATAGAAAGGAAGTTCGGGTGCACCGGATGCAATCTCTTCGATGTACTTAACTAATTCTTCAATACGTCCAATCTTCGGAAAAGGTGGAGCCATAGCACCAATCCCCCATGCACCGATTTTTTGTGCATGTTCGGCCAGCATACGACTTGCCTTCACACAACAACTACCAACATGCACGATTACTTTAAAGCCTTCGGGTGCGACAGATACCCAGCGTTCGGCAAGTTGCATGCGTTCTTCTTCTGTCAGCATATAGCCTTCACCGGAAGATCCATTGATAAAAACTCCTTGCAGCCCATTCTTTACCAACATTTTGGCGTATGCTTCAATTGGTTCTAAATTTATTTCACCATTTTCATAAAAAGGAGTAAACGGTGCATCAATAAGTCCTTTAATTCGTTCCATCATTTTATTTTTTATAAAGTTAGTATTATTCTCAATCTACCATATTATCAGTCTTCGGTCTTAAAAAATAGATTTGAAGTACCAATGCCACAGTCACTACAATGCTTAACATTGCAAACCCTTGTCCCAGGCTTCCACCATCTGTCCATTTGCCAAGAAGTTCGGTCACGGCAGCTCCGGCAAACACCCCGGTCATATTCATTATGCCATAAGCAGTTGCACGGTGTTTTGCCGATACAAACTGACATAGGATAGGCATATTATTGGCATCAAATATTCCAAAACCAATACCAAAGAGCAGACCTGCACCAATCACACTGATAAAACTATGACCAAAACCTAGTAAAAGCAATGCCGGTATAGTCATTCCCAGGCCAATAGCTCCAGTATAAATACGTCCACGAATATTTTTTTGCACCCAACGGTCGGACAATATTCCACCTAGAATAACACCGATAAAAGATGATACTGCAATTGTTATGGTAGAGATCGGACCTGCCTCGGCCATAGGGATATTCAGACTATCTGCAAACAATGTCGGAAGCCAGTTCTTTGTAGCCCATCCCGGAAGGCTGGGAGCAGCAAAATAGATAAGAATTATCCAAAATGCCCAGTTAGTAAACAGCAGGGAGAGACCATTTATGACAGAAGGTTTCTTCTCTTTAGGAGCATTATCTATTTCCTTAATAACAATATTATGGATAGGATTTTCTTTCAAAAACAATATTAGCACTAAAGAATAGGCAATACCAACAATACCAAACCAATGAAAAGTAGCTTGCCAAGAAAAAGCCGCAGCTGCCGTAGCCCCGAAACCACCAATAGCCTGTCCCACATACAATCCCGTCATATGTACTCCTACCGCTAAAGAACGTGATTTTCCTTCGTGCCAATCAGCAATCAACGACAAAGCCGATGGAATATACAACGCCTCACTGACTCCCATTATAGCACGTAACCAATATAGCTCGTGAAAATCTTGGGCATATCCCATCAAGAAAGTAACAGCAGACCACACAAAAAGACTGCCAACCACCAACCATTTACGATTTACCCTATCTGCTATTATTCCGGCAACAGGACTCATAAAACCATATATCCACAAGAAAATAGCCATCAAAGCACCAAAAGCCTCTGCTTTATTCAACTCCACAATATCGACTTTCATAGCTTCTTGCATAGTAGAAAGCATCTGACGATCCATATAATTAAGAAGCGCCACTATCCACAATAAACCAACTACCATCCAGGGGTAAATACTCTTGTTTTTCATATAAAGTAATTTTTATGTTTCACTCGCATTAAATCATTGCAAATGTAATAACAATTTTTATTATCATCCAAATATTTAATTAAATATTTTATTATATAATCCTAGATTAATTAATAAGCAATGCATAGCAATAGCGTACACAACTAAAAAAGGTAGCGCTACTACAATAAATAACGCTACCTTTTTGGTATTGAAAAGCAATCCAATAATAAATCAAAGCTTTACTTTAGCTATCAACTTACGAATCTTACCATGACCGATAACCGGCGCATGGGGATCCTCCGGATATACAATCACAAATTGCCCCGGCAGCAGATTAACATAAGTAGTAGGACGATCTGAATATAAGGCACATTCTTCCTCTTTAGAATATGCCTTAACCTCATTTTGCAAATCCTCTAAAGCTTTCCAGCCAATCGTCTCTGCGCCCTCTAACAGAATATGCACATCAATGTAATCGTGATGCAATTCTAAAACCTGCTCATCAGGAGCTACACACTCCGGATTTACATTATTAATAAACAAGCGCTCACCATCAATCTCAATACGCCCCAAATCCGCGTGAAGTAAATCATGCGTTTTCACATAGTTGAACAGAAGCCCAAACATAGGATGAAGCCCTTCAATGCGCTGACTATTTTGCAGATTAGATACAATCATATTTCTCTTTTCATTTATAGTTAAACAATATCTGCACAAATATAGATTAAATATTTAATATAAACACTTCTATTAATAAATTTATTTATTATACATGCTTATAAAATCAGATATTTCACATTAATCATTTACGCCAAAGAAGAATACCAAAATGGACATTATAACAATTTCAAATTCGGCAAACGTCTATTAATAAATAAATTTATTATCTTTGTGGAAAAGAATAAAGAAGAACTAAGATGAAACAACATTTACAGAAAGAAATAGAAGCAGGAACCAAAAATGCTCTTCTCAAGAAGAAGATTATTACGCATTATATATATAATGGTAGCTCTACTATTACAGATTTAGCAAAAGAGCTAGACCTTAGCGTTCCAACTGTCACAAAATTCATTAGTGAAATGTGTGAAGAAGGCTATATTAATGATTATGGCAAATTAGAGACAAGTGGTGGACGTTATCCCAGCCTGTATGGTCTTAACCCCGAATCCGGATACTTCATTGGGGTAGACATCAAGAAATTTGCGATTAATATAGGTTTAATCAATTTCAAAGGCGATATGGTAGAATTAAAAATGGATATCCCTTTTAAATCAGAAAATACTGTAGAAGCACTTGATGAGCTATGCAGACTTATTCTTCAATTTATAAAGAAAGTAGATGTTGATAATGATAAAATATTAAATATCAATATAAATGTTTCCGGCAGAGTGAATCCTGAATCTGGTTATAGTTTCAGTCTATTTAATTTCGAAGAAAGACCCTTAGCAGAAGTACTAACTGAGAAAATTGGATTTCGGGTAACAATAGATAATGATACACGCGCCATGACCTATGGAGAATTCATGAAGGGATGCGTAAAAGGAGAAAAAGATATTATCTTTGTAAATGTTAGTTGGGGACTAGGTATCGGTATTATTATTGATGGGAAAATATATACCGGAAAATCGGGCTTTTCCGGAGAATTTGGACATACCAATGTCTTTGATAACGAAATCATTTGTCATTGTGGAAAAAAAGGATGCTTGGAAACCGAAGCGTCCGGCTCCGCCTTTCATAGAATATTAATCGAACGTATCCAAAACGGAGAAAGTTCTATTTTATCAAACAGAATCTTATCAAAAGATAATGCATTGACTCTTGATGAAATTATCGCTGCCGTGAATAAAGAGGATTTGCTCTGTATCGAAATAGTAGAAGAGATTGGACAGAAACTTGGAAAACAGATTGCAGGATTAATAAATATCTTTAATCCTGAGTTGGTTATCATAGGCGGAACTCTATCATTAACCGGTGACTATATCACCCAGCCCATCAAAACAGCAGTACGCAAGTATTCTCTAAATCTGGTCAATAAAGATTCAGCCATCATGACTTCCAAATTGAAGGATAAAGCTGGTATTGTAGGGGCTTGCATGCTGGCACGCAGCAGAATGTTCGAGAGTTGATTCTATCTTCTGCGCCGAGAAAGAAAGTTATCTATAAAACGAACAATATAGACTACGGCAACTCCGACAACAACTAAAACAATAATACGATTTAACATAGATTGTATTTTTATATTTCACATAGGGATATTCAGTAAATGTTCCTCTTTCTAATAAATCAAGAGAAAAGTTTTGCTTTATGTGAGCTTTTCTCTTGATTTTTTCGTTCAACTCTCCCAGTCTTCTATCTTTTTTGTAGAATATTATTTACACATTCTTGTTTTTTCCTTCCCACCCATGCATTATGTACATGTCTTTTTTAGGGGAAGTTAAAACCTCTCCTGTTTTTCCTCTTATTTTGATCCGATTATGCTGCCTTTCTTTTTTTCTTTTCGACCTTTTCTATCATACATACCGCATTGGCTGTATGTATCCCAAAGAAAATCCAAAGTACTTCCGTTTTCCTGTTTCTAGCTTTTATCCTGGCCAGTGAGTAATGTTGTTTCTGCGTTCCAAAACTTCCTTCCAGGCGGGTAGCTCTTTCACGGCTGAGTTCCGACCGTAAGATTTTCCGAAGCGGCTCATCTTTGGCAGCTCTGCCCTTACGCTTAAAGGAAGTACTTATATGATATTTTGTACAAAATTTCCGGTTGGCATTATTGGCATAGATTGAATCCGCCGCAAGCGCCTTAACCCTAACCCCGGTCAGTTGTTGTTGCAGATGAATACAGTCTTTCAAACGTACTCCTTCGTTAAAAGCCTTAAAGGAGATATGTTCTATAAAGGAGATTCCGTCTATCTGTATATTGTTGACTTTGGCTCCGAATTCAACGGATTTGGTTTCCTTGCCTCTGATAATGGGGCGAAGGTAATGCCGGTCGATACTCACGATACGGTTGGACACTTTTTTGCCTGCAAATAAATTCTTCCCTTGCTCAAGGACCGTCTGTATGACCGAGAAACGTCTTTGGTAATCAGAGGATAATGTAAGCCTGTTCCTGTAGGATGAATGAAGCTGCTCCAGCTGGTCAAGTAACTTTTCCAATAACTGAAGTAACCTGCGTGTAATCATACGAGTCTGTGATTTCTTGCGTTTACGCAGTTTGCTATAAGCAAGATAGGCACGGCGTACATCAAGATACTTGTTACGGGGACGTTGTATATGCAAGGTCTGGCAATGTTTGCACAGATGACGATGAAGCCATACAATACCTTCCCATAAGAGTTTGGTATCAGTAGGAAAACGCAGATGACTTTCATAACAGGTGGCATCGGTCATACAGACATGAAGGTTCTCAAGATAAGGTTTCCAATACTCGGCAAGAATGAGCTGGAGGGAGTCAACGTCAAGGCGATTCGCTAGTTCCTGACGAATTGCACTAACGATTTTAGGATTGGTTAGTGGATGAAGCGGATCAATCTGAACACCACAAAATAACTGGTAATGAATATTACCGTTTAAATGCTCAATCAGTTGTGCATCGGAAAAGTTGGTATAGGACTTCAAGACCATCAAGGCTATTTTACCTTCAGGAGAAAAATAACTTTTACGCCCCAAAGGAGAGGACTTCAAATGCATTTGTCGGGCCAGTTCCGAGAAAGGGAATAGAGAATGGAGTCGACCTAATTCACTCGTTGCAAAACTTTGACGATATTTTTTAAGCATATCGAACTCGGTAAAACCTAAACAAGGTTCGATTTCTGAGATTTTTTGTATCTTTACCATGTGTTTTTATTTTTAATTACCCCCGCTTTGGCCGTCAAACCGTTTTTTTGGGGGAATGCTTAAAGATACAAAAAAGGCAACTAACTCGCAATGAATTAGTTGCCTTAAATTTTATTATTTTAGGAATATCCCAACATAGATTGTATTTTTATATTTCATATAAAATCCATACAAAAAGACATTCCTAGTAATACAATAGGAATTCTGCAAGAAAAACGAAACGCTGATTATTTTACTAATAATCAGCGTTTTATTTGAGAGCCGCTAGCCAGACTTGAACTGGCGACCTACGCGTTACGAAGTCCCGTACAGCGGCTCTATTATTATACTGATTACTAATTTATTAAATGCTCTTTTCTTACCTTTTCAAAAAACAATCTACTATACAATTGCTGTTTTTAAGATAGAACTGAGATGTTAATATTGAGTTTTGAAATAATTAACAGAACACATATATACTATAGATTTACTAATATATCATAAGAGGATACTGAAGTATCTTTCGATAAATACTTAACTTTGCTCATAAACAATTTACCTCTATTATTTTTTGCACTTATATAGAAAAAAGAATGCTCAGTAGATATTGTACATGTTTCGCCTACGGCAACATCTTTGGTATCAATCATTTCTAGCAGTTCCGCATCATCATCTCCAGAACTCATAATACATACATCTACATCATGCCAATTTACACCAGTTAGATTTTTTATTGTATAAGTTTCTTTGCCATCATCATCTGATGAACATGCTGCTAATAACATCATTGGCAGTATTGCCATTAAAAATAAAATCTTTTTCATAACGCTTATTTAGTTTGTTTTAAATCATCAAGAAAATTGATATGTTCCATCGTTTCATAATATTTATTCAATGGATACAGTTGTGTTATTTGCAACAGTTGCATCAAATTCATATCCTATTTTCATTTCCGCCTTAGACCCACAAGGAAGAGGAATGCAAGTACAACAGAATATAACTACCGATAAAGGAGTACGGTTTTTACCAGTAATATAAACTTCAGAAGAAGCAAAATTGACAACATCTCCAGAAGGCAAGGTCATATATCGAACCTTAATCCCTAAACGCCCTTTTGTTCCGAACCATGCGGATCTTTTCGCCTCATAAACCGTTCCTTTTGCTATTGTACCTGCTGGAATAGCTATTTTCTTGTCAATAATAATATCTCTTGAAACTTTAAAGTCGATGGTTTGCCCTTCATGGACTTGAGATGCTTTTACATTATTAATCGCTTCTAAAGACACTATTGTACCAGCTTTTATAACTACATCACTTTGCTTCTGGGCTTTAGATGGCATACACAAAAATGCAACCATCATTAAAAATAAAATCTTCTTCATTGTGCTTTAATATTTAGTTTGTTCTTTAATTCGTTGAAAATGTCAGGATTTTCCATATCCAACCATGTATATCTTTTATAACTATTCCGATCAAAAGACTGCTGCTTTTCATATACAAATAGATAATATTTGTCACACAAAACAATAACAGATGTCTCCAACAACTGAGCATAAGATTTAGCTTGCAAGAAAGCATCCTCTATCGCCTGGTTGTTCTTCATGTGCAGCTTGGCTTCAATCAGAACTTTTGCCCTTTCCTCATTGGGCTTGTTATCATAATGGAGTGCATAATCAGGAAATACCCTATGACCTCTCCCCGCTTGGATTGGTAACTGCCGGATGAAGTCTTTGTTTTCGTACCACCCCATAGAATTAAGTAAGGGTTCCAACAATTGTTGTTCTACATCATGCTCGTACTCTACAATTACATCTTTGGGTAAGGTTGGAGCATACAGCTTTGGTAAAGTCTCTATATCAAACCCTTTTGTTTTTATGATACGCAATAGCTCCAAATAATCCTCACTATTAACTGCCCATCCGTTTACTCCTTGAAAGTTCTTTCTTATGAGTGGGTGCCCGGAGAAGTATTCATCTTCCCGAAGCTCTTTTAGTGTAATATGAGGAATGTCTATTCTGTTACTTACATAAGTGTTGCTGTAATAATGTGTAAATGGGTCAATAACTCCATCTACTTGGGCTATCCATAAACAGGTAATTGCACTAATTGGTGCTGTTTCGTAATGAATCAGAATGTCTCCCTTCTTCGTTTCTTGATTTGACTGCCAAAATCCGGTAGTCCATTGCTCGCCATATCCTCTTATCAATCCACCAATGAACCATGCTTGTGATGGTTGGGGGATTTCACTCTTTTTCTCCGTGTGTAGGAGATTTGGTGCATAATCGTACATGAATGCACTCAATTCATCGGGTGTCAGGTTGTTTTTCGTCCTGAACAGATAGAATACCTTACATAACTCCCAGTAATACATACATCTGCTTTTGTAATCTGGCTTTTTGGGAATAGATGGCAATTCTATCTCGAAATAGTCGGCTAACCTTTTGAGTTCATAGAATCTGTCAATGTACAAATATGGAAAGAAATATTCACCAAGCAGGCAATTTAACTCCATTGATAGAAATGGAATGTATTCAAGCATCAAGTCGAAATCTCCTATCTTCAATACTTCTTCATTTTCTATCCGTAATCCTGTAGAGATAATATCTTCATATATATTACCAGCTTCATCAAGTGACGGATATTCTATACCTTCAAAATCGGAAACTTTATAGCACCAAAAATCTTCCAGTATTTTGCATATAATTTCCTTGTTGAAATTGTCTTTGATACTTGGGTTATAACGTTCTAAAAGTTGCTCCTCGTCTATCCATTCCTTTCTGTCTGAAAAGCTGGATATGACAGTTTCTCCTTCCGGGGAGTTCTTATATAGATTCCATATATATTGATTGAATTTCATAATACTAATTTCAACAGTTCGCACATTAAGCTTTAAACTATCTCCTTCTTGGCCTTTGTAATTCTATCACATTGAATATTTGCCTAACCTCCGCCAAATCAATAACCCTATCAGAATACATATCATTTAGAGAATGTATCGTTATTGTATGATTTTCTAGATTATGATCAATAATCCTTTTGACTAAAATTCCTTCCTCATGGACTATTACAAAATCCCATTTTCTAATATGAAGTTTAGACTCCGCCCATAAATAAGGGGCAATTTCGCGACAAAGAAGTCTATCTCCTTCAAGATAACTTTCCTCTGTTCCATCATTCATACTATCACCTCTCACCTCAAAGGCTACATAGTTCCCTTTAGCTTCATGATCTATTATAAACGGTATAGTAGGCAATGTAGCTATATATGCAGCATCTTGGAAGCCACATAAATAACCTGCTTGTGCATATTGATTCACTAGTGGTACATTTATAATATAGTTCTGATTTAATGGTACTGCTTCTAGAATTTCTATATTTTCTTTAGATATAATAGGTTCTCCTTTCCCATAAAGAATCCAGTCCATGTTCCAATGCGGGAAGCTTTTTTTTATTTTTTCTATTGTTGGTTTCCTGAAGCTTTCACCAACATTATTCAAATACCCATTTCCCAATCCAGAGATAGTATAGAATTGGTTTGGATTAATACCTTCTTTTTCAATCAGATAGAACATTCTTTCTCTTAAAGTCATATAGATATTCTAGTTTTTAATTATAGAAAATCTAGCATATTTACAATAATTAACTAGAATTTCTATGCTAGATATAGAACTTCTAGTATATTTGCATCATCAAACAGTGATAACCTAATCACTTTTGCAAAGAAAGACATTTTTAAGGTCATATACAATAGTATAAACATATTAAAATACACGATTATGAGCACGAATTTTAAAAATCAAATGAAAGAAGTCATGAGTCTAGCATGGTCTTTTGTAAAAAGAAACGGTTTTTCAATGAGTGAAGCACTGAAATGCGCATGGGCAAATATGAAGTTGAAAGCTCAAATGAAAAATAAGATTGTGAAGTTCTACTTTCAGAAAGTCGATGGTACAATGAGAGAAGCTTACGGCACACTTTGCGAAAAATACATGCCGGCAGTAACAGGCAATGACAAAAGAGCAAGGAACGATACGGTTCAAACCTATTTCGATACAGAACGCGGTGAGTTCAGATGTTTCAAGAAAGCTAACCTTTTAAAAATTGCATGATTATGACACGCTACGAGATTGAACAAGGCTTGGATGCCTTATACAGAGACCTAAACAACGTTCAGGATATGGATGAAGAAACAGCCCGCAGGGTTTACAATATAGATTGCAAGGCTGATATCATAGAAGTTATCGAAGAAGAAATTGATACCTATGAAGCCATCCTTTCAGGGCCAGATACAGGTGAAGATAACGACATGGATTATGATGCCCTCTGTCTGATTCAAGGTCTAAGCAGATACGCATAAATACACGATTATACAATGCCCGTCCGGTCTCGATACCGGGCACAATCCGTAGAAGGTATGGCGGGCGCAATATATAACGGATTTTTCGTCCGTGCGCATAATGGCAAGCCTTCGGGCACATAGCAGACAGCGAAGTTAATCGGCTACAGGCAGTAACCACCGACACGTTCACAAGGTTCTAAACGAAAGATTCAAGTTGTAAGTATGACTTTTAAATTTTCTTTCAGTAGAAATTCAACGATATATTGCCCGTCCAGTCTCGATTCTGGGTACAATCCGTAGAAGGTATGGCGGGCGCAAATTTCTAAATCATACGATTATGTCACATTATTATTCAAAAGTGGGTGCTGATAGTTTATTATCACTTGTAAGCGCATCCGACTGTGTGGATTATTTTGATGTATCCAGTCTTGTTTCTGAAATGGATGAAACAGAGGTTCTAAACCAAGTCAGTGAAGATACCATAATTAGTTATCTCGAAGATAAGGGTTTTAAAGTAGAAAAGGAGGATTGATTATGAAAATAATCCAGTTGATTTTATCCATACTTTTAACCTTATGCGCTATAATTATGTTTTATGGGGCAATCACAACCTACAGCCCAATAAAAACGATCTCTATTACTATCATGGGTATTATATGTGTTGGTTGTTTTGCTTTTGTTAGAATCACCTACACAGAATTACGTGAATAACCTTTAAAACACTTCATAACAAATAAAGAAATGAATGAAACATTAGAACTACAAATTAAGCGGTTAGAGTTTTGCCGTGACTGTATCGTACTTGATTACGATGCCGGAAGAGAAGAATACAATCGCCTTGAAAGGATGATTGAAGAATTGAAACAACTAAAATCCAAACAGAAATCCGCAAAAAGGTAGACCGATAATCCGGCATAAGGTTCCTGCAATAAACCAGTACTGTGAGTAAGGGAAACCAGCCGGGCGGATTCTGAAAAATATAGTAGTTTTTGTCGTGTTTTATTTTGTGTTTGTACTAGGTGTGCCGTCTGTGAAGATAGTGCACCTTTCTTATATGGGTGGTTAGCTCATCGGTTAGAGCTTTGTGTTGCGCAACCAATTATCATAATTGAGAGAGGTTCGACTCCTCTACCACCCACCAATCATTAATTTAATTTTTAATCTTATGGCAACAATCAGAGAAACGATTTTAAAAGTAAAACCGGGCAAACAGAAGATTATCCCGCTATCAGAAGTTGATGTTACAGGCTACAGACAACAAGCCCATGTAATTAGCAAAGAATTGAGAGATAAAGGTGTTGTTGTTCCAGGCGGCAAGCCGGCATATACAATCTCTAAAAACAAGTACACCGGTTCAATGTATATTATCAATAATATGCAGGAATAGTATCTAATCTTACGCGATTATGAAAAGAGTACTAACCGAACTGACACCTGAGTGTGAAGTAACAGCACAGATGTTTATTTCCGGTATGGAAAAGGAAGAGATTGCAGAAGCCAAATGCAGGGCATTCAGTACAATAAACAACCAACTGCAGAAAGCTTTTCAAATCCTTAATGTAAAAAATGGCAGGCAGCTATGCAAAAAGTTTTATGAACGTTTATCAGGTGTTGAATATACGTTTGATTTTTCACCGGCTATACGTTCTGCTTTTGCTTCCTTCTATGTGTTTTCGGATTATCGCTCTACCACGAACAGAACGATATGAAAAGAGCCAGAAGAACGAAAATAGAAACCGTTGACAGGATAAGGAGGTCAGAATGAATGCGGAAACGAAATTAAACACCCTCTACCGGATTGGCAACAGAATACCTTTAAACAAGTCACAAGCTGCAGGATTTGTTGGCGGACGGTATCGTCTTGAGAAATTAATAGCCGAAAAGAAGATACGAGCAACAAAGACAGGTCCGACAAAGATGTCTCCTTATGATGTAAACGCCTGTGATGTATTTCTTTATGCCATCGATTCTAAAGAACAAAGAATATAATTAACCCTTTAAATTTTACGATTATGAGTCTTATCAAAAAAAGTAATGAATTAGTAATCCCTACCACAGTAAAGATGATGATTTACGGTCAAGCCGGTATGGGAAAGAGTACGGTAGCACTGAGTGCTCCGAAACCTTTGTTATTGGATTTCGATAACGGGGTGAAACGTATGAATATGGCACATTTGGAAAACATAGACACAGTACAGGTCACTTCTTGGAGTGATGTTCAACAGGTCTTGCAGGAGGATTTGTCAGCTTATCAGACAATCGTAGTTGATACCATCGGTAAAATGATGGACTTTATCATTACTTATAAATGTGGCAGCCGCCAACCGTCTATCAGAGATTGGAGTGGTATCAATGCCGAATTTTCTTGGATGACAAGAACGCTCTCAAGCCTGAACAAGCATATTATTTTCGTTGCCCACCGTGATACAAGAAAAGAAGGTGATGATACAGTGTTCATTCCTGCCTTACGTGAAAAATCCTACAACTCCATCGTTACCGAATTAGATTTGCTTGGTTATCTTGAAATGAAAAGCGAAAGAGGCGTTCAAAGACGTACTATCACTTTCGACCCAACTTCTAGAAATGACGGTAAGAATACCTGTAATCTTCCTTCCGTAATGGAAGTGCCGACTATCCTTGACAAGAACGGTAATCCAACTGCCAAGAACGACTTTATTGCCTCGAAGATTATCAACTCTTACCTTGGGATGCTTGCCGCCAAAAAAGAAGCACAGGAGAAATACGATAAGGTGATGAAGGAAATCAAAGAGCAGGTTGAGCTGGTGACAGACGCAGAATCCATCAATGACTTGTTATCAAGGCTTGGTGAATTTCAACATATAGGTAGTTCGATGGTTGCGGCAAAAGTGCTTATTAATAATAAAGCAAAAGCATTAGGGCTTGTTCCCAATAAAGAGACAAAGACTTATGAAAAACCAGCAGCTTAATTACTGTATATATGCAACATTATTGGATGCCTATTGGGGATATCTGAATAGTGATGTAATTTGGGAAAAGTATTGGGGATGGAGCGAAAATCCTCCCCATACTCCCGAAGAATTTCACGAATTGCAGTTTCAAGAACTGATAGACCGTATCAATCGAAAGCCTTTTGATAGTGAAGCGGCTGACAAGGGCACAGCCTTTAATGAATTGGTAGATGCTCTAATCGAAAATCGAAAACCAAACGGGATGGATGTAGAAAGGAATACAGAAAATACTTGTTATACAGTTGTTTATAACAACCGTACATTTGTTTTCCCTATTTCTCTTTGCCGTGAGTTTGCCGGTTACTTCAAAGGCGCATTGACCCAACAGCGTGTAGAAGCCATTCTGCCCACCGCATACGGAAATGCTTTGGTTTATGGAGTAATTGATGAATTGATGCCTACCAGTGTTCATGACATCAAGACAACTGGCAGTTATACTGTAGGAAAGTTCAAAGACCATCACCAACATCTGGTTTATCCATACGCTCTTATGCAGAATGGATCGGATGTACGGACGTTTGAATACAACATCGTAGAGTTCAACAAGGGCGGTTATGTGGTAGATACTTATACAGAGACATACGTTTTCAACCCCGAACGTGATATTCCTATTCTCACTAATCATTGTGAAGAGTTTATCAGATTCTTGGAAGAGAACAGAAGTTTAATCACTGATAAAAAGATATTTGGAGGAGAAAATTAATGGCAAATCAAATAACCGGACGGATAATCGAAATTGGGCAAACCGTTCAAATAGCATCCAAAAACGGTGGTTCCTCATTTACAAAACGGGAATTTATTTTAGATGCTACCACTTACGACCCTTATACGGGAGAGCGTAGCGAGTATGAGAATGTTATTCCCTTAGAGTTTTCGGGTGACAAGTGTACAGAACTTGACCGCTTTAATCAGGGTGATGTCGTTACTGTATCATTTGTCTTACAGGGACGTTCTTGGACGACTCAGGATGGAGAGCTTAAACGCATGGCATCTATTCGGTGCTACAAAATAGAAGGACGTAGCGGTGTATCACAATCCCCACAGAGTGCACCAGTGCAACAACTAGCACCACAGCCGACTTATCATCAGCCGCAGGATTTTCCGCCTCCGGTTGATGCAAATGGTAATGCAAAGGACGATTTGCCTTTTTAGTGTATGCTATTCGACTTGAAGAATGAATATCAAATACCCAAGTTTAAAGAGTATGTAAACAAATTGTTTAGTGAACGTGCGGTGGTGGAAGTGAAAAAGAAACTCCCTAACCGCACGCTTGCTCAGAACAGCTACTTGCATCTTCTTTTAGGGTATTTCGGTAGTGAATACGGTTGCAGCCTTGATGAAGCAAAAATAGACTTCTATAAGAGGACTTGCAACCGTGATTTGTTTGAGAGAAAGATGGTCAACAAGAAGGGGAAGGAAGTAACCTACTTGCGCAGTTCTGCCGAACTGACAACGGGTGAAATGACTCTAAGTATTGACCGCTTCCGCAATTGGAGTGCAGCGCAAGCGGGTATTTATTTACCCGCTGCAAATGAACATCAAATGCTGATATACGCCCAGCAGGAAATACAAAGAAATCAAGAATTTATTTAATTATGATAGAAACAAGAAAAACAGAAATCCGATACGTGACATCCGACCCAAAGAAAATGCTCAACATGTACCTTGCAAAGCGTGTTCTCAAAACATGGGAGGAATCTTTCATAGATGAAGATACCGGTGAAACGGTAAACATTGAACGTAATGAAGTCCTTTTTGATCGTGGTTCTCTGATAGACCAAGACCTATTGGCAAAAATTCGTTTCAGTATGGAAGCGGATGGCATCAAAGAAGTGGAAGTCAGTAGTCAAAAACGTTTAGCTTTTGAGAACGAAAACAAATTCTTATATCCCTATCTTGCACAAGCACAGATAGGTGATAAGAAGTACAAATTCCTGCTTTATGCTACCGGCCTGGAGAATGTCTGCCTTATTTTGAGAGACTACATTGAACTTAATTATCAATCGGGATTCACCTTAACGATGGCAAAGGAGTTTGATTCGTGCGTGATTCTTACTGATAACTTGAAAGAACGCAAGGTTGATGATGCTTCGCTTGCTTATCTCAAAAATGAAATCACTATGGCAGAATATGTTGACAAGATGGACGATGAGACGGAAGATAGCGACGAAGAATCTAAACCGGATGAAAAGAAGTTCTATCAGATTGAAACGAAAATCACATTTGACGAAGAGCAACGTACTCAAATATTCGTAGTGAATACTTTTAATGTTGACAGGGCGATGATGCTTATTACCCACTACCTCAAAAATAAAGAGGAAGAATGTGAGAAGCAAGCCAAAGAAAAGGGACATGAGTTCAACAAAAGAGAAATCCATGCGGCCATTGAATCTGCCAAACCAATACCAGTAGGGCGGTTTATTCCGAAAGAGTTTTCAATGGCTTATATGGAATAACTTTGTTAACCAGCCTGCCCCGTCTGTGAAGATATGGCAGGCAAACACGGAGAAGTGGCGGAATCAGTAGACGCACCACTCGATAATAGGAATGCCAACCTTAGATGTGGTGAGCTTGGCAACTCGTCCCAGTGCAAATCTGGGCTTCTCCACAACCCTTTATGAGAGAAAATCCGTTTTAATCCGAGAGTAGGGCGAAGATAGCGCAGGGATTCATCCGCACGGCATCGGTTAGCCGTTGACTCTATCTGAAAGGTGACACGAAATCGGATAGGATTAGGAATGTTTGTTGTTTGTGCCCCGGAGAATATGCTTCGGGGCTTTTAATTTGGTAAGGTTATGAAAGAAAAGGAAATGCCTTGGCATAATTTGTTGTTAGATGATTTGCCCGGTGAAATTTGGGTTGATGCCTTTGGATTTGATGGTGTATATGAAGTCTCCAATATGGGAAGAATAAAGAGCCTTGCAAGATGGGTTTCTAATGGGAAATCAGAAAGAAAAGTCAAAGAATGTATTAGAAAACAATCTTTATCGAAAGATGGAAGGTTAACTTGCCCGTTTCGTATTGATAACAAAAAGTATTCTATAAATATTCCAGAGCTAATATATAAATCTTTTTATAATGATATTTCAATAGGTAAGAATGAATGTATTATGCACAAAAACAAATTAGCCTCTGATAATCGGTTGTCTAATTTACGCTTAGTATCTATTACTGAATCTCACAAACTTAATTACAAAAAGGGGTTGCTTTCTCATTTGAATGTGAATAATGAGAAGAAGCATAAAGAACATTTGGCTATAAAAAACAAGAAATGCAAAGTCTGTGGCTTAATTAAAAATGTTTCTGATTTTGAACATAATAGATGTATTTGTCTATCTTGTAGAAAGAAATATAGACATGATAAATACATGGAAAATAAAAATAGATAGAATGCCATACTACATAAAACGAACAAAGGCTAAGAAGAAAGACAAGCCTTTACCCTTGTTTGATAAAGCAGGGGTGACAGTAAAGAAGAAGCCGGATTTGAAAGCTAAGCTCGACAAAGAGTTTTCCCTTTTCATCCGGCTTCGTGATTGTATGCCTAACGGTTATTTTCGCTGTATCTCTTGTGGGCAGATAAAACCGTTTGAACAAGCTGATTGCGGTCACTATTTCAGTCGCACGCATTTGGCTACCCGATTTGATGAGAACAATTGCCATGCCGAATGCCGTGCGTGCAACCGTTTCCGTGCCGACCACCTTGAAGGCTACCGTGAGAATTTGATAGCCAAAATCGGACAACAGCATTTTGACTTGCTAAAAGTGAAAGCTGCATCAAATACTAAGATGTCAGATTTTGATTATGAACAGCTAATCAAATATTACAAAGCACTTAATAAGAAGTTACGAAAGGAGAAAGGGCTATGAGTTATGTGTTACGAGATTATCAACAGAAAGCCTCTGATGCTGCCGTTTCTTTCTTTAACAATAAGGCAAAGAAAACAAATGCCATTATGGTGTTACCAACCGGAAGCGGAAAGAGCCTTATCATAGCGGATATAGCCGCAAGACTTGATGGACATACTTTAGTGTTCCAGCCTTCAAAAGAGATTTTGGAGCGAAATTTTAAAAAGCTCTGCTCGTATGGTATTCTTGACTGTAGCATTTATTCGGCTTCTTTCAACTCAAAGGAAATAAGCCGGATAACATTCGCAACAATCGGATCGGTAAAGAATCATCCCGAACTGTTCATCCACTTCAAGAACATCATCGTGGATGAATGTCACCTTGTGAACCCCAAAGAGGGAATGTACAAGGATTTCTTTGATGCGGTGAAATGCAAGGTACTGGGACTGACAGCTACGCCTTATCGGCTATCATCCAGTCGTGATTTCGGTTCTATGCTGAAATTCATCACCCGGACAAAACCGCATGTCTTTTCAGAGGTCATTTACCATGTACAGGTATCAACCCTATTAGATATGGGCTACTTGGCGAAGCTAAACTATTATCCAATGAATCCTTCAGGATGGAATGAACTTAACCTGAAAGTAAATACCACCGGTGCCGACTATACCGATAAATCAGTTCAACGAGAATATGAACGGATAGACTTCTACAGTTATCTCGTTCATATCGTCCAAAGGCTGATGAACCCCAAAGCAGGTGGTAAGAGAAAAGGCATTTTAGTATTTACTCGGTTTTTGAAAGAAGCCGAACGGCTTACGATGTCAATACCAGGATGTGCAATTGTTTCGGGTGACACTCCAAAGGCTACCCGTGAAATGATACTTAATAAATTCAAATCAGGCGAAATTCCGGTAGTTGCTAATGTTGGAGTACTTACTACGGGGTTTGACTATCCAGAACTCGATACAGTCGTTATGGCACGTCCTACGATGTCTCTTGCTATGTGGTATCAGATAGTCGGTCGAGCAATTCGCCCCCACCCTTCTAAAGAATATGGCTGGATCGTGGATTTATGTGGGAACATCAAACGTTTTGGCGAAGTCTCTGATTTACGGTTGTTTGATAGCGGTAATGGTAAATGGGTAGTTTGCTCTAAAGGAAGACAATTAACAAACGTGAGATTCTAACTATGGACGAAGGATTTTTGAGGCTAAGCCGCAGGTTTTTCTCGAATGAAATGTGGAAGGTAGCCCGTGAGTTTTCGGAGTGCGAAGCGTGGCTTGACTTGATTCAGTCAGCACGATTTGAGGCAACCGACAAGGCGTACAGCGAACTCATCGGAGGTCGGGAAATCTCTTATACAAGAGGTCAATATCCAGCATCTATATCGTTTTTGATGAAGCGTTGGCAATGGTCTGAAAAGAAAGTGCGCTATTTCCTTTCAAAACTTAAAAGAAAAGGTATGATAACGACTTGTAACAAACAAGGCATGACTGTGATAACTTTATGTAACTATGATGAATATAACCCATACAGGGGCATACCCAAGGACGTAGACAGGGGCATAGATAACAATAAAGAAATCAGCGAATTAAACATTGCTTTGGGCGAGCTAAGGGCAGAGTTAAGGGCAGTTGTTGAAAAAATGGGGCAAGCTAAGGGCGATAATAAGAAGAAAGATAAAGAAGATAATACTAAAGAATCTCCTAACGGAGATAAGAAAGGCGCGGCTAAAGCCGCTACTCTCTCTCGAAAAGAGTCTTTTTATCAATCTCTTATACCTTTTGTCGGCAAGTATCAAAAGGAAATGATTCGCTCCTTCTTTGATTATTGGTCTGAACTGAATAAAACAGAGACTAAGATGCGCTATGAACTTGAAAAGACCTGGGAGCTTCCTAAAAGGTTAGTAACATGGGCAAACCGAGAAAGAATGTCCGCCAAGCCAACTACTGACATTGGTGTGGTTCTCAAAGATAACTCTCCTGACAAATACGATTCGCCACAGGAAAGAAAATGGGAGGAAAGATGGAACAAATAGATTTCAAGAAAACAATCGACAGTCTCAGAAAGACCGGATTTAACCCTATCCCTAATCTTGTGAATATAGCGATACCAGATTCAAAGAATATCCTTTGGCGAGGATTGAATTATTTCACGGGAAATGCCGAATGGTTGCCGGAATACGAGGAAATAGCCACATGGCTTTCCGGAAATAACGGACGTGGGCTTTTATGTCACGGCAATTGTGGGCGGGGAAAATCACTTATATGCTGGAAAATTATCCCTTTGCTTCTCAATCACTATTGCCGGAAGATTGTAGCATGTTATGATGCACAACAGATGAACGCTGATATAGACGCAGTGAAGACAAAACATATCATCTACATTGATGATGTCGGTACAGAGAATCTTAGCGTGAAATTCGGAGAAAAAAGACTTGCATTCTGTGAAATTGTTGACGAAGCGGAAAAGCGGGGAAAGCTCTTGATATTGACCACTAATCTATCGCTTGATGAAATATCCCAAAAGTACGGGGAACGGACAATGGATAGATTGGTTGCGATTACTACACGGGTAAAATTCAAAGGAGAAAGTCTGAGAAAATGAATATTACAATCTGTTGGGTTACCAAAGACCGAGAATCTATAGAAAAGATACGAAAGAAGTTCGACATATCATCTTATATGAGTGTCAACAGAGAAACACCTTGTAATATCAAGGAAGAAGATATGGAACTCCTTAAAGAGACAGAAAAACGAGGATTCATTCAAATAAGAAATAAGTAAAATCATGTTAGTAGGAACAACAAATCTTAATACGACCCTCAACCTAGCATACGTGTTGACAGATGTCGTAGAAACTCTTCTCTATGATTTGAGAAGTGAGATGGGAAAACAAGGCTATGAGTTACGTTACGATGCGAAACGCAATTTCAATACTGCTATAGCCGCCATCCGTAAATTGAAACAAGACGTGGACAAAACACAGTTCTCAACACAAGAGAACTTCGGAAACGACTCCGATTGTCTCCTAGCTTTCATACGGTTATTAGTAGACAGATGCGGAGATGATGACAAAAAGATGTTCGCATTTTATAATTACATCAAATGTCACCCTTCACAACTTGATTTAACATTATCTGATGAAAAGAGTGTGTTCGCGCATATTTTCGAAGGTGATGAGAAGCTGGATTAGTTATGAGAATACTCCTAAACATCCTCCTTCTCCTAGGAGTGAACATTTTATTTTACCTGGTAGTGTATGCGATAGCGGACTACCTGATGGATAGTATTAATTAAACCTTGCAAGTTCTTGAAGAATTATCAAGGATTGGCGGAAAACAGAAGAATAACAATTCTACTTATTGTGCCCCGGAGCATAATATCTCGCAGACTTACTGCCTGTCACTTTCTTTATTTGTCCTGGAGGAATTGTTTTATCCTTATGTGGGTGAACCCTCACCGACATACATGAAGTAATGTTAAGGCATAATGATATGCAGAATAACGCAAGTAGTAATTTGGTTCTCATATAATCTATTTTTTAATTAAACAAGTAGTAACAAAAAAAGTTTGGAACAATGAAAGCAATAACAATAAAGCAACCGTGGGCCTCATTAATCGTTCACGGTATCAAGGATATTGAGAACCGGAGTTGGCGAACAAATTTCCGTGGACGTGTCCTTATTCATTCAAGCGCAAAGGGTGATATTGCCAAGTTTGGCTGCTTACAGCCAAATCAAAGACTAAAGATTCTTAATACGCCTATGAGCCGTATAGGTTTCAACGATCTTCCTTTTGGCTCCATCATCGGTAGTGTGGAGATTGTAGACTGTGTGCAAAATCATCCATCCATTTGGGCGAATAAAGGGGTATATAATTGGGTCTTGGCTAATCCAATTCTTTTTGAAAAACTATTTGAGAACGTGAAAGGTAAGCTATCCTTTTGGGATTATTCCGGTTGCAACGAAGTAAAGATTGAGTGCCCGGAATGTGGCAGTATTGAGATGGCAGTCGAAGATTACACAACAGTTCCATTTAATACATTCATCCACAGTTGCAATAAGTGCGGGTATGTGATAATGGAGAGTGAGTGGAATAAGATTAACGAATAACAAATTTAGAAATGAGCAAATACAGTGAATACCATTACGGCTTTACCTCTACAGTAGCCCATCTGGGAGATAAGTGTGGATATGTTTTTTAGAAAGTAAAATCAATAACTATTATGGATAATTATATTGACCATAACTTGTATGCTGAATCAATGAAAAAGGCATTACGAGTAGATTTTCTTGCTAATAGCGAGGAATTGAGATTATATGCAACTTCTATCTATAACGCTTCAATATGGAGCAGAGAAGTAGACAAGAGAAATAAAGCTATTCTTAAAAGGAATAGGGTTTTAAAATAGAAAGGGAGAACCAGCGAGCACGACCAAGCTTAATTCTCCCAAATCTTACACGATTATGATGCAAATATACTATTTACTTTTTAAATAATTGTGTTATGATGAATGATTTTTCAATTATTGAGCAAATAAAATCTGTAAAAAAAAGAAAAGAGGAACTTTCAAGAATAGAACAGAATATGTCAACTCCCACCTTAACGGATAAATCACTCATTCCAGTCATTTATGAAATGTTCAAGGAGATTCTAGCAGAACAGGATTTCGCACCGATGCCGGAAAGCCCTCATCAGAGAAAGAAGTTTGTGTTCGTTATACTTTTCTTGTATTCTCCCAAGACACTAGCCGGATACCACTCTCCAAAGGGATTGAGGGATGCGATTGCAAAAGCTATCGGATTACACGATGTCACATTCATTTCCAACAATATTGAAACTGTTGCTTTTCTATCTCAAAACGATAAGTACTTCAAGAAAGATATAGAGTATCTTTACACTGAGATTATTAATCAGTTAAAAACCAAAGGGCTAATCAATTAATGAGCCGGAGTTTAGTGCTCCAGCTCATCTAAATCAATAGTAGTGACTTCGTCTTGCTCGGTTATATTAAGCTCTAACTTCATCCAAATATGCAACTTGGGGTTTTTATTATAAGGTCTAATAGCTGTAAATATAGATGAAACTGTTGGGTATTTACTTAAAACAGCTCCAAATGAGCTAATAATACACCTCATATCCGAACCGGAGTTTAGGATAATAATGTCGTTAGATTTTTTATTTCTGACAATGTAGATTTCGGTATTCCAATCCCCCTCATTAACAATTTCTATTACTTCGACTTCCGATTCTATTTCTTTGAACTTTTTGTGAATAAATTTTGATTTACCTGAATCTTTTTCACCTTGGACTAATGTAATTCGTCTCATTTATATCTCCTTTCTCATTTTAGTTTTTCGTTCTAACTCTCCTTTTCTAATTATGCAAATAGCATTCTCATAAGGTTCTTCCGTCTTTTGCCAGTAGTTCAGAAGTGACTGTCGGGCTATTCCGAGTTCTTGGCTTGTATAATTATCATACATAGCCGATGGCGAACCGAAGTATCTATGTATCCCAGTCGCCTTAATTTCCAAATGTATTACTCCTTTTGCTTCCATAATGCAAAAATACTTATTTATTAGTATATATTATAAATAATACTGCATTTTATAATTTGTTAACTCACAAATAGTATTTTATATTATAAATAATACCATCTTTGCATCATCAAAAACGAAGTAATAACAATTAAAAGATATGATTATGGCAACAAAAATGAGTGATAAGGTAAAAGGTAGTTTGATAGCTCAAATTATGAGTGAAATGAAATCAGCAGCTATATTACAAAACAAACCTTTTGATGAAGGTGTTTTCTTCGACCTCATATTTATGAGCGATAAAGAGCTATTGAAAGTTTCAAAACTTTGCGGTATTAAATAATAGTATTAACCAGCAGGGCTTTCGCCCTGCACAATATAAAAGATTATGAATACAAAAGAGATAGAAGTTGGTTTGAGATACAGAGTGTCAGGTGATTTAGCTAACGGTCACTATGCAGATGGTACACCATGTATAATACATGAAGATGTAGTAAGGGTAATCAAAAGAATTACAGAAACCCATATTATTTGCGAGTGCGGTCGTAGATTTATTATCAATGATAATCTCAAAATTGAGAGGTTCTAAGTTTAACCGGTAGCCTTCGGGCTACCACAATACACACGATTATGGCAGCATCAGTAATTAAACAAAGAACAATAGAAAAGTTCATCATGTCAGAATTTGTACAAGGCAACTTAAATACAAAAGAGCAAGTAAGTTGTATGCTTCTTCTGATTCAAAAGAAGTTGGATATGTCAGTAGAGCAAGCGAGTGACTTTATGAGAAATGTAATTGGTATTAACGCTTAAATATACGATTATGACAAAGCAAGAACTTGAAAGTAATATGACTAAAGTAGCCGGCGTGCCGGTTGAAATAACAGTCAGAGGCAAGCGCTCTTTTACTTTCTCTTTTGAGGGTAAGAATGAAACAGCAGCAAAGAAGATACAGCAATACTTTACACCTGTATCGCTTGAATACGACTACGATGAAGAATGTGATCTGACTTGTTTATATATGAACCTTTAATAATACACGATTATGACAAAAGAACAATGGATTCACCATAAGAACGTAATGTGTGAAATCAGCCTAAGTTTTCATTTTGCTTGGCTCGCCAACCCTAGCCCGTTGAGGTCAAGATTGTACGATAACCACTGTAAGATGTTTTTTTATTAGCATACACGATTATGAAAGTATATAACTCAAATAGCGTATTAGTAGCAGAAGGTTACTTAGTACCCAATCCCAATTTCATCCCTAAAGGTGAATACAAAGCAACAGAACTGGACGAATATAAACGTAGCGTTGATTTTCTAATAACGAGTTGCGGCAACAAGTATGAAGTCATCTTCAACAAGCCTGTCGTTCTCAAAGAAACACGTTCTATCAAGCGTATTGGCAGCAATGAGCGCTACGCATATCTAATTACAGAAAAAGCCTTAGAGGGCCTAAAAAAAACAATATACGCACGCTTGTGATTTTTAAGAGAAGAAAGATTGAATGTAAAATTTTAAATATATATATTAGTTATGAACTCAATAAACAAAAACGGTTGCAGCGTATGCCAACCAGGTAAAGAGAATTACACTACCTATAACACCAAACTGAAAGGCAAAAGAGTAAAGATGTACCAATACGACTTTCGTACTGAAAGTAGTGAGTTGTTTTCTTGTTGTGCGCCTACCTTAGAGGCGTGTAGAGAAAAGCGTGATAAATGGTTACAGAGCAAGAAATAACCAACATTTCACCTATTGTTGGTTTTATAGGTTGAAGATTTTTCATTATCTTTGGTTTACATAGTATCTTTGAAGTACTATCGCGGGTTAGAGCAGTGGGCAGCTCGTCACTTTGACTTGGTGAAGGTCAGCGGTTCGAATCCGTTACCCGCAACTACTTAATTATTAATTTAAAAGACACGATTATGAACATTCTAACGCTTAGTATTAAGCAAAAGTATTTCGATGAAATTTTAGCAGGTAAAAAAACTCATGAATACCGCGAAATTAGACCTACCAATGCAAAAAAGTACATAACCTACTTATGTGGTGGTAAAGAATATAAGGCTGATGAAGAATTACCTGAAGAGGGTGAGATAGAATTAAAACCTATCCAGTACGATGCCATAAAACTGCTAACTGGTGAATATAGGGGTAAACGTCCGTATATTATAGTTGAGGTGAAAGGCGCAGAAGCATCAATTCTCACAGATGATGAAGGTAACGATGTTGTTTACACCTATAAGGGTGAAGAATATCTTGCCGCTCAAATGGATTATACTTTAGGCGAAATACTAGAGAAACATATAGATTGAATTGTTTAAACCTAAAATTTGATTTGCTGAGTCGCAAGAAGAATTAACAGAGTAGCCGGACCGCGCAGAAACATGAATGGAGCAGGTGCAGGCGGTAGATTGGTTGCCAACCGTAGAGGTACGGCTAGTGCCACACAGTTAGGTTCACGTAGACAACGTTATGCTGATTTACGTGTGTCATTGGGTATGTCTGGAGGTTAACCATGAATAAGGTAGAACAAACGAACCGGTATATAGACCTCATTCGGGTAAAATCGAATGAGGCTTTACTGTTTTTATCACTCGGTAAAGACTCGCTTGTTCTGCTTGATTTAATCTATCCGAAGTTTGACCGGATTGTTTGTGTGTTTATGTACTTCGTCAAGGACTTGGAACACATAAACCGTTGGATAAACTGGACTAAAGCCAAATATCCTAAGATAGTGTTCATTCAAGTGCCACACTGGAACCTTACATACATTCTCCGTGGCGGATTGTATTGTGTCCCTAATCCAAAAGTTAAACTGTTGAAGTTGACAGATGTAGTGAAAGCTATGCAGCTCAAATACGATGTCTATTATACCTTCTTAGGCATGAAGAAAGCCGATGGCATGAATCGCAGACTTATGCTGAAGGGTTATGAAGAAAATGGATATGAGAATAACGGCATGGTTTACCCTTTGGCTGATTGGAATCAGAAAGACATTCTCGCTTACATGAGACAACATAATCTTCCAGAACCAGTGAGATACTCACTAAAAGCCAGTTCTGGAGTTGGTTTTAATCTTGATTGTATGCTTTGGATGGAAAAGAATTACCCACAGGACTTACAGAGAATTTACAAAGTGTTTCCAATGGCTGAAAGAGTGATTTGGGAACACCATAATAAACAAGATTAATAGGAGAACAACTGAGTCAAAAACAGAAGAAAAGGTAGAATGAAAAGCGCTGCTGATATTGGAGTACAGACAAACCGTTTGAGCCGTGCAGCAGATGGTAATCCTACAAGACAAGCAAGGATTAACAGTATTGGCGGTGCCATGTATCGTAACCTTAGCCGTTTGAATTATGCAAGAAACGGAAGCGTATACCAACAGTATTCAAGAGCCGCCCGTCAAGGACGTAATAGTCTAGGATTGAGTAACGGATAAATAAAAGGAGGTATTGAGTCAAAAGAATATCTAAAAGAACTGCCAGATATAATACTACAATGTTTCCCAATACCAGTGAAGCCGGAAGACAGTATGCTGTCGGAAACAGAGCAGCCAACATGATTCGTGCAAATTTGCAAAATCAGGGAAATAGCAACTTTATGAGGAATTATAATCGTATTATTCGTGCAAGAAACAATATGCTAAGTTCTTCGCGTGGGTTGAGTAATGGATAAAGAAAGGAATTTTTGAGTCAAAAAAAACAAAATAATAGGAGGAAAGCTGAGTTAGAAGAAGAACAAAAACAGCAGAAGAAATAGGAAGACAAACGATACGTGCTCTTGCTACTAATAATCAAAATGTATCACGTGGTGGCATAAATAGACAAGGTAGAATACTTCGTGCAAATGCAGGTGCATTGCTTCCGATTTATCAAAGGCAAGGAAATAGAGCCGCAGTAAATGCGATGCGTTCACGTTTGGGGTTAACTAATGGATGATATGGAATTGTCAAAGTACATAAAGAGTAAGTCGGTAGAACTTAATCGTTCTGCCATTCACTTCGCTGATTATAATCCCCGAAAACTATCCGATGAATCACGTAAGACATTGAAGCGTGGTATCAAAAAATTCGGATTGGTCGGTGGAATTGTCGTTAATAAGCGTACAGGTCTTACGGTAGTTAGCGGACATCAACGTTTAACTGTTATGGATGAATTGCAGAAGTTCCCCGATAATGACTACCGTATCCGTGTCGATGTCATAGATGTGGACGAAAAGCAGGAAAAGGAACTCAATATTCTGATGAATAACCCGAACGCTCAGGGAACATGGGATTTCAATGCTCTTGCAAGGATTGTTCCCGACATTGACTGGAAAGATGCCGGTCTGACCGATGCTGACTTGAACATGATTGGAGTTGACTACCTATTACAGACCGAAGAAGAAAACTCTATTGCGGACGCTCTGTCTGATATGATGGCGCCAGTTGCCGAGCAGAAAGAAGCTGATAAAGCCGCTAAACAGTTGGAACGTGCCGAAAAGATTGCCCACATGAAAGAGGTCAAGCAGCAGGTGAAAGAAAACGCACAGAAGCAAGCCGAGAACATGGATGCTTATGTAATGCTTTCTTTTGACACATACGAAGCAAAAGCAGCTTTCTGTGAAAGGTTCGGATATGATCCTGATATAAAATTTATAAAGGGAGAGGTCTTTGATGAACAAGTAGAAAGAATTGATTAATTTTTAGGGAGGAATGCTGAGTTAGAAAGAAAACATATAGTCAGCTATATCAACAGTCAAGACGAATAATGTACAACGCAGGAAGACAATACGGATTAGGCTCTGCAAGGCAAAGGAACATAAGAGATAAGACAAAGTCCATAATGGAAAGATACGGTGCAAGAATAGATAGTTATTTTGCAAAAAGAGGAATTGACGTGTATGGAAACAAGCTAATCTCTCACCGTGTATATATGGGTAATAATAACGGATAATTGATTATGACAAAAAGTGAATCTCAAAACAAAAAAGGTAAAGGGGGAAGAAAGCCTAAGTTTGACTATACAAGCGAAGACTTTCTTTCTCTCGTGGAATCGTATGCCAAAAAGGGATTCACAGATAAGGAGATTGCCCATGCTATTGGATTATCGCCACAAAAATTTAGCGAAAAGAAAAGTGCATACAGTGAATTAAGTGATGTCCTCTCACGTGCGCGTTGTGCGATAAATTCCCTTGTGCGCGCCAAATTTCTTGCAATGGCTCTTGGTGGCATAAAAACTAAGAATACCACAGTTCGGAAGTTACGGGATAGAGATGGCAATCTGACAGGCGAAGAAGAAGTGCAAGTTGTAGAAGGTGAACTAGCTCCCAATTTGAGTGCTCAAATGACTTGGCTATACCATTACGATGAAGATTGGAGAAAGGTTGAACGCAAACAGGATGAAGATGCAGATATCCCTACTGACATCGACCACGGTATCAACATTGATTCTTGGATTAAAGACAAGCTGAAATGATAGTACCTCAAGAAATTTACCATCCATTGTACACTGATACGGATAAATTCATTATTCTTATCACCGGCGGTCGTGGCTCTGGCAAATCCTTCAATGCTTCCACCTTCATTGAACGGTTGACTTTTGAAATGACTCCTGTGGAGAAGATAGTTCATCAGATTCTTTATACCCGTTATACGATGGTTTCTGCCGGCATGTCTATCATCCCCGAAATGATGGAGAAGATAGACTTGGACGGAACAACCAAATACTTTAAAACTACCAAGACGGATATAGTCAACAAAATGACTAAGAGCCGTATCATGTTCCGAGGTATCAAAACTTCATCAGGAAACCAAACAGCGAAACTAAAATCCATCCAGGGTATCACTACTTTCGTCTGCGATGAAGCGGAAGAGTGGACAAATGAAGAAGAATTCGACAAGATAATGCTCTCCATTCGTAAGAAGGGTATCCAGAACCGGATTATCATCATAATGAACCCTTGTGACTCTAATCACTTCATCTACAAAAAATACATTGAGAAAACTCACAAGCTGGTAGAGATTGACGGTGTGCAGGTGCAGATTTCCACTCATCCGAATGTGCTACATATCCATACAACCTACTTTGACAATTTGGAGAATCTTTCCCCAGAGTTCTTGAAAGAGGTTGAGGATATGAAAGTGAGCAATCCCGAAAAGTACGCTCATGTGGTTATCGGTCGCTGGGCTGACGTTGCGGAAGGCGCTGTATTTAAGAAGTGGGGAATTGTTGATGAGTTCCCGGCTTGGGCAAAGAAAGTAGCTATCGGGCAAGACTTCGGTTATACACATGACCCGTCCGCTTCCATCCGGTGCGGAATTGTGGATAATGCTCTATATCTAGATGAAGTGGATTACCGTACAGGACTGCTTTCCTCTGACATTATCAAGACTCTTCGTCCGTGGGGCTTGAAGGTAATTGCCGATAGTGCAGATCCACGATTGATTCAAGAGGTACATAACGGAGGCATTAGGATATATGCTGTCGAAAAAGGAGCAGGCTCTATCAATGCCGGTATTGACAAGACGCAGAGCATGGAAATATATATTACCAAACGCTCTTACAACTTGCAAAGCGAGTTCCGAAAATATGTTTGGGCAAAGGATAAGGATGGAAACTATATCAACGAGCCGGAAGACCACGACAATCACGGAATAGATGCTGCTCGTTACTATGTGCTTGGTGAGCTTCTTGGAAAGATTCAGAAGCCAAAAGATTTAACAGGAATATTCACACACTAAAATTATAGATTATGCCATTGACACTTGAAGAAATATTAGCTCTATCAGACATTGGGCAGAAAATAAATTACCTGAAGAAAGGTAGAAAGACCGAACTTCCCGACCGTTGTAAATTATGGGACGATTGGAATCCGGAACGCCATGAAATTATAGTGGATAAAGAAAAGTACCCGGACAGAAAGGTTCTTGAAAAGGAAGCGGAAAAGATCTTCGATGAAAAGACTGGCAAGACCTACGAGATTGAAGCACAATACAAGAACGAACCGGTAAACCGTATCTCTATTCCTTTGGAACAAGATATAGTGAACATTCAAACGGCTTTTACTGTCGGCACCGAACCTTCAATGGATTGCACCCCAACAGATGATGACGAGAAGAAACTGTTGGATGCTGTCAAGGCTGTATTCAAGTCCAATAAAATCAAATACCAGAACAAGAAGATTGTCCGCGCTTGGCTTTCCGAACAGGAAGTAGCCGAGTATTGGTATGTTACCGATGATGATTCATTCTGGGCGAAGTTCTGGAAGAAAGTTAAGACCACATTTGGTGGCAAGGTTAAACCTACCAAGAAACTGAAAAGCGTGTTATGGTCTCCATTCAGAGGCGATAAGCTATATCCGTTCTTCAACGATGAAGGTAAGATGATTGCTTTCTCCCGTGAGTACAAGAAAAAGCTCATGGATGATTCGGAGGTAACTTGTTTTATGACTATCACGGATAAAGCAGTCTATCAGTGGGATTTATCTAAAGGGTATGAGGAAAGGACTTCTTTCGTTCACGGATTCCCCAAACTGCCGGTTCTCTATGCCTACCGTCCTGAACCTTATTGCAAGAAGATAAAGACCTTCCGCGTCCGGTTGGAGAAACTTTTATCCAATTATGCCGATTGTATAGACTATCATTTCTTCCCTTTATTAAAGTTGATTGGTGATGTGGAAGGTTTTATGGGAAAGACCAAAGATCGGATGGTAAAACTCACAGGAGAGGGGGCAGATGCTCAATACCTAACCTGGTCACAAGTTCCGGATACTATTAAGTTCGAAGCTGAAACGCTTACTAACATGGCTTATGATATGTCAAACACTCCAAGAATATCCTTTGAAACATTAAAAGGTGTTGGCAAAGCATCAGGCACCGCTTTCCGTTTCATGTTTATGGGTGCACACATGGCGGTAGAAAATCACGGTGAGGTTATCGGTGAGTTCTTACAACGAAGAGTAAATTTCATTGTCTCCGCTTTAGGCTCTATCAATCCAACCGAGTTTAGCAAGGCATCCCAAACCATCGACATTGAAACAGATTTGGTTCCATATATGATTGATGACTTGAATGACAAAGTTGCTACTGCTGTTTCTGCCGTCAGTGGTGGAGTATGGTCCAGACGTGAGGGGATTATGTTTGCTGGAAATGCTGATAGAATTGATGAAGAGTTGAAAGAAATCGAGGAAGAACAGAGTTTGAAAAATGAAAAGGTGATTCCTGCTACAAAAGAATGACTTTTGGTTAATTGTGAATAGATAGCGGAGCTTTTCAGCTCCGCTTTTTTATTGTGCATAATTCGATATTATAAAATATTTATACTATAATAGTTTTATAATTCAAAATTATTTAGTACTTTTGTAGCAAATGAACAACGTATGAGAATAGTATCACATAAAAAGCTGAAAGATTTCTATGAAACCAAAGGTTATGAAGATTCACGCATAGCCTTAGAGCGTTGGTATGATATAGCAGAAAAAGCCGAATGGAAAAATTTGTCTGATATAAAGGTTGATTTTCTTTCTGCTGACTATGTAGGCAACCAACACTACGTTTTCAATATCAGAGGCAACAACTATCGGTTGGTTGTCGTTGTTAAGTTTACAATTGGGTACGTCTTCATTCGCTGGGTTGGTACTCATAAAGATTATAATAAAATAGATTGTTCAACCATTTAAGATATAGGATATGAATAAAGTTACGAAAGAACAATATGAATTTGCATTAGCAAGAGTAGAAGAGCTTCTACCTTTGGTTGATGATAATACACCTGCAAACGATAAGAACGCGGTGGAGCTTACTGTTATGTCTGACATTGTGATAGCTTACGAGAAGGAGCATTATCCGATAGAAAAGCCGACCGTTGCGAAATTGATAGAATTATCCCTTGAAGAAAAGGGGATGACGCAAAGGCAACTTGCTGGAGAGATTGGGGTTAGCCCTTCACGGGTGAATGATTATCTTGCCGGACGTTCGGAACCTACATTGAAAGTAGCAAGATTACTTTGCCGGGTTCTGAATATACCTCCGGCTGCTATGTTAGGATTTTAACTAAAATAATAAGATTATGATTGATGTAAACGGTTTAAGATTAGGTAATTATGTCTATAAGACTGACGACCGAACGCAACAAAAAGTTGCAAAACAAGTATTTATGATACAACCCAGTTACGTGAGTTTAGAAAAACAAAATGGAAATCCATGTGATATTCACCTAGTGGAACCTATTCCTTTGTGCCACGATCTTCTTTATAAAAATAGCT
Organism: Bacteroides acidifaciens; assembly: GCF_903181435.1. Classification (NCBI taxonomy): domain Bacteria; kingdom Pseudomonadati; phylum Bacteroidota; class Bacteroidia; order Bacteroidales; family Bacteroidaceae; genus Bacteroides; species Bacteroides acidifaciens. The sequence continues at coordinate 1,989,950 of NZ_CAEUHO010000001.1, forward strand.
TCAATTTAATTGATAATCGGTTCTATTCGAGAAATGTGATTGATAAAATTGGAGTAGGGATAAAGTTAAATGGTGATGGAAGTCTTTTCATCGTTATGAATTCAGCACCTAATGGATATATAGAAATACCTGTTGAAGCAAAAATAAAATATTTGCATCAGCTTCAGAATCTATATTTTGACCTTACTGGCAAAGAACTTGAAGTAAACCTATAAAGAATATCGGAGCAGAATTGCAATCTGCTACTTTATAAATTCAAAATTAAGGCGTGAGGCTCCGGCTATTCACGCCTTTTTCATTTCATTTTCCAACAATAACCCAATTGTTGTTTTTCATCCATTCAATTATTTTCTCTCCTCTTTTATCCTCCTTACTTTTATACCACGAATTTTAAATAACAATTTAATTCATACGGTATGAATATTCAAGAACTTATCTTAGCAGGACTGCAACAAAAATTCACTGGGGTGGACACTGCTATCTTAACCCGAATCGCCACTAAAAAGGCAGAGGGTGTAACGGACGAGACAAAAGTAAACTCCATCGTAGAGGGTATCAGCTTTTCGGACGTGCTTAATTCCTACGGTGACTTCCGTGCCGGGGATGCTTCAAAAACGGCAGTTACTAACTACGAGAAGAAGCATAACCTTAAAGACGGTAAGCCAGTCGAAACTACCACTACTACCACAACCATCAAAACGGAAGAAAATAAAGACGATGTGCCTGCATGGGCGCAAGCTTTAATTGATTCCAACAAGAACCTTTCTGATAAGCTAACACAGTTTGAAACGGAGAAGGCTCAAGCAACACGTAGCCAGCAGATTCTTGCCAAGGCAAAGGAGTATGGTATTCCCGAAAATTACGCCAAGAGGTGCGCCATCAAGGACGATGAGGACTTGGATGCCTATTTCAAGGACTTGAAACAAGAGTTCGCAAATGACGGCTTCAAAGGTGTTACACCTCCCGAATCAGCAGAAACAAAGATTGAGAAAGAAGCTGAATCTATCGCCAAGATGATTGACGAGGGAACGAAAACTATTGTTGAACAAAACAAGAATTAATTATGTCAGCAGGATTTAAGTATGACTTGGTTCCGCCTGTTGAGCAAGAGGAACACTACGATGTACAAACAGGCATCCGTAGACGCGGACCGTTCAAGCTCGACAAGACGAACCTTGTAGTGGGAAGTTTCCTTCCCGGATTTACACCGATTTATGCAGACTTGAAAAACAAGTTTGCTTATGCGGTTATCAATGTGAGAGTTATCGAAGCATACACTTCTGGTACAAGTATCAAAATTGCCAAGAACTCTTTGGCTTATGTGGGAATGTTCATTGGTAATGGTACTAAAGGTGCGGAAGTGACAGCCATCGACAAGGCTAATAAAGATTACGATGTCTTAACTATCAAGGCTACTTTTGGTGAGAATATCGCCAAAGATGCCGTACTATTCAATGCGGTTGCAGTTGATGGTTTGAAGCAGAAGCACGTGGCGAATTCGGCTCTGTACAACCGTACAAAGGTTGAGGATGGAATCACACTGGTTTCATTGCTCCGCACAGCCGCAGAAATTGAACCTTCAAAATTGGTTATGCCGTTCTCAGAAAACGATAAAGCCAACATGAAGGGATGGTTTGAATTTAATGAGTAAGGAGGCAAGGTATGTTTTTAACGATTCAAACATTATTCGATGATCCCGGAATAGTTTCCGCTATCATCAGACGTGTGAACCAGACACGAAAAGACACAATCTATTGGCAGCAGTATCTTACTTTCCGCAGAGTAACTACTCGTATATTCAAAGACTACATCGGCTCTGTAACTGGAGTCATGGCTGGTTCTATAAACTCACGTTTTGGCGAAAAGCCCATCCGTGAACGTAGAAATATCGGTTCTGGATATGGTGAAATAGCCTATCTGGGCGATGCGTATCAAATGTCTATTGACCGTCTGTCTGAATTACAGGATTTGATTGACAAGTTCAATCAGGCTAAACCAGCAGACCAAAATACGGCACTGGAAGAAATCGTAAACTTCCTGGCAGACGACTACCGTCAGATAACCCTTGCAGCTCACAAGCGTATGGATATTATTGTCGGTGCATTACTGATGACTGGTGAAGCCACCGTTTACAATAAGGATGCTGCTATCACTTCCGGCCAAACCGACAACAAACTGTTGGAGATTGCCCTTCCGTTCAACTTCGTTAAGCCCACAGCTGGAGATATAATTGTTGATGGAAAGAATATGTTCATCTCTTATCTGAGAGAAAAACTGCATTCACTAGCTCCAGACTTTGGTGCTTATGCCAAGATGATTATGACACGTACAACCTTCAACAAGAATGTACTTGGCTCTTCTGAATTTGGTGAACAGTACAAGATGATTCTCGGCACTAACGAAATGAAATTGAGTACTGGCTTGATTTCTTCTTCGTTGGCTTCTGAAGTATTCACCGGTATCGGTCTGCCACGTATCGAAATCAAAGAGGATTACGTGAAAGACCAGACTGGAAAGAACGTACAGATTTATGCGGACAACCGCATCACCTTGCTCAACAGTGACGAAGTCGGTTATATGCGCCATCATACCCCGTATGAAGCGACAGACCCGGTATCAGGACGTACTTATGTTCCATCAGAGGGACAGATGCTTATATCCAACTACCGTGACAAGAACGGTCGTTATATGGAATATACAGCAGAATGGATTCCACAAATTACCAACCCGGATTTGATTACCAATTTTGACTTGAGCGAAATTGCATCAATCCAGTCAGCATAAGGAGGAGAATATGAAAGTAAAGGTTATATCTGTTTTCCGCGACAAATTCACTGGACAATATTATAATCCGGGAGAAATGATTGAAGTCAGTGAGGAGTCCCGTGTATTGGATATGGAAAACCGCAGACTTGGCGAACGAGTTGAAGTGAAAGTTCCTGAAGAAAAGAGGGAACTCAAAATATCCCTCTTTGAAAAGGAATTTGAGAAAAAGGCTTTGGTTGACGCTTTGAAGTCTATCAGTGTTCAAGCGACCGGGAACATGAAAGAGGAGACTCTTTTAGCCAAGATTGCCGAGTTGGACGAAGAGTCAACAGCCAAACTAAAAGAAGTATTAGATATTAAGTAAAAAAGGGTACTACTCCTACCCTTCCATTGTGTAACTTATAATTCAAAAAAGAAATGAAGAATTTTATTTTTGCCATGTGTGGCTTTTTAATGATGTCTTTAGTCTCCTTGAGCGTACAGGCATCGAGTGGCGAATCTTTCGAGTGTGAATACGTAGCCCCATCCGTTAATGTTGGTTTGCCGAATATCCAGTGTATCACTTTTGAAACTGTTCCGGCCGATTACATTGTATTGTCAGTTCCGCAACCAATCTTTATGATTGCAGATAGTCCGGCGATGCAACCAGCAACTATTACGGCGATGCAAGGAAAACAAATTTCAATTCCTAAGTGTCCGTTCCGATATATCTACAAATCGAAGTATTGTACGCATTACTCTTATACTGCATATAGCAGACTGATTACACCATATTAAATGATAGCAGCCATGAGTAACAAGGAATTTGTATTAAGTGTATTCGATAAAAATACCCCATCCAACCTTGCGATTGAAAATATACTTTCAAGAACGGGCTTGGATGGTGAAGAACCTTTTGCCGAGGAAAATAGGGCAAGATTAGAGGTTGCTTGTGCAAAGCAAATCCCATGGATGATACAAAATCCATCTTCGGTCAGCGAAAGCGGATTTTCTGTGTCTTGGTCTAATTATGCCAATAGCTTAATGAAATTGTACTCATGGTTGTGCAAGCGGTACGGTTTGAAAGACGAATTGAGTGATAAGCCCAAAGTGACTTTCTTATGATATTCTCTCCACACATATTGCAAGCAAAGGTAATCACCCCGATGGATAAGGATGAGTTCGGTAGACCCATCCCAGGAACCGGTGGTGAAAGCTGGCAAGATATATGTAAGTGTCGTTGTGATGATAACACTACCAAAGAGTTTAAGTCAGACAATGGCGAGGTGTATCGCCCGAACTATCATGTGGTGTGCGAAAAGAGAATCACGATTAAGGCGGGTGATGAAGTCCGTTGCATGGATGGAAAGAGCGTAAGAGGGCAAGGTGTAGTTTATACGGTAAAAAGTACAAACTATTTTAACTACTCGGAGTTATGGATATAGATTTTGATTTCTCAGATGTTGATCACTTCCTTAAAAACGGAGAATGGGAAGTCGAGAAAAAGATGATTAATGTGGGCGATGAAGCTGTTAAGTATGCAGAGGAACATGGCGATTATAAAGACCACACATTGACTTTGAGAACGTCCAATGATTTCGATGTCGATAAAGATGGTTTAACCCTGAAAAACGAAGCGGAATATGCTTCATTCGTGGAATCCAAAGGATATGATGTTTTGAGTAGTGCTGCTTTATATGCGGAGAAACGATTAAAAGAAGAATTTGCATGATAGTAACTACCGACATAGGAAACATTCTCTATCGGGATTGCAAGACTTTCGGGATAGACACCGTTCCCAGTGGTAAAACTCTGACGGGTGAATTGAAGTCCGAAAGGATTGTTATCCACACGAAGAAACAACAGCCGGGGACTTATTGGAAGAAGTCATTCACTGAAGTGAATCTTTGTGTGCCCGATTTAAGCGAGAATGAAGCGAACACCATCCGTTTGAATGAACTCGAAAGAGAAGCCAACAAGTTGTTTGACGATACAGTAAGCACCTATGACGGTACAACCTATCGTTACTCTATCAATTCAATCGGTACAGAAGCAGACACAGCTTTGAAGTGTCATTATGTGAATGTAAGAATTTTATTTGAAGTATTGAATGTAAAACAATAATTATGATTTCAGCAGTAGGAATTAAAAGAATCTTGTTCGCCGACACTGATAAGGTAACGGCAGACATTACCCCAGAAATCGCAAAGACTTTGATTCAAGCCGCTATTAAAGCTAAGGACGAAGTGTTGAATGTACATGGGGAAACGTGGCAGATCGAAGAAACGGAAGCCTCCGTCACTGGATATAAGAATCAGCTAACAGGAAAGAATTACCGTTACGATGACGTACCAGGTGAAGTCTCCCCTTCTTTCTCTATCGGGCAATATGACTGGAAAACAAAAAAAGCTTTTATGGGTGGTGATATCGTCCAGGCAGATTCTACAGATGTCGGTTGGAAACGTGCCTTAGACAAAGTTATCGTTAATAAGGCTTTATTTTGTCTGACTGATGATGATGTCTGGTTTATCTTCCCCAAATGCCGTATCATTTCCCGTGAAGCTAATACGGATAAGGCTATTGCCATTGCAGTACGTGGAATGGTTCAAGAACCGGGAATCGAAGGTGTTTCTTCTGAATACAATTACGAAGAGGAAGCTATCAAAGCATTGGTGCCAGTAGCGTAATATTTTGAGGTAAAACGATTGTAAACAACAAGGGTGAGGTGGTGGTATTCGCTTCACCCTTGTTTCAATTTAGAATCATGAATCAAGCAGCAAAAATAGTTTCTGATGCCCTTTTAGGGCTTGATTTTAAGAATGTCGAAATAGGTGGAGTTGTTTATACAATCAAGCCGCCCACTATCAAGGTTATATGTAGTGCTATTCGTTATTTTTCCAATATTGGTATGGCAGGTGACAACATCATGGAAGCTATCAAGGAACTTCCCCGAGCCACCGATGATATGCTGAAAGGCATCTCCTGTTTTATTTGCGGTAATGAGAATATGGCTAAGGCTTTGGAAAACGGAACCTTTGATGAAATCAAAGTCGCTTTGGAGATGTGTTTCTCTATGATGGATATATCGGCTTTTCAGTGTGTCAGCTTGACGAAGAACGTGTCGATGCTGGCAGCAAGACCGAAACAGTAGGAAACACAACGTTCTTCGGGCAAATAGCTCATTTGATTGACACGCTCCATTTAAGCTATATGGAAGTGTTTGAGGTTATCCCATATAGAAATCTGTTGATGATGCAACGGGATAAATTACACACGGTGTATGGCGGTCAAAAGGTAAAGAAAATTAGTGGCAAAGAATTGGCAAATCGTAGAAAAAAGAAATAAGTATGGCAAAGTTATATTTTAAAGTCGCAAGTGATTGGGAAGAAGTCGTAAGACTCCGGGGTGAAATAGCTAAACTAAAGCAGGAGTTGAAAAATATGGATGGAACACAATCCCCTGCTACTTTCAAGGCTTTAAATGTTCAACTTGCTGCATCTAATCAAAAATTAGATGAGTTGGTGACTAATGCTGCTAAAGCCGGAACCGAAATGGAAATGGGATTTAAGAAGAAAATCTTTGATGCCTCTCAGTCTGTTAACGGATTCACAGAGAAGATTATTTCTCAAAAGAATACTATTAAAGGCTTTGAACAAGATTTAAGGGCTTTACAAGAAAAGTACCGGAAAATAACTATGAATGGCGGTAAGAATCAAGGTGCGCTTGATTCTATACATCGAATGAAGAATATCATTGCAGAAGAAAAAGATGTATTGTTCAATCTTACTCAACAACAAGCCGAAGCGCGTCTTTCTGTGAAAAAACTCCATGATGAATACGCCCTTTACAACGATAATGCCAAAGAGGTCGTAGAAAAAAACAATGGCATTACAATTTCTTGGAAGAAGGCGTTGGCGGTTATTGGTGGTGTTGGCGTGCTGAAAACACTAGGCTCTGAAATAATTCGTATTCGTGGAGAGTTTCAAGCTGCTGACACAGCTATTCAAACCCTATTAGGAAACAAACAAAAAGCCGACACACTCATGGCGCAAGTTCGCGAATATGCTAAGGTTTCTCCACTGGAGTTCTCCGATGTCACCCAAGCAACACAAATGATGTTAGGTTTCAATATCGAAGCCGAGAAAGTACCACGTTTTCTTTCCGCTATCGGTGATGTATCTATGGGGGATACACAAAGATTCAATTCCCTTACACTTGCTTTTTCACAGATGTCTGCTGCAGGTAAGTTAATGGGACAAGACCTCAACCAAATGATTAATGCCGGATTTAATCCGCTGCAAATCATGTCCGAAAAGACAGGTAAATCCATTGCGACTTTGAAAGACGAAATGTCCAAAGGTGCTGTTTCCGCTGAAATGGTTCAACAGGCATTCATTGATGCAACCTCGGCCGGTGGTAAGTTCTATCAGATGTCCGAGAATGCTTCAAAAACTATTAATGGACAACTTTCTATGATGCAGGATGCGATGGATACTGTCTTTAATGAATTGGGGCAGAAATCGGAAGGAACAATCATAAATGGCATTCGGATAACAACTTCACTGATTGAGAATTATGAGACAGTAGGTAAAGTGTTGGTTGGGTTGATTGCTACTTATGGAACTTACCGTACTGCTGTAATGCTGGTTACCGCTGCAGAAAGTAAACACACTCTCGTGGAAATAGGACTTACCAATGCTCGTGTATTAGCACGAAAGGCACAATTAGCCTTAAATGCAGCAATGCTTACTAATCCTTATGTGGCATTAGCTACGGTAGTTGTTGGGTTGAGTGTAGCAATGTGGACGATTTCTGATAGTACAACCGCTGCTGCATGTGCACAAAAGGAATACAATGATATAAAAGAAACTGCTTCAAAAAGGGAGCAAGAACACAAACAGAAAATAGAAGAACTTCTAATGGCGGCACGACATGAGAGTTTGTCTACTCTTACCCGGCAAAAATCTTTAGAAGAACTACGTAAGGAATACCCGAAAATTTTTGAAAAATACGATATTGAGAAACTGAAGTTAGAAGATATTTTAAAGCTAAAGCAACAAATAAACGAGGAAGATTCAAGACGTTCCGTTCAAGGTAAAAAAGAAGATTATAATGCTCTAAAGCAAACAGTTGCCAACCAACAGAGATATTTGCAATTGTTTGACAATCCTGATTTACGAAAAAATATGTCTGATGCTGACAGGGAGATATGGAAAATGTTTTCCGGCAAACAGTCCTATGTACAGGTGCGTGAGCAGATGGAGAAAAATTCTGAGCTTTTGAAAAAGTATCAGAAAGATGTATTAGAAGATAACATAGCTTCTTACAAAGCTAACCTTAAAAACTATTCCAAAGAAAAACTTGAAGCAGAATTGAAACTTGCTCAATCATCAGTTTCCAAACGCAACGGTTTTGCCATAAATGGAATGATGGTAAAAGGTGGAGACTTGGAGGGCATTGTTTCTTCAATAAATAGTGCATTGGCAGAAAAGAAATCTTCTACCACCTACAAAGAAGATTACGAAAAAGCTAAGAAGGACTGGGAAGATGCCAAAAAGAAACTATCTGAAATAGAGAAGGACAAATCTAAGTTTACCTCAAAGCAATATGAAGAAGCTAAGAAACGGGAAGAAACTGCCGAAAAAGCATACAAAAACTTAGGAGGAATCACTGGCAATGCTTTATCTAAACAAGAAAAAGCTGCTAAAAAGCAAAAAAAAGAACAACAAAAGACATCCGAAGAACTTCTGTCTCTCCGCCACCAAAACCAACAAGACGAAATTAATCTCATGAAAGATGGTACTGAGAAAGAGCTGAAACAGATTGACCTAAATTATCAAAAAAAGCTGGATGCTATCAAAAAGAAAGAAAAAGAACTGAGTGAAAGACAGGGGGGTAAACTGACGCAAGAACAATCTGTTGAGATTTCTGCTCTCTATACCAATGCTGAAAATGAAAGAGATAAAGCAATTGCCGACGTAACTAAAGAGCAGCTTAAAGCTGAACAGCAAGCTTTAAATGATTATCTGAAAGAATATGGTACATTCCAGCAACAGAAGCTTGCGATAGCCCAAGAATATGCTGAGAAGATTAAAAAAGCACAGGAAGAAAGTGGGGTAAATAGTGCCCAAGTTAAATTACTAGAGAAACAACGGGATGTTGCCATACAAAACAAGGAGACAGAAGTAATAAAGGCAAACATTGATTGGGTTACTGTATTTGGTGAGTTTGGCGGAATGTTTAATGATATGGTGAAACCCGCTTTGGAAGAAGCAAAGAAATATGTTCAAACAGATAAGTTTAAAAGTTCAGACCAATACAGCCAAAAAGCACTGATTGATGCCATAAACCAAATGGAAAAATCCTTGGGTGGAGCCGGTGGTTTAAATTTCAAGAAACTTGGTCAGGACATAAAAACATACCAAATGGCTGAACAAAACCGGCTTATCGCTATTGAAGATGAAAAAACAGCCCAAGATAAACTTATTAAAGCGCAGGAAGATTATGAAAAGGCTTTAAAGAATGGTACAGAAGAAGAGAAACAAGCCGCCCAACATGCACTTGAGATAGCGCAACAAAATGCAGATGCTGCATCCGCAAATGTCCAGACACAGACGGATATTGCTAACGAAAGCCAACAAAATCTGACCAATACTGCCACAAATCTCAAAGCCAACATGGAAAACGTGACAGGTGGGTTGCAAAAATTAGCTTCAGGAGGAATAAAAAGCGCTTATGATGGATTGATAGAAACTAGCAAAGGATTAGGTGGAGCCTTTGAAAAGGTAGCTGATAAGATAGAAGATGTTCCAATAATCGGTTGGATAGTTTCAATTATTGATATATTCAAAGATGGACTGAGTGAAGTTGTCGGTGGTTTACTTGATGCTGTATTTAATGCAGTAAGCGGAATCCTTAGTGATGTTTTGAAAGGAGATTTTTTTGTTACATTAGGCAAATCCATACGAGATGGTGTAGGTAATATCCTTAATGCAATTACTTGGGGTGGATGGGATTCATGGATGAGCAAAATTAGCGGTAGCAACGCCAAAGAAGTACAAGAAGCAATCGACAGGCTTACAGATAGAAACGAAACGTTAGAGAAATCCATAGACCGACTTACTGACGTGATGGAAAAGTCAGCAGGTTCCAAATCTATATCAGCATATGAACAAGCGTTTAAATATCAGCAGGAGCAGATTACCAACACACTTAAAATAGCCCAAGAACAAGCACGGTATCATGGCTCTCATAAGAGCTGGCAACATTATATGGAATGGACTGACGAACAACTGCGTTGGGCTCGCGAAAATGTGGACAAGAATTTCTCCAGCACTGGTTCTTTGTGGGGATTAAGCCCGGAACAAATGAAAATGTTACTTAGCAATGCTGATATATATGAACAAATAAAAAACGAAGGAAAAGGTGGATATGGCGGTCGTGTCTTAGAGAAGTTGGAGGCATATGCCGACCAAGCCGGAAAATTGGATGAACTTACAGAGAAGATAAACGAATCTCTCATGCAAGTTTCTTTCGATGGGTTACGTGACAACTTCCTCGAATCCTTAATGGATATGGACAAAGATGCCAAAAGTTTTTCGGAAGATTTTTCTGAATATATGCAACGTGCCCTGCTTAATTTCTCAATAGGAGAGTTGTTTGATGATGAATTGAAAGAATGGTACAATGGCATTGCAGAATTGATGAAGGAACAAGGTGGGAAATTAACCAAACAGCAGATAGAAGATGCCAGGAGGGAGTACGATTCAATGGTTCAAAAAGCAATGGATGAAAGGGATAAGATTTCGGAAATTACCGGATACACAGGGAGCTCTTCTTCCTCTTCCCAAGAAGCTTCAAAGAAAGGTTTTGCCGCTGCTTCGCAAGATTCAATCGACGAACTTAACGGACGTTTCACAGCTTTGCAAATAGCTGGAGAAGAGATAAAGAATCAAAGTGTAACTCAATCCCAATCACTAAATATTCTAACGATGAAAACGGATACACTTATTTCCATAAATACGGAAACGAGAAATATTGCTGATGATACACGTGATTTGATAGCAAGTTCATATCTCGAGCTAGTTCAAATCTCCGAAAATACTGGAGCAATAATAAAACCAATCCAGCAAATGCAGAAGGATATTTCAGAAGTTAAAAACAATACCAAAGGATTATCAACAAAATAGTTAGTTATGACAGATTTATTAATAAATGGCAGAGACGCTTTCCAAGTATGGGGAGTCAGAATGGGGGATAATTTTCTTAATTCACTTGGAGCATCAGTTCCTATGAAAGAATTCATTGAAAATAAATCTCGTTTGGAACATGGAAAACGGATAATAGCCACCACCCTTAAATTGGATGAGAGAGAAATCACTTTAGCTTTTACCATAGAAGGCAATTCCCAATCTGATTATCAGACAAAGAAAATAGCCTTTTTTGAAGAACTATACAAAGGTGTAATTGATATTCAGATTCCGGCTATCAGCAATGATATCTATCACTTGATTTATTTAGGTAAAAGTATTACCTATGCGCAAAGTTTAGACAGAACCTTTGGTAAATGCTCAATGAAGTTTTGTGAACCAAACCCTAGTTTAAGAACCTAAATTCCAACAATAGGGTAATTGTTGTATATGCGAGTGCTCAAAATTGGGCACTCTTTTTTTTATCTCCGAACTTTGGTGTCATGGAATCAGTAGACATCAAAGACATATCCGGCAATCTGCGCCTCTCGACACCTATCAATGAGGGTTCGAAAAGACACTTCCTATTGATGAAGGAGGACTATATCACACTGAGGTTCTCTTCTGTTGAACCGGTGTATTTCAAACTGGGTGACTATATAGACAACGAACTCGGCATGTTCGAGTTAGTAGACCTGTATAAGCCCACCTATAATACGACTACAGGTGCATATGACTACGAACTCCGCCTTGATGCCTACTACTGGAAATGGAAGAACAAAAAGTTCTTTTATACACCGGAGACAACCGGACGTGAAGCCGGATGGAATCTTACCGCTCCTCTCAAAACTCATCTTGAAGTCTTTCTTGATAACCTGAAAGCACTCGGATATAAGTTCAGAGAAGAAGAATTTACATACGAGATTGACAATACGGTAGCGAACATTTCCAAGCTCGTTTCCTACGACAACGTGAACCTAATTGACGCACTCACACAGATGGCGGAGACATGGGTGTGTGAATGGTGGATAGAGAACAAGACTATTCATTTCGGACGTTGTGAATACAGCTCTCCAGTAGACTTCAAAGCTGGTGACTTGACGGACACGGAGAACGTGAATGTCAACTCCATGCAAAGAAGCGACAGCCAGACAACATATGCGACCCGCGTCTACGCTTTCGGTTCCACCCGTAACATCCCTGCCAGCTACCGGAAGAGTTTGATATTTGACGTGAAGAAAGTCAAAGGACGGGATATATCCGATACGGCAAGAATACTCAAACCGGATTTCTTTCCCTTGGCTTCTCACACAGGTGTAGAGCCTTTCAATATAAACGTATTTAAAGAGGGAGAGATGACTGGCGCCCAAGATGGCTACGAGGTAATGACAGATATATTCGCTTCTTCCATACCGGCAAGCAGCTACCGTATCTCTTTTGATTCGATGCCTGTCTTTCTAAGTACCAGATTCACTTCCAACATAGAAAACCTAAAAGTAAAAGCGTCCCTCTACTATTATGTCGGAGATGTAGAAAAGGTACTGGATATACAGGAGCAGTCCGCAAATGATTCATTATCGAGCCAGTCCCTTATTTTTGATGACATTGATTTTTCGCTTGAAGAGAGAGCGGAGAATTGCCGGCTGATGTTTACGCTTAGCTTCACGTTGAACCATCCTGGTAAAACCGTATATTACACTATTGGTAGAGGCAAAGAAATAAAGATTGAATGCTTAGTAGTATCGGCAAACACTTCTGTAACGTTCCTTTCCGGCTCCAATGCCGGACAGACATTCGATGCTGTCTATAATCTGGATTTACTCACAGGAGATAATTCGAACGTTATCCGGCTACCCGAAGGCGTAACAGTATCTTTGAACGACCGATATACGATTAACAACATAATCAAAGGCAAAGTTCCCGACAACTATTTTAGTAAAGACGACAAAGAACTCACCCTGAACGGTGTTGTCCAAAAGCGTCTTATGCTCCCGGAAGGTGTTCCTTATGTGGACGCTTATAGATACAGCCCAACCGGTGAACGTATCAACATAGGAGATGAACGCTACGACAACCCCAACAACGTGAAAATGCCGGAAGAGGAAGCCATCGAAGAGATAGTTATATTCGAGGATGAATATCCCAAGTATATCGGCTCTGTATCCAGTATCTCACATGAAGAAAAGGAAGAAATAGACGAAGAGACAAAGGAGCCAACCGGAAACAAGTACCCTATCTACACATTCAAGGATTACGGACTGAAGAACTTTACGAAAGACTTTCTTCTGGAAGAGTTACATCTAATTTTCCAAACCGGGAAGCTTGCCGGACTGGATTTCGCCCTTAATCTCAAAGAGAGCGACAACACCGGTACAACCTTTGAAATTGTCCGCAATGAGGACTACGGGCGTGCACTTCCTGACGATACGCTTTTCCCGCAAGCCGCACATATGGAAGACGGTGAAGAAGTCCCCGCAGACACATATGTCCTTTACGGCTTCGATACGGCATTCATTTCCGAACAGATGTTACCGGATGCAGAGCAATCACTTCTAAAAAAGGCTAAAGATTATGTAAAGAAATCCATGATTGACCCGTCCACCTACGATTGTGAGATGGATGCGGATTTCATTTACAATAATGGCAATATTCGTACCTATGAGGTAGGAGCTAAAGTCAACCTGATTAACAAAGCGTTTTTCCCCGAAGGACGGCAATCAAGAATAATTGGTTTTGAATGGCCACTGGATTTTCCTTACGACCATCCCATCTATACAGTAGGTGAAACTGCTTCATATTCCCGTATCGGAGAGATAGAAAGCAAACTTGATTCTCTCACCTACAAGGGACAAACTTACTCCAGTTCCATAGTCGGTGGCGGTGGGGCAAGTATCTATGTGATAGGGGTAAATGATAAGACGCTACCGTCTGACCGTAACGTGTTCTCATCACAAAAATCCCTTGCTACCTTCCTGAATAAGACACAAGAAGAAACAATGGATTATCTTATCAGGCTTCTTGGTGGTGTCATAACCGATAAGATTGAATCCCAGAACTTCATAAGCGGTGCGCTTGGTACAGGATTCCTGGTCAAACGTGACCCGAAAACCGGACGCTCATATGCGGAGTTTGATGAAATCTACGTCCGCCTTAAAGCTATATTTGAATCTCTTACAATCAAGGAACTCCAGTCGGTAGGCGGTGAGATACTTCTTACACTAGCCAGTATTGAATGTACTAAGGTTGAAGACAGCTCGCCTGTTCCGGCATATGATTCTGAGAACGCCCGTCTTTATGATGCAGATGGAAAAGCGTTGTTTGTCCCGAAAGTTGAAAATGGTGTCTATCGTTGCTATTTCACGGCTGATGATGGAGAAAAAGCCATCATCAACCAGTTTGCAGTCGGTGACCTTGCGCAGTGTAGGCAGTTCAACATCAAAGAAGGGGCTTATACCGGTGTATCCAATCGCTATTATTGGAGATATGTTGTTGCTGTAGGAGACAATTATATAGATTTATCTGTTGATGACTGTGCGGAAGGCAGCGATATTCCGCAGGTTGGAGACAAGATAATCCAATTGGGACACCGTACTGTTCCGGCACGCCAGAACGCGATACTTCTATCCGCTTACGGTCTCACGGCTCCTACCATACAAATGTTACAAGGAATTGATTCTTATTCGCTGGATGGCAAGGCGGTAAAAGAAGAAGGATTTGACCAGGAGACGCAGCAGTTCTATTCAAAAACGTACGGACGTAGCTATACAGGCACACGGGATAAAAAATCGTTTATTCAGTTTGACCCTATAACAGGTTTGAAAATACACGGTGCCAAAATAGACGTTTCAACCGATAATTTTACTATAAATGACAGTGAAGGCAATCAGATTGCTGTCTTTGAAATAGGAGAAAACGGGAAGCCACGCCTTAAAGCTGATAATATAAATGCCGATGAGCTATTATCAAACGGTGACAAATGGGCACTCAAAAAAGACGGAAGTGGATTTCTCGCATCCAATAATATAGAATGGAACAAGAATGGATTATTGAAAATACGTGCAAATATTGCTTACCCATATATAGAATATCCTTTATCATCCGAGGGGGTCGTTTTAGATTTATCCAAAGGATACAATATTCGATTAGCTTATGGAGGTGGTGTAGGTTTATATACGCAAATAGCTATCTTACCTGACCCTGCACTATTTCCGAATATTGAAGTGTCTATTTTTGGACATTGGATAGTAACAAGGTCATCTCCTGAGTACTATGTTAAGAATTATAATAACAAAAGTTTCCTTTATAGACACTTCAGTCCTTTTACATCAAGCAGATATAATAAAATAAATGTAACAGGAACAGAACTACGTGTCAAGTCTATGGAGTATAATGATGGTTCTTATGTTTATTATGCTTGGTATGTAGTTAATTTCAATGAAATCGGAGAAGAATATTTCTCATGGGAAGAATAATTTAATAAAGTATATTATGGCAGAAGAAAACATTTATAAGTTCAAACGTTCAGGCTCAAATATTGATGACCTGTTGGATAAGGTACAAGCAGGATTTGTCTATGTGGTAGACAATACCAAACTTGACTTCGGTGATATCCATAGAAGAGATAACAAGGCTATTACACAAGAAGAGTGTGATGAAGTTATAAACATTATCGAACAATACAAATCCGGTAAGGTAGTTGTCATAGTAAACGAGGCACTTAATGACTCCTATAATAGGTTTGGCGTTTTAAACATCTGTACAATGGATGACATGATGCCTACTTCTTTAATGTTCTATGATAACGAAGGAAATCTGATTGCATATACTTTGGATGACGGACCGTCAATTGGAAATGTTTGGAAGGTGGTAAGGAAAACCAGCAGTTATACAATTGCTCCACCGTTGACACAGGCGCAATATGATGCTCTTGCCGTAAAAGACGAACATACTCTTTACATTATAACTGAGTAAAGCTTATGGCAGATACAAGAAAATTGCGTATAGGAAATCGTATCCCCAATAAGATTATGCTTGGTAATATGAAGTGTAAAAAGGCTTATCTGGGAAATTCCCTAATTTGGGAATCGGATACGAGTTCCGATTTTCTGAATATAGTACCTGATGTAATTCAAGACATCCCAAAAAATGGCGCAAATTACGACATCGTCATTACCTCTTCTGGGAATTGGACGTGTATGGATACTCCATTATGGGCTGTTCCGAACATTTATACCGGTGAAGCCGGGAAAACGATTGTGAATATAGATGTCGAGATGAATGAGAGTGGTTCTGAACGTTCGGGAGTGATGACTTTTAAGCTTGATGATGCAGATACGGTTTCTACTCTGTTGATAAAGCAGTTGGCTCAGAATGATTATATAATTATCGACCCGAATCCCATAAACATTCCCAAGGACGCATATTCCAGTGTCATCAATATAGAGGCTTCTGGCAGTTGGAGAATTGTAAGTAAACCATCATGGGTGGAGATATCCCCATCAGACGGCATGGAAGGACATAATAATGTATCTATTGATATAACGGCTAATGTTGGGAATACAAGAACAGGAAGAATTGAGTTTGCTTTGGATGATAAACCGGATACGGTTGGAACGCTTGTTATTCAACAAGAAGGAAAAGAACCGCCTTTGATTATCAGCCCCGATACAATAGACGGTATCCCAGCTTCCGGTGGTTCATATGAAGTGACAATCAAGGCAACCGGCAACTGGACATGCTCATATAATCCGGCATGGGCTAGACCTGATAACGATTCGGGGACAGCAGGAGAAACAACCTTCATGCTGGACATTAATGCCAATACTGGCGATGCACGTGGTGACTATTTAGAATTTGAATTGGTCGACACCGGATATGTCGTAAAACTGTATGTGTTTCAAGATGCTGAATCGTCAATTAATGGCATCTCGCTTGAACCGCCATTCCCCTCTGAACTGTATGGAAGTGCATATTCAGGTGGAGAGTATGAAGTTGTCAGCGAAAACAATTGGTTCAATTCTTTAGCCAAGAATATTGAAATGAATCCGACTTCAGGATTGGCAGGAAGAACCTATGTAGATTTTAAAGTCTCCGAAAATAACAATAGTCCTCGAGTGGTCGTTTTGGAATTAACAGATGAAACTACATATGATACATATGCGTTTGGCTGTATACAGCAGTCTACCACAGGTGATTCTAAAGAAATAATGGCAAATATAGCGGGATTCCCGGATATTCCTAAAGCGGGTGGAGTTTTTTCGGCTTATCTGGTATCTCTAAAGGATTGGATTTATGATGGAGATTTGGGCATTAATGCCAGTTGGATAAATGTCATGCAGAAATCGGGCGTTGCCGGTGCAACCAAGGTTTCGGTTGTAGTGTCACAGAATCAAACAGGGCAACCAAGGCTTGTGATACTTCGGTTTACAACTGCTGATGGAACAGATTATGTCTTAATTAGTGTTCATCAATTAGGATAAGTTTACGAATTTATTAATTAAAAACAGATAAAGCTATGATTACATTAGTACTATTATCATTCATTCTCATCGCTGGCTATGTCTTTGCGATGATTAAAAAAGGGAAAGAAATCCCTTATTCAATCAGTGCCACCTACTATGCGCTGACACACAAATTTTGGTTCGGATTGTGCATGATTGGTGCCAGCCTTCTGCTTCTTCCGCCCGCATTTGAAGCCAGTACGGAAAACAGCCAGTTCCTTGTGTTCATCTCAGTTATCGGCATGATTGTATTGGGAGTATCTCCTAATTTCAAAGTAGAGGATAAGATACCTCATATTGTCGGTTCATGTATAGCCTTAATCTTCTCCCAGATATGGGTAGGTTGCAATAGTTGGTATTGGTTACTGTTATGGTATGGATTCATCGCGTACATGGCTATCTCCATGAAAAGATATTGGACGGGCAATTTCATCTCCGACTTTATCAAGCGAAAACCGATGTTCTGGATAGAGGTAATTTCATTGTTAACCGTTTATCTTACTTGTATCGTATGAGAGATGTGATTGAGACATTTATCAGGGAGCATATGTTAACCCATATTATCCTTATTGCTCTTGCCATGGCTGCCATGTTGGGAGCTATGATTGTAGATTTCGTTTTCGGCATTTACAAAGCGAAAGAAAGAGGGGAAGCCCGTACATCTACCGGATACAAGAAAACGGCAACAAAGGCTCAGAAATACTTCTCTCCGTTCATGGTGCTATGCTTTATAGACCTGTTATGTAGTGTTGTTGTGCCGTTCCCCGTATTCTGCATGCTATGGGCCGCTTACTGTATCTTCTGTGAATTCAAGTCAGTGCGTGAAAAAAGCTGGGAAAAAGCGGAGTTGAGAAAAGCGGAACGCACCATGTCGGTAATTATAGAGAACAAGGAAGACTTTGTAAAACTGGCTTCCGAGATGCTGTTTAACGATAAAACAAAAAGTGATGGGCTGGATGAATGAAAGTAACCGCCCAAAGCACCTGCTTTACGCCATCCCGGCAGGTGCATTATTTACCATCCTGTTTGTAGCGGGACTGGCTGCTGGCATGGAGTTTAAAGACCGTGCATACGGTAACGAATGGGACTGGCTCGATATTGCCGCCACGCTGATAGGCGGTTTTATCGGACAAGTGATTCAAATTGGAGTATTAACGTTAATCGTATAGGAGAAAATAAACATGAGTATATCAAGAGGCCTGAGAAATAATAACCCCGGCAATATCCGTATCACAAAGGACAAATGGCAGGGACTGAGAGAAAAGCAGGAAGACAAATCGTTCTTCCAGTTCAAAGAAATGAGATGGGGCTACCGTGCCCTTATCCGTACTTTACAGAATTACCGTAAAAGACACGGCTGTCAGACGATTGCCGACTTCATTAAGCGGTGGGCACCGGAGAATGAGAACAATACAGCCGGATATATCAGCCGTGTATGTAGTGAAATGCAAGTCCCGAACACATACGTTCCGGACATTAATGACAAAACGACCATGTGCGCTTTCGCTGCCGCAATCTCACAGGTAGAGAACAATGCTCCGGCTGTCATGGCTGACATAGAAGCCGGATGGGCTTTATTATAAACTTTAATCAATAGGAGATTTCAATCATGGCATTAAAAGATATTACATTCAATCAGGTAGAAGATAAATATGTAAGTGACCCTATACAAGTGAATCAAGAAAGCATTGGTTTGCAACTTGAATTCGAAAAGGGAAGCTCGTTACAGTTCTTCATCAGCTACGATAGCGAAAACTTCCAATCGGTAGAAACCCGGTTGTGTGGTAAGATTTTCGCCCGCCCTGTCATTGGTCTTAAGAAAGGTCAATATATCAAACTAGAATCTACACAACAGCCTATCAAGGCTCAATATTTTGAATCAGAAGAGTGATGGAAGCAATAGGATTAAATCCGATAAGGCTTGACGCAATAGGGATTGATCCTATTCGTCTGAATGCTATTAGGCTTGGAGTTCCGGGAGCTTCTTCCGGTTCTTCCGCCCGTCCCTACATTGACCCGGAAGTATTGGCATCTTTGGTCGCTGTCTGTATCTGTGACGGTAAAAGCAACGATGACCCTGACAGGGCTGTAATCAAGAACTTGGTTGACCCCGACAATCCGTTCGTAATTAGCAATGCGGCTTACAAACTGAATAGCGGGTATGGGAAGTATGAAGAGGATTTTACAAATTGGTCAAATACTCATTCAGAGTTAACACCATTCAGTATTATCACTACAGCCAATTATAGTAGAGTTTTCAATAATATAAGTTTAGGTAAAGATATTCCTTCTTTTACTATAGAGGTTGTAAACAAAGGAAGTAAGATTATTAGTTATAGTTATATAGACGAAAGTGGTAAACGTAAGTCCATAGGAATAAGCAAAAGTGGAAAATATAGATTACCTGCATCTTATCTAACAAAGTACACTGAAGAAGATAATGCATGGGTAGGATTTATGGTTACAGGAGATGGCTTTTGTTCAATAACCCAAATTCCTTCTTTCCAAGGCGCACTGGTAACTGATGGAGTTGATGACTTAATTGTTTCTAGTAAGACTGTACAGGAAATGCTTGATGGTAGTACTGAGCTTAGTGTCGTAACAATGATGTGTAATCTTACTAATGATAAAGCTACATATAATAATCAAATAAGACCTTATGTAGAAGGGTTTATAAGAACTAGATTTATTAATAACTCTGGAGGGAAATTATCAATAAGTGGTTATACTATAAAGAATATAAACTATAATGCAAGTATTCCATCTTCAAATACTACTGATATAAAAGATATCTTAGGAGATAAAAATGATTTTGGTAGAGAAATAACTAATGGTAAATTAGATGGAGTATTTTCAGTAGAAGGTTATCGTTTAAATACTGGAATTGTTTACGAACTTAGTCAAGTCGCATGGTATTGGACTTTCATTGCCAAAAGAGCATTAACCACTGACGAAATCAATCAAGTAATAGCCTACTACAATTTGGACAAGTATGTTAAGCCTGATGTGTACTATGACGTAAAGAAACAAGGTCTAAGCAATGATACTCCCGATGCAGATTGGTATCTGAAAGACTTTAGTGGCAATGGTCGTAATATGCAGTTGTACAATTTTGCTAAGAAGTTAGGTAGTGGGATTGGCAAATATAATGAAGATTTTAAAACTTGGTTTCAAATGACCAATGGAACAGCAATAATTAGCCATGATAAATTGCGTGTCAATAAAGTCGGTGACATTAATGGTGGTAATTTTATTGCTTGGAAATTACAGAGTGAAATTAAAGCATTTAAAGCCAAAATTACTGGCATTCCTAAGGATGCAAATATTTCTTATGTATATAGTAGAGAAGGTAGTGTTAGAGAATCAATAATTATTAATACTGATGGAGAATATGACCTTCCTTATAGTCATCCATATGCAAGCGGAGTTGGATTTGCTATTAATGGTAACTTTCCTAAAGAAGCCTATATAGGAGTTACTATTGAACAAATCTCCGACTATGAAGGAGCATTAGTCTTTGATGCAGTAGAGGACTACGGTCAGTTTGTAGGAGACTTAGGATTAAAGGACTATACTGTTGCAGTTGATAGAGCTTATCCTAGTTTGAAAAGTAGTGGAGTTCCAGTGAGTTCAGATATAAAAGGTACTACTGCTGTTCCATTCCTATTTGAATTTGCTATTACAGATTCTACAAGACCTTATTCCTTTGGAGAAACTACTGTTCTATCTCCTATGGAATTAAATAGAAAGATTAGTTACCAATCTACATATATCTATAATGGTAGAACTATTAACAAAGGAGTAATTATCAATAAAGGTGAAGGATTAACTATTGGACGTTTTGGTGTCGACCGACAATATGCTAATATAGCACTATGGAGTTTCTTGTTATTTCCTTACACCCTCTCCGAGTTCCTGTTAGAACGTCAACTAAAGAGGTATAAGTTGGGTACTCTGTATCCCGATATGGTGGAAGTAAGACCGATTATAAATAGTACAGGAAAATATTTTAGGATTGAATACAGAAATGGACAAGGTGGACTAATACAGCCTGGTTCTTATCTTCCTGTTGGTTCTATTCTTAGAATCTCTGTGGTGATGAATGATGACACTAGTGAAGTCTCTTCATTAAAGGTTAATGGTGTAGATATACCTGAAACGGATTATTCTAATGGAAGGTTTTACATTTACGATGCTACTGTTACTAAATCTCCTCAAAAGATAGACATCACTATTGATGAATACATTAGATACGAGGATATTGTCCAGCCTTATCCGGCAATAGTTAATCTAAGACAGAATGATAAAAATATTACTTGGGGAGATAAGTTAAAAGTAGGTAGTGAGGTAACTTTTGTAAATCATACTAATCTTTTGCCGGAATTATATGCTGTTAGTGGTGGAGTATCATATAATGGAGTTCTTATTAGTAATTGGGGAAGCACTATTAAGGTTGCTAAATCTATGACATTTACCAATGTTCATAGTTATAAGAAAGACAACGAACCCAACTGTATTCTTGCTCCTCAGACTCTAAGAATACCAAATAGTTCTTATAAGATTCTAGGGTATATTCCCGACCTTACAGGAAAAGGTAATCATGGTAAGATAAACAATTCTGCTTATGCTGGAATGAGTGGAGCTAATGGGTATGTTTTGAACTTTGAACAGTTTACAACTGTTAGTGACAATGTAGTACTTAATGACAATACTATTCGTATAGTAGGTAAACTTAGCAATACTAGGTTAGCTAATTGGCATGCAAATACTTCGTATCCTAAATCTAAACTAAAGATATCCGGTATTCCGAGTACTGGACATGTCTATTTGTATCAATCCGGGACATTTATAGAATTGTTTAATGGAACGAATGATATTGAAGCTATTAACACTACAGGCAAGTCTGTTAACTTTTCCGTTAATGTTCTTGGCTTAGACTGGACAACATTAGTAATCGAAGAAGTTGGAAATTACGAAGGCTCATTCTGTCTTGATGGAGTAGAGGATTTCATTACTATACCTACGTTGTCTCATGGTGCTAAGCAGGTATTGATGAAGGTGAATACGCAGAACATGAATGGAGTTCTGTATGACCAAAGAAAATCTTCCGGTCAACCTTGGCATTTTGCGGTTTATAATACAACGGAAGCAGACAGTGTAGCTTATAATGCTAGAAACACTAATGGTAAGACTTATATTGATGGCGTTTTAAACGCAAATATAACTTGTCAACAGCTACTTAATATTACTCATAACTTGACCATTACGAATAATGGAGCTAACGAACAAAATACTCAATCTCCCGTTATTGGAGCTAGCAGGTCGGCTGCTGCCAATTTTTCCAAATTTGCTTTGTTTGTATTCATGTCCTTCCCCGAAATAAGTGATGAAGATGAAATCAAAGAACTGAATGACATAGTAGGAATTGAAGGTGGTTACGTAGAAAGTTCGGATTATTATTGGGATGCTTATGGTAAAGCTAATAGAGCTACACAAGATATTGATTACTTGAACTTAAATCAAGCAAGTAATGCTCATCATATACTTATTGATAAATCTAAGGCAGGTCTAGCTGCTTTAGATTTATATCATGATACTGGAAATATTACAGAATTGAATAACAGAAGACTTACTGCTAATAATTTTGCTTATAATACAGAGAGTGGTTATAGTGAAATTGCTGATACTTGGTTATTCAATCAATGGATTCCCTATGGAGGAAATCGTTATATAGAAAGAGAACAGATTAATAACACTACTATTAGAATAACTAAATCTAATATAGCTAGTGTTGATTCTTTCTACGCAAGGACAAATATCAATAAAAAGGCTTACTATAAGATAACAGGTTTACAGCAAGGTCAAGCCATTCAATTTGGATATACTAACGATATTATTTATACTGCTGAATCTGATGGAGTACATGAAGTTGATTGGAGTTTGACAGAAAATAGAGCTTATCAGGAATTAGGTTGTACTTTTGTTGGTAACTGTAATATTGTTATAGAACAAGTAGCCCAGTATCAGAATGGTCTTGTCGGTGACGGTGTAGATGACCATCTTATTAATACTATTATTCCAGCTCTCACTGATTTTACAGTTATTGCTAAGAGAACTATATTAGATACTCCAGTAAATTCAGCTTTCTTATGTAAAGGCTCAGGGTTTTATGACAATGGTTCTGCATTTATGTTAGAGTTTAAAGGTGGAAATGACCAAGTAAGCTCTTTTGGCGTATTAACAAGTAGTGTTGAACTGCCAGAATTAATTACTTATATGACTTCTACTAATTATAATGGGAAAACAATAAATAAAGGCACTATTAAAGATAGAGAAGGTATATGCGTTGGTATATATCGAAATGTATATTATTGGAAAGGAGTATTCTACAAAGCTATGCTCTATTCTAAGACTATTGATATGCTATCTATCAACATGCTAAAGAATCTGTTTGCTAAAGACGAATTGATTGATGTGAATAACCCAATATTTAAAAAGTAATTATGAAATACATTACATTTCCCTCAGAGAATCTGAACGAGATACCGCAAGAGGTGCTCGATGAATTACACTTGGTTCCAAGAAAAAGCATTGATGGCACTAAAGTGATTATGAAGGTAGACAATTACGAGAAACTGTTCCCGTCTGCTGTGGCGCTCTCTTTACAGGAGGATGAAGAAACGCCACAAGAACCGTTTTATCCTTATCCGGTCTACGAAGGCTCAGAACTTGAAGAATTGCTCTCAACTTCCGAGTGGACTTCAAACGATAGTATCCTATGAGGTCACTCCCTTGGATATTAGTCTGCCTGCTGCTTGGCGTGGTCGTGTGGATGCGTTGTAATCCGCACGAGCCACAACCTATGTATGTAAAAGGAGATACAGTTCGTATCCGGGATACAGTAAGAGACACAATCCTTAAGCCGGTAAGGGAGACTTTGAAACGTACTGATACGGTATATTTACCGATTTTGATAGATACTACCACCAACAGAACCGTAGAAGACGACTCTATTCCGGTACTTATACCTATTACAAGCAAGGAGTATAAGACAGATGATTACCGTGCGGTAGTTAGTGGATATAAGCCAAGCCTTGATTCCATGGAGTTGTACAGGGACAATAAAATTATCACTCTTGCACCCTTACAGAAGAAAAAACGATGGGGATTTGGTTTGCAAGTTGGATATAGTTACCCAAGAAGTGGTTGGTATGTTGGTGCAGGGGTGAGTTGGAATGTGATTGTATGGTAAATTTAAGTGTACAACTTAATAGTTATAGTGTTACTATTTGCTTAAGAATGTTAACAAAAAACAGAATAAGAGAGAATAATTACTTTATTTGCAAACTAATTTAATGATGTAAGCATTGCTATTATAAACTTAATACGGTTGTTATGAATAAAATATTTGCCTTTGATTATATGTTGTCTCTCTTTGAACAATGGTATAAAGATGAGGGTAAAGAATCCATGAATTTTCAGAACTGTTCTAAGTTATCCGTACTCAAGCTTTTATTTTTAACTGCTGCACCAAAGAGGGAAGGTGCAAGAGATTTATTGGATGTTTTTAATAATTTTCATGCATTGCCTTATGGACCAGTGGAGAGTGATATATATAATGCTATTCAAGATAACAGATTGCCATCTTATATTGTAACAGAAAGGTCTATTGTCAAAAAGGAGAATGTGATATTACCTTATAAAATAGAAGATTACACTCAAATAAAAGATGCTGTCAATACCTTAAAAGAGAAAAATAAGCATCTTATATTATTAAATGCTTTTTCTTTGGTAGAGATTACACATAAATGGGAAAGTTGGAGACAATCCATAGCTTTTGCTAGGTTAATGGAAATGTCAAGTTACAAAATGACTGTAGAATCGATTAGAAATGATAGAAATAAATACTTTGAATAAACAAAACAAGTAGGATGGGGTTTATATTAGAGCAGTGTTATAATCACTTTATAGAAGAGTTTCCAGAATCTTGGCTTCCCAATAGTAGTGAGGAAGAATCTGTCTTTTTTGATAAAAGTGCTCAAATTGAAAATTTCTTTGAGACATGTTTTATACTGTTAAGTAGGTCGATTATTAGTGGGGAATATATTAATGTTCCTAATTTTCTAGATGTACTAAATAATTTTCTTGCCAAAACGACAGTGGAATATGCTCCGCCATCACTTTCAGACTCTGGAAGTGAAAAGGTTGATAAGTTGCTGTCACGATATAGGGATTTGAATTACTCAATCTATAATGCATTACAACACTATAATTATTTTGTAACAATTTCGAAAAACAAATTTAGTACTGAGGGGAACCAATATAAATATGGTTTCTACAAATTGAAAAACATTAATTCAACTGACAAAATTCTTAAATTATTTCCAGAGATTACAATTCCTTTATGTTTGTTTGATTATCGGTTTCCTATTGGTGAAGATGAATTCCAAAATCTACTTATAAGTAGAGATAGATTAAAGGAATACATTTCTGAAGGGAGTTCTGAAAGAAGGTCTGTTTTAGCTGTCTTGCTCCACAAATGCCATTTTATAATATACAATATTAAAGAATCTCCTTTTTATATTAATACAGAATCAAGTGCTATATGCATAAATCCTAAGGATTTAGATATTGGGGATTATGATGGGTTTATTGCAAGAGAATGTGATTCAGAATCACAAGCAAATGAACTTTTAAATGATATTAGTGGGGTAAATCCTGAATTGAAATCATTTGTTTTGCTGATGAAATATTATAAACAAAATCTTTCTAATAAGTCTGATATTGTTAAAATGGATTTTGTTCTTAAAAAGTTCTCAGATATATATCAAATAAAACGAAATTCGAGAGAGTTTATAAATCCTAGTAATTCGGTAGAGGAATATAATAAATTTTCATTGAATTCTATATTGAATTTCTTGCATAATTGTCGCTTTTCGTTTTATACACAAAAATGCGAACCCAATTTGAAACAAATAAAAGAAGAACTTCGACACATAGAGAATATACAAGCGAAAACTGGAGTGAAAAATTTCCATCCATATGAAAAGGCTATAGAAGCTATTATTAAATGTATTGAACTTCATATAGAAAAAGGAGATTTTGATGATAAGCTAATAGAAGATAAATTGGAAGAACTTGGGCGCATTATTATTTTATATAGAGAATCTTATGAATGGAGTCGGGCTCATCAGTTTTTCCCTTTTCAATTGCCATTTGAAGAGTCTATGTACTGTGTGGATAAATCAATAAAACTATTTGTGCCTTCGGCTTATGCGAAATATATTGATTATAACACGTTGAAAGAACGATTGGAGCAATTTAATAGAACCAAAGAGTATTTAAGGTTCCGTTGTGATCTATCAATAGAAAGAAAAGAAATAACTCAGATAAAAAATGATATTAAAACTTCAGATAAAAAAGCTTATGATTTAATAGCGATATTTACAGCAGCTATTACTTTTCTTTTTGGAATTGTAGATATATTTATCAACAATACAACTCTAAATTTATATCAATTGATAGCTAATACGATTGGCTTTGGAGTATTATTATTACTTTTTGCATCTTTGTATTTATTTATTTCGCCATTATTAATTCAGAGGATAAATTGGTATCAATATTTAAAAACAGGTCGTTGCATAGCAGGAGTAGTATTAATAGGCATATATGCTATATTAGTTTTTACGCTATCAAAAACTAGCCAATCAGTAATAGATAAGATTGGACCAGTGGAAACTGTAGTAGATTCGTTACATAATAAACCGAAGTTAGAGGTACAACAAATAAAGGCAGTCGAATAGGCTGCTGTTTATCCTTTCATCATCATGATATCAGCTCTCATCTCTATATATTCAGTATATTTTTCTGGATTGTTGGTATAGTCTACCACCCTGTTTATGGCTATTTCCGCTTGCTTTTGCTTTACCTTCGTATAATATCGGATAACTCCCCTACTCTTGTCCGAATGACCGAGACAATAATCTATCACTCCGTCAGGTATACCAAGTTCAGAGGCGAATTGTGCAAAAGTCTTACGAGCAGAATAGAAACACAATGTCTGTTTGATTCCTAAGTGCTCTTTTAGTTCCCTCATGCAAAGATTGATATACTTTTGCAAATTAGAATAGGTATAAGAATACCCCAAATCCAAAAATCCTTTTTTATTTATGTACTTACTGATAATTGCTTTCGCTTCACTGTGTATGGGTATCGTTATGACTGATTTCCCTGTCCTAGCATGAACAGTCTTGATTCTTTCAAAAGAAAGTATATCCACCGACAAATCGACTGATAATAAATCTTTCAGATTGATACCGCACAAATAGAAAGAGAGTAGAAACATATCCCTACCTAAATTCAATCGTTTTCCTTCAACTTCCGTTCTTTGTATTTTCTGAAATTCTTCTATTGAAAGATCGCATTCTTTAGGTTCGGCTGTTGGTATTTTCGTGTACGCAAATGGGTGTATGTCTGTTTTAAGAACCCCAGTTTTTATCAACTCGTTTATCCGGGCTTTCAGATGGGTTAATCTCAATCCGATGTTTCCATTAGCATAGCCTTTTTTTATCATCCACTTTTTAAAATGCTCTACCAATAAAGTATTAATTGCAGGAATAGGTACATCCCCTTCCGCATTAGTAAACACCCGTACAGTCTCCTCGTTCATTTTGGCATAGCTTTCCCTACCCTCTTCTCTGATTTCATTTATGCGCTGTTTCCAGAACTCTAAAAACGAAATATGTGAAGGGCGTTCCTTGGATATTATAATCCGTTTTATCTGAAGTGCAGAAAAATAGTCTATGCATTCAATAGAATTGAATTTCTCTTTGTATTGTGAAAACACAAATTCAAGCCTTTTATTCATAATATTCGCATCCTTCCGGTAAACGACTTTACCGTTGTCAAATTCTGCAATATCATCTAACAGAAACTCTGTTTTGATGTAGGCACGTTCTTTCTTTTGGGAGATGCAGACTAAGATGGGAAGCCTGCCATCATGTTCCTTAATGGAATTTAAAACTGTTAATCTGATTGTTGCCATAGTCGAATAATCAAAACACAATTCTACTATACAATTTTGTGCAAATATATACGCAGATTTATGTTTTTTTTATTCGGAATCGAATTTTCAGAAAAGAAAAACGCTGATTAAATAGTTAATAATCAGCGTTTTATTTGAGAGCCGCTAGCCAGACTTGAACTGGCGACCTACGCGTTACGAATGCGTTGCTCTACCAACTGAGCTATAGCGGCATTTGTCTCTCGTTTACGGCGTGCAAAATTACAGCTTTATTTGAAAAAACAAAAAGAATCCGACATTTTTTTGAGTTTAAATTTTAAATCGACTTTTGTTGACTAAATCTAAAACTTCTCTTTATGATCAAATTTCCCTTCATCAGTATAGTATTTCCACGTACCTTTAGGTTTATTATTAGCATATTTCCCGCGAAGTTTCAAAGTACCATCTTCATAATATTCACGGTAACGTCCATGCCGTTTCCCCTCTTTTACTTCCGACTCGCTCTTTAATGCTCCTTCAGGATAAAACTCCCTCAGAACATTTCCTTCAAACTTTTCGACATAGAAACGTTTCAGCTCACTCATCTGCTCTTTTTCTGTTTCAACATCTTCATCCATTTCTTCATCGTCTTCATCAGTAGCAACTGAAATAACCTCCTCCTTAGGTTCATAGGGTGTATAGTCCATAACATATTGCAAAGAAGTTGACCAGCCATCCCCTATCACCTGCATAGTCCAATAAGGAAATGAAAACAAAACATCTTTATTAGATTGTATTTCATTCCATGTACTAACATTCATCATCGGCTTTAACTGAGAATAGAACTTATGTACGTCTGTATATAAGAAAATAGTAGAACTAGACTTCAAATATGAAAATGCATCCTTAAATCCTTGATTATTTTTTAGTAATTTTTTTTGCCCGTAGTCCTCTACAAATGAAAGTAAAGAAGAAGCTTTATTACTAAAAACCACATAATCATCTACATAAGTGTAATATGGTTTCTCGAATTTATCAAACAATTTTCCGAAAAACAGGCGGAAGAAGCCCTTCATCTCAACATAATTGATCTCAAAATCCTTATAATTTACCGTCTTCACCTTAACCGGTGTACGCCGCTTTATTTTCTTCTCTATAAGTTCCATATTCTTGCGGGCATCTTTTATACTTTTAGCCTTGACAGCCAGAATAAGCTCAGGATCACGCCCCAACAATCCCGGTTCGGATTGCGTAATGGCAAATTCACCTGCCATCCAACTCAGAAAGTTATCCTCTAAAGAGATACCGAATAATCCTTCAATCTTCTTTCTGGAACTCTGATAAGAGTCATACAACTGTTTATCATATACAGAAAGCGCACTTTCCAACTCCTTCACAAAAGTCGCCGGATTATTGAAACCTATATTCGTATAAAGAGCGGTACGTCCGGAAAGAATTTCATGCGCTTTCATCTTATGTTTCCCCGAATTCAACAAAGCAATAACATAAGGATCGGCAGAATCTTTCCGCAAAGTATAACCTTTCACTTCTATTCTGTCTTCATTCGCATTCAAATAAAGACCGGCAAAATTCATAGAGTTGCTGAAGAGATCAATATATTCATTTCTTGCCCCTAAATAAATAGACATGAACTGAGGAACGCGCGCATAATTGATAAAGACTCTGACAAGTCCTTTACCCGAAACTAACTTTTCTGTTTCAATAAAAGACTGATCTAGCCCGATTTTAGGTTTGTTGCGTGAGTTAATAGCAGATTCAACAAGCGTAGATGTATAAGAACCCACTAAATGATTATCCACAAAAGCAATGTAGAAAATATCACGCGTATCAGGATCACGCATTTCAAGTATATTGACGCCATTATGCATTCGGTTAGTAACCGTAAAACCACTCATAACTAATACCGTTTCAACCTGATCTTTCAATAAATCCATCTTCGATGCTTTCTGCATATCCAGGATAAGCAGGAAATCCCAATTGGTGGCACGAGTCTTATGAAGTGAAATAAGCATATCCCGCTCTCCGACAAGAGACAATAACACTTTGTTACTTTTAACTACTGAATCGAGTTTTTCGACACTCGCTGTCACTTCCTCAAAAGATTTCGCTTTCTTCAGACATTGCCATGTCTCGCTTCCACTAAATTTTTCCCAATCTTCAATCGGAGCTGATGACTGAATAATAAATGCGGCATCTTCGGGGACCAAATAAATCTGCTGGATATTGCGATCGGGCGAAATAAACAGGTAAACGATGGAATATACAACATATACCACCAAAGCTAATCCTGCCGCAACTAAAATTCTCTTTACTATTTTCTGAATATTCTTTTTCTTACCGGACTCAGCATATTGTTCCTGCTGCCCATTGTGTAATTCATCCATCATGTTCCGTTATTGAGTTGAGCGGCAAAATTACTAAAAAAATGAAATTAATTAATTAGTTCTGATTCATTTAGCAAAATTATCCCGCAAAAGAGATTTTATAAAAGACAAAATAGTCCATATCAGTTTCTCCCTATTTTTATAAAATCTATTCTGAATAAATGATAATCTATTGACTGGTATGGCAAATAAATACTAACTTTACGGCATGAAAAAAAAATTCCAACTCGAAGTTCCGAAAGGAGCCGACAAGATTTTACTTCATACCTGTTGCGCTCCCTGTTCGTCAGCTATCATCGAATGTCTGATGCAACATAATATTACACCTGTGATTTATTATTGCAATCCTAACATCTATCCACTGGAAGAGTATAACATAAGAAAGGATGAATGTACACGCTATGCACAATCTTTAGGACTAGAAATCATAGATGCCGATTACAACCATGAAGTCTGGCGATGCCAAATGACAGGAATGGAGCAGGAACCAGAAAGAGGTGGACGTTGTCTGCGCTGTTTCAAAGTCCGTCTACTGGAGACTGCCCGCTATGCACACGAACATGGATTTTCCGTCATTACAACCACACTTGCTTCCAGTCGCTGGAAAAGTTTGGAACAGATAAATGAAGCCGGACAATATGCCACAGCAAACTATCCCGATGTCATATACTGGGAACAGAATTGGCGCAAAGGTGGACTTAGTGAACGCCGCATTGCCATCATTAAAGAATACAATTTCTACAACCAGCAATATTGTGGTTGCGAATTCAGTATGAGAAAAGAAGAATAAATCAAACATACCATTATCACCAGTAAATCAATGAATCGAAGTAAAAAAGGTAAAAAAAGGAAATTATTCAAGAAGAAATCACGCTTTAATTATAAATTAGGATGTATAATCGCTCTCATTGCCCTTATCCCTATTATATATGGTGTCCATTTATATTGCCAACAAATCAGGAGTTCTCAAAAAGACGAACCACAAACAAGTACATCACTTCAGGTTCTATCCAGCAAAGAACTGGCAATCCCTATATCGCTGACTCCCCAACAAGAGCAAATAATCCGCCACACCGGATATACCGTTTCCTATAATAAGGAGTTGAAACTTCCAAATTGGGTTTCTTATGAATTGACCCGAGAGGAAACAAAAGGAAAAGAAAAAAGAAACAACCGCTTTATAGCTGACCCGTTAGTAAAAGGAACAATTGCAACTAATGCAGATTATACACGTTCAGGATATGACAAAGGGCATATGGCACCGGCTGCGGATATGAAATGGAGTCCGCAAGCCATGAAAGAATCGTTCTATTTCAGCAATATGTGTCCACAACACCCACAACTGAACAGAAGAGGCTGGAAAAATCTAGAAGAGAAAATCCGGGATTGGGCGATAGCAGACAGCGCTATTATCATTATCTGCGGTCCCATTATAACCAAGCAGCCAAAAACAATCGGGAAAAATAAAGTTGCAGTACCCCAACAGTATTTCAAAGTAGTCCTCTCTCCTTTCGTCAAACCTATGCAGGCTATCGGCTTCCTGTTCAATAACAGACAAGCTTTGGAGCCTCTCTCTACATACGCAGTAACAGTAGATAGCATTGAACGGCTTACCAATATGGATTTCTTCGCATCTCTGCCTGACGAAATAGAAAACAAAATTGAAGCAGAAGAGAATTACTTCCAATGGCCCAATTAACTAATATCCAACCTAACTAAAATTAAACAGAAAGAAACCGTCTCTATCCAAATTCTTTTTATCTTTGACGAACTTTTTAAACAGCTAAAAAGATGAACAAAAAAAAAAGAAACATTTTATTATCAATTCTGATTGGAACATTCCTTCTTTGTGCCATCGCCGGAGGAACCGTTTATTATTATCTGTTTGCTCCTCAATTCCATCCATCTAAAACCGTTTACATCTATGTAGACCGAGACGATACCGCCGATTCCATATATAACAAAATAAAGAAGTTCGGACATGTCAATAAATTATCGGGATTTCACTGGATGGCTAAATATAAAGATTTCAAACAGAATATTCATACTGGACGCTATGCTATTCGCCCGAATGATAATGTCTACCACGTATATAGCCGCTTTTCCAGAGGATACCAGGAACCAGTCAACCTCACTATTGGAAGCGTCCGGACACTAGACCGCCTGGCACGAAGTGTTGGAAAACAGCTCATGATAGACTCCGCCGAAATTGCCAGCCAACTGTTTGATTCTTCTTTTCAGAGTAGAATGGGATACACAGAAACAACTCTTCCAAGCCTTTTCATACCGGAGACTTACCAAGTGTATTGGGATATGAGCACAGAAGATTTCTTCAAACGCATGCAGAGAGAACACGAACGTTTCTGGAACAATGAACGTCTCGCACAAGCCACCGCCATCGGAATGACACCAGAA
This sequence comes from Bacteroides acidifaciens, assembly GCF_903181435.1. NCBI lineage: Bacteria > Pseudomonadati > Bacteroidota > Bacteroidia > Bacteroidales > Bacteroidaceae > Bacteroides > Bacteroides acidifaciens. The sequence continues at coordinate 2,023,206 of NZ_CAEUHO010000001.1, forward strand.
GAAGTTAGTACACTGGCTTCCATTGTTGAAGAAGAAACCAACAACAATGAAGAAAAACCAATGGTAGCCGGACTATATATCAATCGTTTACAGAAGGATATGCCTTTGCAGGCAGACCCCACCGTAAAATTTGCCCTGCAAGATTTTGGTTTACGCCGTATCACCAATGAACATCTGAAAATTAATTCACCCTACAATACCTATATCAATACCGGACTACCGCCCGGTCCTATCCGCATTCCCTCAAAAAAAGGAATAGACAGTGTATTGAACTATACAAAACATAACTATATTTATATGTGTGCCAAAGAAGATTTCTCAGGAACCCATAATTTTGCTTCCAATTATGCCGATCATATGGCAAATGCAAGAAAATACTGGAAAGCACTGAATGAAAGAAAGATTTTCAAGTAAATTTGTGATAAAACGGACTGAAAATCCTATCTTTGCCCGATAGATTAACAAACTGTGATCAACACTAAATAAAAGAAATAAATATGAGCAAGCAACTCTTACTTGGCGATGAAGCCATTGCACAAGCTGCACTGGATGCCGGACTTTCAGGTGTTTATGCCTATCCTGGTACTCCTTCAACTGAGATTACGGAATATATTCAAATGGCCCCTATAACGACCGAACAGAATATACACAACCGTTGGTGTTCCAATGAAAAAACAGCAATGGAAGCTGCATTAGGTATGTCTTTCGTAGGCAAACGGGCATTAGTTTGTATGAAACACGTAGGTATGAACGTAGCTGCCGACTGTTTCGTCAATTCTGCCATCACCGGCGTGAAAGGCGGATTAATCGTGATAGCAGCAGATGACCCCAGCATGCACTCTTCTCAGAATGAGCAAGACAGCCGTTTTTACGGAGATTTTTCATTGATACCAATGTACGAGCCCAGTAACCAGCAAGAGGCGTATGACATGGTATATAATGGTTTCGAATTTTCTGAAAAACTAGGTGAACCTATTTTAATGCGTATGGTCACCCGCCTTGCCCACTCCCGTTCCGGAGTAGAGCGTAAAGAGCAAAAGCCACAGAACGGCATATCTTTCAGCGAAGATCCGCGCCAGTTCATCCTGTTGCCGGGAAATGCCCGTAAACGTTACAAAATATTGCTCTCCTGTCAGGACGAGTTTATCAAAGCTTCCGAAGAATCACCTTACAACCAATATACGGATGGTCCTAACAAAAAATTAGGAATCATCGCTTGCGGTATCGGCTACAACTACCTGATGGAAAACTATCCTGAAGGTTGTGAATACCCGGTACTTAAAATCGGTCAATATCCATTGCCTAAAAAACAACTGTACCAATTAATCGAATCTTGCGACGAAATCCTCGTTCTGGAAGACGGTCAGCCATTCGTAGAAAAGCAATTAAAAGGTTATTTAGGTATTGGCGTTAAAGTAAAAGGACGTTTAGACGGCACACTGTCACAAGACGGAGAGTTAAATCCCGACTCGGTAGCCCGTGCAGTGGGAAAAGAAAACAAATCAGAATTCGGTATCCCCTCTCTAGTAGAAATGCGCCCCCCAGCACTTTGTGAAGGATGCGGACACCGTGATATGTACATCAGGCTGACCGAGGTTCTTAAAGAAGAGTATCCTTCTCATAAAGTATTCAGCGATATTGGTTGTTACACACTTGGCGCAAACGCTCCATTCAACGCTATCAACTCATGTGTAGACATGGGGGCTTCTATCACAATGGCAAAAGGTGCAGCAGATGGCGGTCTTTATCCGGCTGTAGCCGTAATCGGCGACTCTACTTTCACCCATTCAGGAATGACGGGATTACTCGACTGCGTAAATGAAAACGCCAATGTAACCATTATAATTTCCGACAACGAAACTACTGCCATGACAGGTGGACAGGATTCTGCCGGAACCGGACGCATTGAAGCTATCTGCGCAGGTCTTGGAGTAGAGCCCGCCCATATCCGCGTAGTTGTTCCATTGAAGAAAAACTACGAAGAGATGAAGCAAATCATACGCGAAGAGATCGAATATCGTGGTGTATCTGTCATTATCCCACGCAGAGAGTGTATCCAAACATTAGCACGCAAAAAAAGAAGTAAGTAAGCCATGAAAAAAGACATTATATTATCAGGAGTAGGTGGACAAGGAATTTTATCCATCGCTACAGTAATCGGCAAAGCAGCCTTAAAAGAAGGGCTTTATATGAAACAGGCAGAAGTGCACGGAATGAGCCAGCGTGGTGGAGACGTTCAATCCAATCTCCGTATCAGCGACCAGCCGATTGCTTCCGACTTGATTCCTTCCGGCAAATGTGACCTAATCATTTCACTAGAACCCATGGAAGGACTGCGCTATCTCCCCTACCTCAGTTCTGATGGCTGGTTGGTGACTAACGAAACCCCGTTTATCAACATTCCCAATTATCCGGAATCAGACAAAGTTATGGCAGAAATCAATAAATTACCGCATAAGATTGTATTAAACGTAGACAAGGTAGCCAAAGAAGTAGGTTCCGCCCGCGTTGCTAATATCGTTTTACTGGGAGCAACCATCCCATTTCTCGGCATCAATTACGAGAAAGTGCAAGACAGCATTCGTGAAATCTTCCTTCGCAAAGGAGAAGCAATTGTAGAAATGAATCTTAAAGCATTGGCTGCCGGCAAGGAAATTGCAGAAAAACTGATGTAATAACAGGCATTACCATGAATACACAATACTGGGAAGAAGAATTAGAAACCATGAGTCGTGAGAAGTTGCAGGAATTGCAACTTCAACGGCTTAAAAAAACAATCAGCATAGCTGCAAACGCTCCTTACTACAAAGAAGTTTTCAGCATACATGGCATTACCGCAGATAGCATACAATCATTGGATGATATCCGCAAAGTGCCTTTTACAACCAAATCTGATATGCGCGCCCACTACCCTTTCGGGCTAGTGGCAGGCGATATGAGCAATGACGGTGTACGTATCCACTCTTCCAGCGGTACTACCGGAAACCCGACCGTGATCGTTCATTCACAACATGACCTTGACTCTTGGGCCAACTTGGTGGCTCGTTGTCTGTATGCCGTAGGTATTCGCAAGACCGATGTTTTCCAAAACAGCTCAGGATACGGCATGTTTACAGGTGGGTTAGGTTTTCAATACGGCGCTGAGCGCCTTGGTTGTCTGACAGTTCCTGCTGCAGCCGGAAACAGTAAGCGGCAGATCAAGTTTATCAACGACTTTAAGACAACTGCCTTGCACGCCATCCCCAGCTACGCCATCCGCCTTGCTGAAGTTTTTCAGGAAGAAGGACTCGACCCGGCAAAAACAACACTAAAAACATTGGTTATCGGGGCCGAACCTCATACAGACGAGCAACGCCGGAAGATAGAACGAATGTTGGGCGTAAAAGCATACAATAGCTTCGGTATGACAGAGATGAACGGTCCCGGTGTCGCTTTCGAATGTCAGGAACAAAACGGAATGCATTTTTGGGAAGACTGTTATCTGGTAGAAATCATCGATCCTGAAACTGGCGAACCCATGCCTGAGGGAGAAATCGGAGAACTGGTACTCACTACTCTCGACCGCGAGATGATGCCCTTAATCCGCTATCGCACCCGCGATTTAACCCGCATTCTACCCGGAAAATGCCCATGCGGACGTACGCATATCCGCATCGACCGTATTAAAGGTCGCAGTGATGATATGTTTATTATCAAAGGAGTCAACATTTTCCCAATGCAGGTCGAAAAAATCCTGGTACAATTTCCCGAATTAGGCAGCAACTACCTAATCACTCTGGAAACTCTAAACAACCAGGATGAAATGATTGTCGAAGTAGAACTGAGCGACCTCTCCACTGACAACTATATTGAACTGGAAAAAATCCGCAAGGACATCACCCGTCAATTGAAAGATGAAATTCTGGTTACGCCAAAAGTGAAACTAGTAAAAAAAGGCTCTCTTCCGCAAAGTGAAGGAAAAGCCGTTCGCGTGAAAGACGTACGAAACAACAAGTAAACTATTAAAATTATCCATGTGCTAATATACCATCCGCAATTTTCATCACACAGGATAGTATATTAGCACATTATCAATTAATATCATACAGCATGCAATTACTTAAAAAAGAATTCTGCAAGACGGAAAATGCTACGAAGGGGGTATCCTAAAAGTGGATAGTTTTATCAATCATCAAATGGACCCTGTTCTGATGAAATCAATCGGAGTTGAGTTTGTGCGCCGTTTTGCAGCCACAAATGTAAATAAAATCATGACAATCGAAGCCAGTGGCATTGCTCCGGCGATCATGACAGGATACTTGATGGATTTACCTGTCGTATTCGCCAAGAAAAAATCTCCTAAAACAATTCAGAATGCACTAAGCACCACTGTGCACTCATTTACCAAAGACCGTGACTATGAAGTTGTTATCAGTGCTGATTTTCTCACACCTAACGATAATGTACTCTTTGTAGATGATTTCCTTGCCTACGGTAACGCTGCATTAGGTATTCTCGACCTCATCAAGCAGTCCGGGGCCAATCTGGTAGGAATGGGATTCATTATCGAAAAAGCCTTCCAAAATGGCCGCAAAATATTAGAGGAACAAGGAGTTAGAGTAGAAAGCTTGGCTATTATTGAAGACTTGTCTCACTGCTGCATTAAAATCCAAAATCAATAACCGGAGTTGGGGTTGAAATATTGCCCTTTTCCTTTTGTTCTTCTCCCATATTGCACTGCTTGCCGAGGACATACATGATAACATGCCAGGCATGAGGTACAGTCTTTTCCCCACACAGGCTTCCCTTCCACAATAGTTATATTCTTCACCGGACAACTCTTCTCGCAACATTTGCATCCAATACAGGCATTTGTAGCATAGAAATTCGCAGGCGACATCTGAAAACGGTTAAATAAAGGATTGATTATTCTTGTCTTGATAAAAGGAATACTCCCTTCATAACAGGAGAACACACATTCTTTCCTACTTATCAACGTATTTATCCTTTTAAGACTCGGAATACTCTCCGCCAGTTTTTTCCTTTCCAGTTCTTTATTATCCACATCAAAGCCCGGAAGCAATACATAATTATTGGGCATAGTCACAGAAAAATCGGCATGACACTCCCACCCTTTATATTTTAATGTTTTCGTCAAGACCTTCTGAGTAAGCCCAATATCATCTCCACATGAACAGACAAAAAACAGATATTGCCCATTATATCCTTTCAGAGAAAGTTTTTGAATAAAGCGTAAAACAATCGCAGGCGGTGCCCATGAATAAATTGGAAACACAAATCCCACCTTTTCATCTTCCCGTAGACAAAACTCCGACGTTCCATTCCTTAACGTATCGGGAATAAACACTAAATCTTCTTTTTGTTCCTTGGATAGCTGATTAGCGATCCACTTAGAATTGCCTGTACCAGAGAAATAAAATATCATAGAAAAGTATATAAGAAAGCCGTACCGACGATGTGATGAAACTCTGATAGAACAAGATTTGAGTGCTCGCCCTCGTTGTAATCCACCGGCTTAAAGCTGTCCCGAAGGATGTGGCCCGCCATTGAAGAACGAAGCTTTCTCGGTGCATCAGATTAATTTGAAGAGTTTCCCGATCTAGTCGATACGGCTAATATTTTTGTATCACAAATGTAATAAGAATACATGAAACTAACAAGAAAAAAAAAGGAATTTGTTTGCCAACTAACATTTTTTTTATTCCCTTTCATCTGCCTAACAAAAGAAAAGTGCCAGTCACTAGCTTAGTAACTGACACTTTGTAAATCATAAACTGTTGAAACTTAAGCAGCTTTTGCTTTTGCAACTACAGCTTTGAAAGCTTCCGGGTGATTCATAGCTAAATCAGCCAAAACCTTACGGTTTATTTCAATACCGGCTTTGTGCAGACCGCCCATCAATTTAGAATAAGACATTCCTTCAAGACGTGCAGCAGCGTTGATACGTTGTATCCAAAGAGCGCGGAAGTTTCTTTTCTTATTTCTACGGTCACGGAACGCGTAAGTCAAACCCTTTTCCCAAGTGTTTTTAGCTACGGTCCATACATTCTTTCTTGCACCAAAGTAACCTCTGGTTAATTTCAAAATTTTCTTTCTTCTTGCTTTTGAAGCAACATGATTTACTGATCTTGGCATAGTTTTACTTTTTTTGAATGTTAGCGCCGCTACTTCACGCAGCGAACTTCAGGCTAATGCATTCGGTTAATACTTTAATAATACTTTTACGCTTTTGATTACTTCATTGCTAAGAGTTCCTTAACCTGGCTTACATTTGTTGCATCAACAGTTGTAGAGTAGCACAAGTTTCTTTTTCTCTTTTTGGATTTCTTAGTCAAAATGTGACTGTGAAAAGCGTGCTTTCTTTTGATTTTACCTGTTCCGGTAAGGGTAAACCTTTTTTTAGAACCGGAGTTAGTCTTCATCTTTGGCATCTTACTTGTTTTTAAATTATTAAATATATAATGGCAACGCACTATACCTGCGCGTTACGCATCTCTTCTTATTCTTCGTTTGTTTCCGGCTTTTCTGCTTTCGGTACAGGAGCCGGCTTCGGAGCTGCGGGTTTCTTAGAGGACTCTTTCTTCTTCGGAGAAAGCTGGATAGTCATACGCTTTCCTTCAAGCACCGGCATCTGGTCTACTTTCGCGTAGTCTTCAAGATCATTCGCAAAACGAAGCAGCAACACTTCACCTTGTTCCTTGAAAAGGATGGAACGACCTTTAAAGAATACATAAGCCTTTACTTTATCACCGTCTTCGAGAAATCCCTTGGCATGTTTCAACTTAAAGTTGTAGTCATGGTCATCTGTTTGAGGTCCGAAGCGGATCTCTTTCACATTAACCTTCACCTGCTTCGCTTTTTGTTCTTTCTGACGTTTCTTTAACTGATAAAGAAATTTAGAATAATCAATAATACGACAAACAGGGGGTTGAGCATTAGGAGAAATTTCCACTAAATCCAATTCTCTTTCTTCAGCCATTTTCAAAGCTTGAAAAATTGGATATACTTTCGGTTCAATATCATCGCTTACTATGCGAACTTCCTTGGCACGAATCTGTTCATTGATTCTGTATTGCCCTTTTAGAGTGTCATTCTTCATTAAAAACGTTTACTTCCTAGTTTGATCCTTTTATTGTTATACTAAATATTTTATTCTGAAACGGCTGCAAAGTTACCATTTATTTATCATATTCTGAACTTCTTCGTTCAAAATTTTAGCAAATTCTTCAAATTTCATGGTTCCCTTATCGCCTTCGCCTTGTCTGCGGACAGAAACTTCACCGTTTTCAGCTTCTTTCTCACCAACGATCAGCATATAAGGAATACGCTTCATTTCATTATCTCGAATCTTACGACCGATTTTCTCGTTACGGTCATCCACTATCGCACGGATTTCATGAACTTTCAGATACATCTTCACCTGTTCTGCATACTCATTGAATTTCTCACTGATCGGTAAGACAACGACCTGTTCCGGTGTCAGCCACAATGGGAATTTACCAGCAGTGTGTTCAATCAATACAGCAACAAAACGTTCCATTGATCCGAACGGTGCACGGTGAATCATAACCGGACGATGTTTCTGATTGTCAGAACCCATATATTCAAGTTCAAAACGTTCCGGCAAGTTATAGTCAACCTGGATAGTACCTAGCTGCCAACGACGACCGATAGCGTCTTTCACCATAAAGTCGAGTTTAGGACCATAAAAAGCAGCTTCTCCATGCTCAATCTTAGCTGGCAACCCTTTTTCCGCACAAGCTTCAATAATAGCCTGTTCAGCTTTTTCCCAATTATCATCACTACCGATATATTTCTCGCGATTCACTTTATCACGCAATGATATCTGGGCCTCAAAATTCTGGAAATCCATAGAACGGAACACAATAGATATAATATCCATCACACGAAGAAATTCATCCTTCACTTGTTCCGGACGGCAGAATATATGTGCATCATCCTGCGTAAAGCTACGTACACGAGTTAAACCGTGCAACTCACCACTTTGTTCATATCGGCAAACCGTTCCAAATTCAGCAATACGCAACGGCAGATCTTTATATGAACGCGGAAAGTTCTTGTAAATCTCACAATGATGGGGGCAGTTCATCGGTTTCAAGAAGTACTCCTCACCTTCTTCCGGTGTATGGATAGGTTGGAATGCATCCTTACCATATTTTGCGTAATGTCCAGAAGTCACATACAGCAATTTATTGCCAATCGGTGGAGTTATCACTTCCTGATAGTCATAACGGGTCTGGATACGGCGCAAGAATTCCTGCAGACGCAGACGCAACGCAGTACCTTTTGGCAACCACATCGGAAGTCCCTTGCCTACAGTTTCAGAGAACATGAACAATTGCATTTCCTTACCAATCTTACGGTGGTCACGCTTCTTTGCTTCTTCCATCAATACCAGATATTCATCCAGCATCTTCTTTTTCGGGAATGTAATACCGTAAATACGGGTCAGCATTTTGCGATCTTCATGACCACGCCAATAAGCACCGGCAACAGTCGTCAGTTTGATAGCCTTAATCGGAGCAGTCGTCATCAAGTGAGGTCCACGGCAAAGGTCAGTAAATGCACCCTGGGTATAAGTTGTAATATGCCCGTCTTCCAATTCGGAAATCAATTCACATTTATAAGTTTCTCCACGATCGCCAAACATCTTCAAAGCATCTGTTTTAGCAATACTCTTTCTGACCACCGCTTCTTTTCTGGCAACCAGTTCCTGCATTTTAGCTTCAATAACAGACAGGTCACTTTCTTTAATCACAGCTTCTCCCGGATCCACATCATAGTAAAATCCGTTTTCGATAGCCGGACCGATACCGAACTGAATACCCGGATAAAGTTCCTGCAAAGCTTCAGCCAACAAGTGGGCACTCGTATGCCAAAAAGCATGTTTACCTTCTTCATCATCCCATTTGTAAAGTACAAAATCGGCATCTTCGTTAATAGGACGTCCTAAATCATAAGTCTCGCCATTCACACCACAAGCCAAGACATCTTGTGCCAAGCGCGAACTGATACTTTCTGCAATCTGTAAACCGTTCACTCCTTCGTTATACTCACGAATGGAGCCATCGGGAAATGTTATCTTTATCATAATATGATTATGTTATATTTTCACAATTTGAACGCAAAAGTAACTAAATCTTTTGAGTTATCCATTTTTTATCAAAAAAATGTTATTCCGTTTTATCTGTAAAACGCTTGATTACATTATAAGCGGAAACAATACCTAACTCGCCTGCCTTACTTAAATCAGAAATACCCAGTTTATTATTACCTAAGAAAATATGAGTAAGTCCCCTGTTAAAATAAGCATCTGCAAAATCCGGATTCAGTTCAATAGCCTTGTCATAATCAGCCACAGCAGCGCGATAATCTTTCAACATAGCAGACACATTTGCCCGATTATAATATGCATAAACAAAATCCGGTGCTAAAGTGATTACCTTATCCAAATCTTTTCTTACCACTTCATAATCTACCGCAGTAATCTCTTTGCGTTTATCACCTAAAGCCTCCATTTCGGCAGCTTGTTCCGCTTTTTGGTATTCCAATTGTTTACAACGAATAAGAGCACGCATAAAGTATGCCGGGAAGAAATCCCCGTCCAGCAGAATCGTCTGCGTCAAATCGGAAACTGCGCTTGAGAAATCTTGCACCAGATAAAAATCAATTGCACGGGCAAAACGTTTTGAAGCGCTCTTTTCATCTGCCACAATAGCCGACGTATGTGTATCAATCAAAGCAAAGTGGAATTTCACTTGTTCTTCCGTCAACGGAGCCTCCATATTCGTTATACGAAGCCGCTTCGAAAGTACCCCCGAACTATTCAAATCCTCAATATATTTGTGGAAATTCACAGAGCGTTTCACATCACTCATTTTCTCATAATAAGTCAATGCAAACATGGGCTCTAGTGTAATATTCACGTTTTTATCCTGCACACGTCCACGATAATCACTCGTGTAGCGTTGTTCAGCTTCAGAGTCGTCCGCAATGACTATCTTACGATAGTTATTCATATTCTTATCCGACTTTTTACGGGTTTTTTCGTCCTCTCCGCCTTCACCTTCCTTGTCTTTATTCTGATTTTGGGCTACATCTTTATTCGCCACACCATTCTGTTTATCAATCTGAGCCTTCATGACTTTAAACTCATCCTGTTCCGCTCCTTTCTTGTCACCAATCTTCCGGCGGGCCTCCGAACGCTGATAATATCCCGCCAAAAAGTTAGGATACTGGTCGATAACAGTTGTGTAATCCTTTATTGCTCCGCGGTAATCGCCCGTTTGCGCACGAAGCAAACCACGGTTAAATACCGCCATCATATTGTCCGGTTCCATTTTGATTACAAAATCAAAATCTTCAATAGCACGGTTGTCATCCCCTACCCGGGCACGAAGCAAACCACGGTTATAATGCCCGATAAAATTATTGGGGTCAATATCCAATGCCAAATCATAATCACTCATAGCCCCTCTCAGATTATTCTGATGAAACCGTGCTAATGCCCGATTTATATAATTACCTGCATTTTTGGCACTTAAATGGATTGCACGATCGAAGTCCGACTCAGCTTCCGCATATTTAGACTGCTGCAATCTCACAACCGCTCTTGCAGCCCATGCGTCCGGATCATACTTATCCAAATCAAGCGCTTTATTAAAGTCATTCAAGGCAGCAATCGTATCTTTCTGCTGCAATGAAACTTCCCCCCTCATCAGATAGGCACGGGTATAACGCGGAGCTACTCTAAGCAAGCTCTCCAAATCCTCTTTCGCCGAACTATAATCCTTTTTCTGAATATGAGATAATGTCAGATTATGCCACAAAGTAATATTCTCCGGGTCATAATGCAAAGCCTTCTGATAATCTTCAATAGCACCGTCAAATTTACTTTGGCGGATTCTTGCCAAACCACGAACCTGATAAGCACCTACCACGAACGGATTCCGTTGAATAGCCGCGTCACAGTCCATCTCAGCACCTTGGAAATCTTCCAGGTTCAATTTAGCCAACGCCCTGAAAAAATAAGGCTCATACAGATAAGGCTTAGCATTAATCACCTGATTAAAATATTGAATAGAAAGTACATAATCCTCAAAATAAAGAGCGTTTCGGGCGATAGTCATCACCCGATCCGTATTTATCTGAGCGCATACCAGTGTGGGAAACAGCAATAATACTGTTAATATTCTTTTTATCATCGACATTTTATGCTTGTAAACGAAGCAAAAATAATGCTTTTCGTTTACTTAACAGGGATATAAACGTTTTTTATCTTTATTTCACCTGTTTCATCTTATAAGAGCTGCGCGCTTTTCCCTTCAACATTGTATTCAGCTTCCCTCTGATCATCTGCTTACGAAGTGGGGAAATATGGTCAATGAACATTTTACCGTCCAAATGGTCAAATTCATGCTGCATGACACGAGCCAAGTAGCCTTCTACTTCCTCTTCATGCTCTACAAAATTCTCGTCCATATATTTCACACGGATTTTATCTCCTCTCTTCACTGTTTCATGAATACCGGGAAGACTCAGGCAACCCTCTTCCATGCCCACTTCCTCACCACCTATTTCCAGGATATGAGGATTAATATAAGCCTTATTAAAATCTTTAAATTCAGGATAATCTTCCGAAAGCGGATCCAGAGTGATTGTGACAACACGAATAGGCAAGCCAATCTGTGGAGCAGCTAGTCCTACACCGTCCGCGTTCACCATCGTTTCAAACATATTCGCTATCAACTCTTTTAAATTCGGATAATCCGGTGTTATATCCTCTGCCACCTTTCTCAGAACAGGCTGTCCATATACATAAATAGGTAAAATCATATCTTTAATATTCTACTGATAAATTAAATTATTCTATTGTTATCTACTAAATAAAACGTTTACTCTCCAAATATGTTTGTAAAATAATCGTAGCGCTTATCTCATCTACCAGCGCTTTGTTCTGGCGATCCTTTTTTTTCAACCCCGCTTCCAACATTGTACGATGCGCTAAAACAGACGTAAAACGCTCGTCCACATACTCAACAGGAATCTCCGGAAAACGCTTCTTCAGCGAACGAACAAAAGGTTCTATATTTTTCATATTCTCCGAAACCTCATTATTCATTTGCTTAGGCAATCCGATAATAATTCGCTCTACCGGTTCTTGCGCTACGTAATCACCGATAAAGTTCAGAAGTTCATGCGTAGGCACTGTTGTCAAGCCATTTGCAATCAGCTGCATAGTATCGCTAACAGCTATCCCTGTACGCTTTCTCCCATAATCTATTGCTACAATTCTGCTCATGGGGCACAAAAATACAAAAAAAGACGTTTCCTATGAAAGGAAACGTCTCTTTTATTATAATATTTCAAATGTATATTATTCTTCAACGATAGCTACACGGCTTAGTTTAGCGCTATCATAGAACATATTGCTTACACCACCCTTGTAATCAACCTTCAATTGAGAAGCCGGCACACCAAATTCGTTAACCATCAAATCACGAACAGCTTCAGCTCTCTTCTTACTCAACTTCATGTTGTATTCAGCAGAACCAGTACCCTTATCAGCATATCCGGTTATAGTATATACCTTACCTGAATTTTCTTTGATAGCTTTAGCCATAGTCTCAATGTTCATGTATTCTCTCTTGGCGATATTACTCTTACCGATATTGAATACAACAACCAAACGTGGGATAGCAGATACGACTTCCTTCTTAACGATTACTTCCGGTTTCTTGTTACGTGCTTCAACCAAATCGCGTTTCAAAGATTCGTTTTCACCCTTCAAAGCATTCACTCTGTCTCTCATATCGTTCAACTGACTCTCCGGAACCATAGGAACAGTAGGAACAGCATCCCAACCGCGTTTCTTGAATTTATAAGTAACACCTACAGTTAAACCGGCCATACCTTCCTTGCCTGCACCACCGAAAGCATTCTTCATCAGCAATCCACGCAATTCTACATTAAGATCCCATACCGGAGAAAGACGGAAACGGTTAATCAAACCTGCATTCACACCTAAGTTGCTCTCTGTCGGTTTTGTCCATGAATGTACCAACCCAACACCTACATAAGGAATAAATGAGTAAACGCGTTCCTCGTTATACCCGCAGAACATATTAGAAAGGTTGAACATCACATCACCATGGAAATTAGCAACATTCCATTTTTGTTTGTAATACCCATTAGAATAAGTACCGCCTTTTACATAGAGGTCATCTGCTTCTGGAGATGCCCCTTTAGCCTGAAGACCATTATATGCAACACGCAATCCCAATCCCGGTGTAAACCACTTACCTACGGCAATATCAAGTGCCGGGGCAAGACGTTTTCCAAAACCAGCCTCACTGTCGTTGTCACCGAAGTACATTTGCGCACCAACGCCACCGCTGATAAACCAATTAGCGCCAAAGAGATTTGTCTCTACTCTATAACTCTTTGCTGCTTTTTCTTTTTCTTGAGCAGACAGACATACTGAGGCTGCTGCCAATAAAACAAACAATAAACCCTTCTTCATCTCAATTTATTTTAGTAAATAATATATTTCAATTGTCTTACAGGATGGCAATAAAACTGAATACCTACTCCTGACAAAGAGACAACATAGTTCGTCCTTTTCTCTAAAAATTAATGCAAATATAGATATTTAATATAACACAAACAAAAAATCACGTAAATTTTCATTCATACATAGTTTTTTATGGAATGATAAAAGTGCCATATAACTCCAGGCGCCTTCTGAGGGCATTTATAAGAGAAGAATCAAAACAAAAGAAATAGCCGGCAATAAAATCATATTACCGGCTATTTCTTATATTGGAATTATACCTTTATTAATATACCAATTTTACATTATCAATCCATAGTGAATTTCCCGGCGAACCGATATAAGCACCACCATGACTGGATGTAAACTGAAGACACATATGAGTCGGGACATCTTCCTCATTTCCCCAAGCCACTTCATGAATAGGTACACTTTCACCTTTACTGTTGACCGTATAACTTTCAGTAACCTGCAAACGCATCATGTGGGCTTTATATTCAGGACGACCTGTTATGTCACCATACATAATCTCATAAGAAACATTATTCTTCCAATCCGTTGAATGATAGTAATAGGTCACCATCGTACCAATGCGCTTGGCATATACATTTCCCTCTGCATCTTCCCAACGTTTCTGCAAAAACAGAATAGCCGCCGGATAATCTTTACCAGGTACATCCGTTATCTTGCTGAAGCCAGTAGCACGGATACGGTTCTCCCGTTCGGACATCTTTACTTTATAATCAAACTGGAGAGCGACCGGTTTTTTGGTGAACGGAATCCCCGTCTGTAACATCTGCTGAGGATTCTTAGTACCTTTAATGGGTTCATGTACCGAACCGGTAAAAATAGAGCCTGCCGCCAACACCGTAATATTGACGAGCCCCAACACCTTCACACTCTCCATACGTGTATCCAACCGTGCACAGTATCCATCTCCCCTCTTTTCTGGGAAAACCGAAGTGTTTGTCTTCGTAATACCTGCCACCTTTGCCATCACATTTGAAGTCCCCCAAGGCGAGCCACCCATATTCTTATAAACCTGATCCCCCTTGATTACAGACGTCGGTCCTATCGCATATACATTTTTTGTATTCCCACCAATAATGCCCGACTCCTTTATCTGACGGTCTACCCATTGGTCCATGTCTCCAAAAGGAACCATTTCCACTCTATGTTGCGCCATCAAAGACAAGGAAGAAAAAAATGCCACGAAACCTGCCATCAACAGGCGATGAACGATTTTTTGAATCATTGTTTTCCTTTTTTCTTCTTTTTATAACTTATAATCCCATTGCTTCAAAGCAAAATCCCAGTTTTCTTCTACCAACCGGATTGTACGGTCATCGTATTTATACTTATTCTTTTTATACCCTTTCTTACCGCCTACATACTTCTCTATATCTCCACATGCTTCGGCAAATCCGGGGATAGAAAGAGATTTATAAATATTCTCCGTCATTCCCATCGCATCTGCTTCAAAGTCCTCAAACTTCACTTCCATCAGATTGCCTTCAGGAATAAAATGTTTGTCCGATTCATACTTATGATAAAGCTTTGCATAAATCGAAAGGATATTTTCCTCTAATTGTTCATTGCTTACATCTTGTAATTTCAACGGCTGAATCGTGTTTGTAAAGAAACTGCGTGTTGATTCGAATACCGTATAAGGATTACGCATCAGGTAGATAAACTTGCCGTTCGGAAACATTTTTACCAGCTCCTTCACCCTACCTGTATGCGGTGGATTCTTGCTGAGAAACTGCGTCCCATGTGTGTTCCACAATGAAATCTTAATCAGTTTCGTAAACACCTCTTCAAAGACTTCCAGTTCGGCATCCGTAATATCATCAAACAGCAGATACTTATCGGCATACTCCTGTTGATATTTCGGCAAGAACCAAAAATTATAATAAGTATAAGGCATCATATTCGCCAGCGCGAATTCCTCTTCTTGGGGAAGATCCACAGCCAGTTCCATATTATCTGTCGGACGCTTGTCCGGCATCAGCCAACTCATATTTTTCTTGAAGAAAGGCTGTCCCCACATCATCAGATGAGGAAACACGGTCTGATACGTCGTATTATACCCAAAGTGCTTGTCGCAGGAAAACACATTATGCACAAAAGTCGTTCCACTCCGCCAGTGCCCCAGGATAAATACAGGGTCATGTTCCAACGATTGATTAGCCAACAACTTCTCATATCGGCTATTCTGTAAGGCAGCCAATGGAGAAAGTAAGCGGCACACCGCCTTTGTCAACCGGTATTTCCCCTTATAGGACGCATCAATTTCACGACCGGCGGTAATAGCCTTAAATGTTTTCCAATCAGCACCTACCAATGTATTAATCGGAAGTTTATTAAATTCGAGTAATCCCATACTTTCTTACTTTATAATTTTCACAGCAAATCCCTGGCGTTCCAGTTCTTTTACCGCTTTCTCTACAGCCCCATAATGTTCCGGGGCAATCCCCAGTTTTGAAAAATCCAATACAGGAATATCATCCGTATTGCTCATATCCTTCACCTCTACCTTGTCGATAATCATACCTACCGCTGAAGTATTATTTGTAATCGGGTCAATCAGGATGAACGAGCCACAGGATTTATTCTTCTTATAAGAATCAAAGAACAATTCTTTGGCAGTAGTCAGCACCACACGGGCTATCTGATTCAACTGCAAAGGCAAAGTTTCTTTCGTTAATTGTCCGTTATCCAAAGACAGATGTTCCATTGTATTTACATCTACCTTATATTTAATCGTATCAATACGCGTACGGCTTAGATTGGTAGTCTGCTTGATAAAAAACGATTTGTTAACGTCCATCGGCTCTTCATCCATCCATACCATCATCGCCTCAAAGTTACGGTCAACAGTCGGCATATTACTGGGATGCACAAGCATTTCACCGCGAGACACATCAATCTCATCTTCCAAAGTTAGCGTAACCGATTGCGGCGGGAAAGCGTAATCCAATTCCCCGTCATAAGTCGCAATACTCTTTACTCTCGATGTTTTGCCGGAAGGAAGTGCCATCACCGTATCCCCTTTTCGAACGATACCTGACGCTACTTTACCACAAAAACCTCTAAAGTCCAGATTCGGGCGAAGCACATATTGAACCGGGAAACGGAAGTCAGTCAGATTATGGTCATTATCAATATGAACAGTCTCAAGGAAATCCAGCAGAGAAGTACCTTTATACCACGGAGTACGCTCTGATTTATCCACTACGTTATCGCCATCCAATGCAGAAAGAGGTATGCAATTCACATCAGGAATACCCAACGGAGCCACGAACTTCTTATATTCCGTAACGATATCATTAAAACGCTCTTCTGAGAAGTCCACCAAGTCCATTTTGTTGACAGCTAACACCACATGCTTGATACCTAACAAAGACACCAGGAAAGTATGGCGGCGAGTTTGAGTAATCACTCCTGTACGGGCATCCACCAGGATAATCGCCAAATTAGCCGTAGAGCCACCGGTAATCATATTACGTGTATATTGCTCATGCCCCGGAGTATCTGCAATGATAAACTTACGTCCGTTGGTAGAGAAATAACGATAAGCCACATCAATCGTGATACCTTGTTCGCGTTCAGCCTTCAAGCCGTCGAGCAGCAGCGCATAGTCGATATGCTCTCCCGCATTACCCACACGTTTGCTGTCGCGTTCCAACGCATCCAACTGATCCTCATACAGTTTCTTACTGTCAAACAACAAGCGCCCAATCAGCGTCGATTTTCCATCATCCACCGAACCGGCTGTCAACAGTCTCAGCAAGTCTTTCTGTTCATCTTTATCTAGAAAAGCCTTTATATCTAATTTATTATCTGCCATCACTTTTTAAATTAAAAATTGAGAATTGAGAATTGAAAAATGAGAATTAAAAACCGCATAATGCTATTTTTTTAATTTTTAACTCTCAACTTTCAATTTTCTAAAAGTATCCTTCACGTTTCTTTTGTTCCATACTACCTTCCTGGTCAAAGTCTATCACACGAGTAGTACGTTCGCTCTTAGTGGTAGTCATCATCTCTTCCACAATTTCCTCAATGGTAGCGGCTCCACTTTCCACAGCGCCGGTCAGCGGCCAGCAACCTAATGTACGGAAACGAACCATTTTCATTTCAATCTGGTCACGGTATTTATCAGGCAGACGTTCGTCATCCGCCATAATGATATTTCCGTCAAGATTGATTACAGGACGTTCTTTAGCATAATAAAGTGGAACAATCGGAATATTCTCCAGACGGATATACTGCCAAATATCCAGTTCCGTCCAGTTACTAATCGGGAATACGCGGATACTCTCCCCCTTATGCACACGCGCATTATAAATATCCCACAACTCAGGACGTTGATTTTTCGGATCCCATTGGTGGAACTTATCCCGGAACGAGAAAATACGTTCCTTCGCACGTGATTTCTCTTCATCACGACGAGCACCGCCAAAAGCTGCGTCAAATTTATATTTATCAAGCGCGTGAAGCAAGGCCTGCGTTTTCATCAAATCCGTATGCACTTTACTTCCATGTGTAAAAGGCCCTACCCCTGCATGAAAAGCTTCCATATTGCTTTCCACAATCAGATTCCATCCATACTTCTTCGCATATTCATCACGGAACTGAATCATCTCCTTAAATTTCCATTTCGAGTCGATATGCATCAATGGGAATGGTACCTTACCAGGATAAAACGCTTTTTCAGCCAAGCGCACCATTACCGAAGAATCCTTTCCGATACTGTAAAGCATCACCGGATTCTCAAATTCCGCCGCCACCTCGCGGATGATATGAATAGACTCTGCTTCGAGTTCCTTCAAGTGGCTTAATTTATATTCTTCCATTACTAAAATAATGATTTTATTCTTCTACTAAACATTCTTCTTCACTTTAGGCAAAATAAGTTCCAACAAACGATTCACCGACTCTTCCAGGCTCAACTTCGAAGTATCCAATGCCAAAGCTGGATACTCGGGAACTTCAAACGGAGCGGAAATCCCCGTAAAATTCTGAATTTCTCCTTTCCGTGCTTTCGCATACAAGCCTTTCACGTCACGCTTCTCGCACTCTTCTAGCGGAGTACTCACAAATATTTCCAAGAAATCATCTTTTCCGATAATATTCGCAGCCATTTCGCGAATATCATTATTAGGGCTAATAAATGCCGCAATCGTAATAATACCACTATCCAAAAAAAGCTTGGACACTTCGGCTATACGACGTATATTTTCCACTCGGTCAGACTCAGAGAACCCCAGGTTATTATTAATTCCGCTACGGATATTATCACCGTCCAAGATACGGCAAAGCAATCCACGCTTATGAAGTTCACGTTCCAGCGCAATAGCGATTGTACTTTTCCCCGACCCACTCAATCCGGTAAACCAAATCATTACGCTATGTTGCCCTAGAAGTTCTTCTTTGTCCCGGCGTGTCATCATGCGGTCGAAAATAGGATATATATGATTCTTTTCTTCCATTTATAAATTAGTTTTATTAAAAGTTCCAAATCATCGGAATCAGAATAACAGAGATTAAGAAAGTAATGATATTAAGCGGCAAACCGATACGAACAAAATCCGTAAACTTATAGTTACCGATACCCTGTACAATCAAATTAGTCTGATAACCGATAGGTGTAGAGAAGCTGGCAGACGCAGCCATACAGATCACAACAAAGAAGGGCGTCGGGCTTACCCCCAACTGGGCAGCAATGGACAACGCCAACGGGAATGCCAGAGCCGCAGCCGCATTGTTTGTAATCAGCTCCGTAAATAGATTCGTGATGATAAACAACATTGCAAGCAGCACGTGCGGTCCGTAGTCGTCACTCAGCCCGATAATGAACTTCGCGACGCAATCAGCCACACCCGAATTCACCATCGCCTTGCTGATAGCAAAAGCACAGGCAATAGTAATCAGAATATCCCACGAGATATATTTAGTATATTTACGGGCAGGGAACAGATTCGTCCATGCCATGATAATAGTAGTAATAGAAACAAAGAAAAACATATCCAGCTTAATGTCCGGAAACAATTCCTTCGTTACCGGAAGTTCCCCCACTGTTGCGCCGACAATCATCAATACCAATAACAACAAAGCAAACCAACGTTTCTTTTTCCCCGTAGTATCCGGCTCATTTCCATTAGTCAACAGCACGAATACCGAAGATTCGCCCCATGTCGGGATAAATGTATCATCCGCCATCACCACCAGCGTATCACCTTCGTGAAGTACCACATCATTCAGATTATCCACAAATCGTTGTCCGTTACGTGTCTTGATTTCCTTCACTTCGACACCATAATGACGCTGGAAATTAAAATCCTTCAACTTTTTATTGATACCGGGAAAACGGGCACCCAAAACTGCTTCCACTCTATGCAGCTTTTCTCCTTCTTCTACATCCTCATCAGGTACAGCCGTATCCGGACGCGCATCGGGCAACAAGCGTTTCGAGAAAACAAAAAGATAAATAATCCCAGCTATCGCGATAAAGATTCCCACCTTTCCGAGTTCAAACATCGAAAAGCCTTCAAATCCGGCTTCCAATATCATTCCGTGCACTACCAAATTCGTAGAAGTACCGATTAGCGTACAAATACCACCCAGAATAGTCACATATGAAAGAGGAATCAAAAACTTTGTAGCGGGGAGCTTGACCGACTTTGCCCAGTGTTTGATAATCGGAGCAAAAATAACCACAACAGGAGTATTATTCAGGAAAGCAGAAATAAACGCAACCGAAGGCAAGATACGCAACTGCGCCTTAAACACTGTTGTCTTACCCTGAGGTAGCAATTTCTTAATCACTTGCCCCAATGTACCCGACTGACGAATACCTTCACTCACCAAAAACAGCAAAGCAACGGTAATCATCCCCTTGTTGCTGAACCCTTCAAGCATCTCTTTAGGAGTCAGGATACCGACACACAAAAATAAAACCACTACCGAAAAAAGTACCATACCCGGTCGCATTTTGTCCGCAACCAAAGCAGCTACCATTCCTAATAGAGACAATAGTACAAATACAATTTCAAATGTCATATAAACATTAATTAGTGTTCTCTTTTGGGCTCAACGATAAACCAAGGATTCAATAAGTCTTCCTTGTTATATCGTAGAGGTTCGTCTTTTCCAGCCTGATACACTTCCATTCCGGCGGCACGAGCTATCGCATGTCCGGCAGCCGTGTCCCATTCCATCGTTGGAGCGAAACGCGGATACACATCCGCCTTTCCTTCCGCAACCAGACAGATTTTGATAGAACTTCCGCTGGATATCAACTCAACGCTGCCATATTTCTTCCTCAAATCTGCGATATATTCTTCCGTTTCTGGCGAAAGGTGCGAACGGGAAGCCACTACAATAAAACGCTCACGAACATCTTCCAACGGCATCCGGTCCGACTCCTTTATCAACTGCTCCAATGACACTCCGTCATCTTCCAGACCGATAATACCGGAACATTTATAAGCTCCTACACCTTCAACCGCAAAATAAAGTTCTTTTCTTACTGGTACATAAATAACCCCCATCACAGGCACGGAATTCTGCACCAAAGCTATATTTACAGTAAATTCACCGTTGCGCTTGATAAACTCTTTCGTCCCGTCCAACGGATCTACAACCCATAAAGTATCCCATGTACGACGGACCTCATAATCCAAATGCTTCCCTTCTTCACTAAGAACAGGAAAAGGAGTCCCGTCCAAAATAGCGACAATAGCCTCATGCGCCTTCCTGTCTGCTATTGTCAGCGGAGAGTTATCAGCTTTTCGTTCTATCTCGAAGTCCGATGCCGGATCTTCATAAATAGAAAGTATTTCTTTACCAGCTTTTAATGCCGCATCGATGGCAGCCATTACATATTTTTGTTTCATTCAATCCCTTCATTAATACCTTATTTTCGTTAAGGCTGTGAATCATCCAAATTAAGAGTTGACAAAAGTAAAAACTTTCTTTACTATAAAAGTTTCCCCACTATCATTTATAACTTCTTTTAGTAGAAAGATAAAAATATCTAAACGGAATAACCTTTCTTCTCTCTCAATAAAAAAGCAGTAACTTCCCAGTTACCGCCTTCTTATTTGGAAAGAACGCTTGTCCTCTCCAATATATATTACCAAAAAGAAATCAATATACACGATACAGCAACCAAGCTCCCTGGAAATCCGAACGGTTCGGATACTTAGCCTTGAATGCATCGCGAGCTTCGGCAGCAGCAGCTTTATCAGCAAATGAACTTACAATAACACGATACATTGCCTTGTCTGCATTAAATGCGATAGTAGAGTGGTAACCTTGTGCGTCTAACCAGTCTTTCAGACCTTCTGCATTTGCTTTCACACCGAAGCTACCAGCCACAACACTATAATCTTTCAATCCTTCATTGCCGGAAACCACTGTAACCTTTTCCTGGCGAACACCGGATGTATCTGCCACTTTAGGCGTTGTCACAGGAGCTGCAACTACCGGAGTCACCTCTACTGGAGCTTCCACTTGCGGTTCAGCCAGTTCCTGCTGTTTCGCTTTCTCATAAGCTTTCTTATAGGCACTTTCACTGGATTTACAAGAAGCAAATGCCAGCACCAAGCATATTCCCATTCCTAATACGACTAATTTTTTCATAATCCTATACTCTATTTTAATTAATAATTCAACGTTCCCGTCTATCTATATTTAGTTTCGGGCAACAAAATAATAGAAATTTTATCATCCGGCAAAGAAATCCGTCAAAAAAACGTCTATTCCTGCTTTTTCTTGTAAGAAATCGTCCCCGTTGCCTGGTTGGTAGGCATCAAAAGCACTTCCGCAATCTGAATATGCTTCGGAGCCGATGCAGCAAAATAAACCGTTTCGGCGATATCATCTCCTGTCAACGGACGTATTCCCTTGTAGAAATTATCAGCAGCTTCCTTATCGCCCCGATAACGCACCACTGAGAAATTCGTCTCCACCATACCCGGTTTGATGTTCGTAACCCTTAACGGAGTATCTACTAAATCAATACGCAAGCCGTCCGAAAGCGCTTTCACGGCAGCCTTAGTGGCACAATACACACTTCCGCCCGGATAAGCAGCGTCACCGGCAATGGAACCGATATTGATAACATGCCCCTGTCCGCGTTCCACCATGCCGGGAACCACAAGACGTGTCATTGCCAATAATCCTTTTATATTCGTATCAATCATGATATCCCATTCGTCCAGGCTGCCTTCGAACTCCTTGTCCACCCCGATCACCAGTCCGGCATTGTTTATCAGCAAATCGATTTCAGCCCATTCTCGTGGCAACTCTTCCAGTGCTGCCTCAATCTTTTTACGACTACTTACGTCACAAAGAAACGACCACGTCACCACTTTGGGATATTCCATCTTCAACTCATATATCAACTTCTCCAATTTTGAAGCATTACGAGCATTCAAAATCAAGTTCCATCCTTCTTTCGCAAATTTACGGGCACAAGCTTTACCAATTCCGCTAGTTGCGCCAGTAATTAAAACAATTTTATTATCCATTATGTTTTGGTTTATAATATTCGGTAGCAAAAGTACGCCTTAAGTCATATTGGTTAGTCTCGAAAGCCCGTTAAATAAGATTAAACCATAAAAGAAAAAAAGAATTATAAAACTAAGCACTTTTTCTTCGTCTTCATGAACAACCTTTCGATAAAAATGTTATATTTGTTGTATCGTAATCATTTTAAATATTACAAATTATGAAAGGATTGAATGTATTAGCAGCTTTTTTGGGTGGTGCAGCCGTAGGTGCAGCCCTTGGTATTTTGTTTGCTCCTGAAAAGGGAGAAGATACCCGTCATAAAATCGCCGAGATTCTACGCAAGAAAGGAATCAAGCTCAACCGCAGTGAAATGGAAAATCTCGTAGACGAGATTGCTGCCGAGATGAAAGGAGAAATAGCAGAGTAAGTGAGTAACAAAAGACTAAAAACAGAGCAACTATGTTTGGGAATGATAAAAGTATTGAGAATTTTCAACAGTTATTTTTCGAGTTCAAGAAGTATTTGGAACTTCAAAAAGAATATGCCAAATTAGAATTAACAGAAAAGTTAACCATACTTTTCTCAACATTAATCATGGTTTTAATACTAATTATTCTTGGCATGGTAGCCCTGTTTTATTTATTTTTCACACTGGCTTATATTTTGGAACCATTCGTAGGAGGACTCATGGCAAGTTTTGCCATCATTGCAGGTATCAATCTTGCCATCATTGCTATCATTGTCATTTTCCGGAAGCGGCTTATCATCTCACCCTTAGTCAATTTCCTCGCTAATTTATTTCTAACCGATTCAAATAAATAAGTTATGAGTTCGCAGACAGTACATAAATATACTTTAGAAGAAATTGCCGAACGTAAAAAGCAATTACAACATGAGATTCAGGTCCAGAAAAAAGCAATAATTACCACTACCCGCGAAATATTCGCTCCTGTTGCTCCGACAGCCAATAAGGCGGACGCCATCATGCGCTCGTTCAATACCGGTATGGCTGTCTTTGATGGAGTGGTGATGGGGATTAAGATTATGCGGAAGGTGCGTGCGTATTTCAAGAAACTGAAATAAGATGACTCATTTTTCGTACTTATTCGTGAGGTATTAAACAACCGGAGAGGTACAATAGGTACCCCCTCATTTTCCACACACCCGTGCGCGTAATAATTAAGGTATAGAATATCAAAAACTAATCAAAAATTCTATTATTTATCATAATTCATACTACCTGCTACATGTACATTATGTAATGCGATATTATTCGAAACACGAACAGATAGAAGTATCAAAAAAACTCATATATAAGTTTTTCTTGCGTGCACCTTATAAATATGCGGGCGCATACACATACGCATGTGTGTGTGAAAAGAGCCCCGAGAAAAGTGTACCTACTGTACCCGTTAATAACATAGTGCTTTGCGAGTTCTAAAGCACTGCTTTAGCAATCGTAAAGCATAGCTTTAGCAGACATAAAGCGATGCCTTACTCTTTCGTTTCCCTAAAGTTCTATAATGCATCATTTATCATTACATACAACAAAAAGTCATCCGGCTTTGCCCGTCATTATAACAGAACAAAGTCGGATGACCTTAACTATACGCAAATTAAATCTTACACGTATGTCTCCAACAACTTCACATTTCCCCCTTCAGGAGTAATAGTGATATCCTGAGTGGTAGCAGGAAGCAGGATAGACTCTCCAGCGTTGACAATCAGCTCGTTGCCTTCATTATCTCTCATTTTGCATGCACCTTCCATGCAGATAAAAATCACGAATGAGTCGAGTTCCGAGTAGTCACAACTGATTTCTTCGGTCATGTCATACAGAGAAGTCGTGAAGTAAGGGCAGGCTACCAGTTCCACCGGTTCATCCTTCACAGCATCATATTTAGTACGGTAGTCATCCAATACTTCGTAGTTGATAGCTTCGCGGGCTAAATCGGTGTGAAGTTCACGGGTTTTGCCATTTGCGTCCTTGCGGTTGAAGTCGTAGATGCGGTAAGTTATGTCAGAGGTTTGTTGGATCTCGGCGATAAACGAACCGGCTCCAATGCTATGCACACGTCCGGCAGGCAAGAAGAATACATCTCCCGAATGAACTTCATACTCTTGCAATACATCGGTAATCGTATTGTTCAACACGCGTTCTTTATATTCTTTTGGGGTAATCTGTTCAGAAAATCCCGAACGCAATTTAGCACCGTTGTCAGCATCTACCACATACCACATTTCGGTTTTTCCCATCGAGTTATGGCGTTTCTTCGCCAAGTCGTCCGCCGGGTGCACCTGGATTGACAAATCCTGTTGGGCATCGATAAACTTAATGAGCAACGGGAATTTATTACCGAAGCGCGCATAGTTAGCTTCGCCCACCAATTCCTCGCGATACCTTCTTACCATATCGGTTAAGGTTAAACCTTTATCCGGGCCATTAGCCACTACGGATTCATTGTCTTCAACACCGGAAATCTCCCAGCTCTCTCCTACTCCTTTCAAGTCTGAGTTCAAATGCTTGAACGGAATAATTTTGTCGCCCCCCCAAAGCGTCTGCTTCAGAATCGGTTCGAATTTTAATGGATACATTTTTGTTTTTCTTGTTATAAACTTAGATTAAATTCGCTCGGATTGTTACAATCCGGGAGCAAACATACAAAAAATAGTTTAGTTTTAAAGAAAGGGAGATGAAAATCTTTTTGAAAAAAATCATACCGCAAAGGATAAGGCACATTAAAGTAATAAAGCTAAACTTTCCTAAACCATCTCCTATATTTAGCCAGAATAATTTGTGAGTAAGAAAGAATTTCCTTTTATTTGCAGGAAATTTTAATAATACCAGACATGAATAACACATTCCCAACAGAAGGGAATCTTTCAGGGCTCAGCCGTAAAGATTTCCAAAAGGAGATAAACGATAAGAAAACTGATCTATTTATCCTCAAAAACACAAAGGGAATGGAAGTAGCTGTAACCAATTACGGATGCGCCATTCTTTCTATTATGGTACCGGACAAAAACGGTAAGTATGCCAATGTGATTCTCGGTCACGACAGTATTGACCATGTAGTTAACAGCCCGGAACCTTTCCTGAGCACGACCATCGGACGCTATGGCAACCGTATCGCCAAAGGAAAATTCACTTTGTTCGGCGAAGAACATGAACTCACCATCAACAACGGCCCTAATTCCCTGCACGGCGGACCGACAGGCTTTCATGCCCGCGTTTGGGACGCTGTTCAGATCGATGAGAGCACAGTACAGTTCAATTATGTTTCCGCTGACGGCGAAGAGGGTTTCCCCGGGAATCTGGAAGTAGAAATGACTTACCGCCTGGAAAACGAAGTAAACGCACTGACTATCGAATACCGTGCCACAACAGATAAAGCCACAGTGGTTAATCTGACTAACCATGGTTTCTTCAACCTCGCAGGCATCGCCAACCCTACTCCTACCGTCAACAACCACATTGTCACTATCAACGCTGATTTCTATACGCCCATCGATGAAGTTTCCATCCCGACAGGGGAAATTGCCAAAGTAGAAGACACTCCGATGGATTTCCGCACTCCGCACACCGTAGGTGAACGTATCAACGATAAATTCCAGCAACTGATATTCGGTGCAGGATACGACCACTGCTACGTACTGAACAAGAATGAAAGCGGTTCGCTCGACCTTGCTGCTACCTGCAAAGACCCTGAAAGCGGACGTATCATGGAAGTGTACACCACCGAAGCCGGTGTACAACTTTATACCGGCAATTGGCTTAACGGATTCGAAGGAGCGCACGGTGCCACATTCCCTGCAAGAAGTGCTATCTGCTTCGAAGCACAGTGTTTTCCGGATACTCCGAACAAGCCTCATTTCCCGTCAGCTACTCTGCTACCGGGTGATGAATACCAACAAATCACTGTTTACAAATTTACAGTAGAAGAATAATTATCAAAAATAACTAACCTAATTTTATAAACTAACATTTTTTTGAACCATGACACA
The DNA here is from genome assembly GCF_903181435.1 of Bacteroides acidifaciens. Lineage (NCBI taxonomy): Bacteria > Pseudomonadati > Bacteroidota > Bacteroidia > Bacteroidales > Bacteroidaceae > Bacteroides > Bacteroides acidifaciens. The sequence goes on from NZ_CAEUHO010000001.1 coordinate 2,050,306, forward strand.
AGTAAAAAAGAGTGGTAATCTCATCGCTATTATCACAATGTGCTTTATTTTTGCGATGATTTCATTTGTTACTAACATGGCCGCTCCATTCGGTAATATCTGGGGATTCCAATATAGTTGGGCTGCCATGATGGGAAACATGATGAACTTTGCGGCTTACCTGTTTATGGGTATTCCCGCAGGTAAGATGCTTGTCAGATACGGCTATAAGAAAACAGCCTTGAGTGCCTTGGCAGTAGGTGCTATCGGATTGATAGTGCAATATCTTTCCAGTATTTTCGGAGCAGACATCGAGACTTTCACTTATGATGGTCAAATCGTTGCCTTGAACCTTATTATTTATCTGTTAGGTGCATTTATCTGTGGTTTCTGTGTATGTATGCTGAATACCGTAGTAAACCCAATGTTGAACCTCTTAGGTGGCGGTGGAAACAAAGGGAACCAGTTGATTCAAATTGGTGGTACCTTGAACTCACTGACCGGAACATTGACTCCGTTATTGGTAGGTGTATTGATCGGACAAGTTACCGCAGCAACAAGCATGAGTAATGTAGCTCCTCTTTTGTTTATCGGTATTGGTATATTCATTCTGTCATTCGTCATCATTTCATTTGTTGCCATCCCCGAACCGCAAGCTAACACAGGAAACAAGAAGTTCGAACACAGTCCATTGGCTTTCCGCCACTGTCTGCTGGGCGTTATTGCTATTTTCTTCTATGTGGGCGTAGAAATCGGCATACCGGCACAGCTAAACTTCTATATCACGAACCTAGGATTCGAAGGCTCAGCAGCCATAGGTGGTACATTGGCTGCCAGCTACTGGTTCCTGATGCTTATCGGACGTGCTTCCAGCAGCATCATCAGTGGAAAAATTTCAACTACAGCACAAATGACTGCCGTTTCCCTATTTGCCATTATCATGTTGCTGATTGCTATCCTAATGCCTGAAACAGTCACTGTAGAGTTCAAAGGAAATGAAATTCCAATGAAATGTTTCCTCATCGCAATATGCGGACTTTCCACTTCTGTTATGTGGGGCGGTATCTTTAACCTTGCCGTAGAAGGATTGGGCAAGTATACAGCTGCTGCGTCCGGCTTATTCATGATGATGGTAGTCGGTGGTGGTATCATGCCATTGATTCAAGACTTCATAGCAAAAGCAACCAACCCGATTACAAGCTACTGGCTGATTATCGCTATGTTAGTCTATATTTTATATTATAGCAAAATCGGTTGCAAAAATGTCAACAAAGATATTCCTGTGGAATAATCATATATAATTTATTCACCTTTAAACTATTAATATCATGGATACAGAATACGTAAGAAGTCGATTCATTAAACACTTTGACGGAACTACCGGATTTTTATATGCTTCACCAGGCCGCATCAACTTGATCGGCGAACACACTGACTACAACGGCGGATTCGTTTTCCCCGGAGCAGTAGACAAAGGTATGATTGCTGAAATCAAACCGAACGGTACTGATAAGGTTAGAGCGTACTCTATCGACTTGAAGGATTATGTAGAATTTGGCTTGAACGAAGAAGATGCTCCACGCGCCAGCTGGGCAAGATATATTTTCGGTGTTTGCCGTGAGATGATCAAACGTGGCGTTGACGTAAAGGGATTCAATACTGCTTTCGCGGGTGATGTGCCTCTGGGTGCAGGTATGTCTTCTTCTGCAGCTTTGGAAAGTACGTACGCTTTCGCATTGAACGAGCTGTTTGGTGAAAACAAAATAGATAAATTTGAATTGGCGAAAGTTGGTCAGGCAACAGAACATAATTACTGTGGCGTGAACTGCGGTATCATGGACCAGTTTGCTTCTGTATTCGGTAAAGCAGGCAGCTTGATTCGTTTGGATTGCCGTTCACTGGAATATCAGTATTTCCCGTTCCATCCGGAAGGTTATCGTCTGGTTTTGATGGATTCAGTGGTGAAACACGAATTGGCTTCTTCTGCTTACAACAAGCGTCGTCAAAGTTGTGAGGCTGCTGTTGCCGCTATCCAGAAGAAACATCCGCACGTAGAATTCCTGCGCGACTGTACTATGGAAATGTTGAAAGAGGCAAAAGCTGACATCAGTGACGAAGATTATATGCGTGCAGAATACGTAATCGAAGAAATCCAACGCGTACTCGATGTTTGCGACGCTTTGGAAAAAGATGATTACGAGACTGTAGGTCAGAAGATGTACGAAACTCACCACGGCATGAGCAAGCTGTACGAAGTAAGCTGCGAAGAACTCGACTTTCTGAATGATTGCGCTAAAGAATACGGTGTGACCGGTTCACGCGTTATGGGTGGTGGCTTCGGTGGTTGTACTATCAACCTCGTTAAAAATGAATTGTATGACAACTTCGTTGAAAAGACAAAAGAAGCTTTCAAAGCTAAATTCGGCAGAAGCCCGAAAGTATATGACGTAGTAATCGGTGACGGTTCTCGTAGATTGGAATAAGAGATTATTCAAGATTAAATACTAAGAAGGGCGGCTACCGTGACGGGAAGCCGCCCTTCTTCTCAATTAACAAAACCTAAAACCTATTATCTATTGATTTAACTAATTCCAATCTTATTATTCTTTTACTGTACGCCTTCTGTTGTCATCTGTATCCTCTTCATTGTGCCGTCTTCATTGTAATACAAACGGTCAATGCAAACGGAGCGACGGAAACTTCCACCGGCGGTATTAATACCGCCATTGTGATAAATGAAATACCAGTCTCCCTTAAACTCGATGATGGACTGGTGGTTAGTATTGGAGTTACCCGCAATTTCATTCAGGATGCCTTTATATTCCCAAGGTCCTGTAACGCTACGGCTCATTGCATAGCAAATCTTTTCTGGAAATCCGGAAGCATACGAGAGGTAATACCAGTCTCCACGTTTATGTATCCAGGGAGCTTCCGTAAAACGAGGAAGACTAACCGGAATAATCGGACCGTCCAATTCGATCATGTTCTTTTTCAGTCTGACATAGTAGCATTGGGTGTTTCCCCAATAAAGATACGCCTGACCGTCATCGTCAATAAAAACTGTCGGATCAATATCATCCCACCGAATTTTGGTATATTCGGTAGTCATGTCATTGGTGACCAATGCCGAACCGCGGGCATCAGCAAAAGGACCTGTCGGAGAATCTGAGACGGCTACACCGATAGATTTACCGGGAATCGTATTGTGTTCTACCGTTACATACCAATAAAACTTGCCGTCACGTTCAATCACCTGGCTTGCCCACGCCTCACCTTTTGCCCAACTGAAATCCTTGGCTTTTAAAGGAACGGGGTGTTCCGTCCATGTTTTCATGTCGGGAGAGGAAAAGACACACCATTCATTCAGCAGATAATGTTCCTTGGGGGGCGGACATTCATCGTGTCCGGCGTAAATATATACTTTTCCATCATGTACCATGGCTCCCGGATCCGCCGTATATTTATATTGAATGATGGGATTGCCATTGGCAATAAAAGTAGTGTCATTCTGCGCTGACAGCCCGGAAAAGGCTGTCAGTACGAATGAGAAAACTACGTATCTAATCTTATTTATCATTTCTTCGTGAATTTATAAACAGCAAATGTATTCGGTTCCAATTCGGCTGTAAACACATGCCCTTCAATGGATACCGGAGTCTCTTGCGGAGTAATGGCAAAAGGTTGTTCAAGCGTATTATCTTTGTCCAAATCAAGTGAGCGAAGCTTGATACAACGGCCATTCGATAATACGTCTTGTTTCTTCAATCCTGCGAAGTTCAACGAAATAGGTTGGGCAGTATTCGAAGTGTTGGCAACCTTTACAATCAGTTCATTCTTATCCTTATCATATACGGCACTGGCAAAGAGCCCGTTCTGCCCTTCGGCACCTGTCACGTTTTTCTTGTCCATGGTAAGCGGAAGTACATTCGTCCCTTTGTTCTGTGCATACAGTTGCTGCACATAGTAGCTTACGGTACGTACGGAATTCAGGTTATCAAACCAAATCATGTCCGGACGCCACTGCCAGCCTTCCACATGGGCGAAAAGCGGAGCATAAGTAGCCATATGGACAATGTCAGCGTTACGTTCCAGTCCGGTCATGAAAGCAGCTTCGAGCAAGGCGGCATTGAAATGGTTCCATTTCTTTCCTTTTCCGTGGCAGGCATATTCACCGGCAAAGACTTTCGGACCTTTACGGTTGTAGTTGTCATAACGTGCGCCTTGGGCTAAGAACCAGCTTTCGGGACGATAGAAGTGTTCGTCCACCAAATCGGCTTTCAGGCGTTTCATTTCGGGCCACAGGTAATCGAATTCCTTACCTTCGGAATTAGGGCCGGAGCTGCCTACAATCTTCACATCGGGATATACCTTACGGATAGCTTTGATAAACGGCTCGAGACGTTCGGGATATTCTTTGCCCCATTGTTCGTTACCGATACCGATAAATTTCAGATTGAAAGGAGCCGGATGCCCCATATCGGCACGCACTTTTCCCCAAGTCGTATTAACATCGCCATTGGCAAATTCAATCAGGTCAAGTGCATCCTGTATATAAGGAGCTAAGTCGCAAACAGCCACATGCGCCTTCGGATCATTATTCTGGTACTGACAAACAAGACCACAATTCAGAATAGGAAGAGGTTCCGCTCCTATTTCTTCGGATAACAAGAAATATTCATAGAATCCCAGTCCATAGCTTTGATAATAATCCGGATAAAAACGATGCGTAAACGTATATTGCCAGCGATTTAAATTCAAAGGACGATTTTCTACAACCCCTACCGTTTTCTTCCAGTCATAACGATCACCCTGTTCCGTACCTTCCACGATACAGCCGCCGGGAAAACGGAAGACTCCCGGATGAATATCCGCCAAAGCCTGTGCAAGGTCTTTGCGGAGTCCGTTTTCATGTCCTTTCCAAGTATCTACCGGGAAAAGAGAAATGTGTTCCAGATCTACGGTTCCTTTGGAAGTAAGGAAAATGCGAAGCGTAGATTTGGGATTGGTCACTCCCGGTTTCAGGATAACCTGATATTTTTTCCATTCTTTTGAGTCAATGATAAGGTTCTGTGTGGCAAAAGCCTGGCGTTCGCCCATTGATTTGGTATCTACGAGTTCAATCCGCAATGTTTCTTTCGTACTTCCTTGCGGTAAACGTGCCCAAACGGAAAAGCGATACTCCTCCCCCTTCTTAACACCGATACCGAAAAAACCTTCGTTATCAAGTCCGGTATGCTTATGCGCGTGTCCCGGGTCGGAAAGGCGTACATAATGAGGATTGCGTTCGAAAGGGCCGTCGTCCATCAATGACACTTTTCCATAGGTATTCCAGCCCATCAAGTGTTGGGGAAACTCGAATGAACGGTTCTTGACCAATTCAGCATAAAGCCCCCCGTCGGCAGCATAGTTGATGTCCTCAAAAAAGAGTCCGTACATGGTAGGTTTAATTTCTGCTCCCAACTTCTTGGTTTGTATCACCATTTCATTGGTTTGCGCATGAAGTGCCATTCCGGCAGAGATGGCTAATGCAGCCAAAATTTCTGTGTATCTTCTCATGTTTTTCAATAAAAAATTATATATGGTTTATTTGATTCTTTTTCCCCAGACAGAACGTCCCCGACTATCGAGCCCGGTAAAGAGAATGGTTTCCGTTTCATTCTCCCAATCGTGTCCTGCAAAGATAATCAGATTCTTAATTTCCTCTTTGCCCAATCTTACCATTAATAGCTGTTTTTCGGTCAAAAAGGACCAATTTCCATTCATTTGCACAATTTTCCATTCATCATCCGTCATCTCCCCTTTGCAGGTTCCGTCCTTTAATAAACTGATACGGGTTGAGAGATTCCACTCACCATCTTTCAATTCACCTTCGCCCCAAAGGATTTGCCCGGCTTCCAACTGGCGTTCGTACTTGGGTTCCTGTACACGGATAACCTCCCACTCTCCTGCCAAGTCCGCTTCGGTGAACTTACGGGGAACTGTCCCTGCATATCTTTCGGGAGAAACGACCGGCCATCCGTCCGGTGTAAAGAACAACTGGCGAATATGCAATACCATCAACTGGTTTTGCGGAGAAAGACGCCCTTGGTGAGCCATGAAATAGTTTCCTTCACCATCGGAGAAAACTCCGCAATGCGCTGTACCCGCCCACCCGGGATGATTCTCAAAACGATAGGGAGCGGTCAGTATCGGGAAATTATTGGTCGTATCTTTCACCGCCTTTCCCAAATAATCGACAAATGGCCCCTCAGCGGCATCCGAACGGCTGACACGTACATTATAGGTTGTCATCAACGGGTCATAAGAAGTGAACAGATAGTATTGTTTCAAATTAGGGTTGTAAATTATTTCCGGTGCTTCGAGGTTGTCTTTCCTGTAATTGGCACGACGTGCTACAAGATGCCCCAAGTCTCCGTTTTTCAGAGGCAATCCAGTTTCAGGATTCAGTTCTACACAGTATAATCCACCGAAGAAAGAGCCGTAGTGCATCCACCATTCTCCAGTGACCTCGTCTACTATGACACTTGGATCAATGGCGTTCATGGCAGTGGAATCATCTGTCTTTACGGTACAACCCACTTGCGTCCACGGCCCTTCGGGAGAAACAGATTCAGCAAGCCCAATATAGGAAGTCTTACGTCCGAATGCGGATACGCAATAGTACAGACGATATTTGTCCTTATAGGGGATGATATAGGGAGCCCAGATATTTGTAGCCCCATGTCCGCCCGCGTGAGCCTGTACCCACCGTACAGCTTCTTCGGGTATCTCGGGAAAAGCCCATCCTAGAAATTCCCAATGTACCAGATCCTTGGAACGGCGTATCTGGATATATCCCAAAGGAACTTCTTTTTCTTTGGCTTCCTTCCGGTTTTCACCGAAAATAGCGTCAGTGGAATACATATAATAATAGTCGCCCAGCTTGCGACAGGACGGGTCGTGCACATTATATGTTCCCCACTGGCGGTAATCTTCCATTTTAGCTACGGATAAATAATTGTCATCCCAAGGATTCGCAGAAGGAATCGGTTTAAATACAGCAGAAGTGCAACTTGCGAACAAGCTGCCTGCAATTAAAAAGACGGGCAAGAACAAGTTTTTCATAACATCAGTGTTTTCGTTCATCAATCATGTTACAAAAATACGGTCTGTTTCACCTATTGAAGGTGGACATACGAACACGATTGGTGGACAATCCTGTATTCTGCCGAAAAGAAGCCCGTTCCGCTTTTGCGATTTGAGATTATCTTTTAACTTTGCTCTTACTTAATACGTACCCGCATGAAAAAACACCTATTCGTACTCCTTGTAATTTATAATATTCTGTTTTTTGCCGGCCGGAAGAACGTGCATGCACAGGAACGGTTCGCCGACCGCTACAACATCACATACGTGACAATGAACAACGGATTGCCCCACAATTTCATAGATGACTTATATAAAGACAGTCGTGGATTTCTATGGATTTCAACTGCCGGAGGCGGGGTTTCGCGCTACGATGGCTATGAATTTGTGAATTACAATCCCAATACCCCTCATTGCAAACTGAAAAGTAACTTTATTATTAATGTATGCGAAGATTCATTTCAAAGACTTTGGATGGTGTCAGAAGGAGGAACGGATATCATTGACCTCACCAACCTGAAACCGACCTTGCCGGAAGATGCCAAAGGGGTATTGAATAACGTCCTGAATCAGCCGGCTACGCACGTCATGAAAGATTCTAAAGGTTGCATCTGGTTACATTGTGCCAATAAGCTCAATCGTATTGAATTTAACGAAAAAGGAGAAGTAAAATCTGTTTCCACCCTCGTTCCCATTACCCTGAACGGACCGAATATCGCTCTTCAGGATATTGACGAAGACGGTAAGATATGGGCGGGAATCAATGGTGAAATACTTAAAGTGGATTGGGACTCACAAGGAAAACTGACAGCCATCCCCATCGCCGAATGCCTGAAATTCGAGCCCGGAACCTATATATCCGATTTTCTAATGAAGGAAAACGAAGTATGGGTTTCTACTGACCGGGGACTGTTCCGATATAATAAAAACGGGAACGTCGTCAAACGGTACGAACACAACCCGATTAATCCCCGTTCGCTTTCACAAAACTATCTGACCGACCTGGCTATCACAAATGATAAACAATTGATTATTGCCACCTTGTGCGGTGTGAACATCTATAACCCAATGACCGACGACTTTGAGCGCATCGCATCCTATGGCCTTCAGAATGGAAGTTCCAATCTGCTGAACAGTAACTTTATCAATGACATACTATCTGAAGAGGATCATATCTGGTTCGGAACAGAAACCGGCGGTATCAATATGCTGAGTCCAAGACGATTATCAATACGTAACTATAAACACGACAAAGAAAACCCGTCGAGTTTGTCCTACAATCCGGTAAATGCCGTTTATGAAGATATTTACGGCACATTATGGGTAGGCACCGTAGAAGGCGGACTGAACCGGAAAGAGCACGACAGCGAACAGTTTACTCATTTCACCCGTGAAGGCGAGGGACTGAGCCATAATTCTGTCAGTGCATTGACAGCCGATCAAGACGACCATCTATGGATAGGAACCTGGGGCGGAGGTATCAATTTGCTTGACTTGAAAGCTCCCCGACAAGTGCTGAAAGTTATTTCTTCTCAGACAAGCGGAGGATTTCCAATCGACTTTATCGGCTCGCTGACATACGACCCTATAAATAATGGTGTATGGATAGGAGCCAATCAAGGACTTTATTTTTACGAAATGGCTACCGGAAAAATCTGCGCTCCCCTAGCAAACAGAGTAGCGGAAAATATTCACGGCTGCATCGGTTCTATAATTGATAAAAACGGGAAACTCTGGATAGGATGCATGGAAGGTGTGTACATCATCGATCTCCACACACGCACATCCGCAGGAGAGTTTCAGCACAGGCATCTGAATTTTAAACTAGATGATCCCGACTCACGTCTGATTGAAAAAATCACCTGTTTCTTTGAAACCAAAGATGGAACTCTGTGGCTGGGAAGTAACGGATACGGTATTTACAAACGGACAATAGACAAACAGGGTAAGGAAATATTCGTATCTTACAGTACTTCTCAAGGGTTGCCCAACAGTAGTGTGCGCGGCATATTGGAAGACAGCGACGGTCATCTTTGGATTGGAACAAATAATGGCCTTTCCTGCTATCATCCGGAAGAGAATCGCTTTATCAATTATACTTCTCAGGATGGATTGATTGACACTCAGTTTTACTGGAACGCCTCTTGCCGTTCGGCACATTCGGGACAAGATTTACTTTATTTCGGCAGCGTAGGCGGATTGGTGGCTATCGAGAGTAATCGTCCCGCTATTTCTCTTCCTGCCGCCAAGGTTCGTTTCACACGCTTGAGGATTGGTAATGAGGAGATTTTGCCGGGAAACGAATATTTGCCGGAAGATATTGCTATCACTAATGAGTTACGGCTGCACGAGAAAGAGAAATCGTTTTCTTTAGAATTTTCAGCACTCAATTTTGAAGCGAGCAATACGGCAATTTACAGCTACCGGCTGCTCGGATTTGATGATAAATGGGTGCATGTGCCCGGCAATCGCCGTTTTGCCAGTTACACAAATTTGCCTCCGGGAAATTATACGCTGCAGGTAAGATATACCCCTGACAGGGAAAATGAAGGGGAAAATGTAACGGAGTTGAACATCACAATTGTCCCTTACTTTTATAAGACTGCATGGTTCATTCTATTGATCATCATTCTCGTGCTTGTGATTGTATGGCAATTTTACCAATGGAGAATTCGCACGCTGAAACGGCAGAAGGAGTATTTGCATCGCACAGTGGAAGAACGCACGCACGAACTGGAGCAACAGAAACATTTGTTGGAGAATCAGACCGAAGAACTATCACGACAGAACCGGATGCTGACCCAACAGAATGAGAAAATTACGAAGCAGAAAGCACAGTTGATCCGAATGTCGCGCAAAGTGCAGGAGCTGACACTTGATAAGATTTCTTTCTTTACGAATATCACACATGAGTTCCGAACGCCGATTACGTTGATTATCGGACCTATTGAGCGTGCATTGAAGTTGAGTTATAATCCGCAGGTGATTGAACAACTTCATTTCGTAGAGCGCAATTCGAAGTATCTGTTGTCTCTAGTCAATCAGTTGATGGACTTTCGCAAAGTGGAATCCGGCAAACTGGAAATTGTCAAGACGCGGGGGAATTTTCTGAAATTCATTGATTCGCTAATCACTCCTTTCGGAGTGTTTGCAGGGGAAAGGAATGTCGTGCTGAAACGATATTACCGGATGGAAACGCCAGAGATTCTATATGATGAAGAGGCAATGCGTAAAGTGGTGACTAATCTGTTGAGTAATGCAATTAAGTTTACGCCGAATGGAGGTACTGTCTCACTGTATATATCTTCCCTACCATCTGGTAAGAGTGGAAAAGAATCTTTATATATATGTGTCGGAGATACGGGACCGGGCATTCCGGAAGAAGACCTGAACAGGATTTTCAATCGTTTCTATCAATCGCAGAACCAAGTGAAGTATCCGGTTTATGGACAGGCGGGAACAGGTATAGGCCTTTATCTCTGCAAACGAATTGTGCAGATGCACGGTGGAGAAATCAAAGTGCGTAACAATCGCCTTGCGGGCTGTTCTTTCCGCCTTCTCCTCCCCTTGCAACAGGAAGAAGAAAAAGATGATAAGTTAATCATCATTGATTCTAACGGTTCTTCATCCAATCCTGTCCCGGCTTCTGAGCCCTCCAAAGAGAAAGAAGCTTTGACGATTCTAGTGGTAGAAGACAATGTAGATATGCGGGGATACATCCGTTCCATTCTCCGCGAACAGTACAATGTACTGGAAGCGTCAAACGGAGAAGAGGCGCTACATATTCTTTACAGCAACCCAGTGGATTTTATCATCAGTGACTTGATGATGCCTGTAATGGATGGCATTGAGCTCTCCCGCCGGGTGAAGGACACTTTTGCCATTTCACACATACCTTTCTTGATGCTGACTGCCAAGACCTCGCAAGAGACACGCCTGGAAAGTTATCGTATGGGAGTGGATGAGTATCTGCTGAAGCCATTTGATGAGACTTTGCTCTTGACACGTATTCAGAATATCTTGGAAAACAGGAAGCGGTATCAGCGAAAATTCACACTCAACATGGATGTGGATGTGCTAAATATGGAAAAGGAATCCGGAGATAAGAAGTTTCTGAATCATGTAATGGAGGTCATCAAGGAGAATTATAAGAATTCTTATTTTGAGGTAAGTGATTTTAGCGAAGCGGTCGGAGTGAGCAAAAGTCTGCTGAATAAAAAGCTGCAAAGCCTCATCGGACAATCTGCCGGACAGTTTATCAGGAATTATCGGTTGAATATAGCACGCGAACTGATTCTGAAGAATCGGGAAACAAAGAATATGAATATTGCGGAAATATCTTATGAAGTCGGGTTCAATGATCCGAAATATTTTACAAGGTGCTTCACCAAATACTTCAATACGACACCGAGTTCACTGCTTAATAAGGAAGAATAGTTTTACCTAAAACAATAATTTCACATAATAAGCTGTATCCTTTTACACTTAAAATACTTTTATCCACCTCTAAAACACGTTTGTCCACCCTCATTTACAATCAATGCCATATTTTTGTCATGCAATTGGTGCTCAATCCTTTGGGAGAGAACCATGCATTTAAAGTTTATCTAATATTAATATTATGAAGAATGACAAGAAAATGGCTGTCGCATCGTGCATAGCATCGGCTGAATTCAACCTTTCCCTATTGCACAACAATCTAATCCATCAAATTTACAACCTTAATACTTTTAAAAATGAGGAAACATTTATTTTTTTCCGTAATGCTTAGTCTGTGTACCTTTGGCGGCATAGCGGTGTATCCTACACCTGCAATGGCTACCGTAGCACAATCTCCGACTATCAAGGTTCGTGGTCAGGTTATCGACGAACAAGGTGAACCCATGCCAGGGGCTACCGTCAGGATTAAAAATGGACAAGGCGGAACCATCACCGACTTAGACGGAAACTTCCAACTGGAGGTTCCCGGAAACGCTACCCTTTTGATAAGCTATGTGGGCTTCAAGGAACGTGAAGTGGCTGTTCGCAATCGTGCTATTATTGAAGGCATCCAGTTGCAAGCCGATAATAAGATGCTTGAACAAGTGGTTGTCGTAGGTTATGGTACACAAAAGAAATCCGACTTAACCGGTTCCGTTGCCGTGGTAGATGCGGAAGCCTTGAAACAGACATCAAACTCCAACATCTCCACCATGCTCGAAGGTAAGGTTTCCGGCGTGCAAGTCACCTCCGACGGACAGCCTGGTGCCGATCCCACCGTTCGCATCCGTGGTGTCGGGTCTTTCGGCGACACCTCTCCTCTTTATGTTATCGACGGGGTTCCCATGGGTACTTCCATTCGCGATTTCTCCTCAAACGATATTGAAACCATCCAAGTGCTGAAGGATGCTTCTGCTGCTGCCATCTACGGTTCGCGCGCTGCCAATGGTGTGATTATCATCACTACCAAACGCGGACAAAAAGACCAACCGCTGAAAGTGGATTACAATGGATACTTCGGTGTGGATAATATCCCTAAGGGTGTCTATGATGTAATGAATGCTGACCAGTACAGCCAGTACATCGGTCAGGCGGCCGCAAACTCCAACACTCCGTTGCCAACGGGATACAAGCTTGACAGCGAAACCGGAAAATACCATTTCCAAGATGACACCAACACTAACTGGTTTGACGAGGTATTCAAAACGGGTATCCGTCAAAACCACAATGTGAACCTCTCCGGAGGTGGCGCTCATAACACCTATAATATATCATTAGACTATTTCAACCAAAAAGGGACTCTCGAAGGTGCCGGTCCTAACTACGAACGTTATACGGCGCGTGTCAACAACACCATGGAGACTAAGTTCATAAAGTTCCAGACCAGCCTTGTTTACTCCCACTCCGACCAAGACAACATGGGCTTGTCGAATGCTTCCGAATACGTTCAAGGCTTGTATGGTGATGTTACCAATGTGCTGCGTGGCACCTTACTGATGCAGCCCACCATCAAGGCATACGATTCTTCTACATGGGTACTTGATAACTTGGTGGGAATCGCCAACAACTTCAATTATGACGCTTACGGCTACGGCGTATACTACGATACCGTGCATGGTGACATCTCCGCTTCCAACCCGTTGCTGGTAAATAACCTGCTGAAACGCAACACTCGCGTGGATCGTTTCGTGGGAACCGGATCTGCCGATGTGGATATCCTCAAAATGATTGGCGTTGACAACAAAAATCATAAGCTCAACTATAAAGTCAACCTCTCTTACAGCAAAACCCATTGCAAGGACTTTACTTGGATTCCGGCATGGGTGCAAAGCAACCGTGTGTACTTGGCCAAGAGCAACGAACGACTCACCAAAGGGTCGCGCGACTATTCGGATGCTTTAATAGAGAACGTGATTACTTACGATGGCACGATAGGCAAGCATCATATCAACGTATTGGCAGGCCAGACTTACGAAGAAGAAGACACCGACCTGCTGACCGGATGGGGAATCAACTTCACCGAACCTTATTTCCTACAACTCCAGAATGCTTCCGATACGTATTCTGAAAGCTACGAATACAAGCATTCAATCCTCTCTTACATCGGTCGTATCAATTACAATTACGATGACAGATACTTATTCTCGGCAACAGTGCGCCGGGATGGCAGTTCCCGCCTGACCAGAAATATCCGTTGGGGAACTTTCCCTTCCGTCTCTGTGGGTTGGCGTTTCGACAAGGAAAAATTCTTCCCTTTCGACCAAAATGTCGTAAACCTGTTCAAGGTGCGTGCCAGCTATGGTGAACTCGGTAACGAGAATATCGGCGAGTATATGTATCAGGCTGTCATGTCGCGCAACAACATGACTTACAATTTCAACGGTAACGTAGTGACCGGTTCTGCCGTTTCCACTTTCGTGGACAATAACTTGGCATGGGAGAAAAAGAAGACCTACAACATGGGTATCGACCTTGCCTTGTTTAACAATCGCTTGGAATTCACAGCCGAATGGTACAAGAATACCAGCGAAGACCTGCTGTATGCTGTCCCAGTTCCCGAACAAGCCGGTGTATCCAATACCACCGTTACGATGAATGCCGCCTCGATGAACAACTCCGGTTTTGAGTTCTCGGCTACCTACCGTAACCGCGATCGTGACTTCAAGTATGAAATTTCGGCTAACCTCAGCACGTTGCGCAACCGCGTAACTTCGCTAGGCTTTGGTACCGACTCTTACATCTCTGGAGCATACATTACCAATGTAGGCCAAGAAATAGGCCAGTTCTACGGCTGGGCTTATGAGGGCATTGCCCGCACACAGGAAGACTTGGACAACCACGCCACTCAAGAGGGTGCCCAGATTGGTGACTGCCTTTATAAGGACATAAGCGGACCGGACGGTAAACCCGACGGTAAAATAGACGCCAACGACCAAGTGGTACTGGGTAGCGGTATGCCTAAGATTCATTTCGGCCTTAATGCCCGTTTTGAATACAAGCGTTTCGACTTGAGCATTGCTACCTTCGGTGCGCTGAACTATCACGTCAGCGACGACATCTACAACTCGCTTAACTCTTGCTACGGCTGGGGAAACAAAGAGGTGGGTATGCTCGATGCCAACCGCTTTAGCGAAGACGGCAGCACTTACCTTTCCAACGTGCCACGCACCTATGTCACCAACAGTGCCAGCTTGGGTTGGAACGATCTCTTTAGCTCACGCAAGATTCAGAACGCAGCCTACTGGAAGATTGCCAATGTAGAATTAGGCTACAACTTCCCCAACGAGTGGTTCGGTAAATATGTATCTGATGTACGCTTATACGTATCAGCACAAAATCTTCACACATTCACCGGCTATCACGGTTATAATGTAGACTATGCGGGAGGAACTTTCACCCCGGGATACAACTTCTGTTCTTATCCTACTGCACGCACTTTCATGTGTGGCGTTCACTTTACATTCTAATCGTTACTATCTAGTACCAAATACTAAAAACATTTCTTATGAAACTAAATAAATATTCACTTGCTCTCATTTTGGGATTTAGCACGCTGTTTTCTTGCAGTGACAGAATGGATTTGTTGAATCCCAACCAGCAAACCTCCAGTACTTTCGGCTTCAATGCCGATGATTTGGAGGAAAGTGTGATTGCTGCCTACAACCACATCCGTATGGAGGGTTCCTATGCCCGTGTAGGCTACACCATCGACGTGTGCCGTGGCGATGAAGCCTGGAACTCTTCACAAGTGTGGTATCTCCCTTTCGATGACCTTAACGCAGAAGTCACCTCGGACATCACATGGTGGCCTTGGCGGGAATGGTACTACACCATCAACGTATGCAACTTCGCCATTGCGCGTTGCGGTGAGGACAACAGCCTACTTTCTGATAAAATGAAACGCATCAAAGGACAAGTGCTTTTCCTACGTGGCCTATCGTACTACAACTTGGTTGGTTATTATCAGAATCCACCTCTCATCACAGATTATACCACCTATTCATCATTGGACGGACTTTATACCTCCAACAGCACATACAACGACGTACTCGATCAGGTGGAAAAAGATTTCCATGAGGCGATGGCATTGCTTCCTTCCCGTGATGAAGGCGGTGAATGGGCTGGCGGACGCGCCACCTGTGGTGCTGCGGCGGGCTATTATGCCCGTGCCTTAATGATGCGCCAGAAATACAGCGATGCGCTCACGGTGCTGAAAGATATCATCGGCAAGAAATACGGCACCTATCGGCTGATGCCCAACTATGGTGATAACTTCCGAGAAGGTTCGGCATACGAGAACAATGCAGAAAGTCTCTTCGAAGTGCAGTACCTCGACTATGGTTCGCAAGGCACCGACGACGAGTGGACTCCAGTTAATACAAGCCCCAATGCTACACAAGGTTCGGCCATTGAGAGCAACTTTGGTCCCGGTAACTACGGAGGATGGGCCGATATTTCTGCTTCTCCATGGCTCTATCAACTCTTCAAAAGCGAACGTACTACCAATGGTAAACTCGATCCCAGGCTCTATTGGACTATCGGAACCTACGAAAATGACTGGGCGGATTTCGAGTATGGTAATGTAGCTTATACGCATACACTTACAGCCACCGACAACATCGTGACCAACAACACTTATGGCGGTTTGCCGATTGCCAAATTCACAAATCTCCGTATCGGTCTGTACAGCACTATCATTACAGGATTGCACGATGGCATCAACCTGCGCCTGATGCGCTATTCTGATGTGCTGCTACGTGCTGCCGAATGCGAAAACGAGGTCAATGGTCCCACACAGCAAGCTATCGACTGGATCAACGAGGTGCGTGGGCGCGTCGGTCTGGCAGACTTAAAACTCGAAGACTTCGACACGGCTGACAAACTCTTTGAACAGATAGCCAATGTGGAACGTCCTAAGGAGTTCGGCTGCGAATTTGGCCGAGGCTTCGACCTCATCCGCTGGGGCTTCTTCTATGACAGCGGCCGCTTGCAGCAACTCAAGGAACACGGCACGGTACGCCGCTCTACAGTGGGAGTAAAGGATCCTGTGAACTACAGCGATATAGCAAACGATTCTGAACTGAAGAGCACTTTCGACACCTACATATCCGGACACGAATTCCTGCCCATTGTGCAGCAATTGATGAACAACAATCCGAATCTGAAAGGCAACTCTGCCAACTATAGTACAGATAACTCCACTTACTTCCGGGAAAGCGGGTGTAAAGTGCGTCCGGTTGTAGATTTAAGCAAGTAAATAAACTTAGAAAAGGTTTCAACCCATTACCTATTAAAAATTAAGACAATGAGATTACTAAAAAAAATAGCATACGCTTGCTATTCCGTAACCTTTGGGTTACTGGCATTGACAGGCTGTACGGATGGCGAACTTTATGACGTAAACGCCCCCGACTGGATTTCCGATAAGATACAGGAAATTGAAGATTCGAAGAAACAACCGGAAGAGGAGGTGCTTGAGGGCATGCAAGAAGATGTGTACACCATCGGAAATACAGATTTCACCTCCGGTTGGTGGGCTGCTTTCTCCAAGTATTACGTGGTACCCGATGGCGAAAAGTGGAATGCGGTGTTCAATCTCCACATCAACCCGGCCGATAACACGTATTACAAGAACTTTGTCCTTGTAATCACCAACGATGCAGATCGTGGAGGTACAGGATACACTGAATACGGAGCCATCCGCTTTGACTTCGCAGCAGCCCTCAATTCCGAGTGGGGCGATTATATCGATAGGCAATACATCTCGAGTACGTTGATTTTCAGTCCCGACGAAAGCGACATAGATACCAATGTACAGAAATTGGGCGGTAAGGTGACACTTACCGTAGATCGCACCAGCGAAAATGCTTTCACCGTAAAGATAACCAACAGCGAGGTGACTAAAACTTACAAACAGCCATACAAGGAAGAAAATCTTAACACCGATGCAAGCAACGCCAATATCCGCTGCTTCTTGGTTACCGAAGGCTCTTACATCGACTTCTTGCAAACCAACATCGTCCCTATTGGGGGCCTTACTTCTGCCGAAGACAAGAATCCGGTATCGATGGTGCTGCAAGACGTACCCGAACTAATCAACGTAGGTACTCCGCTCGAAGAAGCCATGGCTGATGTCTCGGCCATCGTCACCTTTGAAGAGGGAGTGACCAAAAACGTATCAGCTGCCGAACTCACATTCTCTGCCATCCCCGATATGGAACAACCGGGTGTAAAAACTCTTGTGGCCATCTACAATAAGACCTTTAAGGGTGAGAATTGCGATAAGCCGATTATGGCTAGTACTACCTTTGAAGCTGTGGAAAAGATTGCATCCATCGAAGTGA
The DNA here is from genome assembly GCF_903181435.1 of Bacteroides acidifaciens. Taxonomy (NCBI): domain Bacteria; kingdom Pseudomonadati; phylum Bacteroidota; class Bacteroidia; order Bacteroidales; family Bacteroidaceae; genus Bacteroides; species Bacteroides acidifaciens. Next base: position 2,068,233 of record NZ_CAEUHO010000001.1, read on the forward strand.
CTACCCTACCCTCGCACACGCGATACTATTATTATACTTCGGCAGCTACCACGAGCTTGACGGACCGGACAATGGTCTTCGACCCGACAGGTCTAGTGGTTACGGCAACTTACACCGATGGAAGTACAAGAACCGTCGACAACGCGAGACTCAGCTTCTCCGCCGTTCCCGCGAAGCCCGGTTCTCAGAGCGTTACCATTACCGCTGGAGAAGAAGTCACCGCAACAGTAGAGGTTACCGTCTCTGAATCTACAACTTCTGCAGTGACAAACTCAACTAACATGGTAGGAGTTGAAGACAACTCAACGGGTTGGTGGACAGTTTTCTCAGACGACTTCAATGTAGCTGCGGGCGAGACAAAGTCCATCACCTTCACTAACCACAGCAATAGAACTGCCAATCATTGCAACTTCGTTGTGATTCTCCGTAAAACCAATAAAGCCGAATACGCAGTGGTTCGCGCTGACAATTATGGATGGGACGGAAATGCAGATGACGGTATTGGATACGAAGCCTGCATTCACAACGGAACACAAGGTGACTGGGGCACTTGGCTTAGTGGAATGGATGGTGCCCAAGTAACAATCTATGTAACGAACTGCGGCAATGGCACCACCGACGTTCAGGCAGTGATGGAGGGTACTACAGGCACCACTTCTACCCAGTACTATTTAGGTATCAACACAGTAGATCCCAGCGACCTGAACTTCGCATTGACCATTGAAGGTGGTCATCTCGTCTTCAATAATAATTAATTTCTTTATCATCCATACCAAATGAAAAAACTAACATTTTTATTAATATCCCTGCTGACGGTCTTTGTTTTTGCAGCTTGCTCCGATGGGCTGGACAATATCGAATACAATAGAAACAGCGATATAGCCATAGCCACCCCCGAAGTAACTGCAACCACAGGCACCTCGCTGACTGTCACTTCATCGATCACTGGCAATCTGAATAACGTAGTCAAGAAGGGCTTTTGCTACAGTGTCAATGCACAGAACCCAACCATCAAAGATAACATAGTGGATGCCGACGAGAATTTCAGCGCCACGATTTCCGGATTGACGGGCAATACCTCTTACTATATCCGTGCTTATGTCTACGGTAACAGCCGTTATACCTATTCGGATGTGCTCACGGCAACAACAGAAAGCCAAAGCCTTGACGAACAACTCAAAAACTACGTGGCACCCACCTATGAAGACAATTACGTGGACATAGCTGCCTGGAACCAACGCAGTAAATGGAACTTGGCCAACGTTCATGACCCCACAGTGATGAAAGCAGATGACGGATATTATTATATGTATCAGACAGATGCTTCTTACGGAAATGCACACTCCGGTAACGGACATTTCCATGCACGGCGTTCACGTGACCTTGTCAACTGGGAATATCTCGGAGCAACCATGACCGAAACTCCTCCTACTTGGATTAAAGAGAAGCTGAATGCCTATCGTGAAGAAATGGGACTGGAGCCTATCGAAAGCCCTTCTTATGGTTATTGGGCTCCGGTTGCCCGCAAAGTTGCTACCGGCAAATACCGGATGTACTACTCCATCGTGATTACCAACTACATCAAAACAGGCAAACCGGAAATAGAAAACAACGGAAACTTCGACGGTTCATGGACCGAACGCGCCTTCATCGGACTGATGGAAACAGCCGACCCGGCAAGCAATATCTGGGAAGACAAGGGTTTCGTTGTTTGCTCTGCCAGTGATAAAGGCAAAACGGATTACTTACGTCCAAGTACCGGCGATTGGAACGGTTATTTCAAGATCAATGCTATCGACCCGACCTATATTATTACTGAGAACGGAGAACACTGGATGATCTATGGCTCATGGCACAGTGGTATCGCTGCTTTACAACTAAATCCGGAAGATGGCAAGCCACTAAATGCTTTAGGCAAACCCTGGAATATTACGGGAGATGATAACTCCGGCTATGGAAAAATCATAGCCAAACGTGGTAGCAGCCGCTGGCAAGCATCTGAAGGACCGGAAATTATTTATCGCAACGGTTATTATTATCTTTTCCTGGCTTATGGCACATTATCCGTAGAATACAACACACGTGTTTGCCGCTCTGCCAACATTGATGGGCCTTACGTAGATATAGACGGAAACTCTGCCATGGGTAACGGCGAGCTATATCCGATACTGACTGCCCCTTACAAGTTCAATAATAGCTACGGTTGGGTAGGTATCTCTCACTGTGGTATATTCGATGATGGAGAAGGCAACTGGTTCTATACCTCTCAAGGGCGTTTCCCTGTGAATGTGGGTGGAAATGAACACTCAAATGCTATCATGATGGGACATGTCCGCAGTATCCGTTGGGATGCCAATGGCTGGCCTCTCGTTATGCCCGAAAGATACGGAGCAGTGCCACAAGTACCTATCACAGAAGCTGAAATAGCAGGAGATTGGGAACATTTGGCATTAACGGCAGCCGGTGTAAGTACTCAAAGGGCTTCCGAAACAATGACTTACGACCTCAGTACTCATAAAATAACTACAGGCAGCTGGAAAAGTGCCACATGGACATTTGATGAAGCCGCACAAACAATAACAACAAGTTCCGGAGTCGTACTTTACCTGCAACGTGAAGTAGACTGGGAAGTTACTCCCAGAACGCATACCATCGTTTATGCTGCCCACGGTACACAAAAGACTTATTGGGGAAAGAAAATCCAATAAACGCTCATTGATAATCTTCAAGAAACTGCTTCCGGAATTTTGATACCCGGAAGCAGTTTTTTTCTCTTTTATGCTGCATAACATATAAGAGTGTATTTGATACACCGAACGAAAGTGTTACTTTTACACCCAAATTAAGATAAGCATCTCATTTACATTAAAAATAAAACCATGAAAAAACATTTTCTACTTGCAGGAATTGCAGCACTGATGCTGTCAGCATGCAATAACAAGCCGGCTTCCGAGCTGACTTTATCCGGTCTTGATCCGGTAAATTTTCAAACAGAAGTGAACAATGCCCAAACGAATCTTTATACATTAAAGAATAAGGCAGGCATGGAAGTATGCATCACTAACTTCGGGGGACGCATCGTGTCTATCATGGTGCCGGACAAAAACGGAAAGATGCAGGATGTAGTTTTAGGTTTTGACAGCATTGCTGATTATATTAATGTACCGAGCGATTTCGGCGCTTCTATCGGACGTTATGCCAACCGTATCAACCAAGGACGTTTTGTCTTAGACGGTGACACTATCCAGTTGCCGCAAAATAACTTCGGTCACTGTCTGCACGGCGGTCCGAAAGGCTGGCAATATCAGGTTTATGAAGCCAACCTTATTGACCCTATGACATTGGAACTGACCCGTATTTCACCCGATGGTGACGAAAACTTCCCGGGCAATGTTACAGCTAAAGTGACTTACCAACTGACCGAAGATAACGCTATCGACATTAAATATAGCGCTACTACTGATAAAAAGACGATTATCAACATGACCAACCACTCTTACTTCAACCTGGCAGGTAATCCGTCAAAAGCTTCAACTGATAATATCATGTATGTAAACGCAGACTACTACACTCCAGTAGACAGTACCTTTATGACAACAGGCGAAATAGCCCCAGTAAAAGACACTCCGATGGACTTCACTACTCCAAAAGCAGTAGGACAGGAAATCAACAACTACGATTTCGTCCAGTTGAAGAACGGAAACGGATATGACCATAACTGGGTACTGAACACGAAAGGCGACATTTCCCAGGTAGCAGCCAAACTGACTTCTCCTGAAAGCGGTATTACCCTGGAAGTCTATACCAACGAACCGGGTATCCAGGTTTATACAGGCAACTTCCTCGACGGAACCGTAACCGGAAAGAAAGGTATCGTCTACAACCAACGTGCTTCCGTATGTCTGGAAACACAGCACTATCCTGACAGTCCCAACAAGGCAGACTGGCCTTCAGTGGTTCTGGAACCGGGACAAACATACAACAGCGAATGTATTTTCAAATTCTCAGTAGAGAAATAATATTAACTTATAAATCATATTTATTGTGGAAGCATTAGATTGGGTAGTAATTGGAGTCTTCTTTTTGGCTCTGATCGGTATTATCGTCTGGGTAGTCAGACAAAAACAAAATGACTCGGCAGATTATTTCTTAGGCGGACGCGACGCGACATGGCTCGCAATCGGCGCCTCTATCTTTGCATCAAACATCGGTTCGGAACATTTAATCGGACTGGCGGGAGCCGGAGCATCCAGCGGTATGGCTATGGCACACTGGGAAATCCAGGGATGGATGATTTTGATTTTGGGATGGGTATTCGTTCCTTTCTATACACGAAGCATGGTATATACGATGCCTGAATTCCTGGAACGCCGTTATAATCCTCAGTCACGTACCATCTTGTCAGTTATTTCTTTAGTAAGTTACGTATTGACTAAGGTGGCTGTTACCGTATATGCCGGTGGTTTGGTATTCCAACAGGTATTCGGTATCAAAGAACTTTGGGGAATCGACTTCTTCTGGATTGCAGCAATCGGTCTGGTACTCTTGACTGCACTTTATACAATCTTCGGTGGTATGAAATCCGTATTGTACACTTCTGTGCTACAGACCCCTATCCTTCTGTTAGGTTCATTAATCATCCTTGTGCTTGGTTTCAAAGAACTCGGTGGATGGGACGAAATGATGAAAGTTTGTGGTGCTGTAACTGTAAATGATTACGGTGATACAATGACTAACCTCATTCGTAGTAATGATGATGCAAACTTCCCCTGGCTGGGTGCTTTGATTGGTTCTGCTATTATCGGCTTCTGGTACTGGTGTACTGACCAGTTTATCGTACAACGTGTGCTTTCCGGAAAGAATGAAAAGGAAGCCCGTCGTGGTACTATCTTCGGCGCTTACCTGAAACTGTTGCCTGTATTCCTGTTCCTGATTCCGGGTATGATTGCTTTTGCTTTACATCAGAAATATATCGGTGCCGGTGGTGAAGGTTTCCTTCCGATGCTCGCGAACGGCAATGCAAATGCCGATGCAGCTTTCCCGACATTAGTAGCTAAATTACTTCCTGCCGGTGTGAAAGGTTTGGTAGTATGTGGTATTCTTGCCGCTCTGATGAGTTCTTTGGCTTCTTTATTTAACTCATCTGCCATGTTGTTTACAATCGACTTCTACAAGCGTTTCAGACCGGAAACACCGGAAAAGAAACTGGTAGGTATCGGTCAGATTGCAACAGTTGTTATCGTAATTCTGGGTATTCTTTGGATTCCCATCATGCGTAGCGTTGGCGATGTACTTTACACATATTTGCAGGACGTTCAGTCTGTACTGGCTCCGGGTATTGCCGCAGCTTTCTTATTGGGAATCTGCTGGAAGCGTACTTCCGCCCAAGGTGGTATGTGGGGATTGATTTCGGGTATGGTGATTGGTTTAACCCGCTTAGGGGCTAAAGTATATTACAGTAATGTCGGTGAAGTAGCAGACTCTACATTCAAATATTTGTTCTACGATATGAACTGGTTGTTCTTCTGCGGATGGATGTTCCTATTCTGTATCATCGTAGTAATCGTAGTCAGCCTGGCAACAGAAGCCCCGACAACCGAAAAAATCCAGGGACTGGTATTCGGTACGGCTACCAAAGAACAAAAAGCGGCTACACGTGCAAGCTGGAATCACTGGGATATTATCCATACAGTTATTATCCTGGCTATCACAGGTGCATTCTACTGGTATTTCTGGTAATTAAATAAAAACTCATATTAACAAAACAATGAATAACTATTATAGCTCGAATCCTACTTTCTATCTTGGTATCGACTGTATTATCTTCGGTTTTAACGAAGGCGAATTAAACCTGCTGTTGTTGAAAAGAAATTTTGAACCGGCAATGGGCGAATGGTCATTGATGGGAGGGTTCGTGCAAAACAATGAAAGCGTGGACGATGCTGCCAAACGTGTACTAGCGGAGCTTACAGGATTGGAAAACGTGTATATGGAACAGGTGGGAACCTTCGGGGCGGTTGACCGCGACCCGGGAGAACGGGTAATTTCCGTTGCATACTATGCGCTCATCAACATCAATGAATACGACCGGAAACTGGTAAAGAAACACAATGCTTACTGGGTTAATATCAATGAACTCCCCCAACTGATTTTCGACCACCCTGAAATGGTGGCACAAGCACGAGAGTTAATGAAACAGAAAGCATCTTCCAAGCCAATCGGTTTCAATTTATTGCCGAAGCTCTTCACATTGTCTCAATTGCAAAGCCTGTATGAAGCCATTTACGGTGAGGAGATGGACAAGCGGAATTTCCGCAAGCGTGTTGCAGGAATGGACTACGTAGAAAAGACGGACAAAATAGATAAACTGGGTTCTAAGCGCGGTGCAGCCTTGTATAAGTTTAACAGCAAAGTTTACCGCAAAGACCCGAAATTTAAATTATAATCAATATGCTGGAAGAACTGAAAGAAAAAGTGTTTCATGCCAATCTCGAATTGGTAAAGCATGGATTAGTCATCTTTACCTGGGGAAATGTTTCTGCCATCGACCGTGAAAGCGGACTGGTAGTAATCAAGCCCAGCGGTGTAAGTTATGATGATATGAAAGCAGAAGATATGGTAGTAGTGGATTTAGAAGGCAAAGTCGTTGAAGGACGACTGAAGCCTTCCTCAGATACTCCCACTCACGTAGTACTCTACAAAGCATTCCCGGAAATCGGCGGAGTGGTACACACCCACTCTACTTATGCGACAGCTTGGGCACAGGCCGGTTGTGACATTCCGAATATAGGAACGACTCATGCTGATTATTTCCATGACGCCATCCCCTGCACGGCAGACATGACGGAAACGGAAGTGAAGGGTGCCTACGAACTGGAAACTGGAAATGTGATTGTGAAACGTTTCGAAGGATTGAATCCCGTACATACACCGGGAGTTCTAGTGAAGAACCACGGTCCTTTCTCCTGGGGAAAGGACGCCCACGATGCAGTGCACAATGCCGTAGTGATGGAGCAGGTAGCCAAGATGGCAAGCATTGCTTATGCCGTCAACCCGAACTTGACAATGAACCCGTTGCTGGTGGAAAAACATTTCAGCCGCAAACATGGTCCGAACGCTTATTACGGACAATAAATAATGAAAGATTAACAACTTAAAATTGAATAAAGATATGAACGCATTTGACCAATATGAAGTATGGTTCGTAACAGGAGCACAGCTTTTGTACGGAGGTGACGCAGTAATCGCAGTAGACGCACACTCTAATGAAATGGTGAACGGACTGAATGAATCCGGCAAACTTCCTGTTAAAGTGGTATATAAGGGAACAGCCAACTCTTCCAAAGAGGTGGAAACTGTTTTCAAAGCTGCTAACAACGATGACAAATGTATCGGTGTCATCACTTGGATGCATACTTTCTCTCCTGCCAAAATGTGGATTCACGGTCTGCAACAACTGAAAAAACCGTTGCTGCACCTGCACACCCAGTTCAACAAGGAAATTCCCTGGGATACAATGGACATGGATTTCATGAACCTGAACCAATCAGCTCATGGCGACCGTGAATTCGGGCACATCTGTACCCGTATGCGTATCCGTCGCAAAGTAGTGGTAGGTTACTGGAAAGAAGAAGAAACACAGCACAAGATTGCCGGTTGGATGCGCGTTTGCGCCGGTTGGGCAGACTCTCAGGATATGCTGATTATCCGTTTCGGCGACCAGATGAACAATGTAGCCGTAACCGATGGTGACAAAGTGGAAGCTGAACAACGCATGGGTTATCACGTAGACTACTGTCCGGTAAGCGAACTGATGGAATATCACAAAGAAATCAAGAATGAAGAGGTAGATGCACTGGTGGCTACTTACTTCAAGGAATACGACCACGATTCTTCTTTGGAAGACAAATCGACCGAAGCTTATCAAAAAGTATGGAACGCAGCTAAAGCAGAACTTGCCATCCGTGCCATTCTGAAAGTTAAAGGCGCTAAAGGATTCACTACCAACTTTGATGATTTGGGCGATATCGAATACAACGGATTTGACCAGATTCCGGGATTGGCTTCCCAACGCCTGATGGCGGAAGGCTACGGATTCGGTGCTGAAGGCGACTGGAAATCGGCTGCTCTTTACCGTACTGTATGGGTAATGAATCAGGGACTTCCGAAAGGCTGCTCATTCCTTGAAGATTATACACTGAACTTCGACGGTGCCAACAGCTCTATCCTACAGTCACACATGTTGGAAATCTGTCCGCTTATTGCTGCCAACAAACCTCGCCTGGAAGTACACTTCCTCGGTATAGGTATCCGCAAGAGCCAAACTGCAAGATTGGTATTTACTTCAAAGACAGGTGCAGGATGTACTGCTACAATAGTAGATATGGGTAACCGCTTCCGCCTGATTGTAAACGACGTAGAATGTATCGAGCCGAAACCGCTGCCTAAATTGCCGGTTGCTTCCGCTCTTTGGATTCCGATGCCTAACCTTGAAGTAGGTGCAGGTGCATGGATTCTGGCAGGTGGTACCCACCACTCTTGCTTCTCTTACGACCTGACAGCCGAATACTGGGAAGACTATGCGGAAATTGCAGGCATCGAAATGGTACATATCAACAAAGATACTACTATCAGTTGCTTCAAGAAAGAACTGCGCATGAACGAGGTGTATTACATGCTGAATAAGGCGCTTTGCTAAACCTTAAAATATTGATTTCAATATGAAATTAGATGCAAAATCAACAATCGAGACAGGCAAAGCCATTCTGGGTATAGAGCTCGGTTCAACACGAATAAAAGCAGTCTTGATTGACCAGGAAAACAAGCCAATCGCTCAAGGCAGCCACACATGGGAAAACCAGTTGGTAGACGGACTTTGGACTTATAGCATTGAAGCCATCTGGTCAGGTTTGCAAGATTGCTATGCCGACCTTCGTTCCAATATAAAGAACTTATACGGTGACGTGGAAATCGAGAACCTGGCAGCTATCGGTGTCAGCGCCATGATGCACGGTTATATGCCGTTCAATGAAAAAGAAGAAATCCTCGTGCCTTTCCGCACTTGGAGAAACACCAATACAGGTCGAGCTGCGGCAGCCTTGTCCGAACTATTTGTCTACAACATTCCTCTGAGATGGAGTATTTCACATTTGTATCAGGCTATCCTGGACAATGAGGCGCATGTCAAAGACATCAAATTCCTGACAACCCTTGCAGGTTATGTGCATTGGCAGATAACAGGTGAGAAAGTGTTGGGCATCGGCGACGCATCGGGTATGCTCCCCATAGACTCGGTTACCAACAACTATTCCGCAGAAATGGTGGCAAAGTTCGACAATCTCGTTGCTCCAAAGGAATACGGCTGGAAGCTGGAAGACATTCTGCCTAAAGTATTATCGGCAGGTGAAAATGCCGGTGTTCTCACGCAGGAAGGAAGTAAGAAACTCGACGTTTCGGGTCATCTGAAAGCAGGAATACCGGTATGCCCGCCGGAAGGAGACGCAGGAACCGGCATGGTTGCAACCAATGCCGTCAAGCAACGTACCGGAAACGTATCGGCAGGTACTTCCTCATTCTCTATGATTGTATTAGAGAAAGAATTATCGAAGCCGTACGAAATGATTGACATGGTTACTACTCCCGACGGAAGTCCCGTAGCTATGGTACATTGCAATAACTGTACGTCCGACCTCAATGCGTGGGTTAACCTGTTCAAAGAATACCAGGAACTTTTGGGCATCCCTGTGAATATGGATGAAATTTACAGCAAGCTCTACAATATTGCACTCACTGGTGATGCCGACTGCGGTGGTCTTCTCTCCTACAATTACATCTCCGGCGAACCTGTAACGGGTATTGCTGACGGAAGACCGCTATTCGTACGTTCGGCAAATGACAAGTTCAGCCTGGCAAACTTTATGCGTACTCATTTATACGCCTCAGTCGGAGTTCTTAAGATTGGCAACGACATTCTGTTCAACGAAGAGAAAGTCAAAGTTGACAGAATTACAGGACACGGCGGATTATTCAAGACCAAAGGAGTAGGTCAGAGAGTGCTTGCAGCAGCCATCAACTCACCTATTTCCGTAATGGAAACAGCAGGTGAAGGTGGCGCCTGGGGCATTGCCCTGTTAGGCTCTTACCTCGTGAACAATGAAAAGAAACAATCCCTTGCCGATTTCCTGGACGAAAATGTATTTGTCGGTGACGCCGGTGTCGAAATATCTCCCGTGCCCGAAGATGTAGCCGGTTTTAACGCATACATTGAAAACTACAAGGCTGGATTGCCAATTGAGGAAGCGGCAGCTAAATTCAAATAAGCCACATCACGGGGCTTCTTCGCTCCTTTCTCAATCATCATTTTAAGTATTAACATAAACTATCCCCATCCCCTCTCCGTTTGGAGAGGGATAAGGGGAAATCTACCATCATGAAAACCACCTCGTTCATACTTGCCCTTATTCTATCCGTTTCATTGGGAAAAGCACAAAACCGGCAACAAGTTTCGTACTTTCCCCTACAAGATGTGAAACTGCTGAACAGTCCTTTTCTGCAAGCCCAACAGACTGATTTACATTATATATTATCAATGAATCCCGACCGCCTGCTCGCCCCTTTCCTTCGTGAAGCAGGACTGACTCCCAAAGCTCCGAGCTACACCAATTGGGAAAACACAGGACTGGACGGGCACATAGGCGGACATTATTTATCCGCCCTCTCCATGATGTATGCCGCGACCGGAGACACCGCAGTCTACAACCGTCTCAACTATATGTTGAACGAACTTCACCGTGCACAGCAAGCTGTCGGCACAGGATTTATCGGCGGCACTCCGGGCAGTCTCCAACTATGGAAAGAAATTAAAGCGGGAAATATCCGTGCCGGTGGTTTCGACCTTAACGGCAAATGGGTGCCTCTATACAATATACATAAGACTTACGCCGGATTGCGGGATGCATATCTCTATGCAGGAAGCGATCTTGCACGCCAAATGCTTATTGCTTTTACAGACTGGATGATCGACATCACTTCCGGCTTGAGCGACGAACAAATACAAGATATGCTTCGTAGCGAACATGGCGGATTAAACGAGACTTTCGCCGATGTGGCTGAAATCACAGGCGACAAGAAGTATCTGGAACTAGCACGCCGTTTCTCTCACAAGCTTATCTTAGACCCGCTTATCAAAGAGGAAGACAAATTGACGGGAATGCATGCCAACACACAGATTCCGAAAGTGATCGGCTACAAGCGAATAGCCGAACTTTCACAAGACGACAAGAATTGGAATCATGCTGCAGAGTGGGATCATGCCGCCCGTTTTTTCTGGAACACGGTAGTCAATCACCGTTCTGTTTGCATTGGAGGAAATAGCGTCCGCGAACATTTCCATCCGTCGGATAACTTCATGTCCATGCTGAACGATGTTCAAGGACCGGAGACCTGTAATACTTACAACATGCTCCGTCTAACTAAAATGCTTTATCAGAATTCTCACAATCCGAATCAAACAAACGAACCCGACCCCAACTACGTAAACTATTACGAACGTGCGCTTTACAATCATATTCTAGCGTCACAAGAACCGGATAAAGGTGGATTTGTCTACTTCACTCCTATGCGTCCGGGACACTATCGTGTGTACTCACAACCGGAAACATCTATGTGGTGCTGTGTAGGTTCAGGCCTGGAGAATCACACCAAATACGGTGAATTCATCTATGCGCATCAGAAAGATACGCTCTATGTCAATCTCTTCATTCCTTCACAACTGACCTGGAAAGAGCAAGGCATTATTTTGACACAAGAAACCCGTTTCCCCGATGACGGCAAAGTAACCTTACGAATAGATGAAGCCCCTAAGAAAAAACGTACTTTAATGATACGTATTCCAGAATGGGCGAACCAATCCAAAGGATATAGAGTCAGCATCAATGGAAAAAGAAAAATATTCGTTATGGCAAAAGGTAACCGATATCTTCCTCTCTCCCGCAAATGGAAAAAAGGGGATATCGTTACTTTCCACTTGCGTATGAAAGTCAGCGTAGAACAGATTCCCGACAAGAAAGATTATTATGCTTTCTTATATGGTCCGATTGTTCTTGCAGCTTCCACAGGCACTGAACATCTTGATGGTTTATATGCCGATGACAGTCGTGGCGGCCATATCGCTCATGGCAAACAGATTCCTTTACAAGAAGTCCCGATGCTGATAGGAAATCCAGATTCAATCTGCAAGTCTCTTCAGAAAGAACAGAATAGCCGGATTACTTTCAGCTATAACGGAGAGGTTTATCCTGCACAAGGCAAAGCATTGGAACTCGTTCCGTTCTTCCGTCTGCATAATTCCCGCTATGCCGTTTATTTCCAGCAGGCAAGCGAAGAGCAGTTTAAAGCGATTCAAGAAGAGATGGCAACGGCTGAACGAAAAGCAACGGAATTGGCTAATCAAACCATTGACCTTATCTTCCCTGGCGAACAGCAGCCGGAGTCTGACCATGGCATCCAATATGAGCAGGCAGAAACAGGAACGAATAAAGACCGACATTTCCGACGTGCCAAAGGTTGGTTCGGCTATCAGCTGAAAGTGAAAGAGGAAGCAAGCCGCATTTTAATCATGGTACAAAAAGACGACTGCAATAAAGTGGCTATTCTTCTGAATGACGAAAAGTTGGCTGTCCATCCGACTATCAGCGAAGCGGATAAAGACGGTTTCATAACCCTTTCATACGTTCTACCTCAAAAATTGAATACGGGTAGTTGTCCGATACGTTTTATCCCTGACGGGACAGAATGGACCTCTGCCGTTTATGAAGTTCGTTTACTAAAATAGAAGTCACTACAGATTACACGGATTAACACAGATTATTTATGGGTTATAACATGATAGTAATCAGAATAAAATCAATCTGTGATAATCTGCGTAATCTGTGGTAAAAAAATAATCATTAAACAAATACCATTTATGAAAGCAAAACTATTAGCCAGCACGGTCTTTCTGGCAGCATCGGTATCTCTTTCCGCACAAAAGAGCGCTACCATCACCGTACATGCCGACCAAGGCAAAGAAATCATCCCGAAAGAAATCTACGGCCAATTTGCCGAGCACCTGGGTTCATGCATCTATGGTGGTCTATGGGTAGGCGAAAACTCGGATATTCCTAATATCAAAGGATACCGCACGGACGTATTCAATGCATTGAAAGACTTGGCAGTCCCCGTTCTCCGTTGGCCGGGCGGCTGTTTCGCCGACGAATATCACTGGATGGACGGTATCGGTCCGAAAGAAAACCGTCCGAAGATGGTTAACAATAACTGGGGCGGAACAATCGAAGACAACAGCTTCGGTACACATGAATTCCTGAATCTCTGCGAAATGTTGGGCTGCGAACCTTACGTAAGCGGAAATGTAGGCAGCGGTACGGTGGAAGAACTTGCCAAATGGATAGAATACATGACATCGGACGGTGATTCTCCAATGGCAAATCTCCGCCGCAAGAACGGTCGTGACAAGGCATGGAAAGTAAAATACCTCGGTGTAGGTAATGAAAGCTGGGGATGCGGCGGCAGCATGCGTCCGGAGTACTATGCCGACCTCTATCGCCGTTATTCCACCTATTGCCGTAACTATGACGGCAACCGCCTGTTCAAAATTGCCAGCGGTGCCAGTGACTACGATTACAACTGGACAGATGTATTGATGAATCGCATAGGACATCGTATGGAAGGTCTTTCTCTGCACTACTACACAGTAACGGGATGGAGCGGCAGTAAAACATCCGCAACCCAGTTCAATAAGGACGATTATTACTGGACAATGGGCAAATGCCTTGAGGTAGAAGACGTACTAAAGAAACATTGCGCCATCATGGACAAATATGATAAGGACAAGAAAATCGCCCTCTTGCTTGACGAATGGGGAACCTGGTGGGATGAAGAACCGGGAACCGTCCGCGGACACCTTTACCAGCAAAACACACTGCGTGACGCTTTCGTTGCCTCTTTGAGCCTTGACGTATTCCACAAATACACCGACCGCCTGAAGATGGCAAACATCGCACAGATAGTCAACGTACTCCAATCCATGATTCTGACGAAAGACAAAGAGATGGTGCTCACTCCTACTTATTACGTCTTCAAAATGTACAAAGTACATCAGGATGCCACTTATCTCCCAATCGAGCTGAACTGTGAAAAGATGAACGTACGCGACAACCGCACCGTGCCTATGGTGAGCGCAACCGCATCAAAAGACAAAAACGGAGTTATCCATATTTCCCTCTCGAATGTGAACGCTGACGAAGCACAGGAAATAACCGTCAACCTCGGGGATACAAAAGCGAAAAAAGCTGTCGGAGAAATCCTGACCTCAGCCAAACTGACCGATTACAATTCTTTTGAAAATCCTGATATTGTAAAACCTGCACCTTTCAAAGAGGTAAAAATCAATAAAGGTACAATGAAGGTAAAACTTCCTGCTAAGTCTATTGTTACTTTAGAGTTACAGTAATTCAAGGGCTGTTACTTATTGTACCACAAACAAGAAGACTGTTAAAATGGTAATAAAAAAGATGGCACTTTTGGATTGTTAAATCCACATAAAGAGTTATCTTTGCCAGCAATCTGACAGAAATCAATTAAATTTTAATGATATGAACGATAACAAACTTATGAATCGTGCAGCGGATAATATCCGTATTCTTGCTGCTTCAATGGTTGAAAAAGCCAATTCCGGTCACCCGGGGGGCGCCATGGGTGGTGCTGACTTTGTAAATGTACTCTTTTCTGAGTTTCTAGTATACGACCCCGAGAATCCCCGTTGGGAAGGACGTGACCGCTTTTTCCTCGACCCGGGCCATATGTCCCCGATGCTTTATTCTACACTGGCACTGACAGGAAAATTCACTTTGGATGAACTGAAAGAATTCCGTCAATGGGGAAGCCCTACTCCGGGACACCCTGAAGTAGACATCATGCGTGGTATCGAAAATACTTCCGGTCCGCTGGGACAGGGACATACTTTCGCCGTAGGTGCTGCTATTGCCGCCAAATTCCTGAAAGCCCGTTTCGACGAGGTGATGAACCAGACAATCTATGCTTACATCTCCGACGGTGGTATCCAGGAAGAAATCTCTCAAGGTTCCGGACGTATTGCCGGTGCTCTGGGACTGGACAACCTGATTATGTTCTATGACTCCAACGACATTCAGCTTTCTACTGAAACAAAAGATGTGACCGTTGAAGACACAGCCATGAAATATGAAGCATGGGGATGGAAAGTAATCAGCATCAACGGTAACGACCCTGACGAAATCCGTGCTGCCATCAAGGAAGCACAGGCTGAAAAGGAACGCCCGACACTGATTATCGGTAAGACCGTAATGGGTAAAGGCGCTCGCAAGGCAGACGGCAGCAGCTATGAAGCCAACTGCGCTACTCACGGTGCTCCGCTCGGTGGTGACGCTTACGTAAATACAATCAACAACCTGGGCGGTGACCCAACCAACCCGTTTGTCATTTTCCCGGAAGTAGCCGAACTATATGCAAAACGTGCAGAAGAACTGAAGAAAATCGTAGCTGAAAGATATGCAGTGAAAGCCGCATGGGCAAAAGCCAATCCGGAACTGGCTGCCAAATTGGAAGCTTTCTTCTCCGGCAAAGCTCCGAAAGTGGACTGGGCTGCTATCGAACAGAAAGCTGGCAACGCAACCCGTGCCGCATCCGCCACTGTACTGGGCGCACTTGCTACCCAGGTAGAAAACATGATTGTTGCCTCTGCCGACCTTTCCAACTCTGACAAGACTGACGGCTTCCTGAAGAAAACCCATTCATTCAAGAAAGGTGATTTCAGCGGAGCATTCTTCCAGGCTGGTGTATCCGAGTTGTCGATGGCTTGTATCTGTATCGGTATGTCACTTCACGGTGGTGTTATCGCTGCTTGCGGTACATTCTTCGTATTCTCCGACTATATGAAACCTGCTGTACGTATGGCTGCCTTGATGGAACAACCCGTAAAATTCATCTGGACGCACGATGCATTCCGTGTAGGTGAAGACGGTCCTACTCACGAACCGGTAGAACAGGAAGCACAAATCCGCTTGATGGAGAAACTGAAAAACCATAAGGGACACAACTCTATGTTAGTACTTCGCCCGGCTGATGTGGAAGAAACAACAATCGCATGGAAACTCGCCATGGAAAATATGTCCACTCCGACTGGCTTGATTTTCTCCCGTCAAAATATCGCTAACCTTCCGGCAGGAACCGATTACGAACAAGCAGCCAAAGGTGCTTATATCGTTGCAGGTTCTGACGAAAACCCCGATGTTATTCTGGTAGCTTCCGGCTCTGAGGTTTCCACATTGGTAGCCGGTACAGTATTGCTCCGCAAAGATGGCGTTAAGGTACGTATCGTATCCGCTCCGTCTGAAGGCCTGTTCCGCAGCCAGTCTAAGGAATATCAGGAAGCAGTTCTTCCGTCAGACGCAAAAATCTTCGGTATGACTGCCGGCTTGCCTGTCACTCTTCAAGGTCTGGTAGGTTGCCACGGTAAAGTTTGGGGATTGGAATCTTTCGGTTTCTCCGCTCCTTACAAAGTGTTGGACGAGAAACTTGGATTCACTGCCGAAAACGTATATAACCAAGTAAA
Source organism: Bacteroides acidifaciens (assembly GCF_903181435.1). Classification (NCBI taxonomy): domain Bacteria; kingdom Pseudomonadati; phylum Bacteroidota; class Bacteroidia; order Bacteroidales; family Bacteroidaceae; genus Bacteroides; species Bacteroides acidifaciens. The sequence continues at coordinate 2,084,881 of NZ_CAEUHO010000001.1, forward strand.
AGCAATGCTCTAATGAAAACAATCGGATTAGCATGCGACCATGCCGGCTTTGAACTGAAAGAATATGTTCGCGGCTGGTTGGAAGCAAAAGGCTGGGCTTACAAAGACTTCGGAACAAACTCTACCGCAAGCGTAGACTATCCGGACTATGCCCATCCGCTAGCCCTCGCAGTGGAATCGGGTGAATGTTATCCCGGTATCGCTATCTGCGGCAGCGGAAACGGAATCAATATGACGTTGAACAAGCATCAGGGAATTCGTGCCGCACTCTGCTGGAACGCAGAAATCGCACACTTGGCTCGTCAGCACAATGACGCCAATATTCTGGTGATGCCGGGTCGTTTTATCAGTACTGAAGAAGCGGACATGATTCTGACAGAGTTCTTCTCTACAGAGTTTGAAGGCGGACGCCATCAGAACCGTATTGATAAGATTCCGGTAAAATAGCCTAAAGATAAATCAAACAGATATAAAGCTGTTCTTCTTTTTGAAGGGCAGCTTTATTTTTATACCTGTTTCACCGGACAAGCCCGACTATAAACTGATAACAGAAATAACCGCAGACAACAAACTTCAGCAAAGTGCCGAGAATGAATCCGAGCAATGAACCGAACCCGGATTTTAGCGCCTGGGAAAACTCCTTATTTCCCAATAATTCACCAATCACGGCACCGAGAAAGGGACCGACAATAATTCCCCAAGGCAAGAAAAGAAGCCCGACCAACGTTCCGATAATGCATCCCCAATTTCCCCATTTACTGCCGCCGCTATATTTACTTCCCAACATTGGAGTGAAATAATCCAATACCTGCAATACAGCTACAATCAATAACCATACGACTAATTGCGTCGTACTATATTGTACTTTATCCGTCAAATGCAGAAAAACCAATCCCAAGTAAGCAATAGGTGGTCCCGGAAGAAACGGAAGAATACAACCTGCCAATCCGGCTACCAGACAAAGGGCACTTATCACAATCAAAACAATATCCAGCATAGTCTATACATTTTAATATCTGCACAAAAGTACAGTATCTTTCAGTAAATACAAGCTAACATCGAGAATTATTTCGCCCCTTCACCTTTCACCTTTTCATGTATCACTCTATCAGTAAACGGTTTATGGTGAAGGTTCTCCCCCTTCACTCATCCCTTCACCGTTTTTTCTTTTCCAAACCGTACCTTTCTGTTATAAAAACCGTACCTTTGTCAATTATGTATATATTATACAATATAAAATGAATGACAACAAATTAAAAAACAAATCAGTCCCTTTCAACTACGCCCGCTGCTACAACGAGCAATGTCCGAAAGCTTGTAACTGCCTTCGTCGGGTGGCTGCACTTCTCACTACCGCTGATATTTCCTACATCAGCATTGTAAACCCTATGTGTATTCCGGCAACCGGCGTTGACTGCCCCCACTTCCAAACCGCAGAAAAGATGCATGTGGCATGGGGTATCAGCCATCTGCTGGACAAAGTACCTTATAAGGACGGAACAAACATCAAACAACTATTGATTGGACATTTCGGAAAAACGCTTTACTATCGCTTTTATCGCAAAGAACGTTTCCTCAGCCCTACAGACCAAAACTACATCCGCCAGCTTTTTCGCCGGAAAGGTATCACCGAAGAACCGGTCTTCGACAGCTACACGGATGAGTATAATTGGTAAAGCTGCGTTCTAACTAGTTTCTAGCCTACTGAAACTTTTTGTTTCAAGCGCTAGAAACTAAAAGTTTCATACGGTGAAACACTTCGTTTCACACCGAGAAACAAAGTGTTTCATTACTTGAAACGATTCGTTTCAGTAAATGAAACAAAAAATGGAACTAGTTGAAAACAGAAGAAGCTCTGGTGAAGGAATAGGTGAAGCTTAGTCCTTCACCCTCTATCACCGATGAACAAAGCGATATAGAAGATATTGAAGAGTGAAACAGCCAAAGTGAAACGAGAGTCAAATATTATAGAGAAAATGAATAAAATCAATTCAGACATTGCATACTTGATAGAACTTTTGCGAAACAAAGGTATTATTTTCACTAAAGGATTATCCGATAAAGAGATACTGGATATAGAAGAAACATTTAGGTTTACTTTTCCACCGGATTTGAAACTATTTCTTCAAATAGCTTTGCCTATATCTAATGGCTTTGTCGATTGGTATTCAACGAAAGATGTAAAGTCAAGACTTGACTGGGTCTTTGAAGGAATTGCTTTTGACATAAGAAATAATGCTTTCTGGCATGCCGATTGGGGTGAAAAGCCTGATTCCTTGGCAGAGCAAATCCACATAGCCGAACTATTTTATAATAATTGTCCCAAACTAATCCCAATATATTCACATAGGTTTCTTCCTGCCAGTCCCTGTGAAATGGGAAATCCAGTATTGTCAATATATCAAACAGATATTATATATTATGGAAACGATTTGTTGACATATTTATGTAACGAATTTGGTATAAGAAATTATAAATCGTCATTCCAAAGAGAAGAGCCAAAACATATCGAATTTTGGAGCGATTTTCTATAATGAGACATGTAGTGTAGTACTATTTATTCACCCTATATGCAATAAACTCAAAACGATGCAAATTTCCGTCCACGTTTGCCCCATTTACACAAATAAAAACTATCTTTGCGTTTCAGAATCCCGAAAGACGAAAGAAATGAAGCAAATAGACGACCTAAAAGAGCTTATCAATCAGGGGGACGTGGACACAGCGATTAAGCAATTGGACCAGCTTCTCCGGGACACTTCTGTCAAGGCAGAAAAAGATACTCTTTACTATTTACGGGGAAATGCCTACCGAAAAAAAGGAGATTGGAAACGGGCACTGGACAGCTACCAGTACGCCATCGAAATCAATCCCGACAGTCCTGCCGTCCAGGCAAGAAAGATGGTGATAGATATCCTCAACTTCTACAACAAGGATATGTTCAACCAATAAAAAGATGTATAATCAATAACCGTACTCAAAGATAACGTAATAAAATAAAGATTATGGCAAAAATCAAAGGAGCAATCGTAGTTGACACGGAGCGTTGCAAAGGATGCAACCTGTGTGTAGTGGCGTGTCCGCTCGATGTAATCACCCTCAACAAAGAGGTAAATATGAAAGGCTATAACTATGCCTGGCAAGTGAAAGAAGATACCTGCAACGGATGTAGCTCGTGTGCAACGGTTTGTCCGGACGGATGTATCTCAGTGTATAAAGTAAAAGTAGAATAAAAGAAAAGAATATGGCAGAAGAAGTTGTATTAATGAAAGGAAACGAAGCCATCGCCCACGCGGCCATCCGTTGCGGTGCGGACGGATACTTCGGTTATCCTATTACTCCCCAATCGGAAGTGTTGGAAACGCTCGCCGAACTGAAACCGTGGGAAACAACTGGCATGGTAGTACTCCAAGCTGAAAGTGAAGTGGCAGCTATCAATATGGTATATGGCGGCGCAGGCAGCGGAAAGATGGTAATGACCTCATCTTCAAGCCCGGGCGTAAGTTTAAAACAGGAAGGTATCTCCTACCTGGCGGGTGCCGAGCTTCCTTGTCTGATTGTAAACGTGATGCGTGGCGGTCCCGGATTGGGCACTATCCAACCGAGTCAGGCCGACTACTTCCAAACGGTAAAAGGCGGTGGTCACGGTGACTACCGACTGATTGCCCTCGCTCCGGCATCCGTACAGGAAATGGCGGATTTCGTTGCACTAGGATTCGAACTGGCTTTCAAATACCGCAACCCGGCTATCATCCTCGCCGACGGTGTTATCGGACAGATGATGGAAAAAGTAGTTCTTCCTGCACAGAAGCCACGCCGTACGGATGAAGAAGTGATTGCACAATGCCCGTGGGCTACCACCGGAAAAGCAAAAGACCGTAAGCCGAACATTATCACTTCCCTCGAACTGAAACCGGAAGCGATGGAAATAAACAATCTCCGTTTCCAGGCCAAATACCGTGAAATAGAAGAAAACGAGGTACGCTTCGAAGAAATAAACTGCGAAGATGCGGAATATCTGATTGTTGCTTTCGGTTCAATGGCACGTATCGGTCAGAAAGCAATGGAACTGGCACGCGAAAAAGGTATCAAAGTAGGTATCCTTCGTCCTATCACATTATGGCCGTTCCCGACAAAAGCAATTGCCGCTTACGCTGACAAGGTGAAAGGCATGCTCGTTACGGAACTGAATGCAGGACAGATGATTGAAGATGTCCGCCTGGCTGTGAACGGTAAAGTAAAGGTAGAACATTTCGGACGTCTCGGCGGTATTGTTCCCGACCCGGATGAGATTGTAACTGCTTTGGAAGAAAAAATAATCAAATAACGAAACGATGAATCCCGATAAAATAAGAAACATACTGAACATCCTCTTTATGATACTGGCACTTGCTGCCATTATCACTTACTTCGTCGTAGGAAAAGAAGATTTTAAAATGTTTATCTACGTATGCGGCGCGGCAATCTTTGTCAAGCTGATGGAGTTTTTTATACGGTTCACCAACAGATAAGGAGAAGAAGTTATGACTAAAGAAGAAATAATCAAACCCGAGAATCTGGTTTACAAGAAACCGACTCTGATGAACGATAATGCCATGCACTACTGTCCGGGTTGCAGTCACGGTGTGGTACACAAGCTCATTGCTGAAGTGATAGAGGAAATGGGCATGGAGGACAAAACAGTGGGCATCTCTCCGGTAGGATGCGCAGTTTTCGCCTACAACTATCTGGATATTGACTGGCAGGAAGCGGCACACGGACGTGCTCCCGCTGTGGCAACTGCCGTAAAACGCCTGTGGCCGGACCGCCTCGTTTTCACTTACCAGGGCGATGGTGACTTGGCTTGTATCGGTACAGCCGAAACAATCCACGCATTAAACCGCGGCGAGAATATCACAATTATCTTTATCAACAATGCCATCTACGGTATGACCGGCGGTCAGATGGCACCGACCACGCTGGTAGGCATGAAAAGTTCGACTTGCCCTTACGGACGTGATGTCGAACTTCACGGTTATCCATTAAAGATTACCGAAATCGCTGCCCAACTGGAAGGAACCGCCTACGTGACCCGCCAGTCCGTACAGTCTGTGCCAGCTATCCGCAAAGCGAAGAAAGCCATCCGCAAGGCATTCGAAAATTCAATGAACGGCAAGGGCTCCAACTTGGTGGAAATCGTTTCCACTTGTAGCTCCGGCTGGAAAATGACTCCCGAAAAGGCAAACAAATGGATGGAAGAACATATGTTCCCGTTCTATCCGCTGGGTGATTTAAAAGATAAAGAATAACGCTAAAAGTCAACAGAACAATGAAAGAAGAAATAATTATAGCAGGATTCGGTGGACAAGGCGTATTGTCCATGGGTAAGATTCTGGCTTATTCGGGTCTGATGGAAGGCAAGGAAGTGAGCTGGATGCCTGCATACGGTCCTGAACAACGCGGTGGAACAGCCAACGTTACAGTAATTGTAAGCGATGACAAGGTTTCTTCGCCCATCTTGAGCAAATATGACACTGCCATCATTCTGAACCAGCCTTCACTCGAAAAGTTTGAAAGCAAAGTAAAGCCCGGCGGTATCCTTATTTACGACGGTTACGGAATCATCAACCCGCCTACCCGCAAGGACATCAAAGTATATCGCATTGACGCGATGGACGCAGCCAATGAGATGAACAATGCCAAGGCGTTCAACATGATTGTACTCGGCGGTTTATTGAAACTCCGCCCGATTGTCACGCTGGAAAATGTAATCAAAGGACTGAAGAAAACCCTGCCGGAACGCCACCACCACTTGATTCCCATGAATGAGGAAGCCATCAAGAAAGGTATGGAGCTAATCCGTGAGGTTTGATAAATTAAAAATTGAGAATTGGGAATTAAGAAATAATTGCTCGGTAAGTAAAGGATGCAACATATTTTTCAATTCTCAATTCTCAATTCTCAATTAAAGTAAGTATCTTTGTCCCCAATTATGAGACGAATCTTACTATTATATATACTACTTTCCGTTATAGGTTTGACAACTGTCCATGCGCAGTTCGATAATGGTCGACAAAGAGTGGACGAAAACGGATACGACCAATATGGTAATCAGGTAGACCCAGCCATGATTCCGGACAGGCTGGATAGTGCAAACGTTGAAGTACAGGGATTAGCGCCTACATTGTATATGTGGCGTATCAAAAATCAATTGGGCGACCGGACTATCATTCCGGCGGATACGACCTACCACCATTTCCAGAACACGAATCTTACAGACGGGCTGACCGGACATTACAACTACCTTGCCAATATGGGTTCTCCCCGTATGTCACGCATCTTCTTTGACCGTCGTGACCCGGAGCCGACTATTTTTATGGAGCCTTTCTCCAGTTTCTTTATCCGTCCTACGGAATTCAATTTTACAAACAGTAACGTGCCCTACACCAATCTTACCTATCATAAAGCGGGTAATAAAGTAAACGGTGAAGAACGTTTCAAATCATACTTCTCCGTCAATGTCAACAAAAAACTGGCTTTTGGTTTTAATATAGACTACTTGTACGGACGAGGGTACTACAACAATCAGAATACGGCATACTTCAACGCCGCATTTTTCGGCAGCTATATTGGCGACAAGTATCAGATGCAAGCCATTTACAGCAATAATTACTTGAAAACAAATGAAAACGGAGGTATTGAGGACGACCGATATATCACCGCTCCCGAAGAAATGGCCCAAGGACAGAGGGAATACGAGTCAACCAATATTCCGACTAAGCTGAGTGAAACGACCAACCGTAATCACGACTTTTACATATTCCTTACCCAACGTTATAATTTGGGGTTCAAACGTGATATACCACAGGCTGAGAATGACACGACTCCTGCCAAACAGGAATTCGTACCGGTCACCAGCTTCATACATACCATTCAAGTAGAGCGGGCACGGCACACCTTCAACTCTAATGACGATATGCGGAAGAAAAACTATTATCAGAATACTTATCTTGACCCCGACAATCCGATTGCCCACGACAGTACCACCTATGTAGGAATCAAGAACACCGTTGGTATTGCCCTGCTCGAAGGTTTCAACAAATATGCCAAAGCCGGTCTGACCGCATTTGCTTCCTATAAAATCAGCAAGTACACACTGATGAATATGAACGGCAGCCCGTCTCCCGACAAATATAATGAAAACGAAATATTTGTAGGCGGTGAACTTTCCAAACGCGAAGGTAATGTGCTTCATTATCATGCTATCGGTGAAGTGGGGCTGGCAGGAAAAGCCATCGGACAGTTCAACGTGAAAGGGGATATTGACCTTAACTTCCCTTTGTGGAAAGACACGGTCAGTCTCATAGCCCGTGGTGAGGTCAGCAATAAACTTGCCCCTTTCTATATGCGTCATTACCATTCCAAACATTTCTTGTGGGATAATGACATGGATAAAGAATTCCGTACCCGTATCGAGGGGGAATTGAGCATTGCCCGTTGGAGAACAAGGTTGAAAGCAGGAGTTGAAAATATAAAGAACTATACTTACTTCAACCAACAGACAACACCCGAACAAAAAAGCGGAAGCCTGCAAGTATTATCGGCAAGCCTCAACCAGGACTTCAAGCTCGGAATATTCCATTTGGACAACGAAGTGACCTGGCAGAAATCCAGTGACCAGACAGTGCTTCCCTTGCCCGACCTCTCACTGTATCACAACTTCTACATGCAGTTCAAACTGGCGAAGAAAGTACTTAGCGTGCAGTTGGGTGCCGACGTACGATACTTCACCAAATACAATGCCCCTGCGTATATGCCTGCCATCCAAAACTTCCACCTGCAACCGGCAAACGACCAGGTAGAGATTGGCGGCTACCCGATTGTGAATGTTTACGCGAACCTGCACTTAAAGCGTACGCGTTTCTATGTAATGATGTACCACGTGAACCAAGGTATGAGCAGACCGAATTACTTCCTGTCTCCCCACTACCCCATCAACCCGCGTGTACTGAAATTCGGCCTTTCATGGAATTTCTATGATTAACAAAAATCTTACGGCTTATGGAGACACGCCCCAAACTGAGACTGTTCAGATATTTAGTACCTGTCGTTATTGTACTGGCCATCCTCTTTTCTGTCCGCCAATGCGGTAGTAAACAGGAAAAGCCGTCGGGACACCCGCGTGACTACGCAGCCATTGCCAAAGAAGGAATATTACGTGTAGCAACCGAATACAATTCCACCAGTTTCTATGTAGACGGCGACACTATCTCCGGTTTCCATTATGAACTGATAGAAGCCTTTGCCCGCGACAAAGGGCTGAAAGCCGAGATAATGCCTTTCATGAGTTTTGAAGAACGGTTGAAAGGACTGGCGGAGGGACGTTTTGATGTCATCGCTTTCGGTATATTAGCCACTAGCGAACTCAAAGACTCCCTACTTCTCACCACGCCTATCGTACTCAACAAACAAGTGCTGGTGCAACGGAAAGAGACTGAAGAAAACGACTCACTCTATATCCGCAGCCAACTGGACCTGGCACAGCGTACGCTTCATGTCGTGAAAGGCTCCCCTTCCATTTTGCGTGTCCGGAACCTGGGAAATGAAATCGGCGACACTATCTACATAAAGGAAATAGAGAAATACGGCCCCGAACAATTGATTTCACTGGTAGCTCACGGAGATATCGACTATGCCGTTTGTGACGAAAGTATCGCACGGGCGGTCGCGGACTCTTTGCCACAGATAGACATCAATACCGCAATCAGCTTTACGCAGTTCTACTCATGGGCAGTCAGCAAACAATCACCCGTCTTACTCGATAGTTTGAATACATGGCTGGATAAATTCCAAAAGGAAAAGGAATACCAAAAGCTTTATAAAAAATACTATACCCGATAAAGTTGCTCTTAACAAAAAATAGCTTTATCTTTGGAGTTCGTTTAAAACAGGCACAAATAGGTAATAACATTATGAGTGAAAAGATTATCAAATGGGGCTTCATCGGTTGCGGAGAAGTAACCAAGACGAAAAGTGGTCCCGCTTTCCAGAAAGTAGAACATTCGGAAGTCGTGGCAGTAATGAGCCGTGACGGTGCGAAAGCAAAAGCTTATGCCAAAGAAAGAGGTATCAAGAAATGGTATGATGATGCACAGGAGCTGATAGACGACCCGGAAGTAAATGCTATATATATCGCTACTCCCCCTTCTTCACATGCCACTTATGCCATCATGTCCATGAAAGCAGGCAAGCCTGCCTATATTGAGAAGCCGATGGCCGTCACTTACGAAGAGTGTACCCGCATCAACCGTATATCCAACGAGACGGGGGTTCCCTGCTTTGTTGCCTATTACCGCCGTTACCTTCCATACTTTCAGAAAGTAAAGGAACTGGTAGAGAACGGGACTATCGGTAACGTTATCAATGTGCAGATTCGTTTTGCTCAGCCGCCGCGCGATTTGGATTACAATCGTAATAATCTTCCCTGGCGTGTGCAAGCGGATATTGCCGGAGGCGGTTACTTCTATGACCTTGCTCCGCATCAGATTGATTTATTACAGGATATGTTCGGTTGCATCCTCGAAGCCAGCGGATACAAGAGCAATCGCGGCGGGCTTTACCCTGCCGAAGATACCCTGAGTGCTTGTTTCCAGTTTGATAACGGGCTGGTGGGTAGCGGTTCCTGGTGTTTCGTCGCCCATGATTCCGCCCGTGAAGACCGTATAGAGATTATCGGTGACAAGGGAATGATTTGTTTCTCCGTCTTTACATACGAGCCTATCGGACTGCATACAGAGAAAGGACGCGAGGAAATCTGTATCGGCAATCCTGAACACGTGCAGCAACCGCTTATCCAGGCGGTGGTAGACCACCTATTAGGTAAGTCCGTTTGTTCTTGCGACGGTGAAAGCGCAACGTTGACCAACTGGGTAATGGATAAGATTCTCGGAAAACTCTAAAGGAACGCCCTTCAAATCTTTATTTAGCATACAAAAAGTACCGGTGTCTCGAATATCCGCATACACACACTACCTACGGACTCGTTGAGAAGAATAAAGGTTCCGAACCAACTCCTTTCTCGTTTGGTGCTTGCTGATACTGGTAAGAAATAAATAGAAAACGCCCTTGTATATTGTTAGTTTTTTCTATCTTTGTAGAACATGAGATTAGAATAAAACTAACAATATATTTTTTGCGCTATGACAAAAGAAGAATTGATGCGGAAAGCTATCGAGCTTTCTAAAGAGAACATTGAAAATGGTGGAGGTCCGTTTGGTGCTGTGATTGCTACCAAAGAGGGGGAAATAGTTGCAACAGGCGTGAACCGTGTTACGGCATCCTGCGACCCTACTGCTCACGCTGAAGTGAGCGCCATACGTGCCGCTGCTGCGAAGCTCGGGACATTCAACCTTAGCGGATACGAAATCTATACCTCTTGCGAACCTTGCCCGATGTGTCTGGGTGCTATCTATTGGGCACGACTGGACAAGATGTATTACGGCAACAATAAAACTGATGCCAAGAATATCGGCTTTGACGACTCTTTTATTTATGACGAACTGGAACTTAAACCGGAAGACAGAAAACTACCCTCAGAAATCTTACTGCATAATGAAGCCCTTACTACCTTCAAAGCCTGGGTGGCCAAAGAAGACAAGATAGAATATTAAAAGTGATACTAATAAAAATCCCTGGAATTGCTGTAGACACTCAGCATCCAGGGATTTTTCACACACAAAAGTTATTATTGAAATTGAAAACTGTCTCTTTATCAGATTAGAAACGCATACCTAAAGTAAGAACCACCTTATGGTTATTGTTCGTCACTTTCGTTCCAGGTAAATCTAAACTATCGAAAGCATAGAATGTTTCTTTATAAGTATTATACATATATGCCATGTCTACATAGAAACTTTTACCACGATAACCGCAACCCAATGTATAATTATCAGTAGCACCCGGATTAGAGAACTCCGTATCAGTACGCATTGAATTTACAGGAAGATACTTAAAAGCATCTGATTTCAAAGGAGCAGTAATATGATTATATCCTAAACGGAATGCAAATTCCGGTGCTAATTTAAACTCAGCTCCAACACGAAGTGTATGAACAGCCTTCATCATTGCTTTAATGTCTGCAGTCTGTCCCAATTCATATCCGTCCAGATCTTTCATTTTAGCTGAAGTGCGGTCTGAATATTCATACTCAACTCCCAATGCAACAGAAGAACCAATGGTATATCCCATACTTGCATTAAACTTCCACGGAGTTATCAACTTATATTCATATTCTCCTTCAGTATCATTCCCACGAGCATCATAAGGTTTGGTAATGCCACGTGTAGTCTCATTCAAATCAAAATTAATATAAGCAGTATTACGCTCCTTCAAACTAAAGAAAGTCGGAGTATGTACAGCAGCACCAATACGGAATGAGGATGACTCAAAAGGACGAAGAATAAAACCAAGTTTAAAATCAACTCCGCTACCATTTACCCAGAAATCATTTCCTAAAGTATATCCTCCATGACCATTTCCGTCCTTATCAGTAAAGTCTTCATTATATTCACTAGTCCTGTCATAGTTTACACTATAAAGTCCTAATGTGGCTCCAACATAAAAACGATCATAAAAATTCAGTGCACCGTTCAAATCAAAAGAATGGATACCTCCACTTTCTTTCGAGCGATAAGACTGACTCACAGCATCTCCTGCCTGGAAATAGGGTTCATATCCATCAAAAGAAGGTTCTGCATCCGGATTCTCCAGATCTACTTTCCCATAAACAGGATTCACTAAATGTGCATTATATCCCATAATACCCAACCAAGGCAATTCAGGATTCTGAAAAGCATCATCGCTCCTCAAAGCAGCTTCCGTGAACGGATCAAAGTCTCCGTATGAATCAAAGTTCACCATATTAGCCATCTGAACTGTTTGGGAAGTATTGAATACTCCACTCGCCAACATACTTCTATTGAATGACTTCATTTTGCGATAATTGAAACCAAAGTTGGCAAATCTCAAAGCAGTCGTATTTCCTATTTTTGTGGAAAACACAAATCCGGCATTATCGAATGAACCATGAAACTTATCAAAACTTGCCCCATTCGCTTTCACTCCTGTATTATCAAAGCCAAATGAAACCATAGCATCATTGCTACGATAAATTCCGATACCAGCAGGATTAGTTCCTATAGTGGTTATATCTCCGCCTAAAGCTCCCATAGCACCGCCCATACCGACAAAGCGGGCAGTTCCATTCAAATCACTTCCCATCCATCGATTTGCATCATAGATAGTTGTTTGAGCATTTAGAAATCCTGCACTTATCAAAAGAATACAAATCGCTAATATTCTATTACTTTTCATAATCAATCTCTTTTGAAATTATAAACTATCTTCTATAGCTACCACCAGAACTACGTGAAGAGCCACCACCGCTACTACGTGAAGAACTGCCACTGCTGCCAGAACTACGAGAATAACTACCGCTACTACCTGATGAATAACTACCTCCACTACTTCTTGAATAACTACCTGAATTAGAAGAGCGGGATGATGATCTGTCAGGGGTATAACTTCTTGATGGAGAAGTGGAACTTCCACGTGAATAGCTACCACTGCTTCTACGACTAGTATTTGTTCCAGAGCTTCCCGTCGAGCTATTACTTCTAGTATAAGAAGAGCCGGAGTTGCGTGTACTAGTAGCACTAGAGGTACGTGTACTGCTTGGACGCGTATACGTTTCTGTATTTCTACGAGAGTATGAACTTCCTGAACGAATAGAGCTATTGCTACCACTACGAGTATAATTGCGAGTTCCAACAACTCTGCTATTTGTACCTGTACTACCTGAACGGCGAACACTTTGTCCAACAGAAGAATTAGCAGGTCTAGTAGTTGATGAACCAACACCTCTTCTGTAAGAAGTAGAATTATAATTTCTCGAACCGGAATAATAGGAACGATTATTACCATTAATCACACTACGCCCGGCATAATATGGTCTTCCACCTCCGCCCCAGCCCCAGCTAGGACCACCATGCCAATGGTGATGATGTCCCCAATATCCGCCGCCATACCAGCCACCCCAGTAGCCGCCACCCCAATAACCGGGGTAATATCCCCAAGCATAGTAAGGACGATTCCATCCCCAGCCATAGTTCCAGCCCCAGCCGTAAGAACCATAACGCCAATCCCACCACATCGGGTTACTGAACGTCGGGAATGCATAAGCATACATACCATCGGTATATACGTTCCAGTCCCATGAATTCGGACCATAAACTACATCCCAATAGAGCGGGCTGCTGATACTGATTGCGAAACGCGGATTGCGGAAACGGATGATACGTTCTGCGTATTCATAGTCGTCTTGCGTACCATTGAATTCGCCGGTCACCCATTCTCCGTCCAAATCCGGATTAGATTTTTCTTTTATGTATAAGGTATCATTATCCATTACGAATTCATTATCACGTGCATCGTAACGGCGGTTATATTCATCCACGTCCCGTGTCCTGCCCTTGCGGTCTTGAACCACTACGGTAGTACCCGGTGAAGTATAGATGTTGGTCACCTGTTTCTTCGGTTCCTTCCGGACTGGAGTTTCTTTTTTCTCCTGTTTGCCTTTGGAAGGTACGAAGTAAAGGTCGTCATCAACGCTTTGTGCCATCAAGCCTATCGGAAGGCACAAGGCAAATAGCAAGAAGTAAACAATCTTTTTCATATCATCTCGGTTTATGTAATTACTTAAACTTATTCACGTTACAAAGATAAGGAAGAGATTTTTTATCCTTGGGAGATTTTCCCGAAAGAGAAGTAGGGAAATCCCTAAAAAGTCTATTATCTTTGCACATTATTCACTAGAAAAAGAAAACAACCATGAAGTATTTTGAGTTCACATTCCATACCAACCCTTGCACTGAAACAGTTAATGACGTACTGGCTGCCGTGCTTGGCGAAGTAGGATTCGAGAGTTTTGTTGAATGTGAAAGCGGGTTGACCGCCTATATCCAACAATCATTATATGACGAAACCGCTATTCAAACTGCAATCACCGAGTTCCCCCTGCCCGATACGGAAATCAAATTTACTTATACAGAAGCAGAAGACAAGGATTGGAACGAAGAATGGGAGAAGAATTTCTTCCAGCCGATTATTATCGGCGACCGATGCGTGATTCACAGCACTTTCCACCAAGACGTTCCCAAAGCAGAATATGATATTGTTATCAATCCGCAAATGGCTTTCGGGACAGGACACCATGAAACAACAAGCCTTATCATTGAAGAGTTGCTGGATAGCGAACTGAAAGATAAATCACTCCTCGATATGGGCTGTGGGACTTCGATTCTTGCCATCCTCGCAAGAATGAGAGGCGCACGTCCGTGCACAGCTATCGACATTGACGAATGGTGCGTACGAAATTCTATCGAGAATATTGAATTGAATCATGTAGATGATATTGCCGTTTCTCAAGGAGATGCTTCGTCCCTTGTTGGGAAAGGACCGTTCGACGTTATTATTGCCAATATCAACCGGAATATTCTGTTGAATGATATGAAACAATATGTCGCTTGTATGCAGCCGGGGTCTGAACTGTATATGAGCGGATTCTATGTAGATGATATCGCAGTTATTCGTGAAGAAGCGGAAAAGAACGGATTGACTTATGTCCATTATAAAGAGAAGAATCGTTGGGCAGAAGTGAAGTTCATTTATAAAGCCTGATAATTTTTTGAATAACAGAATTAAAAAACGAGAGGGTGCCAGAAAGGAACGTTTTTTCCTTTTGACACCCCCGTTACATATTTATAATATAAAGAAGTTATTTAAACTCCTTCTTTACCTGCTCACACCAGTCCTTGATTTTCTTTTTCGCCTGTTCCGATTGATTATCCAAGTCAACGACCAGTCCGCACCAATGGTCACCACGCAATGCTTTTGAACGTTCAAAAGTATATCCTTCGGAAGAAGTGAAACCTATCAATGTGGCTCCGTCCTCTTCGAAGACTTCTGCCAGCAACCCGATGCCGTCCGCAAAGTTTTCCGGATAGCGTATCTGGTCACCCAATCCGAAGATAGCCACTTTCTTTCCTTTTAAATCCATTGTCCGGAGTTCCGGCAACAGTTCGTCCCAGTAGGTAGGAAGTTCACCGTCAAACCAGGTGGAAGCACCGACTATAAAACAGTCATAAGCGGCAAAATCATTCTGCCATGCTTGTTCTATCGGCACTGCCGTTATCTTGTCTTCACCAAATTCCTGTTGAATCTTCTCTGCTACCCAACTCGTCTTTTCAGCCTTAGCGGCATAAAATAATCCTATCCTTTTCATAATCTACTACTATTTAATATTCCAATAATTTCTTGGCTGCTTCATAAATTTTAGCCTCATCCGGCAGAATCTCTTTTTCAAGAATCGGATTGAAACCGACAGGGGTAAATGTAGAACCTACACGCTGCACAGGTGCGTCCAAATAACGGAACATCTCTCCGCCAATCATAGCGGCAAGCTCCGCCCCAAAACCGGAGAAAACTTTATCTTCATGGACAACCAACGCCTTACTTGTTTTCTTCACCGACTCGAAGATTGCTTCCTTATCTAATGGTATCAAAGAACGAATGTCGATGACTTCCACTTTCCATCCACCCTCTTTCTCCAACCGTTCTGCCGCATGCAGGCAGAAATGAGTAGTGTTACCATAAGTAATGATACTCAAATCCGTTCCCTCACGACGGATACGTGCCTTGCCGAAAGGAACTTCAAAATCTTCCGGCACAACGGTGGCCGCTTCTACGGAGTTATACAATGCTTTCGGTTCGAGGAACAGGGTAAACCCTTTGGAACGCATACTAGTACGAAGTAATCCGGCTGCATCATCCGCAAAGGAAGGGCAGACAATACGCGCTCCCGGCAAGGTTGTAAGAGCACCCTCTATGTTTTGGGAATGATAAAGACCTCCACCGATATAGCCACCGGAAGCCAGACGCAGGGTTATGTTCGGAGCAAATTTTCCATTGCTACGCCAGTATTCATGCGTACACTCCACATATTGCTCGACGGCAGGCCAGAAGTAATCGGCAAATTCCGCGCCTTCTATCACAACATGGATTTTGGGGTCAAAACGGCTCATTCCGTTGGCTGTACCTACAATATAATCTTCGGCAATCGGTGCACTGAACACACGGGAATCGCCAAATTCCTGTTGCATGCCTTTCGTCACATTAAATACACCGCCTTTTTCCTTATTTGCCACATCTTGCCCCCATATAAAGGTGTCGGGATTATGGCGGAATTCCGCTTTCAATGTCTCGTTAATGGCATTGACCAGGAAAGTCTTCTCTCCTTCCTCTTCATGAGTGCCTTCCTTATATTTCTGTGGTTGATAGGGTTCGGGCATTACGAAATCATAGATGCTCTTGGGGTCAGGGTCGGGAGCAGCCAATGCTTTCCGGTTGGCAGCAGATAATTCTTTTTTAGCTGCTGCCTCTATTTCTTGCAGTTCCTCTTCAGTCAGCCGTTTGTAGCGGAGTAACATCCGACGGAATTTCAGTAACGGGTCGGCTTCCTTTACATATTCCAGCTCGTTTTCATCCCGGTATAAGGTATGTTTGTCCGAATTGGAATGAGAACCGATGCGAACACAGTTAGCCTGCACAATCACGGGATTACGGGTAGTAATCGCATATTCGCGGGCTTCGGTCATGGCGTTCATCGAGTCGAACACATCTTTTCCATTGCAATAGATGATTTTCAGGTTCTTGAAGCCAGAGAAGTTTTCTGCTACTTTACGGTTGGCGGTCTGCTCCGATTTAGGAACAGAGATGCCGTAGCCGTTATCCTGAATCACAAAAATAACAGGGAGACGTTCGAGGCTGGCACCATTGATAGCTTCATAAACAAAGCCTTCGGACGTAGCCGATTCTCCATGCGAAGTAATGGCAACCCCTTTATGTCCATAATATACCATTGCCCGCGCCACACCTGCCGCATGAAGGTCGTGTGTACCCGTTGCGGAAGAAATGTTTTCTATATGCCATTCCGGTTTGGCGAAATGGTTCGACATATGGCGTCCGCCGCTTCCGGGGTCGGTTGCCTTTGATATACCGTTCAGGATTATTTCTTCTGCGGTCATTCCGGCAGAGAGTACGGTCAGCATATCACGATAGTAAGGGAACAGGAAGTCTTCTCCAAGAGTAAATACCTGTCCGATAGCCAGTTGGATACCATCATGTCCCGCATAGGGAGCATGGTAAGACCAACCCAACGATTGCAGCAGGTAAGACGGTGCCTTTTCGTCCAAGGCACGCCCTAATGTCATCAGATGATACCACTTCTTTAAAGTTTCGACATCTGTATTTTTTATATCATACTTTTTCATAGGTAATGAAGTTCTTAATGAATGAAACAATCTGTTTATCAACCTTGCCAGTTCTCTAGATAATCGGCAATGAAATGCAGGAAGTTACCGCCTAACATTCCGTCTACCACCCGATGGTCATAAGACAAAGAGAGATACATCTTATGACGAATGGCAATCGTATCGCCTTCGGGAGTTTCTATGACGGCAGGTTTCTTTTCGATATAGCCTACTCCCAGAATAGCTACCTGTGGCTGATTGATAATCGGCGTACCGAACAGGCTCTTGAACGTACCGAAGTTGGTGATGGTAAATGTGCCACCGTCAATATCTTCGGGCATCAATTTGTTATCTCTTGCTTTCAGAGCCAGAGAGTCAATGGCAACAGCCAATCCATTCAGGTTCAGACGGTCGGCATCATGCACTACGGGCACAATCAGATTTCCATCGTTCAAAGAAACGGCAATACCCACATTGATATGTTTCTTGAAGAGAATATTGTATCCGTCTACGGATACATTCACTTGCGGATAGGTTGCTAATGCTTTCGCTACAGCTTCCGTTATCACGGGCATATAAGTCAACTTGACACCTTCGCGGCGGAAGAAAGCATCCTTGTTCTTTTCACGCCAACGCACCAATTTAGTGACATCTACTTCTACCACATTAGTGACATGCGGAGACACTTTCTTGGACATGACCATATGGTCGGCAATAATCCGGCGGACACGGTCCATCTCTTTCACTTCCACTCCCGGCATAGCGGAGACAGGCGCAGATGATTTGGATTCAGCGGGAGAAGAAGAAGATTTCGGGCTTACCGTTTCGGTTGAAACAGCAACTGCTGGTTTGTTCACAGCCGAAGCAGTTACAGATACCGACGGTTTCGTACCACCGCTGCCCCCTCTTTTCCTTTTATCAATATAGTCTTTTATATCCTTCTTGCTCAATCGTCCTTCATAGCCGGTGCCCTGTATAGCATCCAGTTCTTCCTTCGGAATCTTCGCTTCTCTTGCCAACTGAATCACCACAGGAGAGTACCAACGCTCTTCCTCGACAACCACCTGTTCGGCAACTTCTTTCTGAAGTTGGGTCTGTTTTTCAGGCGCTTCCACTTTTACAGTTTCTTCACTGGCAACGTCTCCATCGGAAGCCCCTTCACCATCCAAATCTATAATGGCTACAACTGTACCTACCGCAATGGTATCCCCTTCCTTATATAAAATCTCAACTACTTTCCCCTCTACCGGAGAAGGTATTTCAGCACTTACTTTAGCAGTATTCACTTCAAAAAGAACATCGTCTTCCTGAACCATATCACCCACTTTTACAGACCAGGAAACAATCGTCCCCTCGGTTATACTCTCGCCCAACTTGGGCATTTTTATTTCGAATCTTGACATAGACAGTAAATTTATTTATTCAACCTTGATATAATAGAACAATGGGCTGAAATAGAAAGTTTTATGTTAAGGTATTTTTAACCGGATTCTGATTAACGCAACTTAGAATTCAACGGCTATATATCCACTCTTTCCGAATATACTTTTCTTTCCGAAGCTGATTGACAGCCACTATCTCCTCTCCACTGAATGAACTGACCATCTGTGATTTGCTGAAATACTGAAAAGCATTCTCTTTGAAATCATCCACTGTCCCCACTGAAAGATGCTTACGGATATTAGTCACTTCACTCCGAACGGACGGAACAGCGTATATGGAAGACAAAGTTCCACCATCAACTAACGGCTCCGGGTTCAGTACCTTATTCAGCACCGTAAGATTGGTATCATAAAGTAATGTACAATGATATAGAACCCTGTCTTTATGTACACACTGCGCACTTCCCGATATTTTCAACCCATCCAGATAGATGCCGAGTCTTTCATCTCCTTTTGCCATTACGCCTATGGATGCCAAAAAGTCCAACGTCCGTTGCAGATAAGTGGCAAACTCGGGGAGATGCGAAACCGTTTCGATAAAAGTCAGATTGACATTACCCAAATCATGATACACCGTTCCCCCGCCCGAAAAGCGACGGGCGATATGTATCCGTTCCTGTTCCGCCCATTCCGTATCCACTTCCGACTGCAAACGCTGATGTTTACCTATCACGACAGAGGGAGTATCCTGCCAAAGCATAAAAACGTCATCGTTTCCTTGCTTCAACAAATACTCTTCTGCCGCTAGATGAAAATAAATATCAGTATAAGGACTGTATATACATCGAATCATAGACATGGAGGAATAAGAATTAAAACATTATCTCATGATAAATCTCTCCGACCGTCGGATGAGGGAATACAGTATTCTGGAATTCTTCCACCGTATAGCCTCTCTGAATGGCAATGCCGGCTATCACAATCAGTTCCGATGCCGGATTTCCCAACATATGGCAACCGATGATTTTCCCCTCTTCATCCTGAATCAGCTTACAAAGTCCATTGCCTTGCTCATTCTCCGCAACGAACCGCCCGGAATAAACCATCGGCAATTTCGTAACACGATAAGGAAGACCTAGCTTTATCAGTTCTTCTTCAGTTTTTCCCACGCCTGCCACTTCGGGATTAGTGTAGACTACTCCCGGAACACAATCGTAATTCATACGGTCTTCTACACCCAATATATGATTAATCGCAACTTCCGCCTCACGAATGGCGGTATGCGCCAATAAGGAATATCCCGTAATGTCTCCACAAGCATATACCCTAGGATGCGAAGTCTGCAGATGTTCATCTACTTTTACTCCATTCCGGTGCAACTCTATCTTCAGCTTATCCAATCCTACATTAGACAAATTCGCCTTTCGACCGACGCTGAGCAATATTTTATCCGCTTCAATCGTAGAAACCTTGCCTTCTTTCTCAATTACCACTCCGCCAGGTTTCACTTCCACAACTTTCGTATTCAGATAAAAAACGACTCCCCGTTTGGCATATTCGGCGCGAAGCATACCGCTGGTTTCCTTATCCATTGCTCCCAATATTTCAGGCATCATTTCCACCACATGAACCTTTACACCCATGCTATTGAAAAAAGAAGCAAATTCCATCCCAATCACTCCGCCACCGATAATGACTAAAGTTTTAGGAAGTACCTTTATTTCCAACGCTTCCTTGGAAGTCCAATAACTGACTTCCGACAATCCCGGAATCGGAGGAATCACTGTATCGGAGCCGGTACATACCAGCAGATATTTTGCAAAATAGATTTCTCCGTCACAAGCAATGCGGACCAACCCATTTTCTTCCCCTTCTATAAAAGCCTCTTTTTCCACAATAGTCACTCCATAGGAGTTGACAGTCATCTTCACACCACCCGTCAGCATTTTCACCGTCTTATCTTTACGGCTCATGATTTTAGACAAATCAAAAGAAGGAGATTCGGCAGAAACGCCATATTTGGAAGCAGTCTTAATGCTATCCAGTATTTTAGCCGAATATAACAAAGTTTTAGTAGGAATACATCCTTCATTGAGACATACTCCACCTATTGCTTTCTTCTCGAAAAGAACGGCTTTCAATCCGTTTGCCCCTGCCCTTTCGGCGGCTGTATAACCAGCAGGGCCACCACCAATAATAGCTATATCAAAATTCATAATCGTATTTTTTTAAGTAATAATACGATTATAACAAATAAGAGAAGAGATAAGTTGTTCAGCGAAGAAAGACCCGCTATTTAATTGTCAGATTTTTAAGATCTTCCAACGTACCGTTGAATACATTCAGGTCGACGTCTTCCTTGATTCCAGGTACATTTCCCACATCCGTATGTTGCCAAAAGTCCCATTTACCCTGATACTTCACAGAGTCGACATAATAATGGGCAATCCAATAAGGATATGCGTTGAAAATGGAATCGTCCAGATAACGTGTCTTAAATTTATAGGAAGTATAAAGAATCGGCTTCACACCATAATGAGATTCCACACGGTCAAGCCAGCGTTTGATGCCTTGTTGTAATTCAGCCTTTTCTTTGCGTCCGGTCACTTCCACATCAAGTACAGGGGGTAAATCGCCTGTATCCAACTTTACAGTACGGATAAAAAAGTCGGCTTGCTTCAAAGCATCCGTACTAGGAATATAAAAATGATAGGCTCCCCGTATAAATCCATGATTACGGGCATTGGCAAAGTTTGCCGAGAAAGTAGTATCGCCATGATCTCCGCCTTCTGTTGCCTTCATAAAGATGAAATGCAAAGGAGTCACCGTTTCCTTGTTCTGCCGAAGTCTCGGCCAGTCAATATTCCCCTGATAATGGGAAATATCAATTCCGTGAATATCGTATCCAGCCGGAATGCAAACTCCATATTCTTTTAATCCGTGGCAAGGTTTCCAACGGTAAGCATACGGACGGATAAAGAAATAATAAAAAGCAATGGAAAAACAACCGACAATCATTACTGCCAGAACATTGCGAAGCCAAACAGGCATGGCATGATTATGCTTCGCTTGTACCTTTTTCGGGGTACAGGAAGATTTGGAAGAAGAAGCCGTTCCCTTCTTTCTTGTAGTGGAAACAGTTTTTTTCTTCTGTACAGCAGACATCGGGTTGTTACGTGGCGGCAAGTAAATTAAGGATTAAGTGATTAATGAGCGACGAAAAAAGAAACGGTGAACGATAATCATACAGACAAGCTGCACAGCATTAAACGTTCACCGTTAACATTAATCGTTAATTATTTAGCTTGTTCCAACTGCAAAGTCTTAGTTGCCTGGTCGCAAACTTCCGTAGGACCAAAATACTGGATCGGACCCGGATATACATAATCCGTTTCGATAGCCCAACGGTCACGTTGTGCAGCAAATGCCTTGAAAGGAGCACCGTCCAGTTTCACCAATGCTTTCTGGATAACCGGTTTCATTTCACCGTGGCGACGTTCCATGTTCATCATCATTGTGATAGGCACACCACCAGCAATCCATTCGGCAGCAGGAGCAGTTGTGTTGCGTACAGAAGACATATAACCAGTCTTGCCGTTAGCAATCAACATAGAAGCTGTGTAACCCAAAGAGTAGCAGTAGTCAGCGTCGAAGTTTGACGGAGCAGCACAACGTCCTTCGTAACCGAAGAAGTGGTGTTGGGCAGCAAACTTACCTACATATTTGCCTTCTTCTTTCCAGGAAGCCAATTTAGTAGCTACCATTTCAGACAACAGCTTTTCAGTTTCAATCAGTGATACCTGTACGTTTCCGTGCGGGTCACGATCCAAAGTCAACTGACGGGCAACACCTTCCGGCAGACTTGCGTAGATAGCAGAGTTTTCTGGAGAAAGTTTGCGGATGATATAATCACGTTGATGAGATTTCTTGATTTGAGCGAATTCTTCTGCGTTGGCAGCCAGGAAGTCATTCAATTCAGCAATCAGGCGTTTCATAGCCGGGATGAACTCTACCAATCCTTCAGGAATCAATACAGTACCGAAATTATGTCCTTGTGCAGCACGGTCTGCCACCACTTTAGCGATATATGTCACTACATCATCCAAAGACATATCTTTTGCTTCCACTTCTTCAGAAACGATACATACGTTAGGTTGTACCTGCAAAGCACATTCCAGTGCAATGTGAGAAGCCGAACGACCCATCAATTTGATGAAGTGCCAGTATTTGCGGGCTGAGTTACAGTCGCGTTGGATGTTACCGATTACTTCTGCGTAAGTCTTGCAAGCAGTATCGAAACCGAAAGAAGTCTCAATCATATCGTTCTTCAAGTCACCGTCGATAGTCTTCGGACAACCGATAACCTGTACTCCATACTTCTTGGCAGCATAGTATTCAGCCAATACACAAGCATTTGTATTAGAGTCGTCACCACCAATGATAACCAGCGCTTTGATACCCAGTTGTTTGATGATTTCAAATCCTTTTTCGAACTGTTCTTCTTTCTCCAACTTCGTACGACCGGAACCGATGATATCAAAACCACCTGTGTTACGATATTCGTCGATGATATCAGCAGTCAGTTCCATATAGTTGTGGTCTACCAAACCACCGGGACCCAAAATAAAGCCATATAGTTTGCTATCCGGATTCAGTTTCTTGATACCGTCAAACAAACCGGAGATTACATTGTGTCCACCAGGAGCTTGTCCACCAGAAAGGATTACACCCACATTCATAGCAGGAAGAGCGACAGCTTCACCAGCTTCGAATGTAATTAACGGCATTCCGTACGTGTTAGGGAATAATGCTTTGATAGCTTCCTGATCGGCTACAGACTGAGTAGCAGTACCTGCTACAGCTTTAACGGCTCCTGATGCCAATGCCTTCGGAAGTTTGGGCTGATAAGCAGCCCTTGCGATTTGCAATGCACTTTTAGTCATTTTCTTTATTTTTTTATTTAAAGGTGTTAGTAAGTTTCTTGTCAAACTTGAAAAGCGTTGCAAATTTCGCACTTTTTTCCGAATTATGAAAGAAGGCAGTGAACTTTTATTTCCGACACAAGAAATACAAAGCAGTTAATATTCCGCACATGTCATTAAATACTAACAAAAGATATGGTACTTTATACTATCTATTTTTCCTCCACTATCCATTTCTCGATATTACGGGTTTCCGCACTGAAGTTTACTCCTATTTTAAAGAGTTTTCGTCCGTCCATTTTGAAAGGAAGGACATAATGCTTGTCGTTAATTTGTTGCAAAGCATCTTCCGCTGTACCATTCAGTTTAAATTCCATGATATAGATGAACTTATCAGTCTGTAAGACAAGGTCGATGCGACCGTCATTTGTGTTATATTCCACATTAACATAGAAACCAACCAGTTTGAAAACGATGAAAAGCACGTTTTCGTAATGTAATTCCTGCTCACGGACCACTTCGTAAGTGGTATCCGCAAAGAAACTCTGTAAGCGACGGAAGAAAGAACTATAATCACCAGCACGCACTTCACGAACAAACTTCTGAATCTCAAAAGGAGACTCTACCTTGTTTACGTTCGCATAAAAAGGAAGCAAGAAACGAATAAACCCTTCTTCAACTTCACGGTTGGGAAAACCCAGGCGATACATTCCAAATTCTTCATCATACCCCTTGATAGTGAGATATCCACTCTGATAAATCACCGGAATAGGATTGGTGGATTCAGAGTCTATACTGTTCAGAACCTGGGCATCGGTTTCTTCATGTGCCATCCGTTCCAGATCATAATGATGTTTTTTTAGTAACTTCACCAAATAGGTAGGCGTCCCCGTCTCAAACCAATAACTGCCGAATTCCTTACGTTTGAAAGCATTAAGCAGACTGAACGGATTGTACATACCGATTGAATTGTGCGTAAAGTGATAGCCGTCATAGCACTCTCTCAATTCTTCACAAAGTTTGTCATACGTTATTCCTCGCGCTGCGGCAAATTCATGAAGTTCCGTTTCTAGATTTTCGTGGATTTCACGCTCGCTGACACCACATATTTCGATGTACTCATTCCACATTGAAATATCATCCAGATTATTCAAATCACTGAATACACTGACTTTGCCAAACTTCGTCACACCAGTGAGAAAGGCAAACTTGATGCAACCGTCCTTAGTCTTCAAAGCTCCATAGAATGGTTTCAGGGTATCTCGGAATTGTTTCTGTAATACCTCATTACCTATAGCTTGCAGCATAGGCTTGTCATATTCATCAACCAAAATAACTACCCGCTGTCCCGTCTTCTCGCAAGCACGTTGAATGATACCTGCAAAACGTAGAGAAAAAGAAGTCTCGGACGGACGGCTGCCGTATTGGCTTTCCCAATATTCCAGATTATCATTCAATATCTTATCCAAACTTTCCGGTGTGTCATACTTTTCGATATTAAGGTCGAGATGCAATATAGGATATTTAATCCAATCTTTTTCCAACTTTTCTACTGCCAGCCCTTCAAACAGCTCCTTCTTTCCTTGAAAGTAAGCCTCTAAGGTAGAAATGAGCAGACTCTTTCCGAAACGGCGCGGACGACTCAAGAAATAATAACTTCCCGTCTTGACCATTTGATACATCAATGCAGTTTTATCAACATAGAAATAACCGTCATTACGAATTTTTTCAAAATTCTGAATACCGATAGGATATATTTTATTGCTCATATTCTCTTCCTTTATAAATCAACATCTGTTTCGCAAAGATATATATTTTTAATAGAACTCTTTATCATGGCAAGTTAAAAGATTATTTTCCGCAATTTGTATCCTACAATTCTCTCATAGAAACCTCACTAATAAATCGGTTAATATTCTACACATATCATTAAAAGCAACAAGATATATTATGTCACCAATTTTGATAATAAATAGCCATTATCCATAAAATCATGAGGGGGTCACTTCACAAAAGGATACCCTCATGATTTCATCAAAAACAAGTTAAAAGCTATTGTTTCCAACCACCGCCAAGCGCTTTATAAAGTTGCACGACAGTAATCAACTCGTCACGAATCGCATTGCTCAGACCAATCTGGGCATCGAAATATCCACGCTGGGCATCCAGCACATCCAAATAATTAATAACACCATTAATGTATTGAAGTTGTGCAAGTTCCATGTAGCTCTTCGCCGAACGTTCCAAGTTGGCACGAAGTTCATACACTTCTTTTATCTTATTGAAATTTACAATTGCGTTGCGTGTTTCCTTAAAGGCTTGTAATACAGACTTCTCATAATTGTGTACTTCGGCTTCATAAGCCGCTTTCTTCGCTTTCAGTGCCGCACGGTTCTTTCCCCAACCAAAGATAGGAGTCAACAGAGCTCCTTCCATAACGGCATAGGGAGATTTCAAAAGGCTGGACAGAGAAGTACTCTCCGTACCGGAACCACCGGTCAGTGCCAAACGTGGGAACATATTCGTATAAGCCACTCCTACTTTCGCATTGGCGGCAATCAACTTCTGTTCTGCCTGACGAATGTCGGGACGACGTTCCAACAAAGTGGACGGTAAACCTACCGGTAGCGTTTGGGGAGAGTTAAACTCCTGAAGCAAGCGGGAACGGGCTATCTTGTTAGGATACTCCCCTGCAAGAAAAGCAATATCGTTTTCTTTCAAAGAGATTTTGCGTTCCAAGTCCGGCACTAATGTTGCCGTACGCGCCAATTCCACTTGTGACTGACGGTAAGAAGTCTCCGAAGTCAATCCCCCTGCAAAACGGATACGTGCCAGACGGACACCCTCCTCACGGGCTTTCAATGTTTGTTTTACAATATCCAGTTCCGTATCCAAAGCCACCAGTTCATAATAAGCCTGTGCCACCTCGGCTACAATCGTCATCCTAAGTGCCCGTTGCGCTTCTATGGATTGCAGGTATTCGGCAATACTAGCGGAACGCGCCCAACGCAGATTTCCCCAAAGATCGAGTTCCCATGAAACCAAAAACTGAGCTTCAAAGGTCTCAGACTTTTTAAAGGCATCTCCCCCATGATTCTCCAGTTCACGTTCTGCAGTCACTTTTCCTTTAATATCCGGTAGCAGTGCCGCAGTAGAAATTCGTTTCTGCGCAGCCATTTCCTGTACACGGGCAGCGGCAATCAGCATATCCTTGTTATGTTCCAATGCACGTTCTATCAAGCTTCGCAAGGTAGAATCCGTGTATATGTCTTTCCAATCCTGGTCACCGAAACTAGCCGAATCCTGATGCTGCGCCAAGCTATCGGGCAGATGAAGGTCGGGACGGACATAGCTTTTTCCCACCTTGCAGGAAGTAAATACTCCTGCAAGTAATAAGACAGCAATATATAGTTTCTTTCGTTTCATTATTTCTTATGTTTTAAGATTTTCGACTTTGTTTTATATACCATCACAAAGAAGAACGGTACAAGAATGATACCGAATACAATGGCAAATATCATTCCGAAGAATACACCCGTACCAATCGCCTGCCGGCTTGCCGAACCGGGGCCGCTTGCCAATACCATCGGAAGCATGCCGAGAACGAATGCCAATGAGGTCATCAGAATCGGACGGAAACGCAGTTTAGCCGCATAAATAGCCGACTGCACCAAATCTTCTCCTTTATCAACCTGCACTTTCGCGAATTCCACAATCAAGATGGCATTCTTGGCAGCAAGCCCCACCAACATGACCAGACCAATCTGAAAATATACGTCATTCTCCAATCCGCAAACCCATACTCCCAAGTAAGCTCCCAAAGCGGCAACAGGCAAAGAGAGCAATACTGCAATAGGCACCGTCCAACTCTCATATTGTGCGGCAAGGAAGAGGAATACAAACAGGAATACCAAAGCCATCACCATACCAGTCTGACCACCCGCCTGTTTTTCCTGATAAGAGAGTCCGCTCCATTCCAAACCGATATTATCGGGAAGATGGTCACGGGCAATCTGCTCCATGATTTCCATTGCCTGCCCGGAACTGTATCCTTGCGCGGCTGCTCCGCGAATAACGGCAGTAGTAAACATATTAAAGCGCTTGATACTACCCGGCCCTGTGGTATAGGACGCGTTTCCTAAAGAAGTCAGCGGTACCATAGCCCCGTTGGACGCTTTCACAAAGAACAAATTGATATTATCCTTATGTTCACGATAAGGAGCTTCCGCCTGGATATATACCTTATATATACGGTTGAACATGTTAAAGTCATTCACGTACACCGAACCGGTATAAGCTTTCATGGTAGAAAACACGTCCGCCAAAGGTACACCCAGCATCTTTACCTTATCACGGTCTACATCAAAGTAGAGTTGCGGTATCTCCGATTGCAGGGAAGAAGACAAGCCTGTCAATTCCTTGTACTTGGATGCATAATACATCAACGTATCCGCCGCATCCACCAGATTATCAAAAGTAGCCTCTCCACGAGCTTCCAACTGCATTTCAAAACCGCCCGAACTACCCAATCCCGGTATCACCGGCGGAGTGGAAAGATAAACTTTACATTCCGGATATTCCTTGAGATGCTTTTCCACTGTATCCATTATCTTTTCGATACTGGTGCTCTTGCGTTCTTCCCAAGGCTTGAGAATAACCGTCAGTTCGGCACGCCCCTGGTTACTTCCTACGCGTGGGCTGCTTCCCGTCACGTTCTGTATATATTCGATATATGGATTCTTTTCCAAGTAAGCAATGGCACGTTCCGTTACAATGCGCGTACGTTCCAATGTAGCACCTTCCGGCAATTCCAGTTCGATTTTGAAATATCCCTGGTCTTCCACAGGCAAGAAGCTGGTCGGAATAATACGGTGAATCAGCATAATAGCAATCAATACCATTCCGAACGCGCTCAATACCCTGCGGGGATGCTTGATAGTACGGGTTACGGCAGCTACATACTTATTGCTACCAATGCCCAGCCATTCATTGATTTTCCTGAAAACTATATTTTTCTTCTTTCCGCTGTCCGGCTTCAAAATCAGAGAGCACATGACAGGGCTCAATGTCAAAGCTACCACCGTAGAGATAAGTACGGACACAACAATCGTCACCGTAAACTGGCGATACAACTGTCCCGTAATCCCGCTCAGAAAACTGACAGGAACGAAAACGGCCGCCAACACCAATGATGTGGCAATCAAGGCACTAGCCAGCCCATTCATCGCTTTTTTGGTAGCTTCATAAGGACTCAGCTTTTCCGTTTCCATAATATGTTCCACGCCTTCCACCACCACAATCGCGTCGTCCACAACGATACCGATGGCAAGAATCAATCCGAGCAATGTCAATATATTGAGCGAGAAACCGAAAATCAACATGAATCCGAAAGTACCGATCAGTGAAATAGGCACCGCCACCACCGGAATCAACGTTGCACGCCAACTCTGCAAAGAAAGATAAACGACAAGCACCACCAATACCAAGGCTTCAAACAACGTCTTATATACCTCGTGTATAGATTCGGAAATATAAGTCGTCATATCGAACGGAATCTCATAGCTCAATCCTTCGGGAAAGTTCTTGCTGATTTCATCCATCGCTTCCTTCACCCTCTCGGCAACTTCCATTGCGTTGGCACCCGGCAACATATAAATGCCAAGTACGGCTGCATTCTCACCGTTGATACCACTCTCCGTATTATAAGATGAGGCTTCCAATGATACACGTGCCACATCTTTCAACCGGATAATGGAACCGTTCGCATTAGCACGCACTACGATATCTTCAAACTGCCCCACAGTGGAAAGACGCCCCTGCGTCGTAATAGGAATCGTTATATCCAACCCCTGCACCGGCTGCTGTCCTAGTACACCGGCTGCCGATTCACGGTTCTGGTCTTTCAAAGCATTCTGCAAGTCCTGCACTGTCAATCCGAAGTTTGCCAGCTTATCGGGTTGCGCCCATATCTGCATGGCATAGTAACGGCTACCGATATTCGACACACGCCCTACTCCAGGAATACGACGGATTACATCGAGCACATTGATTGTAGCAAAGTTACTCAGATAGATTTCGTCGAACTTAGGGTCGGTCGAAGTCAGACACAGAGTCATCAACTGGCTGGGAGCCTGCTTCTCCACTGAAATACCATTCTGAATCACTTCTGCCGGCAAACGGGATTCTGCCAACTTCACACGGTTCTGAATCTCAACTGCCGCCAAATCCGGATCAGCGGAAACATCAAATGTCACCGTTGCCGAGAAACCACCGGAGTTAGAACTGGTCGATTCCATATAAAGCATTCCCGGTGTACCGTTGATTTCCTGCTCAATCGGGGTAGCTACCGCCTGCGACACAGTGAGCGCGCTCGCACCCGGATAGGATGCACTGATCTTCACCACTGGGGGCGTAATCTGTGGATATTGGTCCACCGGAAGCATTGTCAGACCGATAATTCCGACAATTACGATCACGATGGAGATTACAGCCGAGAAGACCGGCCTGTCTATAAAAAAAGTAACTTTCATCGTTTATTCTCCTTTCGCGTTATCCTTCGTTTCCGTGTCCGGCTGACTTATCCGTACTTTCATTCCCGGAGTCAACTTATGGAAACCTTCTACTACTACCATTTCGCCTTGCGCCACTCCTCTTTCCACTACTACGTTATTCCCGACTTCAGGACCTAATTCGATAAAACGTTTCTCTACCGTATTGTCCTTACGCATCGTGTAGATATAGGCTCCGCCTTTTTCGATAGTAACCGCTTTCATCGGAACGACAAGCGCGCCCTCACGGAGATCCAGCAGTAATTTCACTTTTGTAAACTGTCCCGGCAGTAATACCTGTTTCGGATTAGGCATTTCCGCACGCACGGAGAAAGTACCGGTCTGCGGGTCGACTTGTGGCTCGGCAAAGTCTACATAACCTTTATACGGATAAACGGTGTTGTCTGCCAATGTGATGGTAATGTTCGGTTGCCAGGAACGGGTGGAGTCCTGCTGTCCCAAGTTGATATTTCTTTCTTTACTTTTCAGATAGTCAAGTGCCGTCATGCTAAAGTCTACAAGCACCGTATCACTTTTCACGATAGTAGCAAGTAATGATTTTCCACCGGGACCGACCAATGTACCCAAGTCCACATTTCTTTCACTGATATGTCCCGACAGCGGCGAACGGACAATGGTATAGCCCAATTCAAGTTCCGCCTGCGCCAAATCAGCTTCGCTCATGGCTACGGTTGCTTCGGCACTCTCATAGGCGGCTTCCGCATTATCCAAGTCCAACTGGCTAGCGGCATTCTGCTCAAATAGCGGGCGGATACGTTTCAAATCACGATCCGCCTTCAACGCCTGCGCCTCGTCCTTTTTCAACTGAGCTCTGGCTTTATCCGCCTTGGCGCGATACTGGTCCTGATTAATCACAAACAGGACCTGATTCTTGTTTACATACGTACCTTCAGCAAAAAGCATATTCTCCAGATAACCTTCCACACGGGCACGTACTTCGACGAACTGCTGGGCACGGATACGTCCCACATATTCCCCGTATATTTCTACATCATCTTTCAGCACTGGTTCAACAATGACTGTCGGCACCTCCAGCTCAGCCTTCTGAGGTCGGGTCAGTATCCAATATACACCCAACACGACCAGCATACAAATAACAGCAGCAATGGTTCTCTTTCTCCTCAGTTTCAACTCATGTTTCGAAAAGAATAATCTCATATCGAATCTTATTATTAAATTTAACTTATGTTTGTTCTATACTCCTTTTACGCAATTCCCATGCCAAAATTCCTTATGTAACCTATTTACTGGCGTTCAGCGTTTTATATTCCGTCATATCAGATGTAGAAATGTGGAATACACCGCATAATGTGTAGAAATAATCCACAATTCCGACTTTTAGAACATTTTTTCTACTTTCCATTTCAACAACTAAACAAATTATGTCTTACATTTGTATTATAATAAACAACACTAGACTGTGTCCTAATGAAAAAACAAATCTTTTCAACATTGGTTTTGTCAATCTGCATCTTATTTCCTTTTTCTTTGCATTCTCAGGAGCAACGTAAAAAGGTGGGAGTAGTTTTAAGCGGTGGCGGCGCCAAAGGAATGGCGCACATCAAAGCATTGAAAGTGATTGAAGAAGCCGGAATCCCCATTGATTACATAGCGGGAACCAGTATGGGTGCTATTGTAGGTGGTCTATACGCCATCGGCTACACGCCGGAGCAACTGGACAGTATGGTACGGAAACAAAACTGGACATTCCTGCTCAGTGACCGTGTCAAACGAAGCGCCATGTCACTGACCGACCGTGAGCGCTCTGAAAAATTCGTCATTTCCATCCCTTTCACCAAAACTCCTAAAGATGCAGCTTCGGGAGGAATCATGAAAGGACAGAACCTTGCCAACTTATTCTCGGATCTGACAATGGGGTATCACGACTCTATTGACTTCAATAAACTTCCTATACCTTTTGCCTGTGTAGCGGCTGATATCGTAAACGGAAACCAAATTATATTCCGGGACGGGATACTTTCTACTGCCATGCGTGCCAGCATGGCAATTCCCGGCGCATTCACTCCGGTGCGGCAAGATAGCATGGTGTTGGTAGACGGTGGCATTGTCAACAATTACCCGGCAGATGTCGCGAAAGCGATGGGAGCTGATATTATTATCGGGGTAGATGTACAAAACGCCTTGAAACCGGCAGACAAGCTAAATAGTGTCCCTGATATTCTAGGACAGATTGTGGATATTACCTGTCAGGCAAACCATGAAAAGAATGTAAATCTCACAGATACCTACATCCGTGTGAATGTAGACGGCTATTCTTCCGCCAGTTTCACTCCCGCTGCCATTGACACGTTGATGCGAAGAGGCGAAGAAGCTGCAAGGGCACAATGGAAGTCCCTGCTTGCACTGAAAAAGAAGATAGGAATACCGGATGATTATACCCCCAAACAACACGGTCCCTACTCTTCCCTATCCAATGTACGCACTATCTACGTGACGGATATTTCGTTCACCGGTGTAGAAGCCGATGACAAGAAATGGCTAATGAAGAAGTGTAACCTGAAAGAAAACAGCAATATCACCACCCAACAGATAGAACAAGCTTTGTTCCAGCTACGTGGAAGCCAGTCTTATTCCAGTGCCAGTTATACATTGACGGACACTCCCGAAGGTTATCAGCTCAACTTCCTGTTGCAAGAGAAATATGAAAGAAGAATCAACCTGGGAATCCGTTTCGATTCGGAAGAAATCGCATCACTGCTGCTTAACGCAACGGCCGACCTCAAGACTCACATTCCTTCCCGCCTATCCCTCACCGGACGATTGGGAAAACGATATG
Source organism: Bacteroides acidifaciens (assembly GCF_903181435.1). NCBI lineage: Bacteria > Pseudomonadati > Bacteroidota > Bacteroidia > Bacteroidales > Bacteroidaceae > Bacteroides > Bacteroides acidifaciens. The sequence continues at coordinate 2,117,896 of NZ_CAEUHO010000001.1, forward strand.
CCGCCCGCATAGATTATACGCTCGAACCGATGCAACAGCGTAATTTCAACTTCTCGTACATGTTCCAATACAACGATATCAACATATACGAGGAAGGCGACCGCGCCTATAATACCACCTATAAATATCATCTAGCCGAATTTGGTTTCTCCGATGTATGGTACAAAAACTTCCGCTTCGGTCTCGGACTACGTTTCGAATATTATAAGTACAAGGATTTCCTGTTCAAGAAACCGGAACTTGCCGATCTGAAAGTAGAATCGGAACATTTTCTGAGCTATTTTGCGCAGGTACAGTATAGTACTTACGACAAGGGATATTTCCCCGCCAAAGGTAGTGACTTCAAAGCCGCCTATTCACTCTATACGGATAACATGGCGCAATACAACGACCATGCCCCATTCTCCGCATTAAGTGCTTCGTGGGCAAGCGTCATTCCTATCACCCGGCGTTTTTCCGTCATCCCTTCCATTTACGGACGTATCCTAATTGGAAAAGGATTTCCATATCCTCTGCAAAATGCGATTGGCGGTGAAGTACCCGGCTTTTATATCCCACAACAATTGCCATTTGCCGGAGTTACTAACCTGGAACTGATGGATAATACTATCATGATTGCATCATTAAAATTCAGACAGCGCATGGGAGCTATCCATTATCTTACCCTAACAGGAAATTATGGACTGACGAACAGCAATTTTTTCAACGTATTGAAAGGCAAACAATTATTCGGCATCAGCGCAGGATATGGAATGGACAGTATCTTCGGACCATTGGAAATATCATTGGGATATTCCAATCAGACGGATAAGGGAAGTTGCTTTGTGAATTTGGGGTATTATTTCTAATCGTCCATACGATTATTGGTCAACTCAAATACATCCCACCTCTAAAAGAAAACCATTTCGCTTTCAGCCATTTTGTCCGTAGACATGTATTCACTCATGTATCGGCAAAACTTTGCTGGCACGTGGGTAAAACCTTACTAAACAGCAGGCAAAAGGCTGCCCACACGTAGACTTACATTCGCTAATGCCCGGGCGTAATATAGCCGTCCGAAGAGTACATATGGAAAAGAAAACGAACCCTCTGTTTGGAGTAAATACAGGGTCTAAAAAACAGGCTGAAAGCTATCCTTTTCATTTCAGAGGCGGTTTCAGCCAAATCCTTCGATAAAATGGAGCAATTTGAAAGAAGCTGAAGGCTGAAAGCGGTTTCATGAACTTATTATTAGTCCATATAATATAGCCTATCAATAGAGTTAATTTAAAAGATTTATATATTAGGGCAGTTATTATTAGAATTAAAAAAGGGTTGTCCTTCACCCGCTATCCCCTATCAAATTAGTGATACAGCAAGAAGATGCAGGCTCAAATAATGTTTTTTTTGTTCATTTATTCGTCTGAATCGAAGAAAGTACCTATCTTTACCGCAAGTATTTTTATTATTCACCATTAAATATAAAGATTATGGCAAGTAGAAGAGAACTCAAAAAGAACGTAAATTATATCGCTGGAGAATTATTCACCGAGTGTTTAATTAACAGCATGTTTATCCCTGGTACTGATAAAGCTAAAGCAGATGAGTTGATGGCTGAAGTGCTGAAGATGCAGGATGAATTTGTAACCCGTATCAGCCATACGGAACCGGGAAACGTGAAAGGTTTTTATAAGAAATTCCGCGCAGACTTTAATGCAAAGGTAAACGAGATTATTGAAGCTATAGGAAAATTGAACTAAAAAAAAGAATGAAGAAAGCAATTTATAGCTTTATCTATTACCGCCTGTTAGGGTGGAAGACAAACGTTACGGTACCTAATTATGATAAATGCGTGATATGTGCCGCTCCACACACAACGAACTTCGACTTATTTATTGGGAAACTATTTTATGGCGCTTTAGGCCGTAAGACAAGTTTCATGATGAAAAAAGAATGGTTTTTCTTTCCGCTCGGACTGTTTTTCAAAGCAGTGGGCGGGATTCCTGTAGACCGCAGCCGGAAAACTTCGCTAGTAGACCAGATGGTTCAACATTTTGCTAAGTGCAAAAAGTTCCACTTGGCTATCACTCCCGAAGGAACCCGCAAAGCGAATCCAAACTGGAAGAAAGGTTTTTATTTTATCGCCCAGAAGGCTCAAGTTCCTATTGTTCTAATCGGTATTGATTACAACAAAAAGACAATCTCGGCAACGAAAGCTATCATGCCATCGGGAGATATCAACAAAGATATGAGAGAAATCAAACTTTATTTCAAGGATTTCAAAGGAAAACACCCTGAGAATTTTGCTCTTGGTGAACTTTAAATATTAAGTATAGAGGTATTCAATTATGGAGTCTATTCGTATTTCCATAGTACAAACCGATATCGTTTGGGAAAATAAACAAGAAAATCTCCGTTTGCTCTACGAAAAGCTGCAAAGCCTCCGTGGAACAACGGAGATTGTTGTTCTACCGGAGATGTTCTCTACCGGATTCAGTATGCAGAGCGAAATGCTGGCAGAATCAAACTCCGGCGAGACGCTCACAACTTTCAAACGATGGACCTCACAATTCCAACTGGCTATCTGCGGTAGTTACATAGCAACAGATAACGGACAGTTTTATAACCGTGCTTTCTTTCTGACTCCCGAAGGAAAAGAATTCTACTATGACAAACGGCACCTGTTCCGTATGGGACGGGAAGCAGAACATTTCTCTGCCGGTGACAAACGTCTCATCATCCCCTACCGTGGATGGAATATCTGTCTACTCGTCTGCTATGACCTTCGTTTCCCGGTATGGAGCCGGAATATAAACAACGGATACGACCTATTAATATATGTAGCAAACTGGCCTGTCCCCCGCCGCCTGGCATGGGATACCTTGCTTCGTGCACGTGCATTCGAGAACCAATGCTATGTATGCGGCGTGAACAGAACTGGAACCGACGGATACCATTTGGAATATAACGGCGGCAGCAAAGTTTACTCGGCTTACGGCGAAGAAGTAGCTTCTCTGCCCGATGGACAAGAGGGAATAGTCACAGTAACACTCAATCTGGTCTCCCTCAACCAATTCAGGGAAAAGTTTCCGGTATGGAAAGATGCCGACGAATTTCATCTATAAGATATGCTACAAAACAAATGTTAAAAACAGATTAAAACAGCAACAATACCTTGAAGTAGGTAGTTAATAATATAGACTTCTTTTGTATCTTTGTCGTGAAAATACAGTCGCAAGGACGCTAATCTTACATAACTTAATTAACAACTTTATGAAAACAAATCTTAGTTCTCAAATCAGTCTCCACCGGGTCTCCCCCAGATACTACAGACCGGAGAATGCATTTGAAAAATCAGTCTTGACAAGACTAGAGAAAATCCCCACAGACATCTATGAATCTGTAGAAGAAGGAGCTAACTACATTGCTCGCGAAATAGCACAGACCATCCGCGAAAAACAAAAAGCAGGACGTTTCTGCGTATTGGCACTGCCTGGCGGCGATTCACCCAGACACGTATATACGGAACTTATCCGCATGCACAAGGAAGAAGGCCTCAGCTTCCGCAACGTGATCGTATTTAACATGTACGAATATTATCCGTTGTCTCCCGATGCTGTCAACAGCAACTTCAATGCTTTGAAAAGCATGTTGCTGGATCAAATCGACATCGACAAGCAGAATATATTCACCCCGGACGGAAGCATTGCCAAAGATACTATCTTTGAATATTGCCGTCTGTACGAACAACGTATCGAAAGCTTCGGCGGTATCGATATTGCTTTGCTGGGTATCGGTCGTGTAGGTAATATCGCATTCAACGAACCGGGTTCACGTCTGAACTCTACCACTCGTTTGATTTTGTTGGATAATGCGTCACGCAATGAAGCAGCCAAGATTTTCGGAACTATGGATAATACTCCCATCAGTTCTATTACGATGGGTGTAGCTACCATTCTCGGTGCAAAGAAAGTTTATCTGCTTGCATGGGGTGAAAACAAGGCAGCCATGATTAAAGAATGTGTGGAAGGTGCCATCACTGACACAATTCCTGCATCTTATCTGCAAACGCACAACAACGCACATGTAGCTCTCGATCTTTCGGCAGCTATGAACTTGACACGTATTCAACGTCCGTGGCTGGTAACTTCCTGCGAGTGGAATGACAAACTGATCCGCAGCGCTATCGTTTGGTTATGTCAGTTGACAGGCAAACCTATCTTGAAATTGACAAATAAGGATTATAACGAAAACGGCTTGAGTGAACTGTTGGCACTTTATGGTTCTGCATACAATGTAAATATCAAGATTTTCAATGATTTGCAGCACACCATCACCGGATGGCCGGGTGGCAAACCGAATGCCGATGATACTTATCGTCCCGAACGTGCCAAACCATTCCCGAAACGTGTGATTATCTTCTCTCCGCACCCGGATGATGATGTGATCTCCATGGGTGGAACGCTCCGCCGCCTGGTAGAGCAAAAACATGAAGTACATGTAGCCTACGAGACTTCCGGTAATATCGCCGTAGGTGATGAAGAAGTGGTTCGTTTCATGCATTTCATCAATGGCTTCAACCAACTTTTCAACAATAGTGAAGACCAGGTTATCAATGAGAAGTACGCAGAAATACGCAATTTCCTGAAGAATAAGAAAGATGGCGATATGGACAGCCGTGACATTCTGACTATCAAAGGTCTGATTCGCCGTGGTGAAGCCCGCACCGCTTCTTCTTATAACAATATCCCGTTGGATCGTGTACACTTCCTTGACCTGCCATTCTACGAAACAGGCAAGATTCAGAAGAATCCTATCAGCGAGGCAGACGTAGAAATCGTACGAAACCTGCTCCGTGAAGTGAAGCCTCATCAGATATTCGTAGCCGGCGACCTTGCCGACCCGCATGGAACACACCGTGTATGTACGGATGCTGTTTTTGCTGCCGTCGACCTCGAAAAAGAAGAGGGTGCAAAATGGCTGAAAGACTGCCGTATCTGGATGTATCGTGGTGCATGGGCTGAATGGGAAATTGAAAACATCGAAATGGCAGTACCTATCAGTCCGGAAGAACTCCGTGCAAAACGTAACTCTATCCTGAAACATCAGTCTCAGATGGAAAGCGCTCCGTTCTTGGGTAATGACGAACGTTTGTTCTGGCAACGTAGTGAAGACCGCAATCGTGGTACAGCTACTTTGTATGACAAATTAGGACTGGCTTCCTACGAAGCAATGGAAGCATTCGTGGAGTATATTCCACTATAAGGAAAATCATTCTTAATTAAGAGAATATAAAACAATGAAAGAAGAGTGGGAAGTTTGGATACTTCTCACTCTTTTTTTGTTTATTTTTGTAGGATAATTCACCACAGAGAAAATGAGAACAAAAGCAATGAATAATGAAAAAGATAATAGTGTTTCTTCTATGCCTTACTATAAGTGCTAATTTTCTTTTCGCTCAAGATATTGAAAGGAATGTAAAAGAAAGATTAACGGATTATTTCGGCAAATATACCGCAACAGCCAAAATCAGCACTCCAAAGCTGAATAGTATTGATATAAATTATGACCGTAAGACAATTACTGTCTATGCCTCGGAGAGTTTCGCTTATCAACCTTTCCGGCCGGAAACCGTAGAGACAATTTATAACCAGGTGAAAGAATTACTCCCGGGCCCCGTCCACTATTACCAATTGGCGATTTATGCGGACGGAAAGCCAATCGAGGAACTTGTTCCTAATTTCTACCGGAACAAGAAAAAGGATAAGGAACGAATGTCCCTGAACGTGGATTATAAAGGAGCCCCCTGGGTAAAAAATATCTCACGCCCGAATGATATTTCACGCGGATTACAAGACCGTCACATCGCAATCTGGCAAAGCCATGGCAACTATTTCAAGAATGACAAGAACGAATGGGGGTGGCAACGCCCCCGCCTGTTCTGTACCACAGAAGATTTGTTCACTCAGTCTTTCGTTCTTCCTTATGTGATTCCCATGCTGGAGAACGCAGGTGCTATCGTTTATACTCCCCGCGAACGGGACACGCAAAAGAATGAAATCATTGTGGATAACGATACGCCTGACGCTTCCTTTTATCTGGAAGTAGGAAGCAAAAAAGCGAAGTGGGCAACGGCTCCTGTAAAAGGATTCGCCTTAAAGAAAACGATTTATAGGGATGGGGAAAATCCGTTCAGCGATGGAACTTGCCGTTTTATCTCCACCGAAAGAAAGAAAAAGAAGAATAAGAACCAGGTATTTGCCGAATGGGTACCTACCCTGCCGGCAACAGGCGAATATGCCGTTTACGTTTCTTATCAGACACTGCCGAATAGTGTAAGCGATGCCAAGTACCTCGTTTTCCATAACGGTGGAGTTACAGAATTTAAGGTAAATCAGAAAATAGGTGGCGGCACATGGGTTTATCTCGGCACTTTCGAATTTGACAAGGGAAATAATGACTACGGCATGGTTATACTAAGCAACGAAAGTAGTGAGCATGGTGTAGTATGTGCCGACGCGGTACGTTTCGGCGGGGGAATGGGAAATATTTCCCGAGGGGGAAAGCTCAGCGGACTGCCTCGTTATCTGGAAGGAGCACGTTACTCGGCACAATGGGCGGGAATGCCTTATGATGTATATGCCGGACGCAAAGGTGAAAATGATTATGTAGATGATATCAATACACGTTCCCATACCGTCAATTATTTATCAGGTGGTTCTGTTTATAACCCGAACCAACCGGGGTTGCGTGTGCCGTTAGAAATGACAATGGCACTCCACAGTGACGCAGGATGCAGTAAAACAGACGAGTTGATTGGTTCACTCGGCATTTACACGACCGACTTCAATAATAGCAAACTGAACACAGGAACAGACCGGTATGCGTCACGCGACTTAACGGATATTATACTCTCCCAAATTCAGAAAGATATCCATTCGAGTTATAACCTACCCTGGACACGCCGGAGCATGTGGAACCGGAATTATAGTGAGACACGGCTTCCCGCTACTCCCTCTACGATTATCGAATTACTTTCTCATCAGAACTTTGCCGACATGCAGTTAGGACACGACCCGAATTTCAAATTTACCGTAGGACGTGCCATTTATAAAGGTATCTTGCAATTCATTACCAGCCAGCATGATAAAGAATATGTAGTGCAACCTTTGCCTGTGAGCAATTTTTCTGTCCGTTTCGGGAAAAAGAAGAATACGCTGGAACTTTCCTGGAAAGGTGAGGATGATCCTCAAGAACCTACTGCCCGTCCGCGGGAATACATTGTATATACACGCATCGGTTATGGCGGATTTGACAATGGGACTTTGGTCAGCAAACCTTCTTATACAGTCAAGATAGAACCGGGACTTGTTTATTCATTTAAGGTAACTGCCGTAAACCGGGGTGGAGAAAGCTTCCCATCCGAGATTCTTTCTGCATATAAAGCAAAACGGGAACAAGAAAAGGTATTAATCATCAATGGATTTGACAGAATCAGCGGTCCGGCTGTTATTAATGCTTTTGATAAAGCAGGCTTCGATTTAGAGCAGGATCCCGGAGTTCCGTACCTGTCGAACATTTCATTCAGCGGAGCGCAGACCGGATTCGACCGTTCGCAGGCTGGTAAAGAGGGAAAAGGCAGTTTGGGAGATAGCGGAAGTGAATTAGAGGGAATGAAAATTGCAGGAAACACATTTGATTATCCTTTTATTCACGGAAAGGCAATTCAGGCAGCCGGGAAATATAGTTTCGTGTCATGCAGTGATGAGGCAGTAGAGAACGGATTAGTGACACTGGAAGATTATCCGATAGTGGATTATATCCTGGGATTGGAAAAGGAAGATCCTGCAAGTAAAGCTTATTACAAAACATTCTCTTCGGCTATGCAACGGATTATCACCAGCTATTGCCAGTCTGGAGGAAATTTATTTGTCAGTGGCGCCTATGTGGGAAGTGATATGAGCGGAACGCAAGGAAACCGGGAATTTACGGAAAAAACTTTAAAATATGGTTACCAAAGTAGCTTGACGGATAAGACTTCAAACCGTATCAATGGATTGGGACGCACGATTACTATTCCACGTGTGCCCAACGAGAACAGTTATGCTGTTCCTGCACCGGATTGTATCGTCCCGGTAGATACTGCTTTTCCCGTATTTACTTATGCTCCAGGCAACCAAAGCGCAGGCATCGCCTACAAAGGAAATTACCGCACTTTCGTATTAGGTTTTCCATTCGAAAGTATCCAATCGGAAGCTGACCGGGCAACTATTATGGCAGGCATATTGGGATTCTTTACACAGAAATAAAAAATATCCCATTTTTTAATCTGTTTCTCATTTTATATTCTATCTTTGCTATTGTAATAACCCTTAAAACTAAAAAACAATGTATACTATACAAGCAAATCCCAGCGGTACACGCAACATAGAAGTATCTAACGAAAACTTGAGAACCATTGAAAAATATGCCCTGTTCCGCCACCTTATTGACAGCACCGGTATTGTAGATGAAAGCGTACTGGATAAACTGAAGCTAAACATCCGTTCTCTCATCGCCAGCCAGGAAGAAGACAGCAAAGACTTGCTGGACCTCTGCATCGACGTGATTTATCACAATAATATGAAGGCATTCGGTTTGCAGCAGCTTATAAAGCTTTATCTCACCTGGCTTTCCAGTCCGGAAACGGAAGAAGAGGAGTAACGATGATTACGGTAGATACTCGCGGAACGACAGCTTACAGCCCGCTGATTCCAGCAATCAAAGCCATGTGTGGCACTTCTCCCGGTGAAACGATAGAGATTATTATGAACCATGCCGACGCATTCCAGGATTTGAAAGAATATCTTTCCGAGCAAGGTATCGGTTTCCGCGAAATCTACGACGGAGAACAAATGACATTAGAGTTCACAATCAATAAGAAGTTTTGAAAAAACATCCTAATGATTGAAGTTAAACATCCCAATGAATAAAAAAATCATTGGGATGTTTTTTATTATCCTTATCTTTGCGGCATGAAAGAATATCGATTGACCGACTGGTTACCCACTACTAAGAAAGAAGTAGAACTCCGCGGATGGAATGAATTGGATGTCATTCTCTTCAGCGCGGATGCTTATGTGGACCATCCATCTTTTGGCACTGCCGTTATCGGGCGTATTCTCGAAGCAGAAGGTTTGAAAATAGCCATCGTACCTCAACCTAATTGGCGTGATGACCTGCGTGATTTCAAAAAGCTGGGACGTCCCCGCCTGTTCTTTGGTATCTCCGGCGGATGCATGGACTCGATGGTAAACAAATATACCGCCAACAAACGGCTGCGCAGTGAGGATGCTTATACTCCCGACGGTCGTCCGGATATGCGTCCGGACTACCCTTCTACTGTTTACAGTCAAATTCTGAAAAGACTTTATCCCGATGTTCCCGTTATCTTAGGCGGCATTGAAGCCAGCATGAGGCGATTAAGCCATTATGACTATTGGCAGGACAAGGTACAAAAAAGCATTTTATGCGATAGTGGTGCAGACTTACTCATTTATGGAATGGGTGAAAAGCCGATTGTAGACTTAACCCGGAAAATGAAAAGTTTACTTCCAACAGAAGAAGCTTCATTAACTACCAACGACTTTAAAAAGATTATTGGAACAATCCCACAGACAGCCTATCTTTGCCGTGAGACAGAGTGGGTTTCCGATGCGGAAGATATCCAACTCTATTCACACGAAGAATGCCTGACGGATAAGAAAAAACACGCGAGCAATTTCCGGCACATTGAAGAAGAATCCAATAAATATGCGGCTGCACGTATCACGCAAGTTGTGGGTAATAGGGTTGTAATAGTCAATCCCCCTTATCCACCAATGAGCCAGGAAGATCTGGACCGTTCTTTCGATTTGCCATATACCCGCCTGCCGCATCCTAAATATAAGGGAAAGCGGATTCCCGCTTATGATATGATTAAGTTTTCCATCAATATTCATCGGGGATGCTTTGGTGGTTGTGCGTTCTGCACTATTTCCGCGCATCAGGGGAAATTTATCGTTAGCCGTAGTAAAGAGTCTATTCTGAAAGAAGTAAAAGAAGTTATCCAGTTGCCGGACTTCAAAGGATATTTAAGTGACTTGGGCGGCCCTTCCGCCAATATGTATCAGATGAAAGGGAAAGATGAATCTATCTGCAAAAAATGCAAGCGACCATCATGTATCCATCCGAAAGTTTGCCCTAACCTGAATTCGGATCATCGTCCGTTATTGGATATTTATCATGCGGTAGATGCTTTGCCCGGTATTAAGAAATCTTTTATCGGCAGTGGGATACGTTATGATCTGCTGCTTCATCAGAGTAAAGATGCAGCCATCAACCGCAGTACTGCCGAATATACCCGTGAGTTGATTGTCAATCACGTTAGCGGTCGTCTGAAAGTGGCTCCCGAACATACCAGTGCAGGTGTATTGTCGATAATGCGCAAACCATCCTTCGAACAGTTCGAAACATTCAAGAAGATATTCGACCGCATTAATAGGGAAGAGAATCTGCGCCAACAACTGATTCCTTATTTTATCTCTTCACACCCGGGTTGTAAGGAAGAAGATATGGCAGAACTCGCTGTTATCACCAAACGTTTGGACTTTCACCTGGAACAAGTACAGGACTTCACTCCTACTCCGATGACAGTAGCCACCGAAACATGGTACACGGGGTTTCATCCGCACACCTTGGAACCGGTATTCAGTGCTAAGACCCAACGGGAGAAACTAGCTCAACGGCAATTCTTCTTTTGGTATAAGCCGGAAGAACGCAAGAACATTATCAATGAATTGAGACGAATCGGGCGTTCGGACTTGATAGACAAATTATATGGAAAAGGAAAAGAAGTAGAAAGAAACAAAGCCAGAGGAAAAAGATAAATAGACAGAACCGCCTGTCTATTTATCTTTTACCGGCAATGCCACAATCTCTTGCAGCACACTGACTGCTGTCTCTACATTCGACACATCCTTAATCAGCATACTCCGTTTTCCATTCTGTTCCCTCAAATCGCAACGACGGGTATATTTCATCATATAGTCTATCACCTTACCGAAAGCCTGGCTCTGGTAGAACGGACTATCCGGATTGGATACAAAGAACAAGGTCATGCGCCCGCCTTTCAGGAATATCTTTTCTGCTCCCAGACGTGCTGCGAGGCGGCGGAGAGGTACAATACGCAACAACTCCTGCGTTTCCGGCGGAACAGGGCCGAAACGGTCTTCGAGGCGGGAGCGGAAAGCGTCTACGTCTTTGTCTAATGTCAATCCGTCCAGTTCGCGATAGAGCAACATGCGTTCGCTGCTACCGGTTACGTAATTGGCTGGCAATAACAGCTCAAGGTCGCTCTCTACCTGACATTCGTCCACAAATCCTTCACCGCTAATCTGTCCTTCGCCCTTGATTTCATCGGCATATAAATCGGCAAACTCGTCGTTCTTCAGTTCATGGACGGCTTCGGAAAGAATCTTCTGATAAGTTTCATATCCCAAGTCGGCCACGAACCCGCTTTGTTCCGCACCGAGCAGGTTTCCTGCTCCACGAATATCCAAATCCTGCATGGCAATATGGATTCCACTTCCAAGGTCGCTAAAGTTCTCGATGGCCTGAAGCCGGCGTTTTCCTTCTGTCGTAAGACTACTCAATGGCGGAGCCAGCAGATAACAGAAGGCTTTCTTATTGCTGCGCCCCACCCGGCCACGCATCTGGTGAAGGTCGCTCAATCCGAAATTCTGTGCCTGGTTGATGATGATGGTATTGGCATTCGGAATGTCAATGCCACTTTCAATGATAGTTGTTGCCAGAAGCACATCATAATCATAGTTGACAAAGTCTAAAATGATTTTCTCCAGTTGCGACGGTTCCATCTGCCCATGCCCGATTGTTACACGGCAGTCCGGGATGTGGCGTTCAATCATCGCTTTTAATTCGGGCAGATTGGCAATCCGGTTATTGACGAAGAAAACCTGTCCGTTACGACTCATCTCGAAATTAATGGCATCCGTGATTACTTCTTCATTGAAGGTGTGGACTTCGGTCTGAATCGGATAACGGTTGGGCGGCGGGGTAGAAATAACACTCAGGTCGCGCGCGCCCATCAATGAGAATTGAAGTGTACGGGGAATCGGGGTGGCGGTCATTGTCAATGTATCTACATTCACTTTTAGCTGACGCAGCTTTTCTTTTACGGAAACTCCGAACTTCTGCTCTTCGTCAACTATCAGCAGCCCCAGGTCTTTGAACTGCACATCTTTTCCCAAGATACGGTGCGTGCCGATAAGGATGCCGATTTCTCCTTCTTTCAATCCTTTCAGAACTGCTTTGGACTGTGCTGCCGTACGTGCGCGGCTGAGATAATCCACCCGGCATGGCAATCCTTTCAGACGCTCGCGGAATGTCTGGAAATGCTGATAGGCAAGTACCGTTGTCGGCACCAGGACAGCTACCTGCTTATTATCGGCCACTGCTTTGAAGGCGGCACGGACAGCAACTTCTGTTTTTCCGAAACCTACGTCTCCACAAACCAAACGGTCCATCGGACGGTCGCTTTCCATATCGGCCTTGACTTCGACAGTCGCTTTGCTCTGATCGGGCGTGTCTTCATAAATAAAGGATGCTTCCAATTCGCGCTGCAAGAAACTGTCGGGACTATATGAGAATCCCTTTTCCTGCCGGCGTTGCGAATACAGCTTTATCAAATCACGGGCTATGTCCTTTATTTTGCTCTTCGTGCGCTCTTTCAGTTTCTCCCATGCACCCGTGCCCAATTTATTCAGCCGAGGGGCTTCGCCTTCTTTTCCTTTATATTTAGAAACCTTATGCAGGGAGTGTATAGAGACAAATACAACATCTTCATTCTGAAAGACCAGTTTCAATACTTCCTGCGTAGTGTCCCCATTCGGAATACGCACCAAACCGGAAAAACGCCCGATGCCATGATCCGTATGCACGACATAATCGCCCGGAGTAAATTGGTTCAATTCTTTCAAGGAAAGAGCCACTTTTCCCGAACGTGCCTTATCGCTCTTCAGATTGTATTTATGGAAACGGTCGAACAGTTGATGGTCCGTAAAGATGCAAAGACGCAAAGTGTTGTCAACAAATCCTTCGTGAATGGTACGCTCCACAGCGGTGAACTGTATCTTGTCACCACGATCCTCGAAAATAGCTTTGATACGCTCCGTCTGCTTCGTGCTGTCACTACATATGTAAAGCGAATATCCTTTCTCCAGATAATCCTTGAAGGAACTTGCCACTAAATCGAAATTCTTATGAAAGATTGGTTGGGCGGAAGTGCTGAAAGTGATACTGGCATTCGGCGTGCCGGTCGGCTTGTTTCCAAACTCCAACCGACGGAAATCAAGTGCACGTACCGTAAATTCACTGCCGTCTATCAGTTTTCCTTCCAGTGTAATCCCTCCGTTCTCTTCGGCTTCCTGAACGGCTATCGCCTGCGGTGTCAGTGCATCGTCGTGCACTGCCTGTATCCGCTCACGCAACCAAAGGAAATCACGCATTGCCAAAGTTGTCTCTTTCGGGATAAAATCCAGGAAAGAGGTGGTCACCTCTCCGGTCACTGCCAAATCGGGCACAATAGATACTCCGTCTTTCTTCTCACGGGATAATTGGGTTTCTACTTCAAAGGTGCGGACACTCTCCACTTCATCGCCAAAGAAGTCGATACGATAGGGATACTCCGAAGCAAAAGAAAAGACGTCGATAATGCTTCCGCGAACGGCGTATTGTCCCGGTTCATATACATAATCCACATATTCAAAGCCGTAGCTATGCAAAACGTCCGTTATAAATGTGGTGTCCACTTTCTCGCCGACGTTCAGTTTCAACGTCTTGTTGCTCAGTTCCTTGCGGGATACGACTTTTTCTGCCAACGCATCCGGATAAGTTACAATGCACAAGCCTTTCTCCCCTTTCTGCAAACGGCTCAGTACTTCGGTACGAAGAATCTCATTCGCTGCGTCTTTCTGCCCATACTTGATGGAACGACGGAAGGAGGAGGGAAAGAAAAGCACTGTCTCCGCACCCAATATCTGCGTCAGGTCATGATAGAAATATCCGGCTTCTTCAAGGTCGCCTAAAACAAATACAAACGGGCAACCGCCCTCTTGTACCAACACAGAAGAAAAAAGGGAAGCGGCAGATGCACACAGTCCGCCACAAAAGATAGTCTGGACAGAGGTGTCCTTCAACAAGCGCTTCATAACTGCCGTATTGGGGTGGGCAGCATATTGTTGTTGCAACTCAGTTATTGTCATACCTATTAAGAATTTCACCGCAAAAGTACAAAAAATAATGGGAGTACATACTTTAAGGATGGAAGTATTGCAAAGGGGGATTCCCAATGAAGCATAGCGCACGTTAAATTTTCCTTAGTTCGCCTATAACTAAAGGAAAAGAGCTACTTTTGTTTCTAAATTTTATAGTAACTATATGCAAACATCGGATAGCATCGTAATTATCCCTACCTATAACGAACGGGAGAACATAGAAAATATCATCCGCGCCGTTTTCGGACTTCCTAAAGTATTCCATATCCTGGTAATAGAGGACGGGTCTCCGGACGGAACGGCAAATATAGTAAAAAAACTGCAACAAGAATTTCCCGAACGCCTTTTCATGATTGAACGTAAAGGGAAACTGGGACTGGGAACCGCTTATATCGCCGGTTTCAAATGGGCACTGGAACATACATACGAATATATCTTCGAAATGGATGCCGACTTCAGCCATAACCCGAACGACCTCCCACGGCTGTATCAGGCTTGCTCGGAACAGGGTGGAGATGTGTCTATCGGCTCCCGTTATGTCAGCGGAGTGAACGTAGTGAACTGGCCAATGGGACGGGTACTGATGTCTTATTTCGCATCCAAATATGTGAGGTTTATCACAGGCATTCCCGTACACGACACCACCGCCGGATTCGTCTGTTACCGTCGCCAAGTATTGGAAACGATTGATTTAGACCATATCCGCTTCAAAGGATACGCTTTTCAGATTGAAATGAAATTCACCGCTTATAAATGTGGCTTTAAAATCATCGAAGTTCCCGTTATCTTCATCAACCGTGAACTGGGCACTTCCAAGATGAACAGCAGCATCTTCGGAGAGGCCATATTCGGTGTGATTAAATTAAAAACAAATAGTTGGTTCCATAAATTCCCGCAAAAGAAATGAAACGTACACTGATTCAAAATGCCGTTATTGTAAACGAAGGAAGAAAAGTTCTGGGCTCTGTCGTAATAGAAAATGAGATTATCGCCGAAATATTAGTAGGCGACGAGAAAACAACCATACCTTGTGACGAAATTATAGACGCGACCGGATGCTACCTATTGCCGGGCGCCATCGACGAACATGTTCATTTCCGTGATCCCGGGTTGACTCATAAAGCGGATATTACCACAGAAAGCCATGCCGCGGCAGCCGGTGGTGTCACTTCCATCATGGATATGCCGAATACAAATCCACAGACAACTACTTTGGAAGCCTTGAATGAAAAACTCGCTTTATTGGGCGAGAAGTCTGTTGTCAACTATTCCTGCTACTTCGGAGCGACCAATAACAACTACACCCAGTTTGCGCAACTGGATAAGCATCGTGTTTGTGGCGTGAAATTATTTATGGGTTCGAGTACCGGGAATATGTTGGTAGACCGCATGGCCAGCCTGCGCAATATATTCGGCGGAACTGATTTGCTCATCGCTGCCCACTGCGAAGACCAGGGAATCATCAAAGAGAATACGGATAAATATAAAAAGGAATACGGTGACGATGTACCATTGGCTCTCCATCCTGTAATCAGGTCGGAAGAGGCTTGTTTCCGTTCTTCCGAACTGGCTGTGCAACTGGCACGCGAAGCAAACGCCCGCCTGCACATCATGCACATTTCCACAGCCAAAGAACTAAGCCTGTTCTCTGACGCTCCTTTGGCGGAAAAGAGAATTACGGCAGAAGCCTGTGTTTCCCATCTGCTCTTTACGGAAAATGACTACGGGACACTCGGTGCACGCATCAAGTGTAACCCTGCCATCAAGACGGCAGAAGACCGGAAGGCCTTGCAGGAGGCTGTCAACAGTGGCTTGATTGATGCCATCGCAACCGACCATGCCCCGCACTTGCTAAGCGAGAAAGAAGGTGGGGCTTTAAAGGCCATGTCCGGTATGCCAATGATACAATTCTCGTTAGTCAGCATGTTGGAACTTGTGGATAAGGGAGTATTCTCTATTGAAAAGGTAGTGGAAAAGATGGCTCATGCACCGGCTCAAATGTACCAAATCAATAATCGCGGATTCATTCATAAGGGATATCAGGCAGACCTTGTACTGGTACGCCCCGACTCTGAATGGACGGTAACGGCAGACTGTATTTTAAGCAAATGCAAATGGAGTCCGTTAGAAGGACGCACCTTGCACTGGAAAGTGGAGAAAACATTTGTAAACGGACATCTGTTATACAATAACGGAGAAATAGACGAGAGATATCGCGGACAAGAGTTATTCTTTGAACGCTAAATGACAATTTATGATTTTATCCTACAAAATACATTCTGTCAGCCCTTACATCAACTGGATTTACTTTTTCCACGCATGGGGCTTTCAACCACGTTTCGCAGCCATCGCCAACATTCACGGATGCGATTCCTGCCGTGCTATGTGGTTGACTACCTTTCCCGAAGAAGAGCGCAGCAAAGCTTCCGAAGCCATGCAACTATTCAAAGAAGCAAACCGGATGTTGGACTCTCTCGACCAGGATTATGAAGTGAAAACAATCTTCAAACTCTGCAAGGCAAATTCTGACGGAGATAATCTGCTGATTGAAAAGGGAAAAGACCAATTTATCACCTTTCCCTTGCTTCGCCAGCAAACACCTAAAAGAGACGGTAGTCCTTTCGTTTGCCTGAGTGACTTCATCCGTCCATTATCTTCCGGTATCCCGGATACCATAGGAGCTTTTGCCTCTTCCATCGACGCGGATATGGAAGGATTATATGAACAGGACCCTTATAAACATTTACTTGTACAAACCCTCTCCGACCGCCTTGCGGAAGCTGCTACGGAAAAAATGCACGAATATGTACGTAAAGAAGCATGGGGTTACGCTAAAGACGAAAACCTGAGTATGGCAGATTTATTAGTTGAAAAATACCAAGGCATCCGTCCTGCCGTCGGTTACCCCTCTTTGCCCGATCAGTCCGTCAACTTCCTACTGGATGAACTGCTGGACATGAAACAGATAGGTATTTCGCTGACTGAGAACGGAGCCATGTATCCTCACGCTTCTGTTTGCGGACTTATGTTCGCCCACCCGTCTGCCGAGTACTTCTCCGTCGGCAAGATTGGAGAAGACCAGCTCGAAGATTATGCCCGACGCCGGGGAAAGAGTGTGGAAGAAATCCGTAAATTCCTGGCAGCCAATTTACAATAGCAATCATAGACTCCATGAGAGAACGAATAACAGAGGCAAAAAAAACTATTGAGCAAGAGTTCTTGTCGGTCATCCGCGAATACGAACGGGTAATCTACAAAGTGTGCTATCTGTATGCCAACCCCAATGCTCCTCTTAACGACCTATACCAGGACGTGATACTGAACCTTTGGAAAGCTTTTCCTAAATTCAGGAAGGAATGTAAAATCTCTACATGGATTTACCGCATTGCCCTTAATACCTGTATCAGCTTTTATCGAAAAGAAAAGAATGTACCGGAAATAGTCAGCCTCACCGGGGAAATAGATTGGACCGTCGAAGCACATGATCCGGTCAATGAAATGCTAAGGCAGCTCTATCGGATGATTAACCAACTGGGACAACTCGACAAATCAATAATCCTGCTCTATCTTGAGGATAAAAGTTATGAGGAAATCGCGGAAATCACCGGACTAACCGTTACGAACGTAGCGACCAAACTGAGCCGTATCAAGGATAAACTTAAAAGAATGAAAAAGGAGGAATAAGATATATGGAATTGGAAGAACTGAAAAAATCCTGGAATGTACTTGATGAGCACTTAAAAGACAAGGAGCTTATCAAGGAAGAAGAACTTTCAAAGCTGATAGCACATGCCGGCAAAGGTATCCATGCCATTGCCAGTCTGAATATCAAGCTGATTCTGATTTCTCTGCCGGTATTAATCCTATTTTTAGCGGAAGTACTGTTACATAACCGATTGAATCCGATCTACATCATCATTCTTCTCGCCTGGATTCCGGCACTTTGCTGGGACATCGTCACCACCCGTTTTCTCCAACGGACTCAAATAGACGAAATGCCACTTGTAGAAGTAATAAGCCGTGT
Source organism: Bacteroides acidifaciens (assembly GCF_903181435.1). Classification (NCBI taxonomy): domain Bacteria; kingdom Pseudomonadati; phylum Bacteroidota; class Bacteroidia; order Bacteroidales; family Bacteroidaceae; genus Bacteroides; species Bacteroides acidifaciens. Next base: position 2,136,211 of record NZ_CAEUHO010000001.1, read on the forward strand.
CAACCGCATTCACCGGTGGACTATCAGAGAACGGTTGTTTGCCATCGCCTTTCTTCTGATACTGGCTATACTTTCATTTATCTACTGGCAGGTATGGCAATACGGGATGGGGATGATGCTCTTTTTCTTCTTGCTATGGGGTGGCGGACTCGGACTGATTTTATGGATTTACCGCAAGAAGTTCTTGAATCGTATCCACGAAATCAAAAAGAACTTGAGCGAATTAAATGAGCTGATATAGAATATACAACCTAAAATATATTAACCAAAGAGTTCAGCATGTTACAACGCTTATTCATATTCTTGTTATTACTACTGATTCTACCGGATATTTACTTGTATCTGCGGTTTATCGTCCGGCTCACAGCAAAGCGGTGGCTACGTATCCTCTATTGGATACCAAGTGTCCTTATTATTGCAGGACTGTTATATCTAGTGTTTTTCGCCAACAATTCGTTTTCCGAGAGTCATACACGGGATATCGGACGGTTCTCCGTCTTCTTTTTCCTATTTGCGGCTCCTAAACTATTACTGGCTCTCTGCACCGTCGTTGGGATACCTTTCCATAAATGGTTCCGGATGCCACATACTCCGTTTATATGTACTGGATTGACATTAGCCGTCATCTGCATCATTATGATTCTCTACGGTTCTTTCATCGGACGCAGTCGGTTTGAAGTCAAGGAAACCACCTACTCTTCTTCCCGGCTTCCCCAAGCTTTCGACGGATACCGTATTGTGCAACTTTCAGACATACATATCGGCAGTTGGACAGGAAACGCTTCTGCTATCGAAAGAATGGTGGAACTGGTGAATGCCCAACAGCCCGACCTTATCGTTTTCACCGGAGACTTGGTAAACCATCGAGCAGTAGAATTGGATGAGTTTCAGGAAATTCTGGCACGATTGAAAGCCAAGGATGGGGTTTACTCCATATTAGGGAACCACGATTATGGTCCTTATTTCCGTTGGAAAAGCAAACAGGAACAAGATGACAACCTGATTGATTTAGAACAGAGACAGGCTGCTATGGGATGGAAGTTATTGAATAACTCGCATACGTTTCTGGTTCAAGGAAATGACAGCATCGCGCTTATCGGAGTAGAAAACGAAGGCGAACCGCCTTTCTCCCAACATGGTGATCTAGCCGGAGCAAAAGCGGGTACTGAGGGCATGTTCCAAATACTGTTAAGCCACAATCCGACACACTGGAGACGGGAAGTACTTCCCAAATCGGACGTGGATTTAATGCTGGCAGGACATACCCATGCCATGCAACTTCAATTTGGAGACTACTCTCCTTCCGTTTATATCTATCCTGAATGGAGTGGAATGTACCTGGAAGGTACACGCGGTTTGTATGTCAACGTAGGAATCGGTTATGTAGGATTGCCTTTCCGTTTCGGCGCATGGCCGGAAATAACGGTGCTTACCCTACGACGGTAAGCACACTCTTCCCATTTACCTTTTTATGTACCTGGACTTGGACAGAAATCCGTTCACTCATCTCTTGTACATGAGAAATGACTCCTATCTTTCTTCCTTGCATTTGCAGTTGCTCCAACGCTTCCATAGCTGTCCGCAAGCTTTCCGCATCCAAAGAGCCGAATCCTTCATCAATAAAGAGGGATTCCACTTTCAGATTATTGCTGGATAAAGAAGACAGCCCCAATGCCAATGCAAGGGAAATCAAAAATGATTCGCCCCCGGAGAGAGAATATACAGTCCGCACCTCATCACACATGTCACAGTCTATGACCTGAAGCGCCAATGTGCTGGGAACTTGCTGCAATTTATAGCGTTTGGATAGGTAAGACAAATGTTTGTTGGCATGAAGCAGTAACAGATTCAAAGTATAACTCTGTGCGATAACCTTAAACTTCGCCCCGTCTGCGCTTCCAATCAGCTTATTTAGTTTTGCCCAACGCTCGGCTACTGATTGTTTCTCCGACAGTTCTTTAGCAATCATTTCCATTGTTGCCTTATTCTTTATTTGTTGCAGCAAACGGGCTTCAATAGCGGAAAGGCTTCGTTCTGTATTGAGATTTTCTTCCTGTTGTTGCCTGATAGTTTCAGGAAGTTGTTCAGGGGATTCAATCTGTTTGTGCTGCTCTTGCAGCTCTTCAACGGTCAAAGCTATCTGTTTCATTTCCCCATGCAAGCCCGAAAGGCGGTTTTGAACGGCTTCTACTTCTTTACGCGCTTGCTCCAATGCCAGATTCAGTTCTTTTTCCTTTCTCGCCACGGCTGCTTCGGCTTCATCGGCACTCTTTCCTTTTAATAAAACCGAACGTTCCTGACGAAGGGCATTCAATGTTTTCTCTATCGTAGCAAATCGTTTCTGCTCGGTAGTGACTACATTTTGCAAAGTAGCCAACTGTTCTTTGGCAGACGATACTTTTTGCATTGCCAAGCGACAGAGGGAGACATTCTCACGCAGAGCCTCACAATGAGCACGCATCTTCTTTACTGCTTCGTCACTGTGTTGCCATTCTGCATATAGATTGCGGTATTCCAGAATCAGCTTTGCCAGTTCTTCCAAACGATGCTGTATCTGTTCTGCGCTGCCTGCATCAAGCCCTTCCTTCTGTAATGTTGCCAATTGAGCGCACACCTGTCCTTCAATTGTCTTTTGATGTGCCAAATCACGCTGTAAAGCGATACTCCGGTTGTTTGTCTGCTGGCATGCCGCTACGGCAGTATTATATTCCTGCTCGATGTTCTTAAAAAGAGTATCTACCACTTCTTGCTCCCGATGATAAGGATGCGATGTACTGCCGCAAACCGGACAGGCTTCTCCCTCCTGCAATTGCTGACGCAGTGCCTTCACATCTTTCCCAACCGCCATACGGGCATTTTCATAAAGCCGCTGAATGGTTTTCAATGTGCTCTCCCGCTCTGCCAGTTGCTTGAAACAAGCTGCTGTTTCTTTCTCTAATCTTTCAATCTCAGCTTTTGTTTTCGCCTGCGTTTCGGTAAGCTGCCGGATATTCTGCTGACGCGTCCATTCCTTCTGCAACTTCACCTGCTCTTCTGCCAATGATGGATAGCCAAAAGAATTTAATCGTTCCAACCGTTCTTCGTTTGCCTTTATTCCGATATTTAATTTTTCTTCTTCCTGCCGCAAGATTATCTCCACTTGTTCAAGTTGCATAGGCTCTTCCACTCCCGTATGATTCAACAAGCGATTCAAAGATTGATAAGATGATTGCAAGTGTTCTGCAGCCATCCGCATCTTCTTCTCCTGTTCAGCTACCTGCCCGCGGGCTACCTGCAACATCTGTTGTGCCTGTACATATCCATCCTGTTGCGACTGTATCTGCACATCCAACTGACGTGCTTTCTTCAAATCGGGTTGTATAGCTTCCCATTGGGTCTTAAAACGCACCAGCCCTTCCTCTTGCGAAACAAGTCTTTCCATAGCTCCTTTCAACTTCACCTGTTCCCCTTGTTCTTCTTCTTGTTTCTTCTTTCGAAGTTCTTCCTGCATTTTTAATGAACGGACAACGTTTAGTTGCTTATTCTGCTCTGCCAGCAGTTTAATACCTTCTACACGCTTTTCAACCAATAATTCTTTTTCTTTCTGCAAGGCAAGCTGTTCCTCTTCCGGTATCAGCTCAATCACGCTCATTTTATTATGAACCAAAGTGACTTCTTCTTGCGCTGCCTTATTCCGGGCAAATATTTCTTGGGAGATTCGCGAATAAACGGCTGTTCCTGTCAGTTTTTCCAGCAATTCCGCCTTCGCAGCTCCTTTCGACTTCAAAAAGGTGGCAAAGTCATTCTGAGCCAGCAATACGGTACGGGTAAACTGTTCATACGTCAGACCGATTAACTCGACCAATTGAGCCAACAGTTCTTTCTTGGTACCTTGAAATTCTTTCTCTGTATCCAAATCTTTCACTTCCAATGCTTGTGGCTGCAAAGAACCGTTCACCTTATTTCTTGTCCGTCTTACCGACCAATGAGAACGATAACGATGCCCGTCTACCCCTAAAAAATCAACTTCCGCATAACCGTCACTCGTTCCCCGACGCAGCAGGTTTCTGACATCAGACTGGTTTATCTGATTATCTCCTACATCTGCCAAATTCACACTTTCTACCGAATTGGCAAAACGGGGGGCTTTATCATATAATGCCAGGCACAATGCGTCTAATAAGGTAGATTTTCCTGCTCCCGTAGGTCCCGAAATAGCGAATATTCCCGCAGAATATAACGGTTCTGATGTAAAATCGACTTCCACGGTTCCCTCTATCGAAGTTAGATTCTTTAATCGTATGGCTAATATTTTCATTCTTCGTCCTCCTCTTCTTTACGGGTGGCAGCCAAATAGGCTTCTTGAAATAATTCTGTCAACTCCTCCGGCATTTCTGCCTGATAAATCTTCTCAAATGCAGATTGTGCTATCTGTAAAGGAGACATTTCTTGCAGTCCTCTTTTCCACTCCACCTCTTCTTTTTCTGCATTTCCCGCATCACCACGATAAGTAGAGATAATACGTGCCAACCGATAGTTTTTGTCTGCCAAAGCTTCCTCTATTTCCTGTCGGAGCATAGGTTCCGGCTCTTCTAACAATACTTTTACCTCCAAATAAGGAGCTATGCCCTCTACTGCCGGCAGTTCTTTCAATGCCTCCAATACAACTTCCGGCAATGAAGGTTCTCCACTCGGTACGCTTATCAAAGGTATTGACTTCGGACATTCGAGCCGCTCAATATCTACCGCACAACCATCATCAAAAGTCACCATCACCACTCCATGACGGTAATGTTTCTCTGCAAAAGACATCGGGATAGGACTTCCTGCATAACGTACATTCTCCCGACCGGATACCCGCTGAGCTTTATGAATATGCCCCAATGCTGTATAGGCTATCTGTTCGGAAAATGCATCCGGCGACACACATTCCAAACCGCCAATCACCGTACGTTCACTATAATCTTTCTCTGCAATTTCCGAACCGGTAGCCTGCAGATGACCGATGGCGAGAATCGACTGATTTGCTTTTCTTCGTTTCCACAATCTTTGCAAGAGCTGGGTATAAAGCTCACGCACTCCCTCCGCATATTGATTACCTTCTGTCTCCACTGCCGGGTAATCTCCCTGGCGCAAGAAAGGAACAGCCATGCAAAGCAATTCAACTTCCCCCATCCGGTTCTTCAGTTCCACGCACAAATGGTTGTAATCTATCTCTCCACCTTCCAGTTTGCGTACTACCCCTCTGACTTCTGTCCTCATAGCCTGCAATAAAGGCAGGGGAGCTTCCAGACGTGCCGCCGAATCATGGTTGCCGGCAACAATCACTATTTGCAGGTTCGGATTCTCAGCCGTCACCCGGTAAATAAAGCGGTAATACATGCTTTGAGATGCAGCCGAAGGATTGGAGACATCAAAAACATCTCCGGCTATAACCAATGCATCAATCTCTTTCCGCCGAATTTCTTCTGCCAGCCAGTTCAAAAAAGCCTCATGCTCTCCGGCACGGTCATAACCGAAGAAGGTTTGTCCGAGATGCCAGTCGGCAGTATGTAATATACGTATCATATTTTTGTAACTATCTCTATTAACATGGAGCAAAAATAACACAATCGAAAAGATAATATGGCATCTGCATCTCTTTTTTACCAATAATCATGTATATTTGCAGGATAAAAATCCAACCCTATGAAGATACTTTATTATATTTATCAGATTTGCATCGCTTTGCCTATATTATTAGTGTTGACCATTCTCACGGCACTCGTCACTATAGTAGGTTCCCTCTTGGGTGGAGCCCACTTCTGGGGGTATCATCCGGGGAAGATATGGTCACAATTAATTTGTCTTTTCCTGTTGATTCCCGTAAAGATTCGCGGACGTGAAAAGTTGCATGATAAAACTTCCTATATTTTCGTTCCTAACCATCAGGGGGCATTCGATATATTCCTAATCTATGGTTTCATTGGAAGAAATTTTAAGTGGATGATGAAAAAAAGCCTGCGCAAACTGCCGTTCGTCGGAAAGGCTTGTGAAAGTGCAGGGCATATTTTTGTTGACCGTTCCGGTCCGAAAAAAGTATTGGAGACTATCCGGCAGGCCAAAGAGTCTTTGAAAGACGGTGTTTCATTAGTCGTTTTCCCGGAAGGGGCACGTACTTTCACTGGACATATGGGATATTTTAAAAAAGGGGCTTTCCAATTGGCTGATGACTTACAGTTGGCAGTGGTGCCCGTCACTATTGATGGCTCATTTGAAATCCTGCCGCGTACAAGCAAATGGATACACCGCCACCGCATGATTCTGACGATTCATGATCCTATTCCGCCCAAGGGAAAAGGTATGGATAATATCAAGGCAACTATGGCAGAAGCCTATGCCGCAGTTGAAAGTGCACTGCCCGAAGAACATAAGGGTATGATGACAAACGAAGATCAAGACCGATAGTATAAATATAAATATGGGGATACTCACGTACCCCACATTCCTAACCAGTTTTTATCATTAAATTATTAAATAACGTCAGCTTGTACTATTCTGATTCTCCTCCTTCGGGAAGGGGAAACCATGCGGACGAAGTTATATCGAACTGACGTTAAATAGGTATACGCATCGACCGCGTATATGGATAGGGGGTCCAGTTGCTGATGTATGGCAAATGCTTCCCGACATAGCTTCCGTCATCAGCAGAGCATAATCAGCTCCTACCTTGCCGATTCTCCGGATTGGTTTAGAATTGAATCTAATAAAAGCTCAATGTTTACTTATTTGTGGGAGTATTTTGTTCCAAACGTTGATGTTCTTCTATCAATTTCATATTTTCTTTTGCTTTGGAAAGGAATTCCCGCACGAATTTATTACTCTTAAAAGAATAAGGGGCGTCTTTTATTATATCGTCTATCTGAGGAGTCATGACAGGATATGGCAACGAACTGCAAAGCATCATAAATACGCTTGGTCCCAGTACATTCTCATAATTAGTTGAAATGAATTTCTTTATGTATTGGTTCATTTCATTCATCAATGAGTCTCCTTCTACCATCAACTGTGAGTGAATTTCTTCCAAATCACCGCCATCCATCACCATGCGGGTTTCTTTCTGTTCCAATTCACTTATGCTTTCTTCCAACTGGTTTCTTTTGTCGATGAATTCATACAACGCTGCATTCAGAGGAGTTCCTACTGCTTTCAGTTCCGAATTGCTGATAGTTACCGTGATTTTACCATTTTCCAGAACAATCGGCATAATGCTTTCGCTATCCATATAAAGCGTCACCATCTGTACTGAATCAATTTTACCTTTCATTGAGAATAGTCCATGCACCACTTCAGCAGAATCCAACTTCACCCACTCACCATCGTTCAGGGATTTAAGATATAACATTTTTCCATCCAGACTATTCACAGAAGATGTTCCTTCAATCTTGTACTTGCTGGTACAAGAAACCAAAAACGGAAGCAAAAGTAAAAAAGACAAAATTTTATTCACGTTCATCTATTCATTAAAATTCTGAGTGCAAAGGTACAACCGATTCAGATTTCAAGGAAACATTTTATCAATATTTAAATCTTGTAAGTCTCTTTTCTTTAATAATCCTTATAAACATACGTCTGAGGGACTTTTTTTCATTTAGTTTATCTAATTTTGTAGTCATGAAAACATCGACTTATGCCCCATTTGCCAAACCGCTTTATGTGATGGTAAAGCCAGTAGGTGCCGTATGCAACCTTGCATGCGATTATTGCTACTATCTGGAGAAGGCCAATCTATACAAAGACAATCCGAAACACGTAATGAGCGATGAACTTCTCGAAAAGTTTATCGACGAGTACATTAACTCACAGACCATGCCTCAGGTACTTTTCACCTGGCACGGGGGAGAAACGCTGATGCGTCCGCTCTCTTTCTACAAGAAGGCTATGGAACTGCAAAAGAAATACGCCCGCGGACGTACGATCGACAACTGTATCCAGACCAACGGTACAATGCTCACCGATGAATGGTGCCAGTTCTTCCATGACAACAACTGGCTGGTAGGAGTTTCAATCGACGGACCACAGGAATTCCACGATGAGTACCGCAAAAACAAGATGGGAAAACCTTCTTTCGTGAAAGTGATGCAAGGCATCAATCTTCTGAAAAAGCATAAAGTGGAATGGAACGCAATGGCTGTTATCAATGACTTCAATGCCGACTATCCTTTGGATTTCTACCATTTCTTCAAAGAAATAGATTGCCATTATATACAGTTTGCCCCCATCGTAGAGCGCATCCTTCCGCATCAGGACGGACGCCATCTCGCCTCTCTTGCCGAAAACAAGGAAGGAACACTGGCTGACTTTTCAATCACGCCCGAACAGTGGGGGAATTTTCTTTGCACTCTTTTCGATGAATGGGTAAAAGAAGACGTAGGCAACTACTACATACAGATATTCGATTCTACACTCGCCAATTGGATGGGTGAACAACCCGGTGTGTGCTCCATGGCAAAAACCTGCGGACACGCCGGCGTCATGGAATTCAACGGAGACGTCTACTCTTGCGACCATTTTGTGTTTCCCGAATATAAACTGGGAAATATCTACAACCAGACTCTTGTGGAGATGATGCACAGCGAACGCCAGTATAATTTCGGTAATATGAAATACCGGTCTCTCCCGACCCAATGCAAGGAATGTGAATTCCTCTTTGCCTGCAACGGTGAATGCCCGAAGAATCGCTTCAGCCGAACATCGGAAGGCGAACCCGGATTGAATTATTTATGCAAAGGATACTACCAGTTCTTCAAACATGTAGCTCCATACATGGATTTCATGAAAAACGAGCTGATGAACCAACGCCCGCCGGCAAATATCATGGAAGCTTTAAAAAATGGAAAATTGAAAGTGGAGAACAGGAAGTGAAATACGGAACATATTAACAATCAAATATTTAATTTTTATCACTGAATAAATGAATAGACTAAGACTTTATTTATTGGCGCTGACTGCGCTGATCGTATGTACCGCCAAGGCGGACGAAGGAATGTGGTTATTGCAACTGATGCAACAGCAACATTCTATTGATATGATGAAGAAACAAGGTTTGAAGTTGGAAGCCCAAGATTTATATAATCCTAATGGTGTCTCCCTAAAGGATGCTGTCGGTATATTCGGTGGCGGATGTACGGGAGAAATCATCTCACCAGAAGGCTTGATCCTTACAAACCATCACTGTGGTTACGCTTCTATCCAACAACATAGTAGTGTCGAGCATGATTATCTGACAGACGGTTTTTGGGCTACTTCCAGAGATAAAGAGCTCCCTACTCCGGGATTGAAATTCACATTTATCGAACGTATTGAGGACATTACCGATATTGTTAATGCTAAAGTTGCCGCCAAAGAAATCACGGAGTCCGAATCATTCACAGGTGCGTTTCTTCAAAAATTAGCAAAAGAGCTTTACTCCAAAAGTGATCTGAAAGACAAAAAAGGAATTGTACCACAAGCACTTCCATTTTATGCTGGAAACAAATTCTACCTGTTTTATAAGAAAATATACCCGGATGTGCGTATGGTTGCCGCACCGCCTTCTTCTATCGGCAAATTCGGCGGCGAAACGGACAACTGGATGTGGCCCCGCCACACGGGCGACTTCTCCATGTTCCGTATCTATGCAGACGCTAACGGCGAACCGGCAGAATACAATGCTTCCAATACGCCATTAAAAACTAAAAAACATTTGCCTATCTCCATCAAAGGCCTGAAAGAAGGAGACTACGCAATGATTATGGGATTCCCCGGAAGCACAAGCCGTTATCTGACCGTATCGGAAGTAAAAGAACGCATGGAATCAGAGAACGAACCGCGTATCCGTATCCGAGGTGCCCGCCTGGCAGTCCTAAAAGAAGTAATGAATGCCAGCGACAAAATCCGTATCCAGTATGCCAACAAGTACGCAGGCTCCAGCAACTACTGGAAGAACTCTATCGGAATGAACAAAGCGATTATCGATAATGATGTACTCGGCACAAAAGCTGCCCAGGAAACTAAATTCACAGAATTTGCCAAAGAAAAGAACAATACCGAATATGCGGAAGTAGTAAAGAAGATAGATGACTTGGTAGCTAAAACAGCTCCTCTCAACTATCAGTTCACTTGCCTGAGAGAAACATTCTTCGGAGCTATTGAATTCGGCAGCACTCTGTTATCCAAAACACGGGAAGCACTGATAGAAAAGAATGACTCTTTAATTAAGGTACGCATAGAAGCCTTGAAAGCCACATATGACGGTATTCATAATAAAGACTACGACCATGAAGTAGACCGTAAAGTAGCTAAAGTTCTTTTCCCGCTATATGCAGAAATGATTCCGGCCGACCAGCGTCCGTCTATCTATAAGGTTATCGAACAGAAATACAAGGGTGACTATGACAAGTTTATCGACGACATGTATGATAACTCCATCTTCGCCAACCGTGAAAACTTTGAGAAGTTTATCAAAAAGCCGACAGTAAAAGCTATCGACAATGACCTTGCTTTGCAATACTGCCAATCAAAATACGACTTGTTCGAGAAAATAGTTTCACAACTGAAAGATATGGATAAGGAACTGGCTTTGCTGCACAAAACATACATTCGTGGTCTTGGCGACATGAAATTACCCGTACCTTCTTATCCGGATGCCAACTTTACGATTCGCCTGACTTACGGCAACGTGAAACCTTATGATCCGAAAGACGGCGTACACTACAACTATTACACTACAACTAAAGGAATTCTTGAAAAAGAGAACCCGGATGACCGTGAATTCGTAGTGCCTGCCAAACTGAAAGAACTGATAGAAAAGAAGGATTACGGACGTTATGCTTTGCCGAACGGTGATATGCCGGTTTGCTTCTTGTCTACCAACGACATCACCGGTGGTAACTCCGGCAGCCCGGTATTGAATGAAAACGGAGAATTGATAGGTTGTGCCTTCGACGGCAACTGGGAATCGTTGAGCGGTGATATCAACTTTGACAATAACCTGCAACGTTGCATTAATCTGGATATCCGTTATGTCCTGTTTATCCTTGAGAAATTAGGCAACTGCGGACATCTGATTAACGAAATGACAATTGTAGAATAAATGAGAAAACAAATCCTATTTGCTATATTTTCGCTGGCAACTCTCAGCATCCACGCCGATGAAGGCATGTGGATGCTGACTGACCTGAAAACGCAGAATGCAGTTGCCATGCGTGAACTCGGTCTGGAGATTCCTGTCGAAGAGGTATACAACACAAACGGACTTTCCCTGAAAGATGCGGTTGTGCATTTTGGTCGTGGATGTACGGGAGAAGTCATCTCTTCCGAAGGACTGGTTCTGACCAACCATCATTGCGGCTATGGAGCTATCCAACAGCACAGCAATGTAGAGCACGATTATCTGACAGAAGGTTTTTGGGCTATGAACCGCGATGCGGAACTTCCCACTCCAGGACTAACTGTCACATACATCGACCGGATTCTCGATGTAACCAGCTATGTCAATGAACAGCTAAAAAAAGATCCGGATCCGGATGGTGTCAATTACCTGTCACCAAGTTATCTTAGCAAAGTAGCTGAACGTTTTGCCAAAGCTGAGAACATAGAAGTTACCCCGGCGACTAAGTTGGAACTTAAAGCTTTCTATGGCGGTAACAAATACTATATGTTCGTCAAGACAGTGTACAGCGACATTCGTATGGTAGGTGCCCCGCCTTCTTCGATTGGTAAGTTCGGAGCTGACACAGACAACTGGATGTGGCCGCGTCACACGGGTGACTTTTCTCTTTTCCGCATTTACGCAGACAAGGATGGGAAACCTGCGGCATATTCAAAGGATAATGTTCCTTTGAAAGTAAAGAAACATCTCACTATCAGCCTTGCCGGAGTACAGGAAGGTGATTTCACTTTTGTCATGGGATTCCCCGGACGCAACTGGCGATATATGATTTCCGACGAAGTGGAAGAACGTATGCAGACCACCAACTTCATGCGTCATCATGTACGTGGAGCCCGCCAGAAAGTACTTATGGAACAAATGCTGAAAGACCCTGCCGTACGTATTCACTATGCCAGTAAGTATGCATCATCTGCCAATTATTGGAAAAATGCCATCGGCATGAATGAAGGGCTGATACGTCTCAATGTATTGGACACCAAACGTACACAACAAGAAGAACTTTTGGCACGTGGACGTGAAAAGGGAGATGATTCTTATCAAAAAGCCTTTGATGAAATTCGCTCTATCGTAGCTCACCGCCGTGACGCTCTCTACCACCAGCAGGCTATTAATGAAGCATTAGTGACTGCCCTTGATTTTATGCGCATTCCTTCTACAATGGAAATGGTTACTGCCTTGAAATCAAAAGACAAAGAGAAAATTAAGGAAGCCACCCAAAAACTAAAAAAAGAGGGTGAAAAATACTTCGCTTCTGTCCCTTTTCCGGAAGTGGAAAAAATGGTCGGCAAAGAGATGTTGAAAACATATGCCAATTATATTCCGGCAGAACAGCGGATTAACATCTTTGAAATTATCAGCTCCCGCTTTAAAGGAAATATTGACGCATTTGTTGACGAGTGTTTTGAACATTCTATCTTCGGTAATCCTAAGAATTTTGAGAAGTTTATCAAAAAACCGAGCCTATATAAAATAGGACACGACTGGATGGTACTATTCAAATATTCCATTACCGACGGAATACTGAAGACTGCTATTGCCATGAAAGAAGCGAATCAAAACTATGATGCCGCCCATAAAGTATGGGTGAAAGGCATGATGGATATGAAACAGGAAAAAGGTATTCCTATCTACCCGGATGCAAACTCTACTTTACGGTTGACATACGGTCAAGTACTTTCTTATGAGCCATTTGACGGTGCTGTTTATGATGCCCATACCACCCTCAAAGGAGTAATGGAGAAAGAAGATCAAGGAAACTGGGAGTTTGTTGTCCCCCAAAAACTGAAAGAGCTATATGCTGCCAAAGATTATGGACGCTATGGAAAAAACGGTGAAATGCCTGTTTGCTTTATTGTAAACACCGACAATACAGGCGGAAACTCCGGTAGTCCTGTCTTCAATGGTAAAGGCCAGCTGGTAGGAACTGCTTTCGACCGCAACTTTGAAGGACTCACAGGCGATATCGCTTTCCGTCCTTCATCACAACGTGCGGCCTGCGTCGACATTCGCTATACACTCTTCATCATAGATAAATTTGCGGGAGCATCCCATATCATTGATGAATTGACTATAGCAGAATAATCAGAATATCATTTATAAAGAAGAAATGGATAATGACGCCTAATTCGCTCATTATCCATTTTCTTTTGTTCGCACCTTCATTTTATATTTTTCGAAACGCAAAGTTCCCTCTTTTATATTACAAGATAATGTCTCCAAGATTACTATTTTATGAACAAAAACAGCTTTTTCCCGTTATATTAATGAAATAGAATTTATATTTGCAGTCTTCGATGGCTGCTATTTAACTTTAAGAAAGGAAAGATTATGGAAAAGTTTGAAGAATTAATAAAGTCACCGATACCCGTTTTAGTTGATTTCTTTGCGGAATGGTGTGGTCCATGTAAGGCAATGAAACCTGTTCTGGAAGAGCTCAAATTAATTGTAGGTGACAAAGCCCGCATTGTGAAGATAGACGTTGACCAGCACGAAGAACTGGCTACTAAATATCGCATACAGGCTGTACCTACTTTTATAGTATTCAAGAACGGAGAAGCAGTTTGGAGACATTCCGGCGTAATCCATAGCAGCGAGCTACAAGGGGTTATCGAGAAGCATTATACATAAAAAGATAAAGATTTCGAATGAAAAAAGTATTAGTAATGGTAGCATTAGTCATGATAAGCGTAATTGTGTACGCTTTCAATGATAAAGCAGAAACCAATCAAGGTAAAAAAGAGGCAACAGGTAACGGTGAAGTCGTCGTAATGAACAAGGAAATGTTTCTGAAAGACGTCTTCGATTATGAAAAATCAAAGGAGTGGAAATACAAAGGCGACAAGCCTGCCATCATCGACTTATATGCCGATTGGTGTGGACCTTGTCGCCAGACAGCTCCTATCATGAAAGAATTGGCAAAGGAATATGCAGGGAAAATTACCATCTACAAAGTAAATGTAGATAAACAAAAAGAACTGGCAGCCCTGTTCAATGCAACCAGTATTCCATTGTTCGTATTCATCCCCATGAAAGGAGATCCACAGCTTTTCCGTGGGGCTGCTGACAAAGCAACCTACAAGAAAGCAATCGATGAATTTTTATTAAAATAAAAAGGGAAAAAGATAGTGACGCCATCCGGTAAGGATAGTGACGCTATAATGAATAAATAGTGACGGTATCCCAAGAGGATAGCGTCACTATTTTTATATACTTATCGACCCTTATTTAAAGTACCCTACAGGATGGTTCATCATAGGAACCTGAGTGTCTTTCAACTTCAGCACTTTCTTCAACTGATTACTATCCATCAATGCGCGTGGCACTGTAGCCAAATTTGCCGCAGAACAGAAATAACTATGGCATTAAAAGTTGATGAACAAATATAAACAAAAAAGGTCTGCATTCATTTTTGAATACAGACCTTTTAAGAGTTATTATGAGGTTTGATTATTTATCACCGAAATAACGGTTGTACAGACCTTCAAAACCTTTACCGTGGCGAGCTTCGTCCTTGCACATTTCGTGTACAGTATCATGGATAGCATCCAGGTTCAAAGCTTTAGCACGAGTTGCGATACGTTTTTTGTCTTCGCATGCACCTTGCTCAGCATCTTTACGTTTCTGCAGGTTTGTTTTAGTATCCCAAACACAGTCGCCCAACAGTTCGGCAAATTTAGCAGCATGTTCAGCTTCTTCCCAAGCGTAGCGTTTGAAAGCCTCAGCTACTTCAGGATAACCTTCGCGGTCTGCCTGACGGCTCATAGCCAGATACATACCAACTTCAGTACATTCGCCCATGAAGTGATTGTTCAGGTCTTTAATCATTTCTTCGTCACAACCTTTTGCAACACCGATAACGTGCTCATCAGCAAAAGTCAATGCACCACCTTCTACTTCAACAACTTCTACGAACTTGCTGGCAGGAGCTTTACACAAAGGACATTTCTCAGGAGCTGCGTCACCTTCATAAACGTAACCGCAAACAGTACATCTAAATTTTTTCATTTTCTTCTCAATTTTAAATTAATTAGTCAATACGTGTATCTTTATCTTTTCTCAAGCAATTCTTACATATACCTTTATAATAATAATGCACTTCCGATACCTGATGTCCGTCCATCTCCAAGCTCTCTACCTTTTTCACCGCTTCCAGACATTGCAAGTCATAAATATGTCCGCAACGTTTGCATAGGAAATGAGAGTGAATAGAGGTATCCGCATCAAAATTAGTATTCTTCTCATCAATAGTAAGCATCTGAGCCGCTCCTTGTTCTGAAAATAGTTTCAAAGTATTGTAAACTGTCGTCTTTGAAAGTGTAGGCATCGAAGGAGACAATGCTGTATATATATCATCAGCCGACGGATGGATAGGATGCTCCATCAAATATTGCATGATAGCAATACGCTGCATCGAAGGCTTTATATTATGTTCTAATAATCTTTCGTACGGTTTCATCATTTAGCCCTTTCTTTCCAAAATTGTATTCATTACAATTATAAATCCAGTGCAAAGATAGAAAGGCTTTATTGGATTTCCAAATATTTTCAAGTTTTTTTTAGAAAGATTCAAATCAACTGTATAAATACCTGTATTTTTGTGTTACAAACAGTCACACACTTATCTTTCATTTTGAAAGTCCATTTAAATGTTTAAACAACAGTAACATTCTTGATGTAAAAGCCCCTATTGAAAGGATTCATTGCTGAAAAGATAAATATTCAAAACTATTTTCCTATTTTTGCATCCACTATATATAAATAAGGTATAAGATGAACTACGGATTCGTAAAAGTAGCAGCAGCTGTGCCACACATAAAGGTGGCTGACTGTAAATTCAATGTAGAGAGAATAGAAAGTCTGATTGCAGTGGCCGAAGGGAAGGGAGTGCAAATCATAATCTTCCCGGAAATGAGTATTACCGGATATACTTGTGGTGACTTATTTGGGCAGCAGCTTTTATTGGAAGAAGCAGAAATGGGAATCATGCAGATTCTGAATAATACACGCCAGTTGGATATTATCTCCATTGTCGGTATGCCGGTAGTGGTCAATTCGACAGTTATCAACGGGGCTGTAGTTATTCAGAAAGGAAAAGTATTAGGTATTGCAGCCAAAACTTATCTCCCCAATTATAAAGAGTTTTATGAGCAGCGTTGGTTCACTTCTGCCCTACAGCTCACAACAGATAACGTACGTTTGTGCGGACAAATTGTTCCCATAGGCGCAAACCTACTTTTTGAAACTTCAGATACCACTTTCGGAATTGAGATTTGTGAAGACCTTTGGTCTACAATTCCTCCCAGTTCCTCACTTGCACTGCAAGGGGCGGAAATTCTATTTAATATGTCGGCAGACAATGAAGGTATCGGAAAACATAATTATCTGTGTTCCCTTATCAGTCAGCAATCTGCACGCTGCATCGCGGGATATGTATTCTCATCTTGCGGCTTCGGTGAGTCTACTACTGATGTAGTTTTCGCAGGAAATGGATTGATTTACGAGAACGGCAGCCTGCTTGCATGCAGTGAACGTTTCAGCATGGAAGAACAACTTATTATCAGTGAGATTGATGTAGAACGCATACGTGCAGAACGTAGAATCAATACGACTTTCGCTGCTAACCAAGCTAATTTAGGAGATAAAAAAGCTGTTTCGATTGCTACGGAATTTGTAAATAGCAAAGAACTGACACTAACCCGGAGTTTCAATCCGCATCCTTTTGTCCCACAAGGGAAAGAGCTAAACGAACACTGTGAAGACGTTTTTTCTATTCAAGTAGCAGGATTGGCAAAACGCCTCGTTCATACCGGAGCTAAGACTGCTGTAGTCGGTATTTCCGGGGGACTGGATTCAACACTGGCATTACTTGTTTGTGTGAAGACTTTCGACAAACTGGGATTATCCAGAAAAGGAATTCTTGGCATTACAATGCCTGGCTTCGGAACTACTGACCGGACTTACCACAATGCTATCGACTTAATGAAGTCATTAGGAATATCTATCCGTGAAATCAGCATCAAAGATGCTTGTATACAGCATTTCAAAGATATAGAGCACGATATAAATGTGCATGACGTCACTTATGAGAACTCACAGGCACGCGAACGTACACAAATATTAATGGACGTAGCCAACCAGACTTGGGGAATGGTAGTAGGCACAGGTGACTTATCCGAACTCGCTTTGGGGTGGGCAACCTACAATGGGGACCATATGTCAATGTACGGTGTCAATGCAAGCGTGCCCAAAACACTCGTTAAATATCTGGTGCAGTGGGTGGCAGAAAATGGTGTAGATGAGGATTCAAAAGCAACTTTACTTGATATAGTAGATACACCTATCAGCCCGGAATTGATTCCTGCTGATGAAAATGGAGAAATCCAACAAAAAACGGAAGATTTGGTAGGTCCTTACGAGTTGCATGACTTCTTCCTTTATTATTTCCTGCGTTTTGGTTTCCGTCCGGCAAAGATTTATTATCTGGCAAAGATTGCATTCAAAGGCAGTTATGATGAAGAGACAATTAAGAAATGGTTATTCATTTTCTTCCGTCGTTTCTTCAATCAACAGTTTAAACGTTCTTGTCTGCCCGATGGTCCGAAAGTTGGTAGTATTTCTATTAGTCCAAGAGGAGATTGGCGAATGCCGAGTGATGCCAGTTCGGCGATGTGGCTTAAAGAAATCGAAAACTTATAATCTTCTTTATAGGGAGTTTATTTTGGCAGGCATTTTTGTCTGCCACATTTTTGTATTTATTTTAAGTATTATACGGGGAAAAACAAAAATGTCACAGCGCTATCTATCAACAACTTAGGTATAAAAACGGGCTCTTTTTAAGAAAAGTTCACAAAAAACATACGGTTGTTTTTGGCTTTTTGGAGATAAAAACTGCACTTTTCGCGTAATTCACTATATTCCAACGTATTAGCATTTATTACAAATAACTATTCGGACGGACTTGTGCAACTATTCAGTTACACAAGTCCGTCCGGGTAGTTGCTCAAGTCCATTTGCACCGTTACACAAGTGCAACAGAATAATACTAGCTGTTGAATTGGTTAATAGATAAGGAAAAAACATTAATTCATGCAATAGAAGTTTCTAAATCTTCCTTATGATTCGACTAAATCATACAATCTATTAAATTATTGCATCACTTCTTTTTTTATTCTTTCTATATCAGCTTCTCTGATTCTTCGAATAATATTTTTATAAATACGATGAAAACCAAAGCCCCCTTCAGTCATTTCGCGAATCGCATCTTCTTTAGAGACATTCTGAAATACAATACGGTAGAGTGCACAAACGGCTCCTGTACGGTCGGAACCATGATGACAATGGATTACAATAGGAGCTTTGCGATTCTTTATGATACATAATGTTCTTATTAATTGCTCCTCACTGACTGAGTGCGCCTTCATTTTTACCCGATGGAGCTTCACAGCTGTGCCTTTTGCTTCATCATCATCACTATGTCTGTTCCGAAGATTAAGAGACTCTTTGATTCCATATTTTTCGAGAGCTTTAAAGTCGGCTGATGAAGGCTGCTCTGAACGGTATACTCCCACATCTATCTTATACAAATTGGCCAGTTCACTGTCAGGAAGAATAATCTTCTCAGGTTTCAGAGTTTGACTAAAGACTGAGAATGAGAAGATTATTCCTAAAAGCAGACTCAATAAGATTCGTCTTTTCATAAATCTATGAGGTCACAATTATAAATTAGCAATCAATCAAAGTACGCCTTTACTGGACGGAAGTTCAAAATGATAGATGTCTCTTTTGAGCGCCATCTTCAAGGCACGTGCAAGGGCTTTAAAAATTCCCTCTATCTTGTGATGTTCATTCTGCCCTTCTGCTTTGATATTCAGATTCATTTTTGCAGCGTCACTTAATGACTTAAAGAAATGAAGAAACATTTCCGTAGGCATCTCTCCTATCTTTTCGCGCTTAAATTCAGCATCCCATACTAACCAAGGGCGACCGCCGAAATCCAGACAAACCTGACAGAGACAATCATCCATAGGCAATGCATAACCATATCGTTCGATTCCTCTCTTGCTGCCCAAAGCCTGATAAATGCACTCTCCCAAAGCAATAGCAGTATCTTCGATGGTATGATGTTCGTCTACCTCCAAATCTCCTTTTACACGAATTGTCAAATCCATGCCGGAGTGTTTTCCAATCTGTTCGAGCATATGGTCGAAGAAACCAAGACCGGTAGAAATATCACAAGTACCATTTCCATCAAGGTTCAGAGCTACATATATATCCGTTTCTTTAGTTGTACGACGGACCTCCGCTTTTCGTTCACCTGCAAAAAGGAACTCGGCTATCTTATCCCAATCTGTTGTTGCAAGCACACAAAAATCTTCCAGACCTTTTTCTTTCAAACTTTCAGTTGAGTCTTGTAAATAGATGGCACGACATCCCAAGTTCTTGGCAAGCTCCACATCAGTAGGACGGTCACCAATCACAAAACTTCCGGCAAGGTCATAGTCGGGATTGTCGATGTATTTTGTCAACATGCCAGTACGCGGTTTGCGAGTCGGTGCGTTATCCTCAGGAAAACTACGGTCTATCAGAATATCATCAAAAGTAATCCCCTCTCCTTCCAATGTTTTCAACATCAGATTGTGGGCAGGCCAGAATGTTTCTTCCGGAAAAGAAGAAGTGCCCAATCCGTCCTGATTAGTGACCATCACAAAATCGAAATCTAGTTTGCTACGGATAAAACCCAAATTACGGAAAACCTTCGGGTAGAATTCTAACTTTTCTAATGAATCGAGCTGATAATCAACAGGTGGTTCAATGACCAATGTACCATCTCTATCTATAAATAATACTTTCTTCTTCATATTCCTTATCCTTCGTATTTTCTAAGAGCTGCCAGCAATGTGTTATTTTCTACCCGGGTACCCACCGTTACACGCAAGCAGTTGCAACAAAGTGATACAGAGTGGCGATTACGGACAATGATACCTTCGCCTACCAGATAATTGTAAATTTTCACAGCATCCGTCACTTTAGCCAGGAAAAAGTTCGCATCAGACGGGAATAGTTTGATGGTGCAGGGTAGTTTTTCAAATTCTACTTCCAGATAGTCACGCTCTTCTTTCAGTGTTTTCACCCAACGTTCTATCTCATAATATTTGTGTAACATAGAGATAGCCTGCTGCTGAGTCAATTGATTGACATTATAAGGATACTTGATTTTACTCAGGATACCGATTATTTCCGTTGACGCGAATGCCATTCCCAAACGGATGGCGGCACATCCCCATGCTTTGGAAAATGTCTGGAATACAACAAGATTCGGATATTTATCCAGTTCTTCCAGGAAGGAAGGTGCGGAAGAGAAATCATTATATGCCTCATCCAACATTACCAGCCCTTCAAACTTACAAAGAAGCTTTTCTATTTCGGAACGAAGCAGGTCGTTTCCTGTCGGATTGTTCGGCGAACAGAGGAAAATCAGTTTGGTATGGTCGTCAGTAGCCGCCAACAGTTTATCTGCCGAAAACTGGAAATTATCATCCAACAGCACTTTCCGGTATTCTATATCATTCACATCGGCACAGACCTGATACATTCCATAAGTAGGGTCGATAGCTACGACATTATCCTTACCCGGTTCGCAGAATGCACGAAAAACCAAGTCAATAGCCTCGTCACTACCATTTCCCAAGAAAATATGTTCGGGAGATACTTTCTTGATTTTCGACAGCAGAGTTTTCAACTCCCACTGCATAGGATCCGGATAACGGTTATGAGGTGTATTGTACGGATTCTCGTTCGCGTCCAAAAAGACAGATGCCGTAAAACCTTTATATTCATCACGAGCCGAAGAGTATGGTTTCAACTTCCATATGTTCGGTCGGGTTAGTTCTTGTAACGTTTTCATCAGCAATACTTTTTAATTTTCAATTATTACTTATTAATTGCTTTGAGACGGATAGTGACAGCATTCTTATGCGCGTCCAAATGTTCATTGGCAGCCATTTCTTCGATAGCCGGACCGATAGCTTTTATTCCTTCTGGAAGGATTTCCTGGAATGTAATCTTACGGATGAAACTATCCAGGCTTACACCGCTATATGCTTTTGCATATCCATTAGTCGGTAAGGTGTGATTCGTACCGGAAGCATAGTCGCCCGCACTTTCAGGAGTCAAAGACCCCAAGAATACAGAACCGGCATTGGTGACACACTCAGCTACTTCCATATAGTTTTCCGTTTCTATAATCAAGTGTTCGGGAGCATAAGCATTTGTAAGTTCCAATGCTTCAGCCATATCCTTCACCAGAATCAGTTTACTGTTCTCCAATGATTTGGCAGCAATCTCCCGACGAGGCAATTCAGCCAGTTGACGCTCTACTTCTGCCATAACTTCTGTTTGTAGTTTCTCGGAAGTCGTAATCAATATGGCCTGGCTATCCACTCCGTGTTCTGCCTGCGACAATAAATCCGCAGCCACAAAAGCCGGATTTGCCGATGCATCAGCCAAAACTTCCACTTCTGAAGGACCGGCAGGCATATCAATAGCCACATCCCGCAAGCTGACCAATTGCTTGGCGGCTGTCACATATTGGTTACCGGGACCGAAAATCTTATATACTTTAGGAACACTTTCCGTTCCATAAGCCATCGCTGCAATAGCTTGTACACCACCTGCCTTGAAAATCTTGCTTACTCCTGCCAATTGAGCAGCGAAAAGAATGGCCGGGTGAATGTTTCCTTCCTTATCAGGAGGAGTACAAAGTACGATCTCTTTGCATCCGGCAATTTTTGCGGGGACAGCCAGCATCAGTACCGTTGAAAAAAGCGGGGCTGTTCCGCCCGGAATATAAAGTCCTACTTTTTCGATACCTACCGCTTTCTGCCAACAGGTTACACCGTTCATCGTTTCTACTTTCTTTCCGACAAAGCGTTGTGAGGAGTGGAATGTTTCAATATTCTGTTTTGCTAAAGAGATGGCAGCTTTCAGTTTGTCACTCACCAATGATTCGGCTGCCTGTATTTCTTCAGGAGTGACAGCAAGCGCAGGCAGAGTTACTTTGTCAAAAGCCGCTTCATATTCGAGTACAGCTTTATCGCCTTCTGCCCTTACCTTATTTATAATGGAACGAACCGTATCAAACAGACTTTCCGTATTCAGTGCCGGACGCTTCAAAAGCTCCGTCCACTGTTCTTTAGAAGGATACTTAATCAATTTCATAGTTCACATTTATACTATCATCTTTTCAATCGGCAATACCAAGATGCCCTCTGCTCCCAAAGCTTTCAACTTCCCGATGATTTCCCAGAAACGTTTTTCATCAAGTACTGTATGAACGGAACACCAGCCTTCTTGCGCCAATGGCATAACGGTAGGACTCTTCATACCCGGCAATACGGCGATAATTTCTTCCAACTTATCTTTCGGGGCATTCATCAACACGTATTTCTTGTCTTCCGCTGTCTTCACTGCATTCATACGGAACAGAAGTTCATTCAGCACCTCTTTTTTCTCATCGCTCATATTCTTGTTACCAATCAGCAGAGCCTCCGATTTCATAACCACTTCCACCTCTTTCAAACGGTTGCTGACCAAAGTGGAACCGGAACTTACAATGTCAAAAATAGCGTCAGCCAAACCAATGCCCGGAGATACTTCTACGGAACCGGTGATAACATGGATTTCTGCATTCACACCATTTTTCTTCAAGAAGTTGCGGAGAATAACAGGATAAGAAGTAGCTATTTTCTTATCATTGAACCAGGATAATCCGGGATATTCAAGATCTTTCGGCATAGCTAATGACAAACGGCATTTACTGAATCCCAAGCGTTTAATGATTTCAGCATCTTCTTCTTTTTCCATAAATTCATTTTCACCGACAACACCCAAATCGGCTACACCGGTAGCTACCGTTTGCGGAATATCATCGTCACGAAGAAATAATACTTCAATAGGAAAATTGGATGACTGCACCAACAAGGTACGTTTAGTAGTGCTCAACTTGATATCCGACTCTTCTAAAAGTGCCATCGTCTCTTCAAAGAGACGTCCTTTGGCTTGTACTGCGATTCTTAACATGGTCTTATTTAATTATTAATTACTATTTGAATTTGAAAATAAAAAAGGCTTACCGTATTCGGTAAGCCTTCGTTATCGTTATATAGAGTATACACAATATCATCTATGCCCACCGATTATTCGTTAGGAAAATGATGATGATGTGTAGCTGTATATTTCATATTTCTTTTATTATCTGCGACAAAATTAAAGCATTTGTTTTATACTTCCAAACATTTATCACAAAAACTTGAGTTTTTATTTCAAATTAAAGGTAGAAAGATAAATCATTTCCACTCATTTACTTTCGGATACAACGAATTGCAAAAGCTTTTTTCTCGACACCCGGAGCAGACTTTCCAATCGTATTTTCGTCACTTTTCAGGTAAAAGACATCATCGGCTATTGCTGTATTTGTATCATCCAATGTCCAATATGCCAAATGCTTACCTTCAAATATATTCTGATTCGGTTCAACCCACATGCCTATAGGGGCGGCATTGAAACCTGAAAGATTATTAGCAGGCTGCGCTGTCTCTCCTGTTTTCAGAGGTAACCAAGTTCCTGATTTCAACAAAGAAGCATCTCCTTTTAGATAAGTATTCAAGAGACTCCAATCCCCTTTATTCGGTATGTTCCAATGTGCGGGTAAGAAATTAGCAGATAATGCCACATTAGCAGTATAAAAATGATGTTCTGCATCCGATTGCAAATATCCGACAGCATTTTCTGTTACGGCATCCAACTTAGGAAGTTCGTCGCCATTCACATACAAGGCAGTTTCCAAATTATCCCGCATCCAGTATTGAGCTCCAATCTTCACCAATGGATAGTTATGAATCATACCACCACGCACATCACGGACAACGTCTTCTAATGCCAAAACTGATAATACATTATCTGCAACTGCTGTTGACAATGAAATTTTCCCGTCTGCCAGTACATAAACATTATTACGAGCAGCTAAATTTCCGGCAATATAAGTCAAAGAATTATCTTCCACATTCCATGAAACACTTCCACCATGAACCTTACCTGATTTTTCTAATAGTTGAGCAACAATTCCTTGTGATAAATCAACACTGCCATCTTCTTTCATCGGATAAGCAACAATCGCTTGGGAAGAAAATTCCGGAGTTACCAAATACTCTTTACATATTTCAGCAACTTGTTTTCCAGAATTCAATACTTTATACACATTTGATTTCTCAAAAGTCAGCTTCGATACATCTACATATTTATGAAGAGTCACCGATTCAGTCTGATCTACCTCAGTCCCATCCCAATCACCGATTTCTCCACTGACCTTACTCATTAATATATCTTCATCTGCTACAAATGTGATTTCCAGTTCTCTTTGCTTACCGCTTGCCAACTGTAAGGTAGAAGGCAGCAAACTGGTATATGGTCTTCCTTCGGCTTCCAATGTTATATACTGGTATCCCATCGTCGCTTCCTGTGGTATCAGAATAAGTTCTTTTCCTACCAATCTCCCCTCTTTTATTTCCCATCCACCTGCAGGAATTATTTCTTTCTCTTCGGAATAAGTAGAGAAAGTCTTTTTCTGAAAATCATAAATAGCCTTAGTATAAAAACCATTAACAGAAAGTGTAGGATTGGCAGATAACATATCTTCTACATTTTCTCCTTCACCCGGAACAAGAACTATCTTCAAACGGAAGAACTGGTGATTATAAGTCAGAGCTACAGCCTCTTTACTTGCTAACACATCTTCTTTGGATGCAATCAGAAAATCCGAATGTGAATAATCAATAGATTTATTCTGACTCGTAGCAACCGATACTTGCATAGTGCTTTCCCCCATTGCTACTCCTTCTTCTTGATACGGATAATAACTGATTAAATTCAACGTTACTCCATCGTCCGGATAATAAACCGACTCATCAGAAACAAATTCACCACTGGAAGAACGTACAAAATGAAGATTATCGGCGTAACGTTCTTCTTGCATTGTTGTGTTACCGGCAAGTGCAAACAAACCAACCTCATCCCCTTCTTCAAAATTATTATTTGCCACACGAGTATTGACTACTTCGCGAATATCAGCTACAAATTTCAATGGAATATCTCCATTATTGATTATTTCCCCTTCTTCTGAAATATGATTTACACAAGCTGTTAGCGAAACAGAATACAGAATAAATAAACCTACTCCCACAAATAGGTCATGGCATGTTTTCATTATTATTGTTTATTGGTCAAAACTAGAAATCGCTGATTGAGCAGAAGAATGACATAAGAGGAAGTATTCGCTTTCAGTTATGAGACACACAACACGTCTGTTGTTACTGTAGAATCGTTAATTTCAGCATTCCATTTTGGAATACCGGAAGCGAAAGTACATATTATAGTTAAGAGAAGACATATTTCAATTAAGAAATCTTCTTATTTCATTTTTAA
The DNA here is from genome assembly GCF_903181435.1 of Bacteroides acidifaciens. NCBI lineage: Bacteria > Pseudomonadati > Bacteroidota > Bacteroidia > Bacteroidales > Bacteroidaceae > Bacteroides > Bacteroides acidifaciens. Next base: position 2,161,859 of record NZ_CAEUHO010000001.1, read on the forward strand.
TCAACAAATAATCAAGTACTTAGCAGAACATATATATATTCAATCGATTTAATCCTACACCTTATTATATAAGAAAGCTCCATTTTTAGAAAGAATAAACCACTTCTATTCCGGCAATATGTTTCCCCCGTGAAGCCTCATACTGATAACAATAAAACGCATCTAATGACCAACGTTTAGCTAAATCAAATTCTACTCCCGGACGATAGCGCATACGATCTGCCCTCCAAAAAGAAGCATCGTCCAGACTTTGATAAATTTCGAGAGAGAAATAAGGTGAAACAATCCCTTTTGCCGGTGCATAGGCTAATTTTAAACGGGAACGCAGACGGGTTTCCGAATCTCCACGGTCAAAAGTCTGCTGAAAACTTTCCCGCAAAGAAACTTTCAACCATTGATAACGATAACTTGCAACCGCACTGATATGATAACGATGCCTAAGTTTCCAATCCGAATCTCCCAGACTCCAAAAATGAGTTTCATAACCGACGCCAAAGTTCAAGAAGGAATATGCATGGTAAACACCGCCGACGGTAAGTCCCCAACGATCCATTCTGCTCATATCCTCTTTCGTGCGCAGTTCCAAATCACCGGAAACAGAAAATCGGGAATCTATTTTATGATTCACTTTGAACTTAGTCCATGTAGTGAAATCATCACTTTGTGCCCATACGGAGGAGGCTGTTCCAACTAATAAAACAAACAGCCAAACCTTAGTATTTAATAATATTCTATCCATTGATTATCGGGTTAAAGTTGCAAAGATAGTAAATTATCTCCGGCAAAGAAAAATCATGATACTGAAATAAATCTGAATTATTGAAAGAGAAATCACTGTGGCGGAAGAACGCCTATCCAAACGTGACGGCATGGGTATATGAGATACAAAATCATTCCCAATACATGTAACGAAAGGAACTCAACTTCTGATAATGGAAATACCAATATAATTTCACTGACATTTCAATCTATTCCATTAAAAAAGCGACCTCATCGCAAAGATGAGATCGCTTTTCTATTATCAATCTATCAGAGAAACGATTATTTCGCTTTCTTATAGTTTTCCAGTCCGGTCTGCAAGAATTCGATATACTTAGGAATATCCTCGTTGTAAGCATATGACTTGTTCACCGGTTTGCCCTGATTATCCAGCAATACATAGAAAGGCTGGGCGTTAGCGCCAAACTTTACACGTTGCAGATAGCTCCATTTATCACCGACCGTACGCAAAGTGCGCTCTGTACCGTTTTCTACGATTTTCACAGGCTCGCTCAAAGGAGTTTTGTTATCTACATAAAGGGTAATCAATACATAGTCATTATTAATCAAATCGCTCACTTTCGGGTCAGTCCATACCGCTGCTTCCATCTTACGGCAGTTTACACAACCATATCCGGTGAAGTCAAGCATGACAGGTTTTCCATTCAGACGCGCATATTCCATGCCCAAATCATAGTCGTCGAATTTCGCATGTACGTCATTCTTATACAGGTTGAAGTCCTGCGTCTGCATAGGCGGAGCAAATGCACTTACCGCTTTCAACGGTGCTCCCCACAAACCGGGAACCATATAAACCGCAAATGCCAAAGAGACGAGCGCCATAAAGAAACGGGTAACTCCCACCTTATTATCATCGTCATCATGCGGAAACTTAATCTTACCCAACAGATAGAATCCGAGCAAAGCAAAAATAACAATCCATAAAGCAAGGAATGTTTCACGGTCAAGCAATCTCCAGCCATAAGCCAAATCGGCTACTGACAAGAATTTAAGCGCGAATGCCAGTTCGAGGAAACCTAATGTCACCTTAATCACATTCATCCATCCGCCTGATTTCGGCATAGACTTCAGCCATGACGGGAACAATGCGAACAGAGTGAACGGCAAAGCCAGTGCGATGGCAAACCCAAACATACCGATAGCTGGAGCAACGACACTTCCTGTTGTGGATACCTGTACAAGCAAGAAACCGATAATCGGACCTGTACAAGAGAAAGAAACCAGCGAAAGCGTGAAAGCCATCAGGAAAATACTCAATAAGCCGGTTGTAGATTCCGCTTTGCTATCCACTGCATTTCCCCACTTCGACGGAAGTCTGATTTCGAATGCTCCAAAGAACGAAGCTGCGAAAATCACCAGCATCAGGAAGAAGAGAATATTAAAGACTGCATTGGTAGACAACGCATTCAGTGCACTAGCGCCAAAAATCAATGTAATAGCCAGCCCCAATGCCACATAAATCACAACGATGGATGCTCCATACGTCCATGCGTCACGAATACCTTTCTTTTTATCCTTGCTGCGTTTCAGGAAGAAGCTGACCGTCATCGGGATAATCGGCCATACACAAGGAGTGAACAAAGCCAGCAATCCGCCAAGGAAACCTGTTATAAAAATATATATCCAGGACATATCTTTCTGACCATGTTCTTCGCCCAACGCTTGCAAATCGCTGATAACCGGCTTCCAAAGTTCACCGGATGCAACGGCAGGCTGAATATCCGTAGCCGCATCCACCGGAGTGGCGGGCACCAGTTCCATCATAGCAGCAGAATCTTTCACTTCGGTAGGAGCGGGAGCAGGTTCTTCCTTTTTCTCCAGCTCTTTTTTCTCCGGTTCTTTTTTCTCCGGTTCTTTTTTCTCCGGTTCTGTTTTAGCCGGTTGTTCTGTTTTAGCCGCAGGCGCATTTCCAGCTTTTGCTACCCCGGAAAACTTGAACGGAACTTCGGTAGGCGGAAGACAACTCTCGTCATCACAAGCTCCATATTCCAGATACCCCTCTATCTCATAAGCCCCGCCTGTGAGTTTTACTTTCTGAATAAACTTTGCAGTATTCTCAAAGTAACGTACTTTCATTTCAAACAACTTGTCGAAAGTAGCTACTTCTTTGCCAACCGGTTTCAATTTTCCGACAAGCTCCAGACCACTTTTCTTATCAACATTGAATGTTGCGGAAATAGGTCCGCCATCTCCAAGTTCGGTTGAATAAACATGCCACCCGTTATCAATGGTAGCGGTAAATACAATCTCCGCTTCCGTATCAGAAAGAGTGTTCAACTCAGTCTTGAACTTTACCGGATCTTTAATCTGCGCCTGCAAAGCATAGCCTACAAAGCTTAAAAGCAGAAAAGAAATTAACTTTTTCATTTTCAATAATTGGAGGGTTATAATTCATAATCTACACACGCACGGCTTTCCTTCGTCTCAGCCAGAATCTTGCCGGCAGCTACATGGTCGGGATGCGTTGCATAGTATTTCACGTCTTCCAGAGTATCAAACTCACTATAAAGTGCTATATTCCAGGTTTCTCCAGGATTCATGTTCAATCCGACTTCAACTTTTCGGATTACGGAGATTTTAGCAGGAAGCGCTTCTATTGCTTCCTTAAATTTCGTCATAACTGCCCGCTTCTCTTCGGCAGAAACTTCGTCTTTTAACTTAAATAATACAATGTGTTTTACCATTACGTTGTTATTTTAATGAATTGTTTCTATATTTGTCTTGTTAATACTTTGCATAAACAATGCAAATTTACTCTATTTGGTTTAAATATACACTTAAAGAGATGTTAATTATAGGAATAGCAGGCGGAACTGGCTCTGGAAAGACCACCGTCGTACGAAAAATCGTAGAAAGTCTCCCCGCAGGGGAAGTAGTATTATTACCTCAGGACTCATACTACAAGGATAGTAGCCACGTCCCGGTTGAAGAACGCCAAAATATTAATTTTGACCATCCGGATGCTTTTGAATGGAGTTTGCTCTCCAAACATGTCATGACACTGAAAGAAGGAAAGAGCATCGAACAACCCACCTATTCTTATCTGACATGCACCCGCCAGCCCGAAACAATTCATATCGAGCCACGCGAAGTCATTATTATCGAGGGAATCCTTGCCTTATGCGACAAGAAACTACGTAATATGATGGACCTTAAAATATTCGTAGATGCCGATCCGGACGAACGTTTGATACGTGTCATCCAAAGAGACGTTGTAGAACGAGGACGCACGGCCGAAGCTGTAATGGAACGCTACACACGGGTTCTGAAACCGATGCACCTGCAATTTATCGAACCTTGCAAACGCTATGCCGACCTTATCGTGCCGGAAGGCGGCAGCAATAAGGTGGCTATTGATATACTGACCATGTATATCAAGAAGCACTTGAAGAGTTGAGAGTTGAAAATTAAAAATTAAGAAATGAATGCCAGGACACTGATTATCCCTTTATTCCTTGTGTTATTCTGTTGCGTAATCGGATGCCGGGACAAGCAGCATAGCAAGACGGATGAATCCGCACGTGATCTCCCACAGATAAAAGATAGTGGTGAACTGGTTGTATTGACATTATACAGCTCTACTTCATATTTCATTTACCGGGGACAGGAAATGGGATTCCAGTATGAACTCAGCGAACAGTTTGCCAAAAGCCTGGGATTAAAGCTCAGAATCGAAGTAGCCAACAACGTCGACGAACTGATCCGGAAATTACTGGCAGGTGAAGGGGACATGATTGCCTACAACCTGCCCATAACCAAAGAATGGAAAGACAGTCTCCTTTATTGCGGTGAAGACGTGATTACCCACCAGGTGATTGTTCAGCAAGGAAGAGGAAAGCGAAAACCTTTGAAAGATGTTACCGAACTGATTGGAAAGGACATATATGTAAAGCCCGGAAAGTATTATGGCCGTCTCATCAATCTGAACAGTGAGCTGGGCGGCGGAATCCAAATCCATGAAGTGACCAATGACAGCATTACCACCGAGGACTTAATCACCCAAGTGGCGCAAGGGAAAATACCATATACAGTGGCGGACAACGATTTGGCGAAATTAAACAAAACGTATTATCCCAATCTGGATATCAGCCTACCTATCAGTTTCGACCAGCGCTCTTCCTGGGCTGTACGGAAAGACAGCCCGGAACTGGCCGCAGCCGCCACTAAATGGCATCAGGAGAATATGACTTCTCCGGCTTATACTGCCAGTATGAAACGCTATTTTGAAAATAGCAAAATGATGCCCCACTCTCCTATCCTTTCATTGAAAGAGGGAAAGATTTCCCATTATGACGATTTGTTCAAAAAGTACTCCAAAGATATCGGATGGGATTGGCGTATGCTTGCATCGCTGGCTTATACGGAATCCAATTTCGATACCACGGCTGTATCCTGGGCAGGTGCCAAAGGACTCATGCAGCTAATGCCCGCCACCGCCCGGGCAATGGGAGTACCTGCCGGAAAAGAACAAAACCCGGAAGAGAGCGTTAAGGCAGCTATCAAATACATTGCTGCCACTGACCGCAGTTTCAGTATGATTCCCGACAAAGAGGAACGTCTCAACTTTATTCTGGCTTCCTACAATGCCGGTTTAGGGCATATTTACGATGCCATGGCTCTGGCGGAGAAGTACGGCAAGAACAAATTGGTATGGAAAGATAATGTGGAAAACTTTATCTTACTCAAAAGTAATGAAGAGTACTTCACCGACCCCGTTTGTAAAAACGGTTATTTCCGTGGCATAGAGACTTACAATTTCGTCCGTGATATCATGTCACGCTATGAGTCTTACAAAAAGAAAATCAAAGCGTAAAAATCATTATTTATTTATAAGTCATCGTTTATAAGTCAGCAGACTAACCCCGATAATAGCCAATACCGATAAAGGCAATGCAAACAATATCGGGTCTATCACCGGAAAAGGATAAGTGGTAATCAATACATCCCGCCCGAACAAGGCTTTGCAGATACCCAGTGCGGCAGATTCTTTCTGGTGAAGGAACACAAGAGCAAACAAACTGCCGATTGTTCCTACCCAAAGACTTGCCATCACCCCCTGCTTTGTTGCTTTCTTCCAATATAAGGCGCAGAAATAAGCGGGAAGGAAAGCAGCCGCACAGATTCCCATAAAGATAGAAGTTCCACGGGCAATAATGTCATGGGGCAGCATATAGCAGATAATATAGCTGACCAGAATAGAGAACAATACACCAAGGCGGATAACATTAGTCAGTTTACCACGTGAACGAGGTTTGTATGTCCCATAAATATCCGAACCTACCGATGCCCCCATTGTATGGAACTGCGAGCTGAGTGTAGACATGCTCGCCGAAAGGATACACAACATAAAGAGAGCGGCAAACCAGTCGGGCATTGCCTTATTAATGAAATACGGAATAATCTTATCAATATCCTGCACCACCTCTGTGGCAACCGCTCCCTCTGTTTTCAAGAAGAAAAGGTTGCTCAACGCCCCGGCATGATAAATCGCGCCTACCGTTATAATCAAAAAGAAACAACCGATAAATACCCCGCGGTTCAACTGTTTGCTGCTCTCCACTGTCATAAAGCGAACCACCAACTGAGGTTGTGCGAGACAGCCGATTCCCACTCCTAAAATAAGAGAAGTTACCAACGAATACCATTGCGGAGAACCCGTCACAGGCATTGCAGTCCATCCCTGATGCCCCAATGCCTTAAACTTTTCCGGGACTAGCGGAGCGGTAGCAGTCAGTTCTTTATTAGCTTCTACAAAATTCATATCAAGCACTTGATAGAGAGAAAACAGCAGGAACAGCATGCAGCCGAACATGATAACCGCCTGTAAAGCATCGGTGTACATTACCCCCTTCATTCCTCCTGCTATCACATAAGCCGCAATAACCAAAGTAAATATCAACAAAGAAACATTGAAATCTATTTGAAAAATCTGCTCGATAAATACTGCACCGCCTTTCATTACAACCGCCGCATAGAGTGGCATCCCAATGAAAATGACAGCAGCAACAAATACCTGTATATTACGTGAACGGAAATGCCGGCCTAATAACTGCGGGAAAGTACTCACATTCAGTTTAGCCCCCATACGCCGGGTACGCAAACCGAAAAAGATAAAAGCTATCACAACTCCGATAAACATATTCAAGAAGCAGAGCCACTGGATTCCCATCCCGAAAGCGGCAGCCACTCCGCCAAAACCTACGATAGCGGATGCGGAAATAAACGTGGCCCCATAAGAAAGTGCCATCACGATAGGATTCATCTGCCGTCCTCCCACCAGATAATCACTGGTAGATGTCGTTTTTTTATATCCTAAAAAGCCAAGATAGGCCAGTGACAGCAGATAAGCTATCACAATCAGTCCAAGAGTAAATGTATTCATCGGGTTTCGTCTTTTTCATCGTCCTTATTCCAATATTTCAGCCCGAACCAGGCAGCAAAAATCACACATACCACTGAAAGAAGGTATGGCAAAATGATAAAGGGGTCGTCTATTCCAAACATTTGCGTATCAGATTTTAATCAATTAAGACGCAAATGTAAGGAAATTATTGAAAAGACAAAACTTTTGTTTACCAATACTGATTATAGTGTATCTTTTTCTCATCAAATTTCTGTTTCGGGTTCTCTTTTGTAGCCGGATAGCCGAAAGAAATATTTAAAATAGGTTCAACTTATTTTTCTGGGCTTCTTCCAGTGAAACGGTCTCACGTTTCATCAAACCGCTTTTTTCACGCAGTGCCTCGTATTCTCTCTTCAACTCATTCACCAGTTCAACCTTCATCTGCGGATTCAACAGTCTGGCAGCGACACCGGCATTCAAAGAGGCATCTTTCAAGTGTACCACCGGAGCATGATATACAGGAGCAATCTTCAATGCAGTATGCATCTTTGAGGTAGTGGCCCCCCCAATCAGAAGAGGAATGTCCAGTCCCGCTTTTTCCAGTTCCAGGGCTACGTGAGCCATTTCTTCCAGCGAAGGAGTAATCAAGCCGCTCAGTCCAATCATATCCACCTTTTCTTCAATAGCACGCCGGACGATTGTTTCGGCAGGAACCATCACCCCTAAATCAACTATCTCATAACCGTTGCAAGCCATCACTACAGCAACGATATTCTTTCCGATATCGTGCACGTCTCCTTTTACTGTAGCAAGCAATATTTTTCCGGCAGAGGTTGTTTCTTCTGTCTTTTCCGATTCAATAATAGGCTGAAGGATGGCGACGGCTTTCTTCATTGTCCGGGCAGTCTTCACCACCTGTGGAAGAAACATTTTACCCGCTCCGAAAAGTTCGCCTACGTAGTTCATTCCATCCATCAACGGACCTTCAATTACATTTACCGCCTTATCATAAAGTGGCAAGGCTTCTGCCAAATCCTGTTCGAGATAATCGCCAATCCCTTTCATCAAGGCATATTTCAAACGTTCCTGAACGGTTTCTTCTCTCCAGGCATCCTGTTTGACAACCGGTTTGCCTGCTGCTCCGCTCATGGTTGCTTTCAGAGATTCCGCCAATTCGATAAGACGTTCTGCTGCGTCGGGACGGCGGTTCAAAACAACATCTTCTATCTTTTCGAGCACATCAGCCGGAATATCACTGTATAGAACGGAAGTTCCCGGATTCACAATTCCCATATCCATTCCTTGCTGAATGGCATGATAAAGGAATACGGCATGCATGGCCTCACGAATATAGTTGTTGCCACGGAAAGAGAAAGACAGGTTACTTACCCCACCGCTGATATGTGCGCCGGGAAGATTTTTCTTAATCCATCCGGTAGCTTCAATGAAGTCTACGGCATAATTGTTATGCTCCTCGATTCCTGTAGCTACGGCAAGCACATTGGGGTCGAAGATAATATCATTAGGATTAAAATTGACTTTATCAACCAAAAGGCGATAGGCACGCTGACAGACCTCTATCTTACGGGCAGCGGTATCCGCCTGACCTTTTTCATCAAAAGCCATGACAACGGCAGCAGCTCCGTATTGCTTGATAGTCCGGGCATGTTCGAGAAACACTTCTTCTCCTTCCTTCAAAGAAATGGAATTGACGATGGATTTACCTTGCAGGCATTTCAATCCGGCAACAATCACTTCCCACTTGGAAGAATCAATCATAACCGGAACACGGGCTATTTCCGGTTCGGACATGATAAGATTCAGGAAAGTTGTCATCTCGGTCTTGGCGTCCAACAAGCCGTCGTCCATATTGACATCAATCACCAAGGCTCCGTCTTCTACTTGCTGACGGGCTATGGAGAGAGCTTCATCGTATTTCTTTTCATTTATCAGACGAAGGAACTTACGTGAACCGGCTACATTACAGCGCTCGCCGACATTTACAAAATTAATCTCCGGCTTCACTTCGAGCAGTTCAAGACCGGAAAGCCACATACAGTCCGGTTTTGCAACCGGAACATGTGGTTTTGCACCTTTTATCAAGGCTGAATATTCGGCAATGTAGGCATCTGTTGTTCCACAACAACCACCTATTATATTGATTAGTCCTTCATCGATATACTCTTTCACTTCGTGAGCCATATCCGCAGGTGTCTGGTCGTACTTGCCCAGGCTGTTCGGTAACCCGGCATTCGGATATGCGCTAATGTAATAAGGTGCGCGGGCTGCCAACTGTTCGAGGAAGGGTTTCAACTGACGGGCTCCGAACGAGCAATTCAAGCCGACAGAGAAAATATTGGCATGCTGCACGGAAGCGAGAAATGCTTCCAGTGTTTGTCCGGACAAGGTTCGCCCGCCAATATCGGAGACAGTCACAGACAGCATGACAGGCACTCTGACACCTGTCACTTTCATTGCTTGTTCAGCGGCAAAAATAGCCGCTTTCGCATTCAGCGTATCAAATATTGTTTCAATCAGAATAGCATCTACCCCGCCCTCAAGCATTGCTTCCATCTGTTGCTGATAGGCGGCAGCCAGTTCATCGTAGCTTAGAGCACGATAAGCCGGGTTGTTCACATCGGGACTCATGGAACAGGTTTTGTTCGTTGGCCCTACGGAACCGGCTACAAAACGTGGTTTATCGGGATTCTTTGCAGTATATTCATCAGCAAGCCCACGAGCCAGTTTTACAGCGGCAAGATTTATCTCACGTACATATTCTTCTACGTGATAATCGGCCATAGAGACTGTGGTTGAGCTGAATGTATTCGTTTCGATAATGTCCGCACCTGCTTCGAGATACTTACGGTGAATATCTTGAATTACGTCGGGGCGGGTCAGGCAAAGCAAATCGTTATTTCCTTTCAGTTGTCCGGGAATATGCGCGAAACGTTCACCACGAAAATCTTCTTCTGTGAGATTATATTGTTGTATCATTGTACCCATTGCCCCATCCAGGATAAGGATGCGCTCGGATACGATCTGAGAAATTGTCTTCTTCATTTATCCTACCATGTCATCGTTTGAACATTCTTGCCATATCTCTACGGTCGTCTTTCTCTTTGATGGATTCCCGTTTATCATATTCTTTCTTACCTTTCGCCAAAGCGACCACCAGTTTCGCCAAACCTTTTTCATTGATAAACAAGCGTACGGGAACAATCGTAAAGCCGGGATTCTTCATCTCCCGCTGGAGTTTCTCCAATTCTTTTTTATTGAGTAACAATTTCCTCTCCCTACGTGCCGTATGATTATTGTACGAACCATAGAAGTACTCAGCGATATGCATGTTCTTCACCCATAATTCGCCTTTCGCAAAATAACAAAACGTATCTACCAGGCTTGCTTTTCCCAAACGAATGGATTTGATTTCCGTACCGGTCAATACGATACCTGCTGTATAGGTATCTATCAGTTCGTAATCAAACGTAGCCCGTTTATTCTTAATATTTACAGAGGGTTGTTTCATCTTCACACATTAGTTAAGTATGGCCGTCAGTTTATTAAACACAAATTGAATCACCGTCGGACATAGTATTAACAATACAGACGACAAAAGGGTGTATCTCAATCGTTGTTTTTCTTCCACTCCCATCAGCACAGGAACTCCTTCCCATACCACATAGACGATGTAAAACTGTAATAGCCAAGCAATAATTCTAAAATCAGGTAATAGTCCGGTTACAATCTGAAGCAAGAAAGGTACAACAAGCGCATATCCTGCAAATTGTTGTGTCAACGGCATATTGCTATACATGCCAAACATTCTTGTCCCCATCTCATTAATGGCATAGGCTGCCAGAAAGTAGCCACCGAACAGGGCTACAGCTACGGCGCAACAGTTGGTCATAGCTATCTGGAAACTTTGCGGACCTCCCCATCCATTCGTCAGTAATGAACCGATGAACACGGACAGACCGCATAAACCAATCATAGGATAGACAAAAGCCATATATACTTTTCGCCTATCCTCTTCCATAGAAATTTCCTCCCAAGCCTTGGCCGGAGAGGAAATTAATTTCATTGCTATGTTAAATAGTTCTTTGTAGTTCAATTGTCCAATCAATAATTACTAATCTTTGCTTCCTTAGAAGAAAGTGTATATGTTTGGTTATTCTTACCAACTCCTATAACTTTAATCCTAATTTTCCCCTCATTAGCAGTTAAAGTAGGAGTTTCTGCATCAGGATCACTTTTAGGAACAAGCGCTAAAGCGGCATTTATCTCAGTAACAGAGGGGATACTAAAACTTGCATATCCTTGAGTTTCATACGATGCATCTTTATTTCCTACAGTTTGTTGCAATTTCACAGTTAATTCATTTCCACTTGCAGTTACAGGTACCAAATCAACTATTGCCGATGAGTTATCAATACAAATACTAAAAGCAACATTACAATAAGCAGGAACATTACTAAACATATTGACAGTTGTTGCATTTAGCACTCCAAAATCAGATAATCTTGCTAATGGAATATCATTTTTAATAGTATCTGGCTGCATACACAAAGAACGAGTGTACAAAGGAGCATATTGTACAATTGTCACATTCTTCTTCTCACTAGCAGCAGTTACCCCTTCCAAATACTTTAAATATACAAAGACTCTTTTAGGATAAGTTGTTTCACCATTCGCCTTTAAAGCCCCCGGATTCTCTGGATAATAAATGTTGCCGTCGTCACCCAACAAGCAGACAGAAGTAATATCATCAACAACGCTAGCATATACTCCTAAATCATAAGCAGATTCATTATCTCCATTCATACAAGAAGTAACCGACATACCCATCACCACGGCCATCAAAGCCACCAAGAAAAAATTCATCTGTTTCATAAACATATTTTTTAGATTTTACAAAGATATAAATTATAATTCATATCTACTAAATGCAAAGACTTAAAAAATACTGCATCAGATTTTATTTCTTCTTTTCATTTATCGAAAAAAACAAATAATAATTTGGCATAAAAAATGGTTCACCCTATAAACAAAGATAAAGGTACCCCTAATACATTGTGAATTAAAGGTACCTAATTAGTTATTTAGGAATAACTTTTATTGTTTTCAAAACCTTATTTTCTTGAGTCAAGACAATTTTAGACTCCTGAACTACAGCACCTTTCCATTTTCCTTTCAAATAAATCGTTTTTCCTGTATTTATACCATACATTTTTGCAACGTATGTTAAATCAGCATCATATTTAGTAGCAATCAGTTCCGCCTTAATTGTTGTTCTAGGTGGAACCTCTTGAGTTATAGATTCAGATATTGTATAAGATTTAGTCTCCTTACCTCCTACTGTATAACTCCATGACTTTTCATTGCTCACTTCTCCACTGAAACTACCCTCAAAAAAACTAGCTATCCCTATTTTGGCTGAAGCTGATGTTGAAACATTAACTCTTAACCCTTCGGTTTCCGAGAAACTTGATTCATTCGTTATTGTTTCTTGAAAACTAATCACCCTTGTAGCTGGTATATCGGTGTCATTTACAAATATTTTATTAGCTATTTGGGTAGGAATAACAGTCAATTGATCATTCGTTGTTAAATCATAAGTAATTTCTTCAACTCTAAACTCATCAACTGGTATAATTTGCCACTTAATAAGGTCTCCTTTATTGTCTCCTTTGGCAGCTGTAACACTAGTACTACTTGCACTGTTAGGTTGTATATAATAAGGAATAGTCACAGGAAAAGAGGGAGGATTATTTATCACTTCGCCTATAGTTAAAATATTATAAGTCACCCCATCCCCTGATGGTACTACATTTATATTAGAAATAATCCCTAATTTTTTATCTAATGCAACACGACGATCCGTATAAACTACAAGTTCTCCATTGGGATAAGTACTATTTCCCCCAATAAGATTTATATAAGCATGCCATATGTTGTTATGTTTCAGTTCAATATTCCAGCGCTGACGTAAGCTACCATCATCACTTGCTGCTAAATAGATACTTGTTCCTTTAGCTTCTGCACTTAAATATTTGTTATTAATCATTGATTTTATATTAACCGGTATACCATTCAACTGATCTATTGCAGCAGGAACACCATTAGCACTCCTTGTTAAAGGTGACTCATTCACATCACCTTCAACTTGAAGTTCAGACCAAACATCCTCTTGTTCACATGAAACAAAAGATAAAATACATACAAATAAAAACATAATCTTTTTCATAACAGTAATATTTTTAGGTAAAACAATAGATACATCTTAAACCTTTTGAACTCCATCACTCATAAATCATAAATTCCCCATATCCTCGGTAAACATCCGCACTAAAACTTATTTGAAATATTCCACTTTCGTATATAGGAACATTAATTACAGTTCCTACTTGAACATCATAAGATTTTAATAGAATAATTTCATTCGTTTCAATGCTCTCAATTTTCACAAGTACATCCTTTATTGACTCTCGAAAATCAATCATTAGAACATTACCATAAATAAAGACCTGTACAGGTGAGTAGACAGGGGAACGAAATACAGGAACACCAGTAGTACTTTTTATAGATACTTTTCTCTTTCCGTTCGATTGTTGCAGACAATTTCCTGCACCAACCAAACCCGACAATAGAAATAAAAGAATAAATAATAACGATAATTTTCTCATTGTTTTATTAAGTTGATTCGACACCTCAAATGTATGAACAAGATTTGCAATAACAAAAAAAAACCACAAGAGCTTTTTGTTAAAAACCGAGATTATTACATTTAAGAAAACATCTATCAATCAACGATTTATCCAAGAGAAAGCTATTTATATATTAACAACAATCATAATTATCCCCAAATACATATCAAATAGAATCAATTAATTCTTCAAAAGAAGAAGAATTTGACATATTTGAAAGTTTATTCAAAAGAATAGCATTACGTTTTTTATACATAGCATCCAATGTTCTATCAAAAACCAAAGCCATATCTACATAGCTAATTCTGATTTTAAACAGACAACAAAAACGCACATCATTTTTAGACAACAATGGCATTCGCAATTTCAGCCGGTCAACAAAACCATAAGAAAAGTAATTAATATCTTGCAATAATAAATTCCAATCTTTTTCGGAAAAGGACTCTCTATATTTATAGTTTTCTTTTTTCTTTTGAACCAAGTGCAGTAATAACTTATAACTTTTAGTACCCTCTAATAACTTCATGAAGAAGTCTTGATTTTCTTTTTTTAAGGTATTCACCTGATTCGTTAAACAATACAATTTTGCTTTATCTTCTTCTGCTGTACCTACAAATTCTTGAAGAAGTTTTAATTCCTGCTCTTTTTTTCGCAAATCTTCCTGTATCACAGAGAAGGCTTTCAACTGACATTCTAGAGAATCCTTCTTTAATGTCAATGTATGAATCTTATTAGAATATCTATATCGCTTATTAACCCAATAAATAATTAACAAAAGAAGAAACAGTAAAAGACCATAGATATAAAATTGATAACTACTCAAAAGTCTTTGATATCTTTCTGTATATAACAATCTATCACCTTTAGAAATAGCACTTCGAGTTCTAGTCTCCATTACATCCATAGAATCAAGACATTCAATATACATATCATGAAAAGAAAGGGCTTTATTCAAATTTCCTTGTCTTTTTTCAATATCTGCCAACAGTAAATATGCAGCAGCCTTTGTTGATAAATCATTCGTAATTAAGCTTTTAGAAACACTAATTTTTGCAGAATCATAGCTCGCAAGTTGAACTAAAGCAGTACCTTCCAACAAATATAATCTTGCAGAATCTAAAGAATCAGTCTTATACAACAACCCCTTTTGAGTATATTCAATCGTTTTCTCCGGATAATCTATCGATGCATAAAAAGCCGCCATGGAATTAAACACTATTTCCTGCGCATTTGCGTTGTGCATGCTCCTAGCAATAGCCAAAGCACGTTCAAAAGACTCCATGGAATTAGAATATTCTTTTTTCCGCAAATAAATATTACCACGTGCAACCAATCCCATGCATAAATTAAAAGAATCATTCTTCTGTATAGCTATACTTTCAGAAAGCATAAATAAGGAGTCTGCCTTAGCTAATAAGTCCTGCTGAAAGTATATTTGTCCTAAATTTCCATAAAGCAAACAAAGCATTTCATTTTTTCCACTCTGCTCTGCCCAATGTAATGCAATAAAATATTCATTTACAGCCGCCGCTTCATTTTGCATATCTTGATAAACTCTTCCCAAATAATAATGAGCCTTTACCGCCTGTTCCACATTGCTGACAGAATCATAATAACTCACAGCTATATTTATCAACGAATCATCCACATGTAAAATATAATTTTTATCTTCAGCTTGAGTCAAGAGTAAAGCATATCTTGCTTTTAATGAAATATCCTCATTATTAGGATTTAAATTCTCTAACAAGGATAAAGCAGAATCAGGATAAGTTAGAATTAGTGATTCCGCTTCTGATAAAGAAAAGGAAAAAGAAGAAATAACACCTTTCTTTTTATAACAAGAACTTACTAGAAATACATACGATAATAATACTCCTATCAAGATCCTAACTGTCAGTTTTGTCAAAATACTACTTTATTATTTTTGCAAAAAGTTCCAAATGGTCATCTACATAACTTGCAATCAATGCCGTAACCTGTTCTTCCGTCTCCAAATAAGTCTCTTCCAGCTCATCAAAAGCTTCGTACTGCTCATACATGGCCATAAATTCATCGTCCGTCCGTTCTTTCTCCAAGTCTTTCCGGTTGGCATCAAATATTTTCTTTGCCTTATAGATTAACTTCGAAAATTCTTCCGCCCCCCACAAACGCATCACTTTTGCAAACGGATTATCAAAGATATACCCGCCATAACCGTTCTGAATCAATTGGCAGAATCCCCCTGCCATCACCTCATCACGAAATATCTGATAAGCTAGCAAAGAATGTTGTTCTCCCGTTAACAAAGGCATCGTCTCCGCGGTCAGTTCACCGCCGATTACCTCTTTATATTTATCTGTAAACGCCTGGATAAATTCATCCATTCCTTCACCCGCAGCCTTTTGTAAAGCTGATTCTACAACTTCAATCATAATCTTCTTTATAAATAATGCAGCAAAGCTACGAATTTTATTCTACATCCAGTAATAATCCCCCCATAATCTTGCCAATCTTAATTTCATCATCCGTTCTTCACGTTCTTCACACGGTCCATATCATCTCATTTTCAGACGTTTCCGGTGAACAATTCATATAAAATACAGTGTTCACCTCTATTCACCTCTTCACAAGGTATGTATTTTACAGTCTAACAATACAGTGAGAACTGCTATTTGCCATAGTATAGAAACAGGCAAATAGTGTATATATCCCGAATAGAAAATGTTTGTTCAATAATAGCCGACTCCAGTCGGCTAAGTAGTCAACTTCAGTCGTCCTGTCAGCCGACCTAAGTCGGCTGACAGGACGACTGAAGTTGACCGATAAGTTCTTCCAACTGAATGGTTACTAACTTAGCTTACAACGTTAATTATTGTTTATGTTCAAACAATTAACTTGGTTAAAAATGAAATAATGTGTAATTTTACGTTGTATAACAATAAATGATAATATTAAAAAGGCACAATATCAAAATTTTACATAGACTATCTTTTAAAATGATATTGTCATTTAGAATATATTTCTATATATTAGAAAGGTATCTGCTAATTTAAATAAAATACCAACTACAAATAATGCTTATGAAAAAGAATTTGAAAAATTTAGAACTGAGTATTCCTTCTATAGATATTCTTGAATCTCGGAAGATTGTTGGAGAATATAGTGTTAATGATAACATTGATAATGATTGATGGAAGTGCACATAGAGAAAATCCGGATTATACAATATGGAGACGATAATACAAATTTGATAACAAGAAAATAATGAAAAGATTTTTATTTATATCTATTCTTTCGTTGTGCTTTAGCACAATCTGCTCATGCGCATGCTTAGATGAAATTAAAACGTTTTATACGAGCTATATGATGAATCTTTTAAATGATAATTCAAAGAATAGAGCTTTATGTGAAAGGTGTTTAACCGATGGACTATTAACAAAAGTTCAAAGAATGATAAATATAAGTAGTGTTGATCCAATAATACGTTCACAAGATGTAAACAGTGATGCTATTAGAACTTTAAATGTAAAAAATATTACAGACAACTGGTATATGGTAAGTTATCTTTGGAATGAAAAAGATAGTACTACCATGATTAAAATTCCATTAAAAGTGGAAAATGTGGATGAGAAGTGTAAGATAGCATATATTACGCCTGTTCAGAATGGAGATCAATATGGAGATGAGCTGCTGTCTAATTGTGAGAATATGAAAGCGTGTAAAATAGATGAGACTTCAGGAAAGTCATTTGCAGAAAGTTTTTACAAAGTTTATATTGCATCATATTGTGCTATGTATAAAGATGTAAATGCGAAACTATCAACTTTGCGTTTATCTAATTTGTCACATACAGCCTTGGAACAATTTGAGAAAGCAGAATTAGAAAATCAAAAGGATGGTTTTAATGGATATGATCTCTTGATTAATAACTTTGATTTCGACTGTATGTGGTGTAAAAGTTTTAAACTTAACCAATTGGGAGATAATGTCTTTCAAATCACTTATCAGGCAGGAAGTAAAACTTATAAAATAATTATTACTATTAAAAAACAAAACAATAGATATTTAATTGATAAAATATCATTATAAGCAGAAGAAACATTCTCAAATAAATTATAATCTTTTTTGTTTGAGAATGTTGCTTGTGCCAATTCTTAAAGTATTCACAATTTAGTCTGCAAAGTTGCTAAGTCTCTTATTTTATGAATAAGTATAGATTCGAATAGTAACAATTTAGCGATATTCTTGAAGAAGCTTTGGAATATGGAATTCATTTTTCATTTCCTTATAAAACTTTATTTCATGAAGGCTTACCATTCGGTGGAAAAGTTCTATTTAATCATTTAATGCAATTTTACTCTGAGCTATGGGGAAAACATATATCTTTTAGTATGATAAATCCTGTGGTAAATCGTAGAAATATCTCACAAATATTTGCTATTGCTTATTTCTCAAAATTGAGTTGTGTCTCCAAGCTACTTCAATGTAGTTTTTTTTAAATTTTATGAGAACCATTTATGATATTCTTTTTCTTGAAGCGATAGATCCAAATGGGTTATACAATATTTCTCAAATCAATGTAATGAAAAAAGAGACTGTAAAAAGGTATGCAAAAAAAATTACTGCAATAATGGAATAGCTTATGAAAACACAGTAGAAAATATTAAAGGAAAAGTGGGAACTTAAGAGGAGCAGTCTTCCAAAAATAGTTTTTGCACAGGGCACTGTCCACAATTTTGTGTAAATAGAAAACTTCAGGATTCGGGTTTTATACTTGAATCCTGTTTTCAAATATAGTAATAAATTGGTTAAATATCAATGCCCAATTCCAAATAGGTTGGTACCATTTCTTTTCAATTTCGTTAATGGCCAAATAGACAGATTTTTTCAGTGCATCATCATTTGGAAATGATAGCTTATTTTTGGTGTACTTTCTAATTTTCCCATTTAGATTTTCAATAAGATTAGTGGTATAGATAATCTTTCTAATCTCGACGGGGAAATCAAAGAACACGGTCAGTTCTTCCCAATTATTTCTCCATGAGCGTATCGCATATGGATATTTAGCACCCCATTTTTGCTCAAAGTTATCCAACTCCATCTCAGCTGCTTCTTTAGTAGGTGCATTATAGATGTTCTTTAAATCGGCAGTGAATTCCTTTTTTTCTTTCCAGACGACATAGCGACAGGAGTTTCTAATTTGGTGTACCACACATATTTGAGTAGTAGAGGCAGGAAATACACTCTTGATGGTTTCCGTAAATCCATTCAGGTTATCAGTAACTGTAATCAGAATGTCTTCTACACCACGGGCTTTGAGATCCGTTAAAACGCCCATCCAGAAAGCGGCACTCTCATTTTTGCCAATCCACATACCCAATACTTCTTTCAAACCTTCCTTATTCAGACCTACACATAGGTAAACAGTCTTGTTGATCACTTTGCCGTTTTCTCTGACTTTGAATACGATACCATCCATCCAGACAATCATATATAAACTGTCCAAAGGACGATTCTGCCACTCTGTTGCAGCCTGGCTAACTTTATTGGTGATAATGGAGATAGCGGAGGTGGAAAGGTTAATGCCGTATATTTCCTGCATTTCCGACTCAATATCAGCGACGCTCATACCTTTGGCATAAAGAGAGATGACAAGACGCTCGATTGATAAGCCGCGGGATTGATGCTTGGGAACAACAATAGGCTCAAATTCTCCTTTCCGATCACGAGGAACCTGAATAACAGATTTACCCATCTCGGTTTGAATCTGCTTCCTATAACTACCATTGCGGGAGTTGCCACTATGATCGCCTTGATTGGAGTGTTTTTCATAACCTAAATGGTTATCCATCTCTGCTTCCAGCATTTGTTCATAAACACGAGTATGAAGCTCTTTCATGAAAGCAGTCACATCTTCGCCTGTCTTAAACTGGGACAGAAACTCTTTACTTAAAAATTCTTTAGGAATGTCCATAAAATCTGATTTTTACAAAGTTAATACATAAATAAAAAAACTATGAGAAAAATCCCGTAGTTTTCTATTTACACAATTAGATGGATAGTCCCTTGCACAGACTCCCGATTGCTTATAATTAATGCACTCATGACTACACTTTTTGAACTGAATAATATAAGCTTTTAGCGAGATTATCCATCTCCCCCTAGTTTATCCGCTCCCTAATTCTATACATGTAACCGCACTTCTAAATACACACCTGTTTAATTAAGGTATATCTATTGATTCAACTCCACAAATTTTCGTTTTCTAATTAATAACAAAGCAGCAAATAGATAGTTCGTCACCCTCAATCTTCCGCAAATGCAATCCCGACTTTACAAACGGCGAAAAAACGTAAACAGATTTGTCTCTTTTCACAAAAAAGTAATAAAAGGCGATTTGCAGAAACAAATAAATCGACTACCTTTGTGGGCGATTTAGAGAATCGTAACTACGTATTTTTAATTATATCACTTAAAAAAAGAGCTAATTATGACTTATTCACACGAAGTGGAACACATGTGTGTTGTAAAGAAGGGTCCTAACCACGGACCGGCTCCCATACCCGAAGAAGGCAAATGGGTAAAATCTAAAGAAATCGTTGATATTTCTGGTTTGACACACGGTATCGGTTGGTGCGCTCCTCAACAAGGTGCTTGTAAACTGACACTGAACGTTAAAGAAGGTATCATCCAGGAAGCCTTGATCGAAACAATCGGTTGCTCTGGTATGACTCACTCAGCTGCTATGGCTTCTGAAATCCTTCCGGGTAAAACAGTTCTTGAAGCATTAAACACTGACCTTGTTTGCGATGCTATCAACACTGCAATGCGCGAACTTTTCTTGCAAATCGTATACGGACGTACTCAATCAGCTTTCTCTGAAGGTGGTTTGATTATCGGTGCAGGTTTGGAAGACTTGGGTAAAGGTCTGCGTAGCCAGGTAGGTACTCTTTATGGTACTTTGGCTAAAGGTCCTCGCTACCTTGAAATGGCAGAAGGTTATATCAAACAAATCTTCTTGGACAAGAACGACGAAATCTGCGGATACGAATTCGTACACATGGGTAAGTTCATGGACGAAATCAAGAAGGGTACTGATGCTAACGAAGCTTTGAAGAAAGTTACAGGTACTTACGGACGCGTAACAGCAGAACAGGGAGCAGTTAAATCTATTGATCCACGTCACGAATAATATAAGGAGGAAAGAAACAATGATTAGAGAAGTAAAATTCGAAAGCCAAGACCGTCGTATCAAACAGATTATCGCTGCTTTGAACGCTAACGGCATCAAAGATATCGAAGAAGCGAACGCTATCTGTGAAGCTCATGGACTTGATCCTTATAAAACGTGTGAAGAAACTCAGCCTATCTGTTTTGAAAATGCAAAATGGGCTTATGTTGTAGGTACTGCCATTGCTATTAAAAAAGGTTGCACAAACGCTGCTGAAGCTGCCGAGGCTATCGGTATCGGTCTGCAAGCATTCTGCATCCCGGGTTCTGTAGCTGACGACCGTAAGGTTGGTATCGGCCATGGTAACCTTGCTGCTATGTTGCTGCGTGAAGAAACTAAATGTTTCGCTTTCTTGGCAGGTCACGAATCTTTCGCTGCTGCTGAAGGTGCTATCAAAATCGCTGCTAAAGCAGACAAAGTACGTAAAGAACCGTTGCGTTGTATCTTGAACGGTCTTGGAAAAGACGCTGCTCAGATCATCTCTCGTATCAACGGCTTTACATACGTTCAGACTCAATTCGATTACTTTACAGGTGAACTGAAAGTTGTTCGTGAAATCGCTTACTCTGACGGTCCTCGTGCAAAAGTAAAATGTTATGGTGCTGACGACGTTCGCGAAGGTGTAGCTATCATGTGGAAAGAAGGTGTAGACGTATCTATCACAGGTAACTCTACTAACCCGACTCGTTTCCAACATCCAGTTGCAGGTACTTACAAGAAAGAACGTGTTCTTGCTGGTAAACCATATTTCTCTGTAGCTTCCGGTGGTGGTACAGGCCGTACTCTTCACCCGGATAACATGGCTGCAGGTCCTGCTTCATACGGTATGACAGACACAATGGGTCGTATGCACTCAGATGCTCAGTTCGCTGGTTCTTCATCAGTTCCTGCTCACGTAGAAATGATGGGATTCCTGGGAATTGGTAACAATCCTATGGTAGGTTGTACAGTGGCTTGCGCTGTTGACGTAGCTCAGGCTTTGAGCAAGTAATTTAAATAATTACCATATAGTAAATCCCTGTAACTGATAAGGTTATGGGGATTTTTATTTTCAGTATGTTCATAGGTTGAACTGCTGATTTACCTCTCTCCTACCTTTCTAATATAGTTTAGTTTTGTATTCCTACCTAATACTGATTTCACTTTACTAAGATGGATATAGATACTACTTTAAACTAAAAAAGAAAGTATTTATTAGTCCAATGCAAAAAAGTAGAGTATTAATACAACTATCCCTAATGATACCTTGTTAAAGTAAGAGTTATTAATTATCTTTGCATTGAAAGGAGATACACCTATGAAGCTGATTGAAAATAATATCCAAAAGATAATTGACCTATGCAAAAAACATAAGGTACATAAATTATTTGTCTTTGGTTCTGTTCTTACGAGTCGTTTTAATGACAACAGCGATGTTGATTTAGTTGTCGATTTTAATAAGGCAGAAGTAAGCGATTACTTTGATAATTTCTTTGATTTCAAATATGCTTTAGAAAATTTGTTTGGCAGAAAAGTAGACTTACTGGAAGAACAGACTATTAAGAATCCATATTTGAAGAAGAATGTGGATGCAACTAAAACTTTAATCTATGGATGAATTAATAAAGAAACACTTGCAAGATATTCTAACTGCCATTGAAGAAGTAGAAAGTTTCTTCGGCAATGCTCCTAAAGTTTATGATGACTTCTATAGTAACCTATGCCTTAGACGAGCCGTTGAAAGAAACATAGAAATTATTGGTGAAGCTATGAATAGAATACTAAAAGTTGATAAAGATATAGCCATAACCAATTCTCGCAAAATTGTTGATGCTAGAAACTATATCATACATGGTTATGACAGCCTATCAGTAGATATACTTTGGAGTATGGTTATTAATCATTTACCAAAACTAAGAAATGAAGTAATAGCATTGCTAAATATATAAGGTTTGCGACTTATTCGCGACCACTTTTTCTGTTTTCTTACAAGTAGTCGTATTAGACCCTGCAATCACAATCAGAACAGAATTATGAAATAGGATGGTATATCATTACTATTTTATTACGCCTCAGCATCCAGCCCTTTTTCATAATGCACCAATCTCACCCAATCGTTTAAGAACTATAATGGCAATCAAGTTGTTTATATAGAATAATCAACCATTATAAAACAATGCTACTGACTTTCTTAAATTATAATACACACACCTTAGTGCTACTAAAGAGAAATATCCTTGTCTTTAACTGTTCAGAAAGTCCATCCCTAGGCGACAGCCAATAGTTCCACTTCGAATATCAATGTCGAGTAAGCGGGAATAGAATCAACAGCTTTAATACCATATCCCATTGTATAAGGTATATAGATTATCCACTTATCCCCAACGTGCATTTTCTGAAGTGCCACCTGCCAACCTTCTATTACATCACTAAGACGCAAAGCATCCGGACAGGTACGCTCATAAGAATTATCAAATATCCGCCCGTCAATCAGACTTCCCTTGTAATGCACGGTAACAATGCTGCGTGGTCCCGGAGAAACAGTTCCTTCACCCGTCTCCAATACTTTATAATAGATACCACACGGCAACGCAAAAATACCTTCTTGAGAAGATAGTCTTTTCAGAAATCGTCGGTTAGCCTCTTTATATTCTTTCTTTTTTCCCATAAACAATTTTATTAGAGCGTACAAAAATAATTAGAAATGAAAAGAATCTACTATAAAAGCTGTATATTTGTTTGTTGAATCATAAAAACTTCTTCGCTATGGGACAATTTAAAACCAGATGTAGCAACATTGCTACCGGATTATTCTTCCTTGTAATGATAATTGTGAGTTTTTCCGCATGTACGAACAGCCAGAAAGACATCACTCCTTCTGCAGAATACGCGCCATACGTCAATGCATATACGGGCGGAGTCATCTCACAAGGTTCGACCATACGCATCGAACTGACACACGACCAGCCGATGGTGGATATGAACAACGAACTGAAAGATAATCCGTTCAGTTTTTCACCCTCATTAAAAGGCAAAGCGTATTGGGTTAGCAATAATACCATTGAATTTGTGCCGGAAGAAGGTACACTAAAACCGGGAGCGTTTTATGAAGGGACTTTCCAACTCGGAGATTTTATAGAAGTCGATAAGAAACTGAAAGAGTTCAATTTCTCATTCCGAGTGCAGGAACGTAACTTTACCATCCATACAGAACCTATAACAATAACAGCTACCCAGCCCGACGAGGTAAGTATAAAAGGAGAAATACGTTTCAGCGACGTAGTGAAAAAAGAAGAAGTAGAAAAGATGCTGACCGCCGGCAATGGGAAAAGCAAAAGCTATCCGGTAGAAGTTACTTCCACCGACAACTCTACCCGTTATGAATTCAATATTAACCGGATTCCACGAGAGACGGAAGATTACCAACTAGAGATAAAGGCAAACGGGAAGCCCGCACGAATCGACCGGACACAAAGCGAAGAGATTTTGATTCCGGCAAAAGACAGTTTTCGTTTCCTGACCGCCGAACGCATTGACCAACCGGAGAATGGAATCGAAATCGTATTCTCCGCTCCCGTATCCAACACACAAGACTTGAAAGGACTGATTGAAATACCGGAAGTATCTTCCTCTATCACTCAAATCAAGGACAACAAAGTATTTGTCTATTTCGAAACGAACAAGATTAATAAACTGACTTTAAATATCCATGAAGGAGTAAAAAGCAATCAGGAGCAGACTTTAGGAACTTCACATTCTATTTCGTTCAGTGAGCTGAACCTAAAGCCACAAGTGGAAATGTCTACTTCGGCAGCCATTCTCCCCGATTCGAAAAGCCTGATTATCCCGTTCCGGGCTGTCAACCTGTATGCGGTGGATTTGAGCGTGATACGTATTTTCGAGAACAATGTATTGATGTTCATGCAGAGTAACTCGCTGGCTTCTGCCAATGAATTGCGCCGTTCGGGACGATTGGTTTATAAGAAAACATTGTGGTTAGGTAAAGATTCATCCAAAGACGTCCATCGTTGGGAAGATTACTCGATAGACCTTGCCGGACTGATTCATCAGGAACCGGGCGCTATCTACCGGGTTGTCTTATCTTTCCGGCAAGAATATTCAGCATATCCTTGCGGCGGAAGCGATAATCAGGAAATGAAGTTTGCCGATAGTGCTTCCGACGGTTTGACAAAAGTAAGCGGAAACGTTTTGTCGGAAGAAGACGAAGCTATGTGGGATGTTCCCGAGGCTTATTATTACTATTACGGTGCAACAATGGACTGGAGCTTATATCGATGGAGAGAGCGGGACAATCCTTGCCATCCATCCTATTATATGGAGTCGGGCAGGACAGCCTCCTGCAATGTTTTCGCTTCCAATCTGGGAATGATTGTGAAGAAGAACTCCCTGAATAATTTATGGATTGCAGTCAGCAATATTTTAGATACAAAACCGGTAGGCAAGGCGCAAGTCACCGTTTATAACTTCCAGTTGCAGGTGATAGGCAAAGGAGAAACCAATGGAGATGGCTTGGTGGAAATTACTACGAAAGGTACGCCTTTTATTGTCGTCGCCGAATCGGATAAACAAAAAGCCTATGTACGCGTGGTAGACGGTGAAGAGCAATCCGTCAGCCGGTTCGATGCAGGTGGAAAGGATATTCAGAAAGGACTGAAAGGATTTATATATGGTGAAAGAGGTGTATGGCGACCGGGGGATACGTTGCATATATCCTTTATCTTGGAAGACCGCGAGAAAAGAATACCGGACAACCATCCGGTAGCACTGGAGATTTATAATCCGAAAGGACAATTCTACACCAAGATGATTTCGACGCAAGGTATGAACGGTTTCTATACTTTTGACGTTCCGACTCAGGCGGATGTTCCTACCGGACTTTGGAATGCTTACGTAAAAGTGGGTGGGACAACTTTCCACAAGGGATTGCGCATTGAAACAATAAAACCCAACCGACTCAAAATAACACTGGCATTGCCCCAAGTGCTTCAATCGACGGATAAAGAGTTTTATGCTCCACTCACTTCCGCATGGCTGACGGGGGCGACCGCTGCACGCTTGAAAGCAAAAGTCGAAATGTCATTGTCCAGAGTAAACACGCAGTTCAAGAATTACGGGCAATATCTCTTCAATAACCCGGCTACGGATTTCACAACCATCAAAGCGGACGTATTCGACGGTGTGCTCGACGCGGAAGGAAGAGCAGGCGTTACCTTGAAACTTCCGGCAGCGGCAAATGCACCGGGTATGCTGAACGCTTCTTTCACTACCCGTGTATTTGAACCGGGTGGAGACGCGAGCATTTACACACAAAGCGTTCCTTTCTCACCGTTCACATCTTATGTGGGTATCAACCTGAATCAGCCGAAAGGGAAATACATTGAAACGGATAAAGACCATGTATTTGACGTTGTTACTGTAAATCCTGAAGGAAAACCGGTAAGCCGTTCGAATTTGGAATATAAAATATACCGTATCAGTTGGAGCTGGTGGTGGGAGAACAGTGACGAATCTTTCAGCTCATATATAAACAGCAGTTCCATCACTCCGGTAGCCAGTGGCAACCTGCAAACCAACGGTGGAAAAGCTTCCTTCAAATTCCGTGTTGATTATCCGAGTTGGGGACGCTATCTGGTATATGTAAAAGACAAAGAGAGCGGGCATGCCACCGGTGGTACTATCTACGTAGACTGGCCGGATTGGAGAGGACGTTCAAGCAAATCTGACCCCAGCGGTATCAAAATGCTTGCATTCTCACTGAATAAGGATTCTTACGAAATAGGCGAAACGGCTACCGCCATTATCCCCGCAGCAGCCGGTGGTCGTGCGTTGGTATCCATCGAAAACGGTTCGACGGTACTTAAACAGGAATGGATAGAGGTATCCAGTCAGGGAGATACGAAATATAGCTTTAAGGTTATGCCGGAAATGGCACCGAACGTATATTTGCACATCAGCCTGTTGCAACCTCATGCACAAACGGTCAATGACTTGCCGATTCGCATGTATGGTGTTGTCCCGGTATTCGTGACTAACAATCAGACTATACTGCAACCGCAGATACAGATGCCGGAAGTGTTGCGACCGGAAACGAGTTTCAATGTCAGCGTCAGCGAAAAGAACGGGAAGCCGATGACTTATACATTAGCTATCGTGGATGACGGTTTGCTGGATTTAACGAACTTCAAAACTCCCGACCCATGGAACGACTTCTACTCACGCGAGGCACTCGGCATCCGGACATGGGATATGTATGATAATGTATTAGGAGCTTCCGCCGGAAGTTACAGTTCTCTTTTCAGCACAGGTGGAGACGCTTCATTGAAGCCTGCCGACGCAAAGGCGAACCGTTTCAAACCGGTTGTTAAATTCATTGGGCCTTTCTATCTGGGAAAAGGCAAGCACCAGACACATACACTGAAGTTACCGATGTATGTGGGTTCAGTGCGTGCCATGGTAGTGGCAGGACAGGACGGAGCTTACGGCAATGCAGAAAAAACGGCTTATGTACGGACACCGTTAATGCTGTTGTCTACCTTGCCGCGTGTACTTAGCATCCAAGAAGAAATTACTGTTCCGGTGAATATCTTTGCCATGGAAAAGCAAGTGAAAAATGTAACCGTATCCATCCAAGCTACCGGTGGCGGAGTTCAGATTGTCGGTTCCACACAAAAGTCACTGACTTTCAACCAACCGGGCGACCAGCTTACTTTCTTCACACTAAAAACCGGCAGTAAGACAGGAAAAGCAACCATCCACCTCACTGCAAGCGGTGGCGGGCAGCAGACGAAAGAAACCATAGAAATAGAGGTACGCAACCCGAACCCGGTTGTAACATTACGCAGCAGCCAATGGGTAGAAGCCGGACAGAGCGGTGAGCTGTCATACAGCCTTGCCGGTTCTTCCGATGATAATCATATCCAATTGGAAGTTTCCCGTATCCCGTCGGTAGACATCAGCCGCCGGTTCGACTTCCTGTATAACTACGAGCATCATTGCACGGAGCAATTGACTTCCAAAG